>CAZULT010000151.1:0-1568 GCA_964621295.1 uncultured Anaerolineaceae bacterium | reverse complement strand
GTAAAATGTGGCATGTTTTTATTCTTGATAGATATTGCAATTGTAGCCATGCTAATTTATCAAGCTAAAATATTCTTACACGCTGATATTACCAGGTTATGTCCTAATAATCCAGTGCACCAGACGGCCAACAGTAACAAATAAATGGGGTCAGCCCTTGACATAAGCAGGGAGCAGGGGAGCTCAAGCGTTCGGCATCCTCAATTTGCGATTATGCAACTGTGAAAACGCTGGTAATTTGCAAAGGAGAAGTCAATGGAACATTTGAAGGAGATGGTCGTGCTTCTGACAGGCGGATCTCGTGGTCTAGGGCCAATAGTAGCTGAAGCGCTTGCAAAGCGAGGTGCCAACATTGCGCTCGCAGCTCGTTCGAAAAGCGGATTGGACGATGTAGCAACACGCCTAAGAGCGATAGGGATCAAGATTCTAATAATGCCCATCGATCTCAGTCAACCATCCCAACGTGAAAAACTTATTGCTGATGTTCTGAGCGAATTTGGAAAAATCGACATACTAGTCAATAATGCGGGGCTGGAAACTGAAGGTGCCTACACAGAACTATCTTGGCCTTCTATACAGGAGACCATTGAAGTGAACCTCATAGCACCAATGGCGCTGACCCGCCTAGTTCTCCCAGAAATGCTTGAAAGGAAATCTGGGCACATAGTGAATATAGCTTCCATCGCAGCCAAGAGCGGGGCTCCCTATGCTGCAGTGTATTCGGGAACAAAAGCAGGTCTGGCTGAATGGGCACGTGCGCTCCGTTTGGAAATTGCTAATACGGGGGTTCATTTTTCAACAATCTTCCCTGGTTACGTTAGGGAAATTGGAATGTTTGCGAGGTTCGGAATGAAGTCCCCATGGGTAGTTGGATCATGCGCTCCTTCTCAGGTTGCAGAGGCTGTCGTACATGCTATTGAGAAAGGCAGGATAGAAAAGATTATCAATTCACGTCCATTACGTTACTCATTTATGCTAAATGAATTATCCCCGACAATAGGTGATTGGCTGATGCGCATTTCCGGCGTTGTTGATTTCCAGCGGCGAAAGGTGGGTAAATGAATGCCGAACCAGTAAATTTTCGTGGACCCAGAGGGCTGGGCCGCTGATTAATTTGTTCTGTGTAATAAGGAAAGAGAATGTTTGATGATTTAGAAAAGATCAACGAGCGGCCGGAACCGTTTCAATTTTACACCGCAAGCGATCTATGGACCGATGAGCATACATCAAAGCAGATGCTTTCGTTCCACATCAACGAGGCCATCGACGTTTCTTCAAGAAACGTGGAATTTATCAATCGATCGGTGGAATGGATCGCATCTGTGTTCAACATCGGAGGAGGCACCAGAATAGCTGATTTTGGGTGTGGTCCTGGATTGTACGCGACACGTTTGGCGAAACGCGGAGCCAATGTGACGGGCATTGATTTCTCGGGGAGATCCATCGAGTACGCGAAGGAAGCCGCAGCCCGCGAGCAATTGAACATCAACTACGTGAAGCAGAACTATCTGGAGTTTGAAACAGAAGACCGGTTGGACCTTGTGCTGATGATTATGTGCGATTTCTGC
>CAZULT010000150.1:0-1585 GCA_964621295.1 uncultured Anaerolineaceae bacterium | reverse complement strand
CTCTTCGGAAAGGGCGATGATGCTCAACCGCTTTGACCTAATTTGACTTTGTAATGATTATTCTTGCAATTATTTCTGGGATTTACTATATGCGTTTTCATGAAAACAACCCCGGAGAAAGAACCGTAAACCCAGGAGGAAATCTTATGCAACCCCGCAGACGGCGTTGCGCCGTATTGGGGGGCGTTTTGTGTCCTTCGTGAAAAGCTACCGTCACCATTTTCAATCCTATCGTCATAATGTCACTGAAAAGGCCCGGCAGTATGCCAGCGGTCTGATGCAGGCGGGTTCGCGCAAGAACATGGACCGTATGGCCGAAGTGGTTCCGGATTCTAAATCGCGCAATCTTCAGCAGTTTCTGACCCACAGCAAGTGGAGCGCTGCTGATGTCATCGATCAGGTTGCCTGTGATGCGAATGAACTTTTGGGCGATGACCAGCAGACAGGCTTTTTCATCGACGAAAGCGGTTTTGCCAAACAAGGGCCGATGTCGGTGGGTGTTGCCCGGCAGTGGTTGGGCCGGCTTGGCAAAGTCGATAATGGCCAGGTGGCGGTATTTGGAGTACTTGGCAAAGACCGTTTTGCCGTACCGGTGGATGTTCGACTCTACCTTCCCAAGACATGGATAGAAGACCCGCAGCGGTGTGATAAAGCCGGCATACCCGAATCGCACCGTATTTTCCGCACCAAAGATGAACTGGCACTTGAAATGGTTCGGCACGCTCGGGCAAATGGTCTGCGGTTTAGTTGGGTAGGCGCCGATGGAGGCTATGGAAAAGGCCCTGGATTTTGTATGGCCTTGGATCAGATGGGAGCTCAGTTTGTGGTTGATCTTCATTCGGATTTTAAGGTTTATCTTGACGATCCTCAGCCCTACATCCCTGAGAAGAGAAAAGAACAGGGGCGTCCTTTTACCCGCTATCGAACAGACGCCAGAAGCTATGAGGTCAAAGAAATTGTTGAGCTTTTTAAACTTTCGGATCAGCCAGTATTGAAACTGCGCAAGACCAGTCGCGGGCCGCTTAAAGTTCGGGCACTGCGCGTGCCGGTATATGTATGGGACGGAGACTCTTCTGCGGCGAAACGCTACATGCTGGTAGCCACCCAGACACTGGGCAAAAACCCAGAGACCAAGATATCGTTGAGCAATGCCGCCGAGATGACTGAACTCAAGCGGCTGGCCTGGATGCAGCGTCAGCGCTATTGGATCGAGCGGGCGTTTGAGGACGGAAAAAGCGAGTGCGGTATGGCAGATTACCAGATTCGCAAATGGAACGCATGGCATCATCATATGGCTTTGGTGATGATGGCGATATTGTTTATGCTCACTGAACGGGTGCGCCATAAGGCTACCTATCCGTTACTATCGTGTTCGGATATCGAAGAATTACTCTCGCATTTTTTACCGCGGCGCGATGTCTCAGAAGCAGAAGTTATCCGCCAGCTTGAGGCTCGGCACCGCAGGCGCCTGTCTGCCATAAAATCACACACACAAAACCAGCGAAAACAGATACGGCAGAATGGCTAAACTAAATTTACGAAGTCAAATTAATAACATTGAATTATAATTCGGCTCCTCGCTAAA
>CAZULT010000149.1:0-1591 GCA_964621295.1 uncultured Anaerolineaceae bacterium | reverse complement strand
GAGTTTCATCGTCTGCTGCACTTCTGTCCTGTAGCTGTCCATGTCGATGGATTCGAGAATGCCTTTGGACAGGTCCTGCTCAACCGGTGCCGGAAGCTTGGGTACGAGGAAGTTCAGGAAAATCGACAGCTTCTCCCATTCCGCGTTGGTGTAGGGAAGGATGGATGCCAGAAACTGGTAGGTTCGACTGAACGCCTTGGCTTTGCCCTTGAAGTCGGCCTGTCCGTCTTCATCCAGATCTTCGTTGTACACCCCCACGCACGCGTCCAGGATCGGGTCGAGTCTGTCTCGGTCCTCTCCGTCAAGGAAACGCCTGACCAATTCATCAATCTGCACATTATTGTAAACCTGATACCCGTCTATCGTCGCTTTCAGATCATGGAGTTTGTTCGGATCTGTCTCTTCGCTTAGGACGGTAGTGCGATAATAGTCGGCAAAGGCCATCGTGATCGTGTCTGCGTCGTTCATGAAGTCCAGCACGAACGTATCGGTTTTCAGGGGATGGGCCCGGTTCAGCCGGGATAACGTCTGCACAGCCTTAATGCCGGATAAAATCTTGTCCACGTACATTGTGTGAAGCAACGGCTCGTCATAGCCGGTCTGGAACTTGTCGGCTACGATAAGAAAACGGTACGGTGCCTTGCCAGGAACATCCTTGATTTCATCCGCTTTGAAATAGGCCTCGATCTTGCTGCTTGGGAAACCGTTTAGTGAGGCCTCGGTGATCTTTTTGCCGTTCTCTTCAAAATCCGAGAAAGCGACAATAGCGCGGTATGGACTTTTTCGTTCCTTAAGATACGATGAAATCGCCTCAAAATACTGGATCGCCCGCTTGATGCCACTGCATATCACCATCGCCCGAGCCTTCCCGCCGATCTTCCGCCTAGCAACCACCTGCTCATGGAAGTGGTCGACCATAATCTCAGCTTTTTGCCGGATCGCATGGTCATGAGACTCAACATACCTCCGGAGCTTCTTTTTGGCCTTATTCGTGTCAAACTCCGGGTCATCTTCAACGGTCTTCATAAGCCGATAGTAGCTCTCCACCGGCGTATAATTAGCCAACACATCCAGAATAAATCCTTCCTGGATCGCCTGCTTCATGGTGTAACTGTGGAACGGCCGGTGGGGCACCTTTCCGTCTACCGGCTCGCAGGGGATGCCAAAGATTTCCAACGTCTTGTTCTTGGGCGTAGCCGTAAAAGCGAAGTAGCTGGCGTTGGCCAGCATTTTCCGCGAATCCATAATCTTATTGATCTTATCCTCGAAGGTCTCCTCTTCTTCACCCGCGCCACCTTGTTCCGAAAGGGCCATGTGCATCTTGGCGGAGGTTTTGCCGCCCTGGCTAGAATGGGCTTCGTCGATGATAATGGCAAACTTCTTACCACGATGTTCGTCGCCGATTTCATCAAGGATGAATGGAAAAGTCTGCACAGTGGAGATGATAATTTTCTTACCTGACCTCAGAAATCCGCTGAGCTGCTGCGTCTTGCTGCCCGAGTCGCCCGTCACCGCTCCGACCACCGATGATACCTGAGCGAACTGCCGAATCGTATTGAGGATATGCTTGTCCAGAACGCGCAGGTCGGGA
>CAZULT010000148.1:0-1782 GCA_964621295.1 uncultured Anaerolineaceae bacterium | reverse complement strand
TTGCGCACTTTCCTGTTGACATACAAATAAAAACTGAGATTGCTGTTCAACCAAATTAACAAGAACATCATGCCGTGGTCAGATTTCCCTTACACACAACACGCAAAGTATCCGCATCGCTATTGCAGTTTTTTTCACGCCAGAAATCCGCAACCTCGCGTGGAAGAGCGTGCCAGTAAAGCCCCTTGTACCTAGTTTTCACGTACTCGAGGAAATCAGCATAGAGCTTCACTCTGTATTCAAAACGGCCACAACTGCCACGCTTGAAACTCATATAATCCGGATGGGAATTGACGAACACCATCCCACCCTTTTCGGCTATCCAATCCAGTTTCTCTTTCCAGATCCCGGCGTTTCTCTCTCGGAGGATCACAAACAACGTGAAATCCTGAGGCAGGGTATAAGGCAACTCTACGTAGGCACCCGAATCCCCGCAGATGCAAAGTGGATAAATCGATCCTACTCCATCAGGCTGCGGCTCGAAGGGGTCGCTATCAAAGCTCGAAGTATCGTACTTGATATTGAGCCGGTGCAGCCATTCGAAGTGATGATGTGCAGAAGGAGAAGCAAACCCCACTGCGTTCCACTGTTTCATTAGACTATTTATCCGTTCGGCCCGCTTCTCAAAAATCGAACGGGACAAATACAGCTTGCCGTCGTGATTCCATCCGTGAACGCCTATCTCATTTCCGCTTTCCTTCATCTGCTCCAACAAATGCTGAGAGACCTCATAGGCTTTGGGCACAAAAAAGAAGGCCGATTTGAAACCGAGTCGAGATTCCAGACATAGAAGGTCACGAACGCGTGTCAGTCCAAGCGGTGATTCAACATCGTGTCGCAACACAAAGGCAAATCGTCGTCCATCCGGCCAACCACGGAAGCACCCGGGCGGCCGACCAGCAGCCTCGTTTATCGGCCAGCTTCTTCGGTACAAGAACCTCTTGTATCTGGCCACATATCGCCTCATCTCCACCTGGATGCGTCGAGGAATAAATCTCTTTACAACGTAATATACCCTGAAGAAACGCGCATGTGAGGTGACACAGCATGACGAATCAATTATTCCATTTTTTGGTCTATACTTGATATCTCGACTCCTAGGTACAGACAGAATTTGCTGTATAACCTCACCACAAAGACCGGGATTACCCAAAACTACCCTATCTGTCTTCTTTACGAAATTGATCTTTTTCATGTCATCAAGGCCGTGAATTACATTCAATCGGCCCAACTCTATAAGCTTTTGATCAACAGCAGGCAGCTTTCCTCCGAATATCGTGTAAACGGGTGTGCCCAAAATCGCAGCCTCTCGATTCATGGTTCCACCCGCACTGATAACGACGTCAGAATGATACACTAGATTTGAGCCTATCAGGGGATACTTGGGAACTTTCAGATTTGGGAATGTTGCTTTCAAATTGTATCGTTGCTCGGAGTTCCTTGGTAATACTACAACTGTCAGATCCGTACGCTTATTCAAATAGTCCAACAATTCTCCAAAGAGTTGATTCTTGAAGTGATGATAAGCCGCCATCGTCGCAGGAGCCCTGACTGTTACGATTATGTTGTCATCCATACTCCAAGACTCATCTAGAGCGCAGGCTTCTCGAAATGAGTCTACAAATTTTACATTGTCCTGATAGTCAGACAAATATAGTTGTTCTTTAAATCCTTTGTACTTATATACCTTTCTACTTTTTCCACCGAACTTTTTCAGTGCGCTATCGGGGAAGCAATCCGGAACGATTACCTTATGGGCCACCCGAAACGCTATATGATTTG
>CAZULT010000147.1:1485-1812 GCA_964621295.1 uncultured Anaerolineaceae bacterium | reverse complement strand
CATCGCCGTCCGTCGTGAGGCGATGAACCAACAAAGGTAAACCATCATGCAGCCGACAACCGATATGTATCCGGTCACCAGAGAACATCAGCTTCGACTACAGCGCGAAGGCGACCAGATGCGCCTGGCCCAACTGGCTCAGGCCAACCGTCCGGCGAACAAGCCGCGTCAACCGCTGCTGGCTGAATTGGGCCGCCAGTTGAGCAATCTGGGTCAGCGCCTGGAACAGGCCGCTAGTAAGCCGCCGAGCGATGTCCTGGCCTACCAACGCAAGTAGAGCATCGGTGAGCAGAGGCGCGCGTCTCTGCTCACTTTTATTCTTTATAC
>CAZULT010000147.1:0-1475 GCA_964621295.1 uncultured Anaerolineaceae bacterium | reverse complement strand
GTTATTAACCCCCCCGGCGATTCTGGCGGTGTAGTTTATAATCAACCCTGTCGGTCAACACATGGAGGAAGATAATGCCCGCAGCGGACAGCCGTGAATTCGACACCCTCATCGCCGGTTTTGACCCGGCGGTACAGGAACTGGCCCGCGCGGCCCGCGCCCTGATCTTTGACGTGCTGCCACAAACGGTCGAGGTGGTGTGGATCAACCAGCAAACCGCCGGGTATGGCACCGGGCCAAAGAAAATGTCCGAGTATTTTTGCTGGATTGCGCCCTACAGGTCACACATTGGCCTGGGCTTTAACTATGGCAGCGAACTTGCCCGATCCCGACGGCATCCTGGAAGGTACGGGCAAGCGGTTCCGGCACGTCAAAATCAAAACGCTGGACGATCTGGAAAATCCGGCCATCCGCACACTTATCGCAGCGGCGACGAGATACCGTGTGCCGCCACCAAAATGACGCATGCACCCTCGCAACGAGTTGATCTGTTACCGCTTAAACGAATCCATTCATCAACTCACCTGTTTCTTTCAATAGTGAAATGTGTTCGTGTTCGCAAAAAAGCAAGCTGAAGAAGGGGGACTTGCCATGCAGTATACACATTTGGGTCAGACCGGGGTCGTTGTGAGCAGGCTTTGTCTGGGCACGATGAATTTTGGCTGTTATGCGTCTGAAGAAGACAGTGTGACTATATTGAATAAAGCGCTTGAACTAGGGATCAATTTTGTCGATACCGCGAATTCCTACGGTTGGTTGGGCTGGATACCGGACAAAGGCAGATTGGGATTAAGCGAGGAAATCATCGGGCGGTGGCTCGGCCAGGAGAAGGCTCGTCGGAACCAGATCGTCCTGGCGACCAAGGTCTATACGCCAATGAGCCACGAAATCAATGATCGTGGCCTGTCAGCATACCACATCCGACAGGCGTGTGAAGACAGCCTGCGTAGGTTACAGACCGATCACATCGATGTCTACTACATGCACCATATCGACCGTGGTGAGCATCATCAAAGCATTTACAAAGACTGGCTGGGCTTGCCGGAGCGCGACCTCTACCGCCCGGCGCATCGACGGCGCGAGACTCGTTGGGAGGAAATCTGGCAGGCGATGGAGGTGCTCGTTCAGCAGGGCAAAATATTGTATGTTGGCAGCAGCAATTTCGCTGGCTGGAATATCGCCCAGGCCTGTGAAAAAGCCCATGCCAGAAATCTCCTGGGATTGGTCTGCGAACAGAGTCCGTATAACCTGAGTAACCGTACCGTCGAGTTAGAGGTCATTCCTGCCTGTCGAGAATACGGGCTGGGTCTTGTTCCCTACAGTCCGCTGGCGGGAGGTTGGTTGGCCGGTATCTTGCAGAAAGCCGGAACAGGTCAAGGGCGACGAGGGGGAACGGTAAAGCCAGAAGACATCAAAAACAGAGATCAGCTCGAAGCCTATGAATCCCTTTGTCAGCAATTAGGCGAGGAACCGGC
>CAZULT010000146.1:0-1825 GCA_964621295.1 uncultured Anaerolineaceae bacterium | reverse complement strand
ATACTTGAAGATATTGTTTTAACTACCATGTCAGCGAGTGTGCTGACATTTTGCCTTATCCTGTCTGCTTCACTCGGCGAATAACGCTCCTTGGCTTCGCCAAGTAGGATGGCAAGAGAGAGCAAGCCCATCAAAGAACCCACATAGGTTCGAATGCCGGGTGAGCGGCCTAAATCAGGCAGTTCAACCGATATTTTCAGTTCATGAGTATGAGAAATTGGAGAGTCTACTTTCCCAACCATTGGAGCAATAGTAATTTGACCCTGAAGATGTTTGACTCTCTCAATTACATCCATGACCCTGGAGGAAGTTCCAGAGGCTGAGATGGGAATGAGAAGAATGTTTTCGTTTCCCTTTGCTATGAAGTCTGTTGTATATTCCATGAACTTAAGCGCAGGTTGAGGAGAATAGGATATCCCCGCAAGCTCCCGGAAAGCCATTTCCATGGACAATGCTGCAAAGTATGAATCTCCGCTTCCAGTGGTGTATACATGAGTGGTTTTCTGGAGCAGATCTTTATCAAACACTGCCCGAATGGATTGATCGATATTGTCGAAATCCTCCAGATAAAGATCCCCGAGCGTATGAATTTGATTAATCAGTGCTTCTGGGCCAATTGGATTTGCCATTAAGTTTCTCGTGTAAAATATTTACTTCTCCATGGAGCGGATGACACCCATATACTCTTGAACCCGCTGCTCATTTATAAGCCCGGCCTCATCCTCAAAGTAGTTGCCCACAAATACAGCATCGGCTTCTTTCAATCGGCTAGGCGCGTTTTCCGCGTTCGTCCGCCCACCCACGACTACTGGGAGGGTTGGATCGTAGACTTTGATGTCGTGAACCAGCTTATTGTTAATTTCCTCATCATAATGAACCACCTCAACGGCATCTGCATTTACCTTCATTGCCATCTGGGCTTTCTCTTCAATGGGAATGTCATCTCCCAGCCAATGATAGTGAAAGCCTTCGATTTCGCTAATCATAGTGATTTTCTGTGCTCCAATAATACGTCGATAGAGCTGCACTTTATAAGGATCAGCGTTGATAATGCCATAGGGGGAGGTGGAGGTGCCAAATAGGGCAACACACCGGACGAAATCTGCCTTTGTAGCCTTGGCGACTGCGAGCGATGGGGTAATGCAATTCCACATCATCTGGACACCGATTTTAAAATCTTGGCTCGTCGCTCTGCGTACTTCATGGGTGATGACCGCCATCGAAGCCAATCGTGCGTAGTCAGTGTCATCCCCGGAGGGATAAATACGTTCGGTAGTCTGAACAAGGCATCCGTCAGCACCACCTCGAAACAGGGCGGTAGAGTTTTTTATCGCCTTGTCGAGAGCAATCTCGAAGTTGCCTTCCTCATAGAGGGGTGTGCCAGGTAATGGAACGAGGTGCACGAGTCCCAGAACCAGTTTTTTCTTTCCTAAATCACGAAACATATACTAATTGATTCCTTATTAACCTTTGACTCCGGACATTGCAACGCTTTCATAGAAGTAACGTTGCAGGAAGAAGAAAAGCAGGATTACGGGTCCTGATGCCAAGACCATTGCAGCAAAAACAATACCCCAATTTGGCGAAGTTTCTGTGAAGAGTGAGGCTACCGCAACTTGGACGGGGTACAATTTATTGTTATTGATGGCAATTAGAGGCCAGTAGAATTCATTCCAGATATATTGAAACTCAATAAGGGAGATCGTGAGCAGACCAGGAATTACATTGGGAATAACGATTTTCCAAAGAATTTGCCAGTAATTTGCTCCTTCAATAATTGCGGATTCATCATATTCATAGGGCAGATCCGACATAAATTGGATAA
>CAZULT010000145.1:0-1856 GCA_964621295.1 uncultured Anaerolineaceae bacterium | reverse complement strand
GGTTCGCCAACCTGGTATAGTGCAAACTTGATGCTCGATGAGCCCCCATTAATAATCAGTACACTAAGGTGAGTCGGTTTTGCAGATGACTGTTCTGTCATTCTGTAACCTCCAATCCAAAGGAAGCCAGCTTCGCACATGTGGTCTGGTAATCGGTATGTAGAATGCTTCGAATACCCAAACTTTCCGCGATTTGGACAAACATGGGGGTATTTTCTATATAGACGATGTGCCGGGCTGGTACCTGGGTGATATCCAGCGCAAGCTGAAAGATCTCTGCGTCGGGCTTGCGGACGTGGACGAAGCAGGAGGAAATAAAAGAATCCACAAATCCATCCAGCTTGAACTTTCGAATCCGATACTCATTCAATTCGCGCCCTTCGTTGCTGACCACGCAGATCTTGAGTCCGTACTGTGTTTTGAGTTTGCGGATAAGCTCGATCATGCGAGGGTGCGGTTTTGACTGTTCGAACATGAATTTTTGGAACTCTATCCGTGAGAATGACTGCTCCCGGTAAAAAACCACCAGACTCAGATATTCTTCAAGGGTAAGTTTGCCCATCTCGTACGTTTCAACAGTCAGTTGATGGCGATGATTGATCTCGGCTAGATCCAGATTGAAAACCATGGCAGCCATTTCTCGGGATTGATGGCTCCAGCCATCGTTAAGCAAGACGCCGCCGATATCAAGAAACAGTGCCGTAATCGGTGCTACTTTTTTCATGATAGTCCTTCCCTCATTCTTTGGATTTTGAAAACAGCTCATCATTGCCACAAGATCTTTCAGCTGCTTCCAAAGGGTTCTTCGGCAAAGGGACCTCTTCTTAAATTTCCTGACACTTTTTTGCCAAGGTCTCCATTAGTTTGTCAAACGGATGGTTGAATTTCTCGACACCTTCTTCCTCGAGTTGCTGGGTCACCTTGTCTATATTGATGCCGAGCGCTGGCAATCTCTGCAAAATATTTTTGGCTTCCTCGATATCTTGTTCGAGACGGACCTTCGGTTTTCCGTGGTCGCGGTAGGCGTTCAGGGTTTCAACCGGAATGGTGTCTACTGTGTCCACTCCGATAAGCGCCTCAACGTATTTCACGTCGTTGTACTTCGGATTCTTTTTGCTAGTGCTGGCCCAAAGCAATCGCTGTGAGCGGGCACCCTGGTCAGCCAACTTCTTAAATCGATTAGTACTAAATATTTCATGGTAGATTTGATAGGCCACCTTGGCGCTGGCGATGGCAATTTTTCCATGCACCTGATTTGCAAGTTGTAGCTTATCACCCCCATGTGCAATTATTTTTTCCAATAGTGGATCTAGGAGTACATCAATGCGGCTCACAAAGAAACTGGCCACCGAGGCCACATACTTTACAGACTTTCCTTGAGCCAGGCGTGCTTCAATGCCGGTGATATAAGCTTCCGCAACCTGCCGATAGCGCGGTAATCCAAAGAGTAAGGTCACGTTGATATTGATTCCCTCGCTGATAAGTTGTTGGATGGCTTGCAGTCCTTCTGTCGTGGCCGGGACTTTGATGAAGACGTTGGAGCGATTCAATGCAGTCCATAAACGGCGAGCTTCAGCAATCGTACCGTTGGTGTCGTACGCCAGATGGGGGTTGACCTCTAGACTAACATATCCATCTTTGCCGTCAGTCTTGTCGTATAGAGTTCGAAACTCATCAGCTGCACCCTGCACATCACGTTGGCTGAGAGCTTCATAAATTGCCTTATAATCTTTTCCATCAAGAGCCATGGTTCGAATATCTTCATCGTAATTATGGCTGCCCGCAATCGCTTTTTCAAAGATGGATGGATTCGAGGTCATTCCCCGTAATCCATCTTCCTCGATCAGTCGCCGAAG
>CAZULT010000144.1:0-1888 GCA_964621295.1 uncultured Anaerolineaceae bacterium | reverse complement strand
CAAAGTTCGTGGGCGCGGTGGAACTGGTGCGCGTGAGTCTTTTCGAAAGATGCTGGCGCGAGATCCTGGGCCTGCTTATCGCACTCTTTCTGCTGATGAAGATATGGTGCCTGGTGCGGTACCATCGCTTTCCCCGGCACTCTCGACTGGAGGTGAGAAGGACGGGTGAACCGATGCCGGACTATTGGCTTAGACTTCACCGGTGGCGGGATTATCTATGGCCGCTGTGGGGGAGCGCCCGTAGAAACGTGGAGGGGTTCCGCCTGCAAGCTGGGTATAATTCAGTTATTCTGAAATACGGGAGGGGGTATACGGATGATTTCCTATATGGTATGGCCACTCTGCGTAAAGTCTTCGAAGAAAACCATTTCGAACCTCTTGTCCTGCACTGGGGAGATGTCATCGAAAATGGCAGGAGGGAAATTGAATATAGGTTCATCAGGGACAACCGATGAATCGCTCATGAAAGGGAAAGGTAAAGGGCGGCGTGGCCAGGTCCGCGTTGTCAAGGGCCGGCTCGATGTTTTCCAAAGGCTTTCCGGAGGGCGATTCCAAGAGGAGAGGGGGAGATAGCATGGCAGAGATGGTCAACGATGGAGGGAAAAACCTGTTTCGGCCCACCTTGCTGGTGGGTCTTGGAGGCGTAGGCTGCGAGATCGCCGCCCATGTTTTGGACATGGCCGAAAAGAACGGGATGCTGGAACGTTGCAGGGTGGCTATCCTGGGATTTGACACGGATGAAAACGACATCAGGAAGATGCTTTCAGCAAGGCGAATGCCCAGCCGCAATCTCATCCGCACGAGTCCCACAAGGACGGTGGGGGAAGTGCTTCTGGGCTACCGCAACGAAGTGGACAGCTGGTTTGTCCCGTTTGATAGCCTTACAACCGAGATCCGGCAATTGTCGCTTCACAATGGGGCCGGGCAGGTCAGGATGCTGTCGAGGCTGGCCTTTTATTCTGAACTAAAAAATGCCGCCACAAGAAGCCGGTTGGCACGCGCGTTTGATGCCATTACGCGACCTTCCGGATCTCCTGACCTTCCCGCTTTTGAAGGACTCGTGAATGTGATGTTCGTGGGGACCCTCGCCGGAGGAACAGGCTCCGGGATGTTCCTGCAGGCTGCGCTTTACATCAATCATCTGCTCGTTAACAAAGGGTGCCAGCCGGATATCCGTGGGCTTTTCCTGCTGCCGGATGTGATGGTCTCTGCCGCCAACCTGCAGGCCAATCAAATTGAATCCGTACGGGCGAATGGATACGCCGCCCTCAGGGAACTGCACGGCATTCTTCTTCAAACGGCAGACCGGAGTCCGGTTCAGGTGGAATTCGTCTTTGCACCGGGGAAGAGGCTCAAAAAAGATGCTTTGCCCTTCAAGAGCATCACCCTCATCGATTATGAAAACCAGGGGGGCGGTACCTTGGACGGAGGACTCCCTTCCTACATCAACCTCGCCTCCCTTGCCGCATATGAATTGCTCCTCACACCCATAGGCGGCAGAGCGGCGAGTGCGGGGGTGAATGATGTGCGAACCAAGCTTGCCGCGGCGGCGCAAGGTAACGTGAATTACTACTCGGGGGTCGGCACTTCAGCAGTCGTCTATCCGACCGGGAAGGTCCTGGACTACCTTTCGCTACGCTATGCCGGCAGGATCCTGAGCGATGAATGGCTGTTGCTTGACCGGCGCTACCGCGACGCACTGAGACGGTACGAGGAGCGGCGTGCAGCCAGGGTTTCAAGCGAACGCAGGCCGGAAAGGGCGTCTTCCTACGTGCGGGACCTGGATCAGGCGGCTTTGGAGGGGATTCCCTTTTTCGCAGATATACGTTCATCGGTGCACCGTACCAGCGAAGACAGTTCCGGCAAGACCATTCACGAACATCGTCAG
>CAZULT010000143.1:0-1891 GCA_964621295.1 uncultured Anaerolineaceae bacterium | reverse complement strand
GTCGCATGCCCTTGCTGTAACCGGCGACCCTGCGCCCGGCAGCGTCACTGAGGCCAACTTGTTCGATGACCTGGTTGGCGAGTCGTTTACACTTTGCGTTTGAATATCCGAACAGCCGGAGGAAGGAATAGATGAATTGAAATCCGCTGAGCCCTTTGGGAAAGGCGTCGAATTGAGTGGCGTAGCCTACTAAACCAAAGAGCTTATGAGGTTGGGTGGGAGATAGCCCCAGCACGCGGATTCGGCCCCGCGTGGGACGAAGGAGACCGGTCATAAGATTCATAAGTGTGGTTTTGCCTGCGCCGTTGGGACCGACCAGGCTTGTAATTCCGGGCTGCAGGGAAAGCGTCACCCGATTAACACCCAGGACCTCGCCATAAAACCGGGACACATTATCCAAGGTAATCAGATCGTTTTTCATTTGATCACCTCAAAGGCCCGGATTCGTTTTGCGAGCAGCCACAGACAAAGGGCACAGGTCACGCCCAGGACCACCCAGGCCTCGTTGACCGATAGACCGGTACGGGAGCTGATCCTGAAGAGGTCCGACCAGATGGTATGGACCACTTGCATGAGATCAATAAAAGCGCCGTAATTTGTGTGTGTCACATTGTTGATGGCAGCACCAAAGCCGGCTCCGGCAAAGAAGACGCCCAGAATAAGAGCTCCGGCTGCGATTTTCCATTTTACCCAGGCCGAGAGTGCCAAAGCGATGAGCGATAGAACAACGATCCATATCCAAAGTCCAAGCACAATCGAGCCGGCCAGCCAGGCATTAGCCCGCGCCCAATCCCATCCTACGCAACCGGTCTGAATCAGGTAGAGCAACATTCCGGGAATCCAGGTAATCAGGGACAGCAGAAGGAGCAGGACCGTCATTTTGCCGGCCACGTACTGGGTGCGGGAAAAGGGACGGCTGAGATAGAGGAACATCGCCCCATTGGAAAGGTCCGGGGCAACCAGGCTCGGCCCTACCAGGGTGGTTAGCAGGAAGGCCAGGGCTCCCTGGACTACACAATAGACATTAAAGAACTTACCATCGATCGGCGGCATGGCCGCGGCTTGTAAACGCAGGGCAGCCAGCAGTGGGCTGTTGTGGCTGAGGTAGATGAAGACCGCACAACCGAAGGGATAAAACATACACACCGACAGAAAGAGGACCAGGAACCTGGATTGAAACAGACGCGTATAACTGTAGCGTGCCAAGATGAAAAAACGCAGCCACGTCCTTGTTCGCGTGCCAGTGTAGTCTTTATAGGTTTGTTTATAGACTGCCACGTCAGGCCTCCATCGCCGTGAGAAAGATGTCTTCGAGCGTATCCCGTCGGTAGTTCAAACGTCGTAACGGCAGGTCTCGTTTGGCTGCCACCCGATAGATCTCACGCAAATCAAAATCCTCTGGTAATACCATCTTAAGACGTCTGCTGCCGTGAGTCGTACACGTACAGCCGATCTCGGTCAAGGCCTCAGCCAGACCGGCCTGATCTCCGGAGGTCTCGATTTCCACGAAACGCTGATTGACGCTGCGCTCCAGAGCGAGGTTCGCATAATGAACAATACGTCCCTGCTTGAGAATGAGCACCTCTTCACAGGTCTCTTCCACGTCGCGCAGTAAATGTGAGCACAGCAGGACATGCATTTGGCCCGAATCTCTGATGTCACGGATCAAACGAAGCATACGCCGGCGTGCGCTGGGATCGAGGCCATTGGTCGGTTCGTCAAGGATGAGCAGGCGTGGTCCATGTACAATTGCCTGGGCCAGTTTCACCATTTGCTTCATACCAACTGAATAAGTTCCCAGCTTGCGGTAGCGTGCTTCGCCAAGACCTACATAAAACAATACTTCATGCGCCCGCTCCAGTGCCGCCTCTGTCGGTAAACCCGACAGTTC
>CAZULT010000142.1:0-1968 GCA_964621295.1 uncultured Anaerolineaceae bacterium | reverse complement strand
GCTTTTACATCTTTGGCGCGTTTGTCGGATTTTAAGATTACATTACCACTGGCAATATATGTCGAAACATTGGAAAATCCTTGTTCTTCCAGGCATTTTCTCAAACCTGCCATTGGTACTGTATTTTTGCCGCCAACATTGATGCCGCGTAAAAGGATTACATAGGTATTCATTGTTCCTTGATTCCTTACGTTTTCTTTCTAAGCAGAATGCACTGAACTCAAACGCCCAACGGCTTGCGTTAGCCGCAAGTGGGCGGGTGTGGATTTGGCTTGAGAGCAGTATAAACCTGAAGCCAGAAAAATACCTGTAAATCGCGGCGAATCCCACTTGTCGGCTGCACGCTTTGTTCGGCGGCATTGCTATTTTGATAACCGGATAATTATCGGATAGTCCTTTATCAGTAGGTCACGGATAATCAAATTGTCACTTTCAGTACTCGATTTTAGTTCTTGTTCGAAGCCATTCAGGACATCGATGCCTGTGACATTCCAGCCTGCAAAGCCAGGAATCACAAGCTGAGACGGTATTCCGGCATCATGGTCAACCGCTACGCCGTCTGACCACACAGCGATCAGAAGGTCGCCATTGGGCAAAGAGAAAGCGTAACTTGTGAACCTGGACGCTTCGGTTTCGACAGTCAAAGGCAGGCTCGTGGTTTCAGCGCCAACCATGAGGGTGGACAGATTACGTACAGCGAAAGTTGTTTCCACGTAGTGATTAGGCCAGGGAGGGGGGTCAGAGGGAATCCGGAGGTTCCCTGCGATAACATCCATCCCTAAATGCATTAAGATACCTCGGATCTGATATTTTGCACTTTCAAGCTCGCTATAGGGCGAAGGGTGATCGGGGTCAGGATCTGAATAAGGTCGCCAGTTCATTTCCTCGGCGATATACTCTCCAGTGAATCCATTGCTGGTAGCAGTATCTTTAATTTTCTGCACTAGGGTTGGATACGCATAGTAATAGTCAGGATCGGTTTCCGGCGAGTTGCCGTAGAACGGGTGCCAGGAGATGATGTCTATCAGGGGCATGATGTCCGACTCGAGGATACTGAACAGATAAGCCTGCGCGTCAGGGTTGCTCAAACCGGCCATACCACCAACCTGGATCTTTGCATCTGGATACTCTTCCCGGATGATGGGAACAGCACGACGCACAAGATTGATATAGTCATCCACTTCTATCCATTGCGGGCATGCCCTATTATCCGGCTCATTGTAAATCTCATAAGTCTGAACGCGATCTTTGAAGTGGCCAACGATGAATCTGGCAAACTCCAGATAGCGCTCTATCTCTTCTTCTGTCTTGAACCTGGGGCAAGGTGCTCCGACGCCGTTTGGGTAAGTGGCCTTGTCCCAGAACGAGAGGAAATAAGTAATCTGAATACCATTGTTGGCCAGGTCCGTGATAAACGCGTCATGGCGCGGGTCGACAGAGAATTCAGACTTGGTCCAATCCACTTTGTCCTGGTCGCCATTATTGATGGAAAGGCGATATCTCTTTACACCGATGTGTAAAGTCTCATTGAGTAAATCGGATAAAGGGTCGTACTCCCACAAACCATGCCAGTAGCTTTCTATGCGATTATCGTCAAGATCTCCTGAATCTTTGGAAACAAGTCTGATTATTGGCAAAGAGTTATTACCTTGAAGAATCAACGATCCACTTACGGCGGTCATCGGTTGCGAGAAGTCGTTGGTACTTCCATCGGTCTCCGGTGCTGTGGCTGTAGGCGATGCTTTTGTCGGCATAAGTGCCGTTGGAGTTGCGGTTGGGGATGGACTTGGTACACAGCCATTCAATATTAAAGAAAGAACTGCTACAAGAAGAACTTGGTTGGTAACTTTTCTCATTGTTTCCTCCAAATATGCCGCCGAACGGTTTGCGTTACCTGCGTGTGGGCGGGCGTAGATTCTGCTTGGGAGCAGGAAAAACCCGAAGTCAGAAAAAAGCCTTGAAAATGCC
>CAZULT010000141.1:0-2194 GCA_964621295.1 uncultured Anaerolineaceae bacterium | reverse complement strand
AGCTGTATTGAAATGGCCCGTTTTATTCCTTCCAGTTCAGCACTTGAAACTGTACCGGCTTGTTCAATCAGTCTTTTCTTACTTACAGTAGTAAGTTGATCAGCCATGGCTTTAGCCTTTTTTCCTCGAAATTGTATGTAAGTCTCCTAAAAGTGGCTTCAGTCCATTCAAGCGCCTCAGATTCCCTCACTTCATCAGCCGCCATCTCTCTATATGCGGCATAGATGTCTTTCTTAGTCACATGAGGCCGAACCAAGTCTTCGATAAAGCGGCTTATTTTTCTCGGGCCAATAATTTCGCGTAATCCTTCATAGACTTCTTCATCTATAGTCACAGTGAGTTTTTTTGCATATTAAACACCTCCCCAGATAATGCACGTATTGTACATGTATAAAAGTGCCTAAGACAAGAGACCTTTTCATTTGGAGCAGAATCGGGATAGGGAGGAGCCTCGCGACTCCCCTGATCCCACATCGCCGGGCATAATGACCACGGACTACGGGAGTTCGGTTGATTAAGTCGAGAGGTGAAGGAAGAAAGTTGGAGCGATCAGGGGAACAGCATGCGCATTGACACCCGGGACCGAATCACATAAGCTCTTATGGAAGCGGCGCGGCTGATACAACGCTGTCCCGGGAACGCGCTGTTTCCTTGCTCCGCTGGAAGAAGCTACCTTGGACAGAGTTTGCCAAAGGGAGATCATCGATCATGGACAACTGGCAAAAGACATCCTGTGTGCTCTGTGCCCAGAACTGCGGGCTCGAAGTGCTGGTCGAGGATAACCGGATCACTAAGGTGAGGCCTGACAAATCCAATCCCCGCAGCGAGGGGTACGCCTGCCGAAAGGGCCTCAACATCGCTCATCACCAGCACCATGCCGATCGCCTGTATTATCCGCTGAAACGCAAAGGCAGCGGGTTTGAGCGTATCTCCTGGGAACAGGCCGTCGACGAGATCTCCGGGAAGCTCCGGTCCCTCGTTGATGACCACGGCCCACGCTGCTTTGCCTACGTGGGAGGAGGAGGGCAGGGCTGCCACTTTGAAGCCGCCTACGGCGTGCGCCTGCTGCGCGGCATGGGATCCTACTACCACTACAGCCCCCTCGCCCAGGAACTCACCGGCGAATTCTGGGCATGGGGCCGGGCCACGGGGAGGCAGTACCTCTTCGGTATTCCCGACCACCACAACACCGATGTCCTCGTTGCGGTGGGCTGGAACGGGATGATGAGCCATCAAATGCCCCAGGCCCGCCGTTTCTTGACCCGCTTTTCCAAGGACCCGGACAAGACGCTCGTGGTCATCGACCCCAGGATGTCGGAAACATCCAGGATCGCCGACATCCATCTCCCGATACGGCCGGGGACAGATGCGCTCCTGACCCGGGCCATGATCGCCATCATCCTGACTGAAGGCTGGCAGGACACCGACTATATCAACCGTCACGTCACGGGCTTTGAGGAGATACGGCCTCTTTTTGACGGGTTTGACGCAAAGGCCGCCGTGAACGTGTGCGGCCTTGATTTTGAGCAGGTCAGGCAGGTTTGTTCCCTCGTGGCCACGCGAAAATCCAGCATGCATCCCGACCTGGGAACACTTATGAACCGTCACAGCACGGCGACTTCCTGCCTGCAGGTTATCCTATTGGCCGTCTGCGGGCGCATCGGGGTTGCCGGTGGAAACGTCATTCCCGGCCACCTGGTCCCCATCGGCTCCCATTCCGACGAACGCAATCCAAAGTCCTGGCGGACGGTGACAACCGACTATCCCGCCATTACGGGCGTCTTTCCGCCCAACGTGATGCCCGAAGAAATCCTTTCAGATCATCCGGACCGTTTGCGGGCAGTCCTCTGCTGCGGATCAAACCCCTTGCGCTCCTATGCCGATACCGCAGCCTACGAAAAGGCCTTTTCCAGACTGGATCTGCTCGTAACCTGCGAGCTGGCGATGACCGAGACAGCCGCGCTGTCCCATTACGTTCTGCCGGCACGGTCCGGGTACGAATCCTGGGACGGGACATTCTTCCCATGGACCTATCCTGAAGTGTTCTTTCAGATGCGCCGCCCGGTTCTCGAACCGGAAGGCGAACGCCTGGAGGTCAGCCAGATCCTTGTCCGCCTGGCCGACCGCCTGGGGTTGATCCCGGAGATTCCTGACTGGCTTGATGAAGCCGCGAAAAAAGACCGCCTGACCTTTG
>CAZULT010000140.1:1895-2196 GCA_964621295.1 uncultured Anaerolineaceae bacterium | reverse complement strand
AGCCTGGCCCGGTCTGAGCCTGGAGGGCGCATTGGAAACCATGAACCTGGCCCAGAAGATTGCTTATGCCTGATCATTCGATTCCCCTGTCAGTCCCCAACATTCACGGGAATGAATGGCAATATGTCAAAGATTGCCTGGATACGGAATGGGTCTCCTCTGCCGGGAAGTATGTGGACCTTTTTGAGCAGAAAATCGCTGCGTATACAGGTGCGAAGCACGCTGTATCCTGCGTGAATGGGACCTCCGCCCTGCAGGTTTCCCTGCAATTGGCGGGCGTGCAACCTGGTGATGAGGTCAT
>CAZULT010000140.1:0-1885 GCA_964621295.1 uncultured Anaerolineaceae bacterium | reverse complement strand
TCACCTTCATCGCAACCATAAACGCGGTGGCCTATAACAATGCCGCCCCAGTTTTTATGGACGCCCAGCGTCATTACAATCTGGATGTGGAAAAGACGGTCCAATTCATTCAATCTGAGACTTACTTCAAAGATCACGCGACATACAATAAGTCCACAGGTAAACGTATTGCAGCCATCCTGCCGGTCCATGTCTGGGGCAACGCGGTCTGGTTAGATGAACTCGCGCCTTTATGTGAGGAGCGCCACATTGTGCTTGTGGAAGATGCCAGTGAGAGCCTGGGCACATTTTATAGCGCAGGGACCTATAAGGGAAAGCACACCGGCACCGTTGGCAGGTTGGGTTGTCTCTCCTTCAATGGGAATAAGGTCATAACGACAGGCGGCGGTGGGATGATTCTCACTGCAGATGACCGGTTGGCAGAAAAAGCTCGTTACCTTACTACCCAGGCCAAGGATGATCCGAAACGCTATATTCACCACGAGATCGGTTATAACTTCCGACTCACCAATATCCAGGCAGCTCTGGGCGTTGCTCAACTTGAACGATTGCCCGAATTTTTGGAAAGGAAAAAGAAAATCCATCGCCAGTACCAATCGGGGCTTGGTGGGGTGTCCGGGCTTGATCTCGCGGAAGTTCCGGGGTTTGCGGACAACAACCATTGGATGAATGTGGTTCAGATCCGAAGCGAGGCCTTCGGGGAGGAGCGGGAGGCACTCATGCAAAGGCTGGAGGACGATGGAATTGAAACCCGGCCGGTTTGGGCGTTAAACCACTCTCAAAAGCCTTACCAGGATTGTGAACGCTACCGGATTGATCGGGCTGAGCAGTTGTGGAAAGACAGCTTGTGTTTGCCGTCTTCCACCAATCTGTCCGACAAGGACCTCCAGAAGGTTATTCGAAATCTGCATGGATGAAATCATCCTGGTGGGCGCAGGCGGCCATGCCCGCTCCTGCATCGATGTGATCGAAATGGCAGGGAAATTCAAGGTGGCCGGGCTGGTCGAGAAGGAGGGAGCGGAAACCCAGGACAGTCTTGGTTATCCGCTTCTCGGGACCGATGATGGCCTTGTGGAGTTACGCGGAAAATACCGCTACGCGCTGGTGACCGTGGGGCAGATCAAATCCCCTCACACCCGTGTGAGGTTGTTTGACTTACTGCTTCAACTGGGCTTCGAGTTGCCGCTCATCCTATCCCCCACTGCATACGTATCCAGACATGCTCGCCTGGGAAACGGAACGATCGTCATGCACGGCGCCATCGTGACTGCGAATGCAAGCATTGGAAACAACTGCATCATCAACGATCGGGCGCTGATCGAGCACGACGCCAGCATAGGCGATCATTGTCATATAGCCACAGGCGCAGTCATCAATGGGGGGGTATCCGTTGGGGATGGATCCTTTGTTGGCAGTGGTGCGATTACTAAGCAGGGTATTTCTATCGGGAGTCTTTGCATCATCGGGGCCGGTTCTGTTCTCAGAAGCGACGTTCAGCCAGATCAGGTGATCAAGAGTTGAATATGCCTTCCACAATCGTAATTGCGGAAGCAGGTGTCAATCACAATGGTTCTATCGTGATGGCGAAGAAGCTGATTGATGTGGCTGCTGAAGCAGGAGCTGATTTTGTGAAATTCCAAACCTTCAAGGTGGGTGCACTGGTCACTCGAACAGCAGACAAGGCGGAATACCAGAAAGAACTGACCGGTGCAGACGAATCGCAGTTTGAGATGATTAAGAAATTGGAGCTGGATCGTACGGCTCATGAAGAATTAATCCAGCATTGTCAGCAAAGGGGCATAGGTTTTCTGTCTACCGCGTTTGACCATGCCAGCATCGACCTGTTGCATGCATTAAAGGTCCCTTTCTACAAAATCCCTTCTGG
>CAZULT010000139.1:0-2236 GCA_964621295.1 uncultured Anaerolineaceae bacterium | reverse complement strand
AACCCAAGCAACCCCCACCCGGCGGCTGCAAGCCGACCGTTAGCAACGAGTAGACGTGCGACACGAGGTCGCTTAAATAACTGTTAATCGTTCTTTTACAAACTGAATTAACCTCATGTTCCATCATGAGTAGCCTACTGGCACATGCGTCAATGGTAACGTTGGGGTGTGAAGCTGCCAGGACAAGATTCCCTAACGGATAGCAACATTCCAGAAGGTGTCGGCTTGGATGGTATGGTGAAAATATTTGAACTGCCGTCGACGTGTCGTCACGCAGAAAATGTGAAAGTTGATGATACACATTGGCCAAAATGGCAAGAAGACAGGATGCAAGTACGTTTTTTGCAAGCACATGGATGTAGATCTTCCGGCATAAAGGCAGCACCTAACCCACCCCGTTATTTAAGAGGAACGTGTTAAGCCTGTATGGCTCCCGTTGCAGCGGGTAGGAATCCTGTGAAGGGTTCACAATGCCATACAGGTATGGGATGATGGAAAAAGCCAAAGCTCGTCTGTAATGGACGGGATATGCAGACTTCCATCGGGTTCTCTCTTGCAAGAAAATTGTAATAAGACTATCATTCAGGAAAGCAAATGAAGTCCGATCAAAAGGATTGTGCACCGGAAACCAAACTGACTCACTGGAAATCCATCGACTGGAAGAAAGTCAGGCAGTCGGTAAAGTCATTACAGGTACGTATTGCAAAGGCAACAAAGGAAGGCAAACATAATAAAGCGAAAGCTTTACAATGGTTGCTTACCCATTCGCTTAATGCTAAGTTACTAGCCGTCAAGCGAGTTACTGAAAATTCAGGAAAACGGACACCGGGAGTTGACGGTGTTCTCTGGAAATCTCCTACTCAAAAACTCCAGGCAGCCTTATCCTTAGTCAGGAAGAACTACAAAGCATTGCCACTTCGCCGTCTTTATATCCGTAAAAAGAACGGTAAGAAACGGCCGTTAGGGATACCCACAATGAAAGACCGGGCATATCAGGCTTTACACCTTCTGGCTCTGGAACCAATATCAGAAACGCTGGCTGACAAAGGATCGTATGGCTTTCGTCAGAAACGAAGCTGCCACGATGCTATCGAAAGATGCTACATTCACCTTTCGAGAAAAGACAGCGCAACATGGATACTGGAAGGAGACATCAAGGGATGTTTTGACAACATCAACCATCACTGGTTGTTGCAGAACATTCCGATGGACAAAAGGATACTGCAACAATGGCTTAAAGCTGGATTTGTTGAGAACAAACAATTATTTCCAACAACGGAGGGAACTCCGCAAGGAGGCGTTATCTCTCCGACACTTGCCAACATGACCCTTGATGGCCTTGAGGCGGCTATTGACCAAGCCTTCGGGATCAAAATCAGATCCGATGGATGCCGCAAAAATAATCCACACAAAATCCACCTTATTCGCTATGCCGATGATTTTGTCGTCACAGCTTCCAATAAGGAAATCCTGGAGAACAAGGTGAAACCTCTGATTGAGGATTTTCTCGCTCAAAGAGGGCTACAGTTGTCAGTGGAGAAAACGAAAATTACCCATATCACTGATGGATTCGATTTCCTTGGTCAGAACATAAGAATGTACTCCCGAGGGAAGCTTCTTATCTGTCCATCGAAAGAGGCGATCAGATCGGTGAAAGATAAGTTGAAGGAGACCATTGTTAAACACAGAGGTTCACAGGCAGCAGTACTAATCCGTAATCTGAATCCGGTTATCATTGGATGGGCAAATTACCACAGTCGTATTTGTTCTAAGGAAGTCTTCTTCGCCTTAGACAAAATCCTGTGGCGCAATATCTGGAACTGGGCTCGGAGGAGACATCAGAAACTGAGTAAAAGGAAGATCATTTCCCTCCTATTTATGAGTTATGGTAACTTGAATTGGCAATTCTTCGGCAAATTTGACGATGGCAAAACTATTATGCTTCGGTGGTTTGCCCGTTTCCAGATCAAACGCCACAAGCTCATTAACGGAAATGCCAATCCTTTCGACCCAGTTTGGGATAATTATTTCTCCAAACGGTTATACTGTTGTTACATATAATGGATTTTAGTATATTGCCGGGTGGTTTAATCCGCCTTTTGAGAGCTTGAGCCGTATGATGGGAAACTATCAAGTACGGTTCTTAGGGGACAAGGGCGGAGTAATCCGCCTAAGTTACCCGACTATAAATAATAATGAAAGCATTTCTCGGTAAATAAAAAGTGGGATATAAGTT
>CAZULT010000138.1:0-2241 GCA_964621295.1 uncultured Anaerolineaceae bacterium | reverse complement strand
AAAGTCTTTAAGCTGACTATTCAAGGCCGCGTAGGTTGCCGAGTTGGCAAAATCACATGAGAGATAGGACAGGTTAGCAGCAAACCCGTTCCATATTTTCTCGTCCACCCCGCCACATTCACAGAAGCCATTTGCACCATCTCTCAGCCGCAGTTGGAATTCATCCGGGCTTTCCTGCTTCATATCCAACCCAATCACAGCGAAATGCTCCGGTAACTGCTGGTCAAGCAGCAGATTGTAAAGGGCAGGAGCCAGCTTGCGCCATGTAAGATCCCCCATACTGCCAAAAATCACAAGAATAGTTGGTTCTAATGGAAGTGTCATTCGAGCCGCTCCTTCAATTAATCTATCGTTGCAGATCAGGGTAAGCGTGAAATGCGACGTGGATATCCTCGAAAATACCTTTTAGCGATTAGCGGTTAGCCATTAGCAAAAAAGATTCAACGCAAAGACGCAGGGACGCAGAGGTCGCAAAGAACATTGAACACAGAGAACCGACGCTACCATCGGGAGGCCCCATGTGGCCTCATGCATCAAGATAAGGATCAAAAAGTTGAGATGACATGGTAATCTACCTTGAAGGACCAACAACAAGGAGAAGACCATGTCATCCCAGAAGTGTAACAGCAAAGCGGAGCCATTGCAGGTCATGTTAGGCGAGATGGTGCAAGCAGCCAATCACATATGCCCATTCAGTCAACGCGAAACCGAGTTGAATGCCGAGCGGTTTGTACAAACGCTGGTCTTGGGGTGGTTGCGGCAGGCAGATGCCAGTTTGAATACCTTAGCGCAATTGGCACAGGAGTTAGGAATCAGCGTGACCGGCTCGGCCATTCATGAGCGGATGGGGGAGGCCGCCGTGGAGTTGCTGGGACGGGTGTTAGTGGGCGCATTGCGACAAGGGGTAGCGAGTCGGCGCTTGCCGGTGGCCGCCTTTCGCGTTTTCAGCGCCATTCATGTGACGGACAGCACCCAGGTCAGCTTGCCCAACTCCTTATTGGCGGAGTTTGCTGGCAGCGCCACCGATGCCCGGCTGAAAATACAGGTCACCTTAGACTATCTGACGGGACAATGGGTTGGCGCAGAAGTGGTGGCCGGTAAAGTCCATGATCAAAACAGTGCTTTGCCGCGCAAACATGCCATCCCCGGCAGTCTGAACCTGTTTGATTTGGGGTATTTCAAGCAAGAGCGTTTGCGGGATATCGCTGAGCAAGAGGCCTATTTTGTGTGTCGGTGTCAGTCCCAAACCGCTTTATATGCCCCCCACAGCGATGACCGGATTGATCTTGTCTCCTGGTTACAGGTGCTGACGGTCAATGAAGCGGATTGGAGGGTTGATCTGGGCTCACGGGTACGCTTGCCGATCCGTTTAGTGGTCCGCCGTTTGCCCCAACCAGTCGCCGATGCCCGACGCCGCAAAGCGAAAAAACGCTACCGAAAGGATGGGAAAACCTGTTCCCAAGCCTATCTGTTTTTGCTGGGCTGGGACATCCTGGTCACCAACCTGGCCGCTGATGCCTGGTCGCTCACGCAGATTTTCGACCTCTATCCCATCCGTACTCAGATTGAGTGGCTCTTTCGGGTCTGGAAATCGCAACTGTGTCTCGATCATTTCGGGAACTGGCGCGTGGAGCGGGTTTTATGTCAATTGTATGCCCATTTGATCGGCGCCTTACTCTGTCATCGGCTCAGTGCCGGTTGGCATTGGCGCAAGGGACATGAATTTAGCCTGTCAAAATGTGTGCAAATCATTCAAAGTCGCATCGCTGATTTGATGACCTGTATCGCCCGCAACTGGCACGGTGTGAAAACGTGGCAGCGTAAACTGGAAGCCGCTTTCCGACAATTTGGCCGTAAAACCAAACGTAAGAAAACCCCTTCCACCTGTCAAGTCTTTATGAATTGGAGCTTATCTTGATGCCTGAGGCCACACGGGGCCTCCCCTACGAGAATCCCGGTTCATGTTTTCATGCCTTTGGTGCGAAGCGGCTTCATGAATAGCTCCCTCCCTTTAGGTCAACTCTCCAGCCACGTCCTATTTTCGTCAATTGGATTTGTCCTTTACAATCTAAAGCAATATCCAAACGTCATGGAGGAGCGGGGTAATGTCGAAGCAAAAGATGCAGGCGGCGCGGGAACTGATCCAGAAGAAGGACTATCCACGTGCCAGGGCGATTCTGAAAACGGTGGATCACCCGATGGCGCGCGAATGGGAAGCCAGACTGGATGCGCTGGAACAAC
>CAZULT010000137.1:0-2323 GCA_964621295.1 uncultured Anaerolineaceae bacterium | reverse complement strand
GTGGTTGGGATACCCCAAATGTACCGGAAACTCATGGATTTTTCTATACTTTCATATCAAGGTGGCAACTTGAGTTAGATACAATTAAATTCCACTTAAAGCAGCCTCAATGGCGCGAGATATATCATCAAACGATGGAATGTAATTTTGCCCTACACTGCTGACAACGATCTTGCCATTAACAAAAATACCTGGGGTGGGTGGAACGCCAAGTTTTGTCCCATCATCAATATCTTGTTGGATTTGAGCAGAATATGTGTTTTCTTGAAAACACTGGTCGAACGTAACCATATCCAAGCCGATATCTTCCGCAAACGCAACGAGTCGCGGTTTTGTAAATGAACCCGCGTTTTCGCCTATCCAGTTAGCAAAGGTTATGGCATGGTAATCCCAAAAACGTTCCTGTTCGGCGGCACACATCGCAGCATTTGCCGCGTCGTGCGATTCTCCTTGACCACCATCAATGAAAGGATAGACATGAAACGTGTAATATACTTTATCAGTTTCAACATAAGTACTGAGAATTTGCGGCTCAATGTTTGTCGTATAGGATAAACAGCCTGAACATTGAAAGTCCTCCCATACATCCATTTTGACCAACGCGTCAGCATTTCCCATACTGGTCTTATTCATAGGAATTGCATTTGAAATGGGAGTGATTTGAATAACGGAACTAACATCCGATGCTCTAAAGTTGGGCAAAATGAGAACGAATGATACTAGCAGTGCGCCAATTGTTACAAGCAAAATAATCCAAAGACGATTGCGTCTTTGGATTCGACGTTGATGTTCGCGCCTTTTTTGACGCTTGCTCATTGTATCTTTTGAAGTTTTTGGTTTTGCCATATGGAATGACTCCTTTTGACGGGGCTATCGGACGATGGAGCAATCCGCTGCGATCGCGATTGTCCCAGGAGCGCAGCGTATGGAGTTGCCCATCCCATCATCAGGTGCGCGCTTTGTACGCCCGGTCCTTGCTGTAATCGAAGCCTGTGTGGCCGGATATCGATACCCAAAAGTAGTTCTGAGGAGAACTTAATTTACGGGGCTACTTCCACGTTTTGCACCGAGACAATCATCCTTCCACTATCCTTCGTGAGAATTCCTTCCATTTGGATGGAGTTTCCAAGAGTGATTTGTTGTTGCTGGTCGTCGCTGAACGTGTTCCAAAATTGGTTGTGTGCAAAGCTTCCCGCTTGGCAGCCTCCATCTTCGAACTCGAAGTAGACCCCGTCTGGCGGGCTAAAATCGACAAATGTGATTTTTCCTCCTGTGGTTACCCTCCATCCAATCAGGTTTTCTGTAAGGCTACATACCAGTACCTCACCAGCGTCCTGTTCGGAACCTTGAGGCATTCCAGGAGAGCAACTCATCAATGTAGAGAACATCAGGATCAGACCAAAAATTGTGAGTAATCGATGGGTTCTTTTCATTATTCATCTCCTTATGATTTGAGCATCAGATTCTGGCCAATTATAGATGATGAAATTCATGGTTCTGTCTGACCGGTCCTTGGCAGGGAGACATTTAACCATGCATGTTCGGTCTGCGCGATCTCGGCTACCGTTAGTCTTCGTTTAACATGCCGGGATCTCTTCGGCGCAGCTGAGCGCCATAACCGGCGAGGCGCACTGACTGCAATCAGCGCCCATCAGGCCGCAGGAAGCCTGGGCGCACCAACGGTCTGCGTTCGTGTAGCGCGGCGAGGCACTCTGCCGAAGGTCCCCGTTAGGGGGGAAGAGTACCCGTTGCCGGTGTTTGCAAGACTAAAAGACCATAATTGCATGAACATTGGCAAGTTGTGCAAGCATCCACACGCCGTCGCGCAGCACCCCCGAAGCGCAGCGGAGGAGGCGGGGGGTTGGGTGCACGCGGCGTTAGGCCGCCTTTTGCATTATTCCTGAATCTCTAGCTTGAGGAAATCCTGGATTCTCATTGCTCTCAATCCAGAACGGAACATTGCTGGAAAGACCATCAAACCAGTCTCCCTATCTATGAATTCAGGATGGATTAGCTGGTAATCCCTGCTCTTCCACCTTAGCGAGCAGCTCCCTGTAGCCGCAATGTTTTCATACCAGTCAACCTTTCTCCCATAAGTCAACGCTATCACAAATCCATTCTTAATAGGTTTTGCAATAATTGGTATTCGGTACAACTTGCCGCTCTTTCGACCGATATGACTCAAGACAGCAAAATGGCCGAATCGTTTTCCGGCAATGTGGATCATAAACTTATTCGTTATATACTTATTGGTCACTCTTATTCGATCCAGCGTTGATTGTTTCATCGGTTAACCTTATTTAATTTTCTGCTTCATTGACGC
>CAZULT010000136.1:0-2412 GCA_964621295.1 uncultured Anaerolineaceae bacterium | reverse complement strand
CTATCCATTGGCTACGCTGCTTCGCATCGCCCAGCTTCCCAGGAGCAGCTATTATTACCATGCCGCACGGCTCCCCCGGCCCCAAAAATACGCTGCGGAGAGGCAGGCGATCCGCAATATCTGCGCAGGGCATAAGGGGCGCTACACCTGCACTTGCAGTGCGGTGCAAGTGTGGGTATAGGCGGGTCACATTGACGCTGCATCAACAGGGGTATCGGGCCAACCACAAACTGGTGATGAAACTGATGCGGGAAGAGCACCTCAGTTGTGTGCTGCGGCCGAAAAAGTATCGTTCCTACCGGGGCGAGGTCGGGAAAGTGGCCCCCAACCGTTTGAAACGCCGTTTCAAGGCAGTCCAGCCGAACTCGAAATGGACCACGGACATCACCGAATTCAAGGTGAATGGCCAGAAGCTCTATTTGTCCCCCATCCTGGATTTGTTCAACGGCGAGATCGTGAGCTATTCCCTATCACAGACCCCCAACTTCCGCCTGGTGATGGACATGCTGCGACAGGCTTTCCAAAAGATCCCCGACCATGGTCCCCTGATGCTCCATTCGGACCAGGGCTGGCACTACCAGATGAAGCCCTATCAACGCGTGCTCAAAGAAAATGGCATCACTCAGAGCATGTCCAGGAAGGGCAATTGTTACGACAACAGTGTGATCGAGAGCTTCTTCGGCGTGCTCAAGACCGAGTTCTTTCGCAACCAGTCCTTCCACTCGGTTGAGAACTTCCAAAGAGAACTGGATCAATATATCGATTACTACAACAATCGCCGAATTAAGCTTAAACTAAAAGGGCTGAGCCCTGTTCAGTTCAGAACTCAGTCCTTTGTCTCTACTTAATTTATGCCCAACAATTGGGGTGCACTACACGTTGGGCCGGTCTCTTCCAATGGATGCCATCTTAGAAGGTAAAGTACCTCGCCATGGCCATGAACGCCATAGCAATGATCATCGTGACGATATGGATTGGAGACACCACGCGGATGCGTCGCTGAAGCGCCTGGAGGCTGGCGGCCTGCTCACCGGTTGGCCTGTCTGCTACCTGCGCACCGATCTGTCCAAGTTGCGCATTGCTTTGCCCAAAGATCGCCCCAAACACGAAGGCGATCAAACCGAAACCGGCGCCGATACCGAAACCTATGCCGGAACTGGACAGCATCCAGGCCGATGAAAACCCATCCGAGTCGCGCCAGTACAGCAGGACACCTGCCAGTACGGTCGAGATCGCCGCAGCCATCATGAAGAGATGGATGCGAACCGTGTTGGTCAGGTGCTGTGCAAATTTTTGTCCTGCCTCACTTGTGGCAGCGATACTGCGACTGATGAAGAACTCCATCAATAAGGCTCCCCCTCCCCAGGCGATTGCAGCTGTGATGTGAACGAACCGTAAACCAAGCATAACGATATTCATTTATTCTCCTTTGGCAAAGTGCTAAACCTGTAAATGATTATATTCAATATTGTAATACTATATTGAATATATATATGATATAATCAATTATCGAAAGAGTCAAGAGGCAATGCCAAGGAAAACTCCCCTAAAACGCAAATATGATTCTTCCCGCCGCAAGGAGCAGGCCCGTCAAACGCGCCTGCAGATCACCGAGGCCGCCCACAGGCTCTTCGTTGAGCGCGGATACGTCGGCGCAACCATCGATGCCATTGCTCAGGAGGCAGGCGTAGCGCAGGAAACAGTCTACGCCGTTTTTGGCAACAAGCGCAAGATCCTTGCTTTCCTCCTGGACATTTCCCTCGGAGGTGATGACCAACCGGTTCGACTCCTGGATAGGCCCAAACCACAGTCCGTGCTGCATGGTGCGGACCAGGGACGGCAGCTGGAGGTGTTCTCGCAAGACATCACCGAGATCATGTCACGCGCTGCGCCGATATTCCAGATCATGCGCAGCGCAGCCAAGACCGAAACAGAAATTGCTGATCTGGTTCAGAACCTGCTCAAGGAACGTTTGCAAAACATGACCCGCTTTGTTCGCAGCATCGCCGCGAATGGGCCTTTGCGCGAGGGACTGAATGAGGAAGAGGCAAGCGAAATTGTGTGGGCCTTGACCAGCCCTGAGCTGTTCCAATTAATGACCGTGGATCGAGGCTGGAGCAGAGGCAAATATGCAGGCTGGCTGGCTGACACGCTCACTCGCCTGCTCTTGCCGTAAATCTTCAGCCCCCATCGGTTTAAAAACCAAATCCCCCAAATCCCAAGAGAATTTGAGGGAGGCTGGGAGGTAGCCAGGTCACTTCACCATCTTCCGCAACACAGTGTGCAGGATACCGCCGTTGCGGTAATACTCGAGCTCCACCTCGGTATTGAGCATTGCCTCGACTTCGAACAGGTCCACACGCCCGTTCGGCCGGTGCACGCGCACGTTGACGCGCCCGCGCGGGGGCATAT
>CAZULT010000135.1:0-2582 GCA_964621295.1 uncultured Anaerolineaceae bacterium | reverse complement strand
AAAACAAATCTTATCTGTCGGAGATGAAGTTGAGATGAAGCAATCCGTTAAACGGATTGCCCCCCTGATTGTTGCCTATGGATTTTTTTTAATTCCTAGATTATAGAATTTTCTCTGGGTTTGGAAGTAGTTATCTCGTAGAGAATGATGCAAACTGTCAGCCAGGTCAGACCTGCTGACCAGCCAGCCAGCACATCGGTCAGGAAATGGACGCCCAAGGCCAACCGGCTGACCCCGATCAACAGGGAAAGGGTAAAAGCCCCTGTTGCCAACCAGACTTTCCATTTCCATGTTTTGAGTTGACTAACCAGCAGGTAGGCGGCTATGCCATAGAACAAAACCGACATCATCGAATGACCGGACGGAAAGCTAAAACCTGTTTCGTGATAAAAGGCGTTCACAAAATCCGGGCGAGGGCGCAGGGAAATATTCTTGAGCAGCACATTCAGCAGGATGCCGCCGCCCACGCTGGCGAGCAATGTAACCAGACCAGCAAAGCGTTTGCGCCAAACCAGCCACCCGCCAAGCAACAGACTCCCGGCAATAATCGCCCAGGTGCCGCCCAATTGCGTCACGGCAAAGAAAAAGTCATTGCTGTCTTCGGTTGCATGCGCCAGGAACCATTTCCCAATACCTACATCGTACAGGGTCAGGGAATCCTTCATGAGCACATCTTCAGACATAGCGCCGAAAAGCCAACCGGCCAGGATGGCGATCAAAAAGCCACCCAGGATAACTACCACATGGCCTTTGGGAAAACGCAAATGTTCCATTGCGAAATGTTGTAAGCGGGCCAAGCCCAACTGCTGCCGGAGGGTTTCCCGAACTTTCCGTACCCGGGCTTCATTTTGAGTGAGTCGGCGAGCAATCCAGATAGCCAGCGCCAAAAATGCAATAATGGATGCCAGGCCAATCCCCAGTTTCTGTAAAAATTGATCCAGCAAGGGCAGGTTGTTCCCGAAAAGGAAACCCAGACTGCCCATCAGCACTGCCCAGGCGATTCCGCCCGCTGCGTTGTACAGGCTGAAAACCTTGAAGCGCATCCCGCTCATCCCGGCTAGGTTAGCAGAGATCACCCGCACGACCGGCACAAAGCGTGCCAGAAATACAGAAGCCGGACCATATTTGGCGAAAAAGGCATGGCCTTTTTGCATGTGCTTCTGATAATGTTCCCCAGAAATCCTGGCTAAAAGCACCGAACCGCCTCTATGCCCAACCCAATACCCACCCATATCGCCAAGGATTGCGCCAATCGCCGCCGCGAGTACAACACCCACAAAGGATAGATGACCATTGGCGGCATAGGCGGCCGCTATTACCAGCATGGTTTCCCCTGGAAGCGGCAGACCCGCACTTTCCAGCAAGATCAATCCAAATACCAGCCCATACCCATAGGTAGAAACAAGCCCTGTCAATGCAGTAATCATTCTGTCGTCTCGCTTTTAGGAAAAATTGGAAGGAATTTCGATGATGAAAGTGGAGCCTTCACCCGGGCGGCTTTTTGCCGTAATTTTGCCCCCATGTGCCTGCACAATTTGCAGCGCAAGAGATAATCCCAGCCCGGTACTCCGCTGGCTGCGGGATTGTTCCACCCGGTAAAAGCGCTCATAAATCCGTGGCAAATGCTCCAGCGGAATGCCAATGCCGGTATCGGCGACTTCAATATGGACGCTTGTTTCCTCAAGCTTTGCAGACACGTGGACGCTGCCATGCTCGGTATATTTGATGGCATTATCCAGCAGGTTGATCAACAAACGGATCAAACTATCGCTGTCTCCCCGGACGTTGAGGCTGCCGACCGTTTCGCAAGTTAACTCCAGCCCTTTGGCTTCTGCCAGTGGACGAAGCGACTCGCACACATTTTCCAGCACAGGCGACAGATCGACCGTCTCGTTGAGCGCAATCGGGTGCAAATCTGAACGAGCCAGCGCCAGCAGCGACTCGGTCAGGCTGCGCAGGCGTTCGGTTTCCTCGCTCAGGTCATCGAGCGCCTGCTCGTACTCGGCAGGTTTGCGCCGGCGCTGACGGGTGACGCTCAAGATGGCCTGCATGGCAGCCAGCGGTGTGCGCAGTTCGTGCGAGGCGTCGGCAGTGAACTGGCGCTCGCGGCGGAAAGAAACTTCCAACCGATTCAGCATTTCGTCAAAGGTGGAAGCTAGGCGCCCCAACTCATCGTTGCTGGTCAGGTTCAGGCGGGCAGACAGATCTTCGGCAGAGATGTGGCGGGCCATGCTGGTCATCGTGTCAATGGGATGCAAAGCGCGGGCGGCCAGGAAATATCCGCTGCTGGCAGCGGCCAACACCAGCAGGGGTGCGGCAATCAGCAAGGTGGTTAGCAATTTCTCCAATGTTTCTTCAACGGAATCCGTGGATTGTGTTACCTGTACAAAGGCAACCAACCGATTGTTGTCCGTGACTGGAACAGTATAGTTACGCATGGGCGGCTCGTTCAGGGTTGTGTAATACGGGGAAATCGCCAGAGTGTTTACGGGAGGCATTTGGAGCGTGTACACGCCCGTTTGTTCGAGAACCAGCCCATCGGGAGTCAGAACGCGCACGCTGAATCCTGCCGGGGGCGATCC
>CAZULT010000134.1:0-2692 GCA_964621295.1 uncultured Anaerolineaceae bacterium | reverse complement strand
TCGGTACAACTTTCTGGTGATTACAAGCCTCCCGCTGTCGTTTGGCGGGAGGCTTGTCAGGTGGGCAGTTGCCCGTCGAAACGGTGGCAGGCTTAGGATCCAGAATGAGGCGGTCTGGTTTTACATCGCCTACCAAGGTAAATTAATCTCCTGGAACAGGCTGGGGAATCTGAAGCTGGGTCAGCTCGGCAGGCGGCAGGTCTTTGACCGGTAGGGTCTCTGAAAACAGTGGGAAGAAATGAGCCACCAGCGAATAAACCACTAATACACCAGCTACCACACCGACCAAAAGGGATATTTCGATGAACGACGGGAAATAGTGAAGACCATTGAGCGGCTGGATGGCAAACCAAGTGACATCAAAGCGATTCAGCAGGATTCCTGCCGCAACAATCAAAGCGCCGTTAAACGCGCTCTTGCGGGTGGAGCGAAGTTTTTTGACGGAGAACCAGACGATGGCAGCCAGCATCAAAAGCAGTTCTGATAGATATAAGACGCTGAGTATGCCGTTCGTGAAAAGTAAACCTAGTTTCCTGCCCAAAATCAAGTCGCCTAATTTCAGCAAAAGATAGAATCCCAAAACCCATGGCAGAATCTTCCCCAATCTCGCGATGGATTTTTCACTAATCGTCTGTCCAAACATCCAGATGCTGTCGTAGGAGGCGATGATAATCAGGGAGATACCCGCAGCGACGGATGATACCAGGAAGAACTCCGGCTGGATGATGGAATACCACAAGGGGTTCAGACGGTGTGTAACTATCACATACAGGGAGCCAAGCGAAGACTGGTGCATGGACGAAAGGGTAATGCCCGCAATCACCATGATGATATTGAATTTTTTTAAGGCTTTCGCCAGTTTTTCACCGTTTTTTACTTTTTCTAAAATCACCGGGCTGAATTCGTAGGCCAGAATGCCGCTATAGAGGGCAATACACCAACTGACTTCAAATAGTGCTGAGGTGAAGTTCGGATAGACCAGAAAGTGCCAGAAACGGTCCCAGCGGCCCAGGTCAAAAAACAGAATGACCAAAACCGAACTGTAACCGAGCAACCCGAAAAGCACCGTGGGGCGAACCGCAGGATGTAAATCGTGCATATGGAAGATGTAAACCAGCGCAGCCAGCGTAAAGGCAGCACCAGAAAAAGCTACGTTGGTCAGGTCGAAACTAATCCACAGTCCCCACGGGAATACGGTGCTCAGATTGGTAGTACTTCCAAGTCCGGCGTACAACCGGTAGAAACCCGCGCTCACTCCTAAAGCGGCAATAACAGCGAGGACATATACAAAGCGCGGCAGACCTTTCAACGCCTTGACACTTTTGACTTTAATATTGATCGTCATGTTTTACTCCTTGCCTGCGCTGTCTTGCTTCGTCTCAGCGGGTTCTACCTTCTCTGACGGGTGCTCTTTGCCAAGATGCTCCAGCGCCAAGTAAATTCCAGTCATGCCAAGCGCCACACTTCCCGCAATGATGGGGGTGCCTTGTTCGGTCGCCATGCGGTTGAATGCAGCAGGAGACCGTAGTGTTTCAACGGTTGGGAAGCCAAGTTGCCCGAATGGAACCGGGGAGATGTAGAAAGTGGATGTGCCGCCGTTCTCATGTTCACCAAAGATGTGATCAAAATACCGTTCTGGCTGAGTTTTGATACGCTCATGAGCCATAGCCAGCATGTCTTCATGCTTGCCAAACTGAATGGCGTCCGTCGGACAGGTGGCTGCACAGGCTGGTTCGGCTTGTCCTTCTGCCAGACGGGCGACGCACATATCACACTTTGTAATCAGCGAAAATTGTTGACTCCACTCAAAGTGTGGAACTTCAAATGGACAAGCGTACATGCAGTATCGACAGCCGATGCAAACATCATTATTGTAAGTGATGATGCCGTCCTCGTTTTTCTTCAAAGCACCCACTGTACAGGCAGAGACGCAAGATGGGTCTTCACAGTGCATACAGTGGAACGGGGCGGTATAGCGCTTCAGGTCAGGAAATTGGCCTGTGACACCTGTTTCCTTAATCCAAATGCGCGTGTTATGCATGGGAACATTGTTTTCCACACTGCAAGCCACCAGGCAAGCGCGACAATCGATACAACGCGAGGCATCAATCAAGAAACCATATTTAGCCATGGTCTACTCTCCTAAATAAAGCGGCTTGCGCGTCTTTTCGTTGGGCGCGCCTGCAATCTTTTTTACCGTTACAAAAGTCTGGCTAAGTGCCTGGCTGCCGCTAATGGGGTCGGTATAAGTGACGTGCAGGGTTGAGTCACTTGCGCCGACGCCGAAAGCGGTTTTCAAGCCCTTGGAAAGATGCCCGTAGCCAGGCGTCAGGTAGACACAGTCGGGGCGGATGGCCTCGGTCGCCAGCAGGCGGATATGGATTTTGCCCACTTTGCTGGTCACCTCCACCCAATCGTCGGTATCGAGACCGAGTCCGGCGGCAGTCTTGGCGTTCATCCACATACGGGGTTCGTCGGAATACTTATGTAAAAGCTGGTTGTTCTGCGTGCCAAACTGCGTGGATTGCGCCACCTTACCGGTCAGCAGGTAGAATTCGTTCTCACCCGGAACAGGCGGCTCATCCCAAGTCGGCCAGGGCGAGAAACCGGCTTTTTTCAGCGTCTCGGAATAGACTTCGATTTTGCCGGAAGGTGTATTGAAGGTAATTTCTCCATCACCTTCTTTATTTGG
>CAZULT010000133.1:2468-2748 GCA_964621295.1 uncultured Anaerolineaceae bacterium | reverse complement strand
CTGGTGCTCGGTGCTGGTCTGGTCTCAAGACCGCTTGTTGATTATTTGTTGAAACATGGTTTTCAGGTAACCGTGGCCAGCAGAACGGTCAGCAAGGCCAAGAAGCTTTTGGGCGATCATAAGCACGGCATGGCTGTCGGATGGACCGTTGACAAAATAGACGAGCTGAAGCAGCTGGTTTCCGCGCATGACATCGCAGTGAGCCTTCTTCCGCCGAGCCATCATGTCACCGTGGCCAAGATTTGCCTGGAATGCGAAAAACACCTGCTCACCACATCAT
>CAZULT010000133.1:0-2458 GCA_964621295.1 uncultured Anaerolineaceae bacterium | reverse complement strand
GGACGAGCAGGCTAAAGCCAAGAATCTCGTGTTCATCAACGAGTGCGGTCTCGACCCTGGCATAGACCACATGTCCGCGATGAAGATAATACACCAGGCCGAGGAGAATGGCGGCAAAGTCAAGAGCTTCAGGTCGACGACAGGCGCGCTCCAGGCCTTCGAAGCCAACAACAATCCTTTCGGATACAAGTTCTCCTGGGCGCCGAAGGGAGTGCTCCAGGCTTCCAAGAACGCGTCCAAGTGGCTGCAGGACGGCGAGATTCTGGAATTCCCCGGCGAGCAATTGTTCGAGAATTATTTCATACAGGACGTGCCCGGAGTGGGCGCGTTCGAGAATTATCCGAACCGCAACTCCATACCCTACCAGGAGATTTACGGGCTGAAGGACGCTCACACTGTCTATCGGGGCACGTTCAGGATGACCGGTTGGTGCGAGACCATGAGGAAAATAGTCGCGCTGGGCTGGCTGGGCGAAGAACCTTTGAAGGGATTCAATGGAAAGACCTACGGCGACGTCACCAGACATTTGATCATCGCTTCTCCGGATGAGGATTTGGCGCAGGCCACCGCGAAATTCCTCGGTCTCACGAAGTATGCAACAGTGATCAAACGATTGGAATGGCTCGGCCTGTTCAGCGACAGACCTCTTCCGGAGGACAAGGACAATCCCATTGACTGGATGAATGTCATCTCCCTCGAAAGGATGGACTTGCCCGAAGGCGAGCGGGACATGATTGTCATGCATCACGAATTCTTGGTCGAGTATCCTGATAAAAACGAGCGAATAACCTCGACTCTTCTGGACTTCGGTATTCCGGGCGGAGACACTTCCATCGCGAGGACGGTCAGCCTTCCGGCCGCAATCGCGGTCCGCATGATTCTCGAGGAAAAGATAAACAAACCAGGCGTTCATATTCCGGTATATCCTGAGATTTACAATCCTATTCTAGTTGAACTGGCCAAAATCGGGATAAACTTTGAGGAACATACTGTTACTCTGTAGGTAATAAACTGGTTCATAACTATAAAATGTAGTTAGTAACTCTGTAACTACGATACTCTAATATAGGAAATAACCCATTATCATAACCTAATCTACACAAATTACATGAGGGTGGATGTTGATCTGTCATTTCATGCTCATTTTGTGTATATTTCAAAGGAGTGGTTGTAGATGGAGAGTAAAAGAAGCATAAATGTGGGTCTGACGTTTCTGATTGTTGGCGTGATGTTGTTTGCTATACCAATCCCTTTCATAGGGGATTCTGTTCAGCCTGTTAAAGCCGAAACCCCTGTATTATTTGGTCAGCTTGTCGGAGATGAACTTGTTCTGGCTGAACACGTTTTTGCCATACACGGGGACCTGGATGACAGGGCATTATACATCGATAACGAGCCTGTTCAATTGAACGGCGTGGTCTCTTGGTGGATATCATGTCTGGAGTTCGATGGTACAATACACATGGTTATCGGGGATGCTGCTTACAGGACGTTCCTTTCCCAATATTACATCAGCGAGGACGGCGGAGAAAGCTGGACGAATGCCGAATCATTCTGGGGCTTCCTCAAACCCCATATCACGGTGGTCGATGGTACGATTTGCGTCATGTTCGAGCGCAGCCTCGACAGTGAAGATGCCTGCTATTTCAGGCTTATTGACGGACGATTCGAGAAGATAAAGGAGGAGCACGCATTTACATACGCTGAGGTCCTGGACTACAGGACAACCGACGAGTATGCGGAATATGACGCTGCCCGCAAGAGCGAGGTCTTCGGTCATCCACCGGAACGTTCGACCAGAGCGCCCGAGAAGCCTTGGTCTTACCTCTACATTTGCAACGGTGAGGCTGCGGGAATAGAAAGTCTCCTGGAAGACGATGCAAATGAGATGGCCGCAGGTGGTTCCAGCGCTAACCATTGGTCTGTCTGTTTCTTCGACGACAATGGTGCTGGACCAAATGAGATGAGAGTTATGGATGAGGGCGGCGGAGGTGGATATACTGTTTTCACCACAGCCGAACTTGGCCTGCCTGCAGAGCCAGACCTCAATGATCCAAACCAGATCATCACCATCCTCGATTGGTGGTTTGTAAATTATCCGGGTCAGAAGATGGTCTGGGACAGTGGAGGACACGGTGGTGGTACAAGTGGTGCAATTTACGGTGAAAATCCTACCTCCGGCGTCATCGATCTGGTCGAGATCACGACTATTGCAAACGCTGTGAGGACTTCGTTTACTAAACCCATAGACATCGTTTCATGGGACCTGTGCCAAATGATGACACATGAGTGGCTTTACGGTTACAAGCCCATCACAAATTATACCGTTTGTTCTATGGACAATATCGCTGGTGCTGGCTACAATTACGAGAACCTAATGAATTATGTTGCGGGGGACCCCACACCAAAAGAGATGGCGCATGAGATCGCGTTGGATTACTGGACTGGCGTAGGTGCT
>CAZULT010000132.1:0-2835 GCA_964621295.1 uncultured Anaerolineaceae bacterium | reverse complement strand
TAGCTTAAACTCGCAAATCATATTCTCAAAATTTACGGCCAATATTGAAGCTGACCTGCCCCCAGGTTCTCTGGGTTTTTTGCTATTGGTCACGATCCATGTATTCCCTTTATTGATTGTCCAAATGCGTTGGTCTGCCGAAAGTTCTTCCTCTTGGTTTAAAACGGATTGAACGTAGTGAGTATGATGTATCGGGTCAGTCTACAGAAGCATGAGAATGCATCCGGTCGACATGTAAATCTCCTTACTTTTATCACATCCTAAGAACCATGCAAGAGGCCATAATTGTTATCAAATTGTAACAACGGCTCCTGCAGAAATTAGTTGAATACCCGAACCGAGAAGGAGAAAGAAGTTGTATAGTATTAACATACCAAAGGGAAAAACATGGCAAACCTAAGGTTGAATTCACGGCAAGTGGCTATTCTCTTGACCTTGCTTTCGGAAAATCTGCCCATCTCAGCTGAAGAGCTTGGAACGCAAGTGGGTATTTCGACTCGTACGATTCGTTACAATCTGCCTCGCATCCAGCCCTGGCTTTACTTGCGTGGGGTTCAGTTGATTTCGAAACCTGGCTCTGGAATCACACTGGAGATTAGCGATGCGCTGAGGAGGCAACTGCAGAAGGAACTCCACCAGGAGGAGTTCTTTACCTTGCTCACTGCGGAAGATCGTCAGACGCTTCTGATGTTCGAGCTTTTGGTACATGGCGACTATCGTAAACGCGAGGATCTGGCCTCCTGTCTGTTCACCTCGACGGCGACGCTCTCCAGAGATCTACAGGATGTGGAGGCATGCCTTCACGAATTTCAACTCACCCTCAAACGTAAACCGCACGTGGGTGTGAAGGTAACTGGCCAGGAAAGCGCGATTCGGAACAGATTGCTCTCACTCCTTTTTGAAACAGGGCTAGAGTCAGCTCTACTACATATGTCCTTGTGGGGAACTCCACGTTCTCAATTGGACGGGACCTCGCACTTTCCCGTTCAGGAGCATATCCTCAAGGAGACGCTTGGATGGGATCTACCGAACGCCTGGCGCTGGATTTCCCTGCTGCGGCAGAAACTGAACGCCTCTTTTTCTGAGACGGCCCACCTCCATCTGGCCCTCATCTGGGCTGTTATGGTGAGGCGCATTCGAGCTGGCCACATAATGGAGCCTTTAGGAGATCCTGCTGCTGACCAGTATCGAGAACGGCAAGAGCGTGAGGCGGTTGATGAACTTGCTCGCCAATTCTTTCACGAAACCGGAACCCAACTCCCACCCAGCGACCTGGCGTATCTTACCCTTGAGATCATGACAACCCCGAACGAGTACTTTGATTCCCGATTAAAAACGTCTTCAGCCACCACACTTGATGGGAGCATGGTTGAATCCGTGAATCTCCTCGTGCAAAACGTCAGCAATCGATTGGGACGCCCCTGGGTTCGAGATGAAGTACGCAACCAATTGACAATGCATTTACAGCGCATCGCATTGCGGCTTCGATATGACCTCCCACTGTGTAATCCTCTCACTCACCAGATCCTGACCACTTACCCTGATCTAAGGAATGCGATATCTGAATCTCTCCTCGACTTGGCCGATTGGGAATTGAAACCCTTACCACTCGACGAGATCGCCAACCTGACCATCTACATGGCCCTTGGTTTTGGCCTGACAGATCAGAAGGGGGCAAAACTGAAACCGCGTATCGTCGTGACTTGTCCGAAAGGCGGTGTGGCAGTCTGGATGTTGTTATCGCGCATTCGAGAAGAGTTGCCTGAAGTCGAGGTTGTGGATGTGGTTCCAGTGAGCAGGTTGGGCAGGTTCGACTTCAGCAATATTGACGCGGTCGTCTGTACCATCCAACTCGAACTTCCCGGGACACAGGTCATTACTGTCAGCCCCATCCTATCTGAACAAGATGTCGATCTGCTAAAACATCGATTGGGTTTACTAGGCAAAGCCCCAGAACCCAATCCAGCATAGTACTATTCTTACGAGGTGAATATGAAAGAAGAATCAGGAAAACTGTTCAGCCAGAATGGCAACCCAGTCATCAACCAGGATCTGGTCTTACTGGATTTGAAAGCCAGTAACTCCGAAGAAGTGCTCAACGCACTTAGCGATCGGTTATTTGAACGTGGATTCGTCAAAGCGTCCTTCAAGGAAGCTGTGCTCGAACGCGAACGTTCCTTCCCTACCGGTATCCCGAGCCTTATTCCAGTTGCTATTCCCCATACGGATGCTCATCATAACCTGCATTCCGCGCTGGCCGTTGGGGTTCTCGCGGAGCCAATTGAATTCCATGTGATGGGCTTTGATGAGGAGACCACGCCCGTTCGACTGGTATTTATGTTGACACTTACCGAACCCAAGTCACAAGCTGCCTGGCTTGGACGGTTGACAAAGATCATTCGCCAACCAACCATCCTTGAGGAGTTCCTGTCGGCTCATACCGCAGCACAAATTGAAAGCGGTTTACGCCATCACCTGATTCTCGAAGAGCGAGATTAAGCCCTTGCATCATATAACAGAGAAAGGATAGAAAGAGATGAACATGAGCGAAAATGCAGGCAACCCATTCGCAGATTTATATGCTGAACTGCAAAGATACTTTGGAAAATTCGGGGGCTTCTTCGTCCCTGACCCATTCACACCGGCATTGGAAGCATTGGCTGAAGATTTTACCGGCACGTTTGTTGGAAAAGGGTTTTCAGACTTATACCAGAAAGCCGTTCGTGCGCTGGGAGACGAATCAGTTGCCTTGGGTGAATCCGAGAAGGTCGGAGAAGCACGATTATTCAAAGTCGTCTCAACAGCCAGGCAATCAGTGGCCGCTGGTTACACCGC
>CAZULT010000131.1:0-3133 GCA_964621295.1 uncultured Anaerolineaceae bacterium | reverse complement strand
ATTAATCGTTTAACCACAAACACTTACAAGCCGGGGTACAGGACTTGTTGTACGTTTACCCCTAAAGCCAGAATGCCGCCTTGCTATTTCCCAACAGGTTCATGTATGTACCGCATCGGATCAAAACTCTGATTAGACATCCGTTCGAGCTTTTCATAGAGAACCTTATCCCAATTCGGCTTATCCAGGTCAGGCGGACCGATTACTAAAGCGGGAATCTGATTGTACCGATAGAGTTTTTCCTTTTGTAGCACCTGCTGTTCATTCGAGGCGGTAACATAGTCGATCACAGCACCGCCATAGCTAAGCAGCGTGAAGGATGGCTTCGAGATTCGGTTTTTCCCTTGGTCATACACAATCGTTGGCTGTTTGTAGAAAAATGGAATACCGTATTGATCCAACAAACGGCCGATCTTTAACTCGTCAATGGACTCGTAGGGCGGGTCCAGTTCGGTCAACATATCGTCAAGTTCTTCGTTTTCATTTTTCAACGTTTCTCACCTCGTGCACAACTTTCAGAGCAACATCAGAGAGCTTCCCTTCAGCTCGCTCGATCAGCTTAATGAGCCTACTATTGTGATGCTGGAGCTTCTCGGCTGCTCGTAACGTATCATGTAGCTTTTGATAATTAGCTCTTGTAACGTATTGCTGAGCCTCGTAGGTCAAGGTACGGATTCGTTGCTCGGTTTCAGTAACAGCTTTGTCGAGCCGCCCAAGCCGAGTATCAATGCCGATTATTTGGCGGTACCGATCAGCCAGATCCGCAGCCGCTTTCTTTTTAACCGACGTTGGGAGTTTAGAAAAGGTGTCGCGAGTCTCTTTCAATCGGGCAATGTGCCCGTTTCGAATTCGATGAGCTTTTGCCCGCAACTGAGCCATTCTCCTCGTCAGATAGCCCTCGGCTGGTAGCATTCTTCTCAGCCGCAGCATAATATCCCCCACGTTTTCTGGGTGCTGATCAAGGTCTTCGGCCTCTTGACGGACTTTTCGCAGGCCTCGCGTGAGTCTTTTCGATAAATGCCTGTCCCGATAGAGGTCGCTCATATCATGCTTGGTATCAGCGAGATTGGAACGAGCATGTAGTAACTGTGGATAATTCTGATGACGGTGAAGAAAAAAGGCCAGAAGTCCCACTACTAAAGCGACTATCATTACAATCTGGATGATCCCCGAATCCAAAGGGAACCTCAATTGCAGCGCTTTGCCTACAATCAGGCTGGCGCCAATAGCAATACCGGCCCCAGCCCAGGATCCACCAACTTGCCGGATGGATTGATACAACACAAAGGCCAGAAGGATAACCGCAAAGCCTGCGGCAATAGGTCCCAAATTCCTTATGGAAAAACCTGTAGATTGCTCCCACCACACCAGGCCTACTGAAAGAGCGAATCCTAAGGTTGCCGACATCGCAACCGCAGGCCGTTGTAGTTCGAAACGTTTACCGAGAACGGCATAGGCAACGGATGTGAAAAAAGCAAATGCCAGCACAAAGTCCGGCAGTGCAGTTTCAAACAAATCACCTATGCCCAAGTCCTCAAAGGGATTTCCCAGTCTCATACGAGACCTGATGGGACCACTACTATTTATATTTTTTGTTTTCCCGATGACTTGGAAATATTTGCACTGCCGTTTATCACTTTTACGTGGCGCGAAAGTATTTTATATGAGTAGCTCGGATTACACCTATGGCGAGGTTAATGCGTCCAGAATGAATATCATGAGTTTTCTGCAACAGGAAAAGGATAGAAACGCCAGAATCCGAAGTATCGTTAAAGACTTTTCAGTATTTGATTTCAGTTACATTCCGAACGAACCTATTATGAGGGAGGAGTCAAAGTATCTTATAAGGGAACTGACTCGTTTTGACATTAGTGGCATCCCGACGCATCTTGCCGTAATTGGTACAAAGGGCTCCGGTAAAACACTAACTTTGAAGTATCTCCAGAGTATTCTCAATAGTGAAGGCAGGTTAAATGTCATCTACGCCAATTGCAGGGAGCACAACACCACGTTCAAGATTTTAGCACATCTGTTGGGTGTTCAGGCACGAGGAGCGAGCTTGAGTGAACTCTACAATAAATTCTGCCATGAATATCCAGATAAAACTGTGGTTCTTCTCGATGAGATCGATCTAATGAGTGCAAAAGACAAGAATCGAGAGATTTTATACTTGCTCAGCAGAAGCAAGAATCCCTACATGGTGATTATGCTCTCGAATTACTATCGATTTCTCACAGACCTTGATTTGTCCACTAAAAGCACCCTTCAGCCAGTGAGCGTCTACTTCAAGAACTACGATGCCGGTCAGATTCACAATATCCTCATACAAAGGGCCAAACAGGGTTTGCACAAGTGGGATGATGGCAAGTTATCTCAAATCGCTGCTTTGACCACCAGAAAGACTAACTCCGATGCCCGAGTGGCCATCAAAACACTGTTCTATTCTGTGACTAAAGATTCTGAAGATATTGAGAATTGCTTCGAGAAGGCAAGAAAGGACATCGTATTCGACTTGATACACGATCTCTCGGATCCGAATCTCATGATTCTTCAAGCCGTAGCCACAAGTAAGTCAGACTTCGCCAAGGAGATCTATCAAAGATACCGCAAGATATCATCAGTGCACAACGAGGTTCCCTTCAGTTATGTCTATTTCTATTCAAATCTAAGTTGTCTTCAGAGTATGGGTTTAGTGGCGTTGATCGCAACAAAGGTAGGCAGAACCTATGCAAACCGTGTTATGTTGACCTTCGAGAAACAGGTGCTTGAGATGGTTTGCAGATTGAAGCTGGACAGTTGATTCGCCGTGCGGAGTTAACGGGTCAGACGTTGCTGATGATGCTTTCTACAGTATGTGCGGAGTTAACACGTCAACGTCTCTCATTGCAGGTAAGGTATGTTCCCATTCTGTGTTGTAACTACTGAGTGATAATTTATTTCCAATACATTACGTTTCTATATTGAAAATAAATATAGTGATATACCTACATAATATAATATACAAGAACGTGTAAACTCCGCACACAGTATACCCTCAGTTAATGCGGCGTGCGGAGTTTATGGGCAGAGTAAAATTCCGATGGAAATTTGTATGTTTCTTATTTGAGAAATAGTGCCAATCTATTCTCCCTTT
>CAZULT010000130.1:0-4260 GCA_964621295.1 uncultured Anaerolineaceae bacterium | reverse complement strand
TGGGAAACCGGCTACAGTCAGGGTAGTAGCAAAAACCGGGTGTGCATGAATAACGGCTCGGACATCCGGCCGTTGGCTGTATACTTCCAAATGCATTGGAGTTTCAGAAGAAGGCCTGCAACCCTGTTTGGCAAATATTACTTTTCCACTTATATCCAACATCAGCAAATCGTCTGTACCCATTCGCCCCTTACAAGTGCCTGCGGGCGTGATCAAGAAACGGTCCTTGCCCACGCGAACGGAAATATTGCCGTCGTTGGAGGTTACCAACCTTCGCTCGTACGCGATCCTCCCGCAGGCGACAATTGCCTCTCGAAGCTCCGGTTCGGGTGCATTCGGGGAAAATTGTAGAGAACTGAACATGCTCCCATTATCCCCTACTCTGGCCACACTTTCAAGGTTTCTCAAGCTAGAGAAGTAACAACAACCGATGAACAGGATACGCTATCGATATCAACGAGCCAGGAATGAGTTATCCAAAATCCCAACTGGCTCCGGGTTAAGGAAATAAAAGGTGAGGCACCCGGACCCAGAAATGATCTGCATCGAACAATACTCATCCCATACGGATTGGTATACACTCCGGTTAATGAACTTTCTCCACACCTACAATAGATTTTCCAGGGTGATTCTTTTATCTATATAAAAATTACACCTTGAGAATTCCAAATGCCACATTTTCGCCATCGAATTCATCCACTACCTTAACGGATTTGATGACCGGATTTCTAAACTTCAGAGTGACTGCCAGCGTTTCTGCCATGATGTAGTCCTGGTGAGTCGTTACAGCCTTCTTTAATCCAGGCGAGGCCTCCACGTATAAGTTGATGCGATCAGCCACATCAAGACCGGCACTTTTACGTAGATCTTGCACACGACGCACGAATTCACGCGCCAGTCCCTCTTGTTGCAGACCCGGGGTCAATTCGGTCACAAGAGCAGCCACATAGGCGCCTTCCTCTGCCACCGCAAACCCCTCCCTGGCCTGAGCCCTGACCTCCACCTCATTTGGCAGAATTTCGTAGGTCGCTCCATCCGCCACGACGGAAATGCTTTTCCCTTCCAACAAGTCTGGCGCCAACTCTTCAGCATTCATAGCCAGGATAGCCTTCTTGATACTCGGAAATTTATTACCGTATTTCTGGCCCAATTGCTTCGGAAGCGGTTTGACGCTGTGATCAAGCGCTTCCGTGCTTGCATCCAGCATGCGTACGTGCTTGACGTTCAGTTCATCTTCGATCAGGTCCGCGAATGCCTTTACGGCTTTGCGTTCAACCGCGCTGCCAACCGAGAAGGCGGCTTCTGCCAGCGGTTGGCGTACTTTGCGATTGGCTTTCTGTCGTGCTGAGTGCCCGAGCGAAACCAGTCTCATGGTAGTTGCCATATCTCGATTGAGGTCCTCGTCGATGAAGCCTTCGTTAGCCTCAGGCCATTCCGCCAGTGCCACAGATTCAGGCGCGAACTGATCCACCGAACGCACCAGATTCTGGTAAAGCTCCTCAGCCAGGAACGGCATGGAAGGGGAAAGCAACTTGGCGATAGTTACCAGGGCTGTGTAAAGGGTTTGATAGGCAGACTGTTTGTCTGAATCTGATTCAGATTTCCAAAAGCGGCGGCGTGAGCGACGAAGGTACCAGGTTGAAAGCAACTCTACAAAGTTCGCGATCGGTCGGGTAGCATTGGGGACATCGTATTGTTCGTACGCAGCGGAAACGCTTCGCACCAATGCATTCAACTCAGAAAGTAGCCAGCGGTCGAGCTTGTTGTCACTCCAGTTGCGCGCGGCCAGAGTAGGCTTGTCCAGGTTGGCATAAGTTACGAAGAATGAATAGACATTCCATAAGGTAAGCGTAAAATCGCGCACAACCTCGCCAACCAGTTCGGAAGAGAAACGACGCTCGTTTCCTGGAGGAGCCGCCGTGTAGAAATACCAGCGAAAGGCGTCCGCTCCATGGGCGGAGATCACATCCCACGGATCGATGATATTGCCCAGGCTTTTCGACATTTTACGGCCTTTTCCGTCCAGGATCAGGCCAAGGCAGAGCACGTTCTTAAAACTGACCACGTCATTCAGCAAGGTGCTGATGGCATGCAACGAATAGAACCAGCCGCGAGTCTGGTCGACGGCCTCACAGATATAATCGGCAGGATATTGTTCTTCGAATTTACTCTGGTTCTCAAAGGGAAAATGCCACTGCGCGTAAGGCATCGAACCGGAATCGAACCACACATCGATCAGGTCTGCGACGCGGTTCATTTCACCCCCGCACTCCTGGCAATCCCAATGTACTTTATCGACATGCGGACGGTGCAGGTCAAGTTCGCTAAGATCCCGCCCGGCTTTTTCGGAGAGCGCTGCCACCGATCCGATGGCTTCTGTATGACCGCATTCCTGGCATTCCCATAAAGGCAGAGGTGTACCCCAGTAACGCTCACGGGAGAGCGCCCAGTCGACATTGTTTTCAAGCCAGTTGCCAAAACGGCCATCCTTGATGTGGTCAGGCACCCAATTGATCGTACGGTTCAATTCCACCAGCCTGTCTTTGAACTGGCTCGTGCGGATGTACCAGGCCTCACGTGCATAGTAGAGCAATGGAGTCTTGCAACGCCAGCAGAAAGGATAGGTATGCGTATATGTCTCCACTCTGAAGAGCAATCCGCGTGCTCGCAAATCCTGAGTGATAAGCGGGTCGGCGTCCTTGACCCACATACCGCGCCAGGGTGTAACCTCCGGCACGAAGGCGCCGTCAGGCTGCACGGTCATCAACACAGGCAGGTCGTGTTCGAGGGCCATGTCCATGTCTTCCGCACCAAAAGCGGGCGCCATGTGCACCAGGCCAGACCCGTCCTCGGTCGTAACGAACTCGCCCAGCACCACAAAATAGGCGGGTTTATCTGGGGGCATATAGGTAAAGAGTGGCTTATAACGCATGCCATTCAATTTCTTTCCCTTGAACGAGTCTACAATCCGCACCTGCTCCTCCGGGAAGACGCGCTCTATGAGGTCCCTGGCCAGGATCAGGCGTTCGGTCCCGCCTTCAGGAAGTGCCCGCTCGATTGTCACATATTCAAAATCAGGGTGCGCTGCCACGGCTACGTTGCCGGGCAACGTCCATGGTGTGGTGGTCCAGACCAGAAGCGAGGTACCGGGCTTATCGACCAACGGCATACGCACGAACAGCGAAGGGTCAGAGACCTCCTCGTAACCCAGAGCAACTTCGTGGTCGGAAAGAGGCGTGCCACAACGCGAACAATAGGGCACCACTTTGTAGCCCTTATAGAGCAGCTCGCGATCGTAGTAGTTTTTAAGGATATGCCAGACAGATTCGATGTAATCGTTGGTAAAAGTTACATAAGCCGTCTCTAAGTCAACCCAAAATGCGATGCGATCAGTCAATCGCTCCCAATCCTGGATATAGTCAAACGCGGATTTTCGGCATTCCTCGTTAAATTTTGCGATGCCATATTCTTCGATCTGACTTTTGTTGTTGAAACCATGCCGTTTTTCGACTTCGATCTCAACCGGCAAGCCATGCGTATCCCAACCACCTCGCCGCGATACATGGTATCCGCGCATGATCTTATAGCGGGGGAACATATCTTTAAAGGCGCGTGCCAGCACGTGATGTACGCCAGGCTTGCCGTTCGCGGTTGGAGGGCCTTCATAAAAGACATACTCCGGACCTCCCTGACGCTGCTCGATGGTTTTCTTGAAGATTTCCTTGCGTTTCCAAAAGGTCAACACTCCTTCTTCCATGGCGATGACATCGAGCTTTGATGAAACTGGATTGAACATTTGACCTCCTGAAAACTGCCGCACAATTCAATAAAATAAAAACGCCCATCCCAACAGGGACGAGCGCAATGCCCGCGACACCACCCTGATTCCTGCCTAAGGCAGGCTCTCAGTAGAGTACGGCCATCTGGCTTATACTCTCGTCCCGCTAACGTGGAACGACCCCGTCTTTCCTACTCTCAGTCTGCTTCATTGCAGCCAGGTACTTGACTGGTTTCAAATCGAGGCTCCGGGAGGATTTTCGACCCAGCAGACTGACCCGGCTCGCACCTTTCCCGGGATCGCTGCCAGTGGGCTTGGGCCTACTCTTTCCCATCGCTGCCTTTAATAAGGCGTATTATACTCAACTCTCGCCTGACAGGCAAGTCTGCGCAATGTACACTTTAAAATGTCACACCTGGGATTTCAAGGCGGGCGCATCCCCAAAGAGATATGCGGTCGTTCGTAGTGATAATACCGTAACC
>CAZULT010000129.1:0-4408 GCA_964621295.1 uncultured Anaerolineaceae bacterium | reverse complement strand
GCCCCTCGCGTAGCATCCCGTAGGAACGAAGTGTGTAGGGGTGAAGGGGGAAGGTACCGGCTATTGGGCGGTGTGGAACGTGTGGGGTCGTCCATCTCAGCGCACGAGCGCCGGGGCTCCCACGGGTCGAGTGCATGCTATGTTAGGCAGCGCCCACCTCTCTACCGCGTTCGTTTCGGTTATCCCCCTAACTATGGCCTAGTTGCTCTCCGGTCTCCAGGTAGTGATTGATGGACGCTTCCCAGTCTCTTAGATCATGATGATACATTGTCTCCAACGCTCTTGTGTTGATAGCGTTACCATTATCTGTTAACCCTGAATACGTATAGGTTATTTCCGCCTCGGTTGTATCTGCTGTTATTCCTTCACGGCATTGGATCGTTATCCACCACAGTCTTTCTGGGGTGAAAACCGTATACTCGATGAACGATTGATCAGGATTGTATTTCGATACTGTCCATATAGAATCAGGTTCATGTTCATGATGGGACCGCGTCCTGAAGATCATATGCTCTTCTACCAAGGCATTCATCGAATAAATCAATTGAGGATTCCAACCAGATGCCCATTCCTTTTCCCTAATTGGGCCAAATAATGGGAAAATTGTACTCAAAGAGGCGTTCAACGTGATGACACTTGTTTTTGAGATTCTTTGTGACTCGAAAATTGGTATTGTCATGTTCTCCTTCTAAACTTCCCTGGAACAAGGATCAGCTCGCGCTGCCTACCATGGGCATAAGCGGCGGACGGTCGGATTAACGGAACTGATTTTGGGACTTGAGATTCCATTTAGACCGCTGATAACCTTTGGGCGGGTGCATACCCGCCGTCCGCATTTTGCTGGGTTGGTGGCGTTATATTCCAGATAACCAATTCTTTGCTTATCAATATCAAAAACAACTTAATGGATTGACCGCGATTGAGAGAAACAGTTTCAAAGAACCTGGAATCTTCCAATTCTCTTGCTACAACAAGCGCTCGTTTAAGTTTGTACACACTAAGTCTTGCCGAGGTGAATATGTCCATTATTATCTTTGGCAATTCATAAATCTCTACAGTTGACAATTTTACTGTCGCTTCACGCAAATCATTGAGATTGAAAAAGCAATTCTTTTCTTTAATCATCTGTAATGATTCGAAAATGATTTCTTTGCCTTCGCTCAAGGTCATATCCACTTGAAGTTTTATTTCAATAACACGTGCTTCTGAGTTGTAAAAGATTTCATGTGGCATAGTTTTTCTCCACTACATAATTATGCCTGGTTGGACAGTCGGGCATTTGCTATACTGTGAGACTAAAACCACGTCCCTATCAAACCAAACGTCAATAAGGTAACCAATGCGCCTGTTATGGCTCCGGCCACCAACTGAGCCGGTGTATGTTTTCGACGGTGCAGACGCGCCCAGGCCACCAGCGGCAGACTCAAAAAAGCGCACAACATGGGCGCCCCAAAGACGTACAGCAATGCGGTAGAAAAGCCACCCACACCTGCCATGTGCAAACTAATCTTCCAAAACCTGGAGATGGTTAACATGGTGATTGCCAGGCAAAAGTAAGTCAAAACGATAACGTTCAACAGGTGCGGCCCATGCAGGACGTTGAGAACCAGGAGTGCGAGTATGTCGCTACCCAGACTGATCAAAATAAAACGCGGACGTTCGGAACGCCGGGTCATTTCCAGATCACTGACCCAACCTCGTTTAAGTCCAATCACCAAATAAGCCAATGGGATGCCCGTCACAATGATGAGTATCAGGATTGCCCAGCCTAAGCCGGATGGTCCTGCCTCGATCCAACCGAAGGCCAGAAAGATAGGTATGGAGAGCACAGAACTGTCAAATAGAATGGACACCCAACGAGCCAGACGATCTCTCATGAAACATCTCCTTGCCTATCCCGATCATTATTCATAAAACAACCCGTCTTTTTTGTAGCTGTTAGGATTGACCGCCGAACTATGTACTGGATGGACGGATTCTAAAGAACAGACTATAGATCAAACCTGCCCAGCATGCCTGGATGCGACGAATTTGTGAACTTCGGCCAGGGCAAAGAATTACTCAGGTCGGGAACTTCGTTTGGCTGCTTGTCGGGATCTACCAAAGTCGCTTGGTCCATTTGAGTAAGATTGCCGGGAGGATCCCAGGCAGGATTCCAGGCCGGGCAAAGCTGTTGAGCACAACCCGTCGTTTGAGCCGGTTGCTGGATCATCCAGCCGTCCGCGTGCCCGCTTTGGCAGGTTACCATGATTCATCATGCAGCTGAACATCTATTCAGTCGTACACGGCGTTGGGAAGAACCCTCTGATCGCAGGGCAGTGCGATCCCAAGCCTCCGTGATGACAATGCAGTCACCAGGTTGTGCCTTACCTTTGAGCCGCCATCCATCTTCGATCGGCGAGGACCATTGACACTTCAATTTGTCGGGCCGGGATCGACCAGTATGTGCGGAGCAAGCGATCCTTCTCTCCGTTTGGTACGATAGTAAACCCGTTCTGCCGGTAGAAATCGATAGCCCACGATGCAGCCGTCCACGTTCCGATCAGTATGGGTTTGTCAGTCAGGCCTTCCACATGTCGCAGCAGGCTTGTTCCAATGCCATTCCTCTGTAGCAGCGTCTTGACATACGCGTGCCGCACCAGGGCTACCTTTCCTTTGTCTTGCAGTCCCATCACCCCAACCATGTATCCTTCGTCCTCAACTACCCAGAAGACGACACCATCAGCGATCTCACTCCTCAACTCCTCCGCGGGCATGTAGGGCTCGTGCCACCGGTCGTCCGGTATAACACCCCGGTAAGCCTGGGCTGCGTCGTTGACAATCGCCAGGATTGCCTCGAAGTCCTCTGTCCTGCCCTTTCGAATTAGCATTGCTTCCTCTTTGCCGCCCACCTACTATGGTGGAAAATCATGACTCGGGTTGCTGGCCGCGTATTGCCTCCCCGGTCATTATATACCTGAAGGAATACGTCACGCTACAAGCGTGACCTACGGTCCATTGGAGTGCGGAGTTCGGTCCGCGCTGATATCGGGTGTGAACACAGGAACGTAGGTCACGTTTTGAACGCGACCCGCTTCAAGTCACCAGGAATTGTGTCACGCTACAAGCGTGACACTACGGGTTGTGTAAGCCGGAGTTGTGCTACAATGGCGCCCAGCAATCCAATACGAATCAGGCGGCACACTATGAAGAAGGTCATTCAACCCGTTAAAGGCACGCGCGATTTCTACCCGGAGCAAATGGCTCTGCGGACGTGGCTTTACGGCACCATGCGCGAGGTGGCCGAATCCTTTGGCTACCAGGAGTACGAGGCGCCGCTGCTGGAAAGCCTGGAACTGTACGCCGCCAAATCCGGCGAGGAGCTGGTCAACCAGCAGTCCTATGTCTTCGAGGACCGCGGCGGGGACAAGATCACGCTGCGCCCCGAGCTGACGCCCTCGCTGGCGCGCATGGTGGCCCAGCGCCAGAACCAGCTGACCTTCCCGGTGCGCTGGTGGTCGTTCGGACCCTTCTGGCGCTACGAGCGCCCGCAGAAAGGCCGCACGCGCGAATTCTTCCAATGGAACGTGGACCTGCTGGGGACGGACACGCCCGAAGCGGACGCCGAGAACGTGGCCGTGCTGGCCACCTTCCTGCAGCGCGTGGGGCTGCAGCCGGAGCAGGTCGTCATCCTGGTCAACAACCGCGCGCTGATGAACGCGCGCTTTGCCGAGATCGGTATCCCCTCCGGCCTGAACCTGGCCGTTTCAGGCTGGATCGACCGGCGCAGCAAGCTGGAGATCGAGGCCTGGAGGGCGTACGGCGGGGAGCTGGGGCTGAAAGAGGCCTGGATCGCGCGGGTAGAGGAACTGCTCGCCGGGCCCGATCTCTGGAAGGGGTGGCCGGCCCTGGTGCGCTTCTTCGAGGCGATCGAGGCGCTGGGCGTGAGCGACTTCGTGCGTTACGACCCGTCGGTCATGCGCGGACTGCTGTACTATACCGGCACGGTCTTCGAAGCCTGGGAGGTGGGCGGCGAGATCCGGCGCTCGATCCTGGGCGGCGGGCGCTACGACAATCTGCTGGCAGATGTGGGCGGCGAACCCCTGCCGGCCGTGGGATTTGCCATGGGGGACGTGGTCATTTCGCTCGTGCTGGAGCAATACGGCCTGCTGCCGGGCGACCTGAAGGTCTTCCCTGCGCAGGTGCTGGTGACGGTCTTCGACGAGCAGCAGCAGCTGGCCTCGCTCAAGCTGGCAGCGGATCTGCGCCAGGAGGGCCTGAAGGTCAGCGTCTACCCAGAGACCGCCAGGCTGGCCAGGCAATTCAAGTACGCCGACCGCGTCGGCGCCCGCGCCGCCCTGGTACTGGGTCCGGACGAGGTGAAGGCCGGGCAGGTGGCGGTGAAGGACCTGTCGACCGGCGAGCAGGT
>CAZULT010000128.1:0-4508 GCA_964621295.1 uncultured Anaerolineaceae bacterium | reverse complement strand
CCCGCAGAACTCCAGCAGCACGATCCAGATGGCGGGCGCAAACAGCCAGGTGAAACGACTCTGCTCGGCAAAATAACCCGTCAGGAAGATCAGGGGCAAGCCCACCCAGAGCGGGCTGCGCCAGACCAGGGCAACGGCAATGGCGCACACCACCAGCGGTGGATGGATCGGACCCTGCTTAAGAAGCAGGAAGCTCCACAACCCCAGCAGCCACCAGGCCGGTTGACGCCTGAAATCCCGCCGAAAAGCTGCCAGACCAAGCAACACGTACGGCAGGATACCGGTCAGGGCCACCCACAAACGCTCGGCCAGGATGGTCACGCCAGGGAACAGAAAGGGCAAGCCCCCGATGAACTGCCGGCCGACATCCAGCAGCACAAAGGCCTCTTGATCCGGCGGCAGCTGGTACAGGTCCCGCCCGAACATCATCGAGTAGTCCCACATGCGGTTGCCTTCGGACCAACCCAAAGAAAAGGGAAATGCATTGACGTTGTTCAATGCAAAGGCAATCGAGAACGCCGAGGTGGTCAAAAGCAGGGAAGCCAGCAAAGCCTGCCAGGACCAGGTTTCACGCCCTTTCGTGAGGACAAAGGTCATGCCGAGCACCACAACCCCCCAGAGCAGCCAGCGCAGGTGCTGCCCGCTGAAGACCACCCCCCAGGGTGTGTATTGCAGGAACCAAACCGGGAAGATCAACAGGAGCATGGCGAAGGCCGCGCTTAACGCCCTTGTTTTCGCGCGCAGGCCAAGCAACCACTCGGCCAGGTTGGTAAAACTTGCTGCTCTCCAGGTCGCCAGAACTGCCACGACCCAGGAGCTCAGGGAGAAAAAGACAAACCCTGCAAAACCAAGCCCCCATTTCAGCGAGAACTCCCCCAGCCAGACGCCCGTACCCCAGGCGATCTGGTAGAACTCAAGACAGGCGCGAACCAGCACATATGCAGCCCCTCCCAGCAAAAGCGTCTTAACAATCTGCTGACCCCGCGCAACGGATCCGGTTGGTCTGGTAGCCGACATCCTAACTCCTGCCCGTAAGGATTTCTTCGAAAAAGCCCAACCGCTCTCGTTCCTTGAGCGTCTGGTCAAGCATGGCGATCTGGGCGCGGTTCACGCGTTTCCCGAGCATGTGATAGGCAAAATCATGGATGACCTGCCCGTGGGTGCGAATATTCTCCTCATTGTTAGGGATCTCGAGCAGGAAATCGCAACCCAATCCATGCAGATCCGTATCCTTGTAGGGTAGAACCATGGGCAATCCAAAAGCCAGGCATTCGCGCGTCTTCAAAGGGGAACTCTCGTTCAAGGAGATCCTGTGCAAACCCAGGGAGCCAATGGCGCAATCCATGGTGCCCAGGACTTCCCGGTATTTCACGATAGCCAGATACCCATAAAGCTGCAAATTTTCAGGTAACGTCTCATACCCTTCGATGCGATCATACCCGATGATGTGCACGCTGAGATCAGGGAAAGCACGCGCAAGGTGCACCAGCTTATCCACTCCCTGCCAGGGAGCATCCGGAGAACCGATGAAAGCCACGCGCGGCTGCGCGTTCCCGGGCGCCGGTAGTGGCAGGATATCTTCCAGATCGATCCCGTCCCCGACCACCCTGGTCGGTTTCCGGTACTTTACATTCTGCGGCGCCCGCGCAAGCTCGCGGGACAGACACACCAAGCCGCTTGTGCGCCGGATCAGGATCCCGCGCGTGAAGCGATTATACAACCAATAGGCCCGGCCGAGGCGCCTGTGCTGGGCCAGGTCATTGGTATTGAGCTCTTCCACAAGCGGGGCAATGGCCGCCAGCCGGTGAATGGGATAGACATACATGCCGTAACGCAGATAAATGATCTCCGGCCGGTACCGGTTGATTGACTCTACCATCAATCGGGCCGCCCTGATTCGATCCCATTCGGCTGCCACGCCTCCACTCCGGTAGAAGAAACCTTCTCCGGGGAGCAGGGGCGCTTCCAGGTCGCGCTGGAGCGTATGCATGAAAAGCCGGGCCTGATGTCCTTCGGCACGCCAGGTATCGATCTGGCGCTGGATCTTCTTCCCTACGCCGCTTAAAATCGTGCGAGGCCAATGCAACGAAACGTAGGCGATGCGCATGCTTAGAATTCAACCTGGTGACGCGCGGACCAATGGATGAGATTGATCCAGCGCCAGACCCGAAAATTAAACGGCTTGCTGTTCGCGGAGACTCCCTGCCATTCCCGCCTGACTGCCTCCAGGTTCAGGGCCGAGATCGATCCGGCTGCTTCACTGGCAAGCACCTTGTCCACCCAGGGACGCAGTTCGTCCAGCCAGCGTTTTTCGGGTGTGGAGAAGCCGATTTTATCCCGGCGGGCCAGGATCGACGCTGGCACCAGCCCCTGCATCGCCTGGCGGAAGACAGCCTTGGAGTTTCCCTGCGCGTCCACAATATATTCTTCGGGCAGTGAAAAGATGAAATTGATCAGCGCCGGGGTGAGGAAGGGCACGCGGCTTTCGACCGAGTGAGCCATCGAATTGCGATCCTCATAACGCAGCAGCATGGGCAGGCTGGTCTCCATCACGCTCTGGTATAACATCGCCCGAAATGGATCGGCCTGCGCATCCCACTGGTAGACAGGCGGCGGCTGCACGCCGCGCCTTTCAAACCAGTCCCGGTTGAGCCACTCCGGCACCAAATCTTCCCTGACGGCTTTCCTGGCCAGGCCGTGGAAACGCTCGGGCAACAACCACCCTCCGGCCCGGTACAGCAGCCTGGGGCCGCCAAAATAGGGGCGCGCCCAATTGTTCCTCAAGAACGTGAATGCATCCATCCAGCGCCGGCGACGTATCATTGAAACCAGGCGCAAGGAATAGAAATAGTTATAGCCGCCCAGGGCCTCATCCGCGCCCTGTCCATCCAGCATGACCTTGATCCCGGCCTGTTGCGTGAGGCGAAAGACACAATATTGGGCGTACATACTGGTGCTGCTGAACGGCTCATCAAGCGCGTAGATGAACGCATCCAGATCCGCTACCAGGCCGCTGGGGGTGATGCGGGTTTTATGGGGGTTGGTCCCCGCCTGGGCGACGATCCGATCCACCCAGGATTCTTCATTTAGCTTTTCGTCATCGGCAATGTAGCTGAAGGTGTGGATCTCCTGCGCCGGTTGGTGCCGGCGCATGCCCATGACGATGGCCGACGAATCGATGCCGCCTGAAAGGGCCGCCCCGACCGGCACGTCGCTGCGCAGGTGCAGGCGCACATTCTCCAGGAAAAGCTCCCGCAATCGTTCTGCCGCTGCGGAGGCGGATAAGGCGCTGCGGGTCCCCATATCGATATCCCAATAACGTTGCGGCTCGATCGCTTTAGGGGAACCCTCCAGAGGGATCTCCAAGTAATGTGCCGCAGGTAAGTGCCGAATCTCTTGCCAAAGGGTGGCCTCGCCGTTGTCCGTGATACCGTAGCGCAGGTAGACGTACAACGCGGAGGGATCCACCTTCCGGCTGACATCGCCCAGAGCGGGAAGGGCTTTGGCCTCTGAAGCGAAGGCGAAGCGCGTGCCGTTCCAGGTATAGTAGAGCGGCTTGATCCCAAAAAAATCGCGCGCCAGGAACAGCACGCGTTTGCGGCGGTCAAAGATGGCAAAGGCGAACATGCCCACCAACCTGGACAAAACCCCGGCCCCCCACTGGCTGTACCCGGCCAGCAGCACTTCGGTATCGGACGTGGAGGTAAACTGGTGTCCAAGCTGCGCCAACTCCTGGCGCAGTTCGAGGAAGTTATAGATCTCGCCGTTGAACACGATCCAGTAACGCTGGTCGCTGCTCGCCATGGGCTGGTGCCCGGTGGGCGACAGGTCCAGGATGGAAAGGCGCCGGAATCCCAGTGCCAGATCGAAGGCTTTCCCGGCTTGCGCTTCGAGCAGGGGCAGGTTCAGCGCCGGATCGCTGTCCGGCCCGCCGCAGTGCAGAACCCCCCCTTGCCCGACCCGTGCCATTAAATACCCCTCATCATCCGGGCCACGATGGGCGATCGTGGAGATGCATTCCGTCAGCGTCTTAATGTCGATGGGTTGTTCTCGCGTATTCCATTGTCCGAAAATGCCACACATAAAGTTCAGCCTCTCCTTACGATCAAGCCCCTTTACTTTTCACGCTCGCTTTGCGCTCCCTGAGGACGCGCGCCGGGTTGCCCGCGCATACAGTAAACGGAGGCACATCCTTCGTTACCACGGATCCGGCACCGATCACCGCACCTGTTCCGATCCTGACCCCCGGCAAGACGATCACGCGCGCGCCGATCCAGACGTTCGCTTCGATCACCACGGGCTCTGCCCTGGCAGCACCTTGCAGGCGCATGGGGACCTCCGGGTCCGCAAAATCGTGATTCTGCCCCAGAATCAACACATCGGGCCCCATCATCACGTCCGCCCCCATTTTCAGGTTGGGAGGCACCTGGCAATTGACGCCTAAGCCGGAATGATCTCCAATTTCGATCTCAACGCCTGACCCAAAATGCGCGCCGCGCTCGATATTG
>CAZULT010000127.1:0-4789 GCA_964621295.1 uncultured Anaerolineaceae bacterium | reverse complement strand
ATCTCCAATTTCGATCTCAACGCCTGACCCAAAATGCGCGCCGCGCTCGATATTGGTTTCTTTACCAGTATGCCTGAAGATACCGCGACAGATCCACCCCCGTACATGTTTGGAAATCGTCCCGAAGGGTTGGAAACGGAAGGAGACCGGCAGATATCTCGCTAACCCGTAATAGAGCGCCAAACCTATCGCTCGCCTGATCGAAAGCATCCTATGCATACTCTTCACTCAAAGGGATTAGGCCCGTACCTGCTGCGATCCTTGAAGCGGCTGCAGGCGCTCACCAAAGCCAGCCTGATAGGACAAACCCTAATTTGCCTCGCTGATCTTCTTCAAGGTATTGGCAAAAACAGAAAAGTTTCTGTCGGCATCATACTGCTGCTCCCAAACCCTGCGGCTGGCCTCTCGCATCTCTCTCTTTCGGCCAGGATGGTCAATACAATCAAGGATTGTTCGCGCGATTTCTTCAGGGCCTGGAGCCTCCGGCAGCAGGATACCATTTTCCCCTGAGACTATCTCTTGATTGCCGCCCACACTTGTGGCAATGACCGGAAGTCCGCAACTGATCGCTTCCATGATGGAAACCGGCGTCCCCTCCGTGGCGCTCACATTCATAAACATATCCAGGGGAGTCTCACGATAGAACTGGTAGAGAGTGTTCTTATCCTGATAACCCGGCAAGTAAGCCCTGGCATTTTGCGGCAAAGTACCATCCGCCAGTTCCTGTAATGAATGTCGAGATTCACCATTGCCGATGTGGTACCATTCGAATCGCTGTTCAGGGCGCAACTTGGCGGCACACTTAAATCCCTCAAAAAGGAGTTCGACGCGCTTTTCTGCCCGGATCATAGAACAGGAAACGATTCGAAATACACCATCTCTTGAGGGAATGTTTAAAAAGCCCGGATCAGAAACTCCTTGCAATGAGGTCTCGTAGTTCCCTGCATATTGAGGATATTTTTGTCTCAGGTACCTTTCCCCGGCTTTTGAATCCGCGAAAAGGCGATCGACAAGGGAAAGGGCTTTCAGACGACAAGGCCAGAAAGCGGGCCTGTAGTAATATTCTTCATAGATATCATACCCGTGCGCTCGCGTGACCAGGCGCACGTCAGGATGCCGGCGCTTGATGGATCCAATCCCCATGGTGGCCTGGTCGAACCAATATGTATAAAACAGCAAATTACCGTTCAGACTGTGCGAATTGCGCACCAACCACTGCTCCACCCATTGAGAAGTCAGGAATGCCCCACCAATATATTCAACCACCCGTTTAAATGCGGAGGGAAATACAAGGATAGAAGGGTGGGCTAAAACTTCCTGATAAAGACATGGCGCACCCAGGACTGCCAGAGCAGCCTGCAATTTGTCTGCATGATTTAGCGCGTACGCATAACTGTCGTCTACTTCTACACCTGCAGGCAAAGCCAACCGCTCGCCTTCCGTGTTTCTAGGCAGCAGGACGACGCGTTCAAATACCTGTGCCAAATAGTTGATCTCAACTTCCAGAAAACTTTGTTCAGCGCCAACGTTATAGGGATATTTTGCAGTAAACAGCAATACAGTCAAAATGGTCTCTCTTAGACGGATTCAGGCAGGAATGAACTCCGGTTGTCATTGAATTCCTGGATGGCTAATGAATAATCATCAGGGCGACCAATATCCAGCCAGTGACCAGAAAAATGGTACACATTGACCGGGTGGTGGTTCTTTTTTAAGCGCATGACCAATTCCGGTAAGTCAAGGCGTTGATTTGGTTTGAGATAATCCAATACTTCAGGCTCAAATATATAGACACCGGTGCTCACATGGTAATTGTAGATAGGCTTCTCGATGTAATCCCGAACCCAATTCTCTTCGTCGAATTCAATCACACCCAGGTCGATCTTCACCTCACGGGGATAGGCAGCCAGAGTCGCCATGGCGCCGCGTCTTTTATGATAGCGGTACATGTCTCCGTAATCCAATGTTGTCAGCAAATCACCATTCATGACGAGAAAGGTTTCAGTCAGGTCGGGGATCAATGCGATCGGTCCGGCTGTCCCCAGAGGTTGCTCTTCGCGTGAATACTTGATCTGAACCCCGAATTTACTGCCGTCACCGCAATAGGCCATCAACAACTCTGCCAGGTGGCCGACCGCCAATGAAATATCGAAAAATCCCCGCTGCGCCAGCTGCCGGATGACAATCTCAATGATTGGCATGTCGCCGATCGGCATGAGCGGTTTTGGCAGAATGGTGGTATAAGGCGCCAGGCGCGTTCCTTTCCCACCCGCGAGAATCACGGCTTTCATTTTTACACCGTATAGCGGTCAGGTTGATACAATTCGAGATGCTCAGATATCCAGGCGATCGTACGGCGCAATCCTTCTTCCAGAGAAACTTTCGGCTCCCACCCGATCAGTTCCCTGGCATTCTGATAAGATGCCTGCAACTTAAGCACTTCGCTTTTCTCAGGGCGCACGCGTTGATCGTCGGTCACAATGCGGGGGGATTTTTCCAGTAGCGTGAAAATCATTTTGCACAAATCCCCGATCGTGATGGTGGCATTATTGCCCAAATTGATCTCTTTGCCCTCAACCCCCTCTGCCTGCGCCGCGCGCACGAATCCATCAATCGTATCAAGCACAAACGTAAAATCCCTGGACGGGTCCAGGCTGCCCAAATGGATCTCTTCACGCGTCAGGGCTTGCGTAATGATCGTAGGGATAATGGCTCTCGCCGATTGACGCGGCCCATACGTGTTAAAGGGTCGTACCGTGACGACCGGAAGGTCAAAAGAGCGGTAAAAACTTTCGGCAATTTTGTCTGCCCCGATCTTACTGGCGGAATAGGGAGATTGCCCTTGCAAAGGATGCTTCTCATCGATCGGCACATAGTGAGCGGTGCCGTACACCTCGCTGGTTGAGGTATGGACCACCTTGCCCGTACCGAGGTCTCGAGCTGCCATAAGCACATTCAAGGTGCCCATGATATTCGTCTCCACAACTTCGCGCGGGTGCAGATACGAATACGGGATCGCGATCAATGCCCCCAGGTGAAAGACGGTGTGCACACCCTGCATGGCAGCCCGCACCGCATCGGCATCACGCAAATCTCCAGCCACGATTTCGAGTGTGGAAAAAATTTCCACCGGCAACAAACGCAATAATCCGGCATCGCCTCGCGATGTGTAGCGGACGAAGGCGCGCACATGAGCGCCTTCATCGACCAGCCTTTCTACCAGATGGCTGGCGATAAACCCGCCGGCCCCTGTAACCAGGACGTTCTTTCCTTTCAACATGGCATCACACCATCCTCACCCTTATTCGCCAATCATTCAGGAGATCCAGCAAGGATCGTTCGATTGAGATTTCAGGTTTCCATCCCGTTTGGGCAGCGATACGTCCAATGCTGCCGATCTGGATCGGGACGTCGTTTTTCTGTACACGGGCAGGATCCAGCCTGGTATCAATTGGGACTTTGGATTGTTTTCTTAGAAAGTCAAGGCACTCCCGGATGGACACCGCTCGCCCCGAAGCCACATTATACACCTGGCCTGATTGAGCTTTTTCCACCAGATGCACGTAGGCGCGGACTGCATCGCGCACGTCCACAAAGTCTCGTTGTGCACTTAAATCACCTGTCAGAACAGTGGATGGTTGTCCGCTCAGTTCAGCTTCGGCAATCTGCTTGGCGAAAGCTGAACAAGCCAGTTCAGGAGAAAGGCCAGGGCCAAGCAAATTAAAAGTACGCACGCAGACCACTGGCAGGTGATCTGCATTGTAATAGCGCAAGGCCACGGATTCCTGGGCCAGTTTACTGGCAGCGTAATGGGTCATCGGTCGTGGTTTATATTGTTCCGTGATCGGCTTCTGCCCGTAGCCCGGGCCATACACTGCGCTGGAGCCTGCGATCAGAACCACAGGTCGACTTCCACTCTCCAATACAGCGTTCAACAACACCACCGTGCCCAAGACGTAAGTCCGGTAAAACTCCTCAGGGTTTGTCGATTTGACCGCACCTGCCAGGTGAAAGATGACCTCAGGTTTTCTTTCACGCAAGGCTTTTCGTAAAACGTCTCTATCACCAATATCTGCCTGATAGAAAGTTTTCATAGTGGCCGGCGCATGCACATCCAGGCCAGAAATCTCCCATCCCAGGCGCTCCAGTTCCTGGGTGAGGTGCCCGCCAACAAATCCCGAAATTCCAGTGATAAATCCTTTTGTCATTCTAAAATCTTCCGAAACGTGATGTACCCGCACTTCCATTGGACTGCCATGCGGCCAGAACGCAGTGACCACCAATCCATCTAATAAAACCAAAGTAAGGGCTGAATTCGGTGACGGTCGCCAGGCTCAATGCGATCATCTTACCATCCTGGGCTACAGTACCTCATGGACTCAGGTATTTCATGGGGACCAGGAGATGTACCGGTCAGACGCCACAGGCTCTCAGGGCCAATGAAGTGTGAACAGGTCTCGAGTGTGTTCTCGTTAACTATTCTGAATATTTCGAGTTTCGAGGATGAGGCCACTCTTGAGCGAACATACCCGCCTCACACTCACCTTTCCGGCCGTCACTTATAAATTCCCCCCATCCTTCCTGTTCTTCCGACGACTAATTTCGTGAAACCCACGATGTTTCCCCAGGCTCTTTCCAAACGACCGTTTTCAGGTTTGCGTACTCCCATGGCCAGGCTCACTAAAAACTCCCCAACAAGCGCCCAAAGGCTCAATAGAACGGACAGTTCTGCATGCTTCCTTACAAAATAAATACGGTTGATGACCTGCAACTGACCGAGGAGGTAGTT
>CAZULT010000126.1:0-4918 GCA_964621295.1 uncultured Anaerolineaceae bacterium | reverse complement strand
TAATGATGCGACGTAGCAAGCCGTAAACATAGATTGGCAGCGTCGTAGAACCCGGTCCGGTTGTGAAAAAGGTGATCACGAAATCATCCAACGAGAGGGTAAAGGCCAGCAGTGCGCCGGAAAGCACGCCTGGCAAAATCATTGGAAAGGTCACCCGCCAGAAGGTAACGAGTTCATTGGCTCCAAGATCCATGGCGGCCTCTTCGAAGGACTTATCAAAACCCTGCAAACGCGCCTGAACCACCAGCGTCACAAAGGGAATGCTAAAGGCAATGTGCGAGACCACCACTGTCGGTAATCCCATCGTCAATTGTCCATCGCCGGAAAGGCCAAGGGCACTGTTGAGGAACGTAAACACCTGACTGAACAGCACCAGAATACCGATGCCCATCACGATTTCAGGGATGACGATGGGAATATAAAGCGAAAGCTGCGAAAAGGATTTCAGCCGAAAATTGTAGCGTTGCAATGCCAGCGCCGCCATCGTGCCGATCACGGTGGACGTGAAGGTGGATATGAATGCAATCGTCAGGGTATTCTTGGTGGCGCCCATCACATCCCGGTTCTGGGTCAAGTCGCAAAACCAGTGAAAGGGCCCACAGGGACTCTGCACAACGGTGCTGCCATCCATCTGCAAAGGGCCCCATTGCGTGATAAACCCGCCGAAAAGCACATTCGTGCGGGAAGAGTTGAAGGCAAAGACCATCAGCCCGAGAATAGGCGCATACAGGAAGAAATACACCAGAACAGTAATTACAAGAATGAATGGAGAGCGTTTGTGTGGGTTCATGCTGCGATAATCTCCTCGCCGAACCCGAATTTGCGCGTGTAAAAGTACGTCACGACCAGGGTCATGGCCATCAAGATGAGCGAAGCAGCCGAACCAAAAGTTGGGTCGCGTGCGTCGAGGAACTGCCGTTGGATCAGGTTCCCGATCAGGATCACCTGTTTCCCGCCGAGCAGGTCAGAGACGATAAAAGTTCCCATGACGGGGATGAAGACCAGGATCGTCCCGGCGACGACGCCCGGCAAGGAAAGCGGCATGGTTACCCTCAGGAAGGTCTGGATGGGATTAGCCCCCAGATCTGCCGCCGCTTCATAAAGGGAGTTCTCGATCTTCTCCAGCGAAGTGAAAATGGGCAGGATCATGAACGGCAGGAATTCGTAGACCATACCAACCAGCACCGCACCAGGCGTATAGAGCATTTCAAGCGGGACGAAGGAGATGCCAACCAGACCAGCCAGCCAGCCCAGCACACCATTGATCACTCCCTGGGTGCGCAAGAGCATCATCCAGGCATAGACGCGGATCACGAAATTGGTCCACAGCGGCACAAGCACCATGAACAAGAACGTATTCCGCCGTTTTGGGTGAGAACGAGCGATGAAATAGGCCAGCGGGTACGCCATCAAGATCACCACGACGGTAGAGTTGAAGGCCAGGGTCAATGAACGCCACAGGATCTGGGCATACAACGGGTCAAAACAGACCGTTCGATCGCCGGAACATTCCGAACTGATGCCGAAGATGCGGGCATAGTTGTGCAGGCCGAATGTGTAGATTACAGTTCCATCCGCAGAACGTTTGCCAAAACTGATGATCAGCGTCAGGATCAGCGGGATGATCAACAAACCGACCATGAAGATCAGTGTGGGCGAGATCAGCAGTGTGCCCTGACTAGATTTGTTTTCTCGAAATCGTTTCAACATGGCAACTCTATTCGCTCACCAGGATAAGCGTATTCTCGGGGAACAAGGTCAACCAGACTTTCTGTCCCACCGTATAATAAGCCGCCGGGTCCAGACTTGAAATCTTGTTCTGTTCCCACACTTTAATTTTCATGCCCGCCACGCCCACCACAAGGTGTGTGTCAGAACCAATGTAGGTCGTGCTTACGATCTTGCCCTCGAAGCAGTTCTCACTCATCGTGCGCTTCTCGGCCAGGCGGATTTTTTCGGGACGGATCGACACAGTGACCGGCTCCCCGACCTTGACTGCCTCCGTTGGAGAGCCCCTGACCTCTGTATTCAAGATCGGAACGAAGACTGTGGCTTGATCCTTCTCATACGATTTGAGTGTGCCGTCCAGAAAATTCGAAGTCCCAATAAAGTCCGCTACAAACTTACAATTCGGGCGTTCGTAAATCTCCACGGGTGTGCCCATCTGCAATACCCTGCCTTCGCTCATGACCGCGATGCGATCCGACATGGTCAGAGCTTCTTCCTGGTCGTGGGTGACATACACAAAAGTGATCCCCAACTGCTGCTGAAGGGCTTTCAATTCCAGTTGCATTTCCTTGCGCAGCTTTAAGTCCAGAGCGCCCAGCGGCTCGTCCAGCAGCAGCACATTGGGCGTCTTGACGATTGCGCGAGCCAAAGCCACACGTTGTTGCTGTCCACCCGATAACTGCCTCGGAAAGCGCCGATCCATCCCGGTAAGCTGGACCATCTCCAATGCCCGTCCAACGCGCTTCTTGATCTCGTCTTTTCCGGCCTTGTCCATCTCCAACCCGAAGGCTACATTTTGATACACAGTCATATGGTGAAAAAGGGCATAGCTCTGAAAAACCGTATTGACCGGTCTTTTAAAGGGTGGCAAATGACCCTGTGGGACGCCTTCAATGAACACTTCACCTTCTGTTGGCCATTCGAAACCTGCGATCATACGCAGCGATGTGGTCTTACCGCAGCCGGAGGAACCCAGCATGGAAAAGAACTCCCCGTTCCTGATCTGCATCGTGACGTGGTTGACTGCGATCACTTCTCCACCCTCAGGGGTGGGAAACCGCTTGACGACATCTTGAAGTTCAACCGTATATTCGCTCATACCTGCTCCAATAAAAGAATTGGGTTATGGCAATATCAGGATTTCATTTCAGTCAATACGCGTTCAGCCACTTCCAGCACTTTATTCGCATGCTGGTCTGTGTGAGCCGCTGAAATGAACAGGGGATGAGAGCTGGCCATAATGCCGTTCGCCCGCATTCCAAAGTGGAATTGGTCTGCAGTACTCTTGTCCGCACGGAGTTGATCTCGCTTATTGAAAATGCGCTCTACTCCAAAATGTACCTGGAAGAACGAGGTTGCGCGATTGACCAGAATGGGAAAGCCTAAACGCCCTCCAATTTCAGTGAGACCCGTCTGCAGCTTATGGGCGATATTGTTTATGTGGGGGTAGATCTGGCCTTTTTCGAGTTCGGTGAGCACTGCCAGGCCAGCGACCATCGAAATCGGGTTTCCTGAAAAGCAGCCAGATTGGAAGATTTGCTCTGAAAGGTTCCACAAACCGGTCTTCGGTGTGACCACCCGGTCCATGATCTCGCGTTTCCCGCCATAGCCGCCAATGGCAAAGCCCCCGCCGATGATCTTGCCCAGACAGACCAGGTCGGGGGCCACGCCGAAATATTCAGTCGCGCCTCCAAGGCCCATTCGGAAGTTGGTCACGACCTCGTCGAAGATGAGCGGGATTTCGTATTTGGCAGTCACTTCCCGGATAGCCTTCAAGAACTCGGGCTGAGCTTCAACCACTCCCAGGCCGAAGGCGGAGACGGGTTCCATGATAACTGCTCCCAATTCATTGGCATGGTCCCTGATGAGTTCCACACAGCGCTCCGCTTCGTTAAACGGCAATACCAGCACCTGTTCCAAGGTGGAGCGCGGTACACCGGCGCTATCCACGCGCGACTCTGGTGCGCCGGCCGGTCCTTCCGCGCCAAGAGTGCTGATTAACACGACATCATGCTGGCCGTGAAAGTTTCCCTCGAACTTCGCAATGCGATCGCGCTTGCTATACGCGCGCGCAGCACGCAAGGCCATCTGTGTGGCTTCCGATCCGGTGTTGACGAAGCGCACCATTTCGATGTGAGGCATCAACTTGCAGACCTTTTCTGCCAGTTCCACTTCGGCCTGCGCAGCCATATAGTAATGCGTCCCCGCGCGTAGTTGCGTTTCCACCGCACTCATCACTACCTCAGGAGAGTGGCCCAGGATATGGACACCGCCACCCATCAACAGATCGATATAGCGGTTGTCATCCAGGTCGGTAAATTCGCCTCCCTGAGCCTGCTTCACGTAGATGGGATAAGGCGCCAGGAATTTTCCATTCCCGGCTACTCCGCCGGGCAGGTGCTGGCTAGCGCGTGTAAACATGCCTTGCGAGGCAACCGTTCGTGCTCGAAACTGATCTTCAAAGGAGACAGGGGTCATATATCCTCTACATCAAAACGAATCTTTGACTTCTTCGACCACATCTGAGAGACGGTTTAAGACCTTATCGATCTGCCTGTAAGAGATCACCAGCGGAGGTTCGATGCGGATGGTCTGGGCATTCGTCAAAGTGCCGGCCACAAGGACTCTGCGCTTGAACAGGCCGGCGGCCACCTTATATCCAATCGTGGGGTCATGAAAATGCATGGCGATCAACAGCCCTTTCCCGGTAATCCGATCGAAAATTTGCGGATTTTCCGCCGCCAGCGCTTCGAGCTTTGGGATCAGGTACTCTCCTTTTTCGGCTGCCTGCTCCCAGAGTCTGTCCCGCAAGGTCACGTGGATGGAGGCGATCGCCGCTGAACACGCCAGTGCGCCTCCGCCCGTTGTGGTGGTGTGCATAAAAGGATTGGGATACATCATAGGTCGGAAGATCTCTTCGGTGGTTGAGACGGCACTGATGGGCATGACACCACCTCCCAGTGACTTTGCCACTGCGATGATATCCGGTTCGACATCCCAATGGTTGACGCCCCACAATTTGCCGGTCCGCCCCAGGCCTGTTTGCACCTCATCCGCGATCAGCAAGGCCCCATACTGTTTGGTAGCTTCGCGAGTGCGCGGCCAAAAATCATCCGGTGGAACGATTGCACCTGCCTCACCCTGGATGGGCTCAAACAAAACCGCCGCAACCCCGATGCCAACCGTCTCG
>CAZULT010000125.1:0-4946 GCA_964621295.1 uncultured Anaerolineaceae bacterium | reverse complement strand
ACCTGGCCGCCGCCGAAGGTCTGCACGACAAGTTGCGCCGCCTGTTCAACAAGCCTTACATCGTGGAAAAACCAGCCGCGGACGCGGTCGGCGAGGTGGTCAAGGCCCTGGAGGCCGGCCAGCACGTGGTGCTGTCCTTCGGTGAGTTCGAATCCGACCTGGACTACCTGTTCGTGAGCAACTTCCTGACGCGCCAGATCCGCCGCGCCTGGGAGGCCAGGACGAATGCCTTCCGCACCTCGGGAAAAGAAGAGCCGCGCCCGCTGGTGATCGTGGTGGAGGAGGCCCACAAGCTGCTCAACCGCGAAATGGCCGCACAGACGGCCTTTGCGGCAATCGCGCGCGAATTGCGCAAATATTATGTGACCCTGCTGATCATCGACCAGCGCCCCTCACAGATCTACGACGAGGTCATGTCGCAACTGGGCACGCGCATCAGCGGCTGGCTGGGTGACGACGACGACATCCACGCCGTGCTTTCAGGCCTTTCGGGGCGCGAAGCCCTGCGAGGCATGATCGCCCGGCTGCAACAAAGAGAGGAAGTGCTGCTGCTGGGTTGGGGCGTGCCCATGCCGCTGCCGGTCAGGTCGCGGCGCTACGATGACGGGTTCTGGGTGGAATTGCTCGGCAAAGGGAAGAAGCGCTCCGAGGCGCAGAATTTGAAGGAGCTGGGCTTCAGTGATTAAACACCAAGGGCTCAAAGTAGCACAAAGGTAATTTGGTTTGAATAAACGGTTTTTTCTTTGTGTCCCTTCGTGCCCTTCGTGGTTAATGCTCTTCTGCAAATGCGAGCCCCGCTCCGAGCCGCAGAATTTGAAGGAGCTCGGATTCTAGCATCCGCCCACGGGTAAACCCGGCGGGCTAAGCGCTCAAGGACGCTGAAGCGTCCTCTTCCAGCCCCAACGGGGCTTGCGCGTTGAGCCCGGTCATTTCGCGCAGCACCCCCGGGGGGGCATGATCGGGCGAGGAGAAGTGCATGATCGCAAAATCCGAATCCCTCAAGGAAAAAATCCTCTCCAGCCTCACCGAAACCCGCGCTGCCATCCTCCATGAAGCCTCGAAGGTTCCTCAAGATGAACAGGAGACCATCTTCCTGGGCGAGTGGTCGATGGTGGATCTGCTGGCCCACCTGGCCGGCTGGGATATCACCAACCTGGCCGCCGCAAAGGAAGTCCAGGCCGGGAAGCTGCCGGAGTTCTACACCCACCAGGACAAAGGCTGGAAGACCTACAACGCCAGACTTGTGGGGACGTACAGGCGGGATGATTTCGGTAAATTGCTGGCGCTGGTGCGCGACTCTCATCACCAGTTGATCGAAACTCTGGGTACCATTCCGGCAGGTTTCCTCGAGAAAGATTTCGGTGTGCGTTCCAAAAGAGGTTTCAAGGTCACGATTTCACGCCTGCTGCAGGCCGAATGGCAGGATGAGCTGGAGCACCTGAAACAAATTAAAGAGTTCAAGGAAAAAGGTGTACGATCATGAAAAGACTGCCTTTCCTGCTTTGCCTGCTACCTCTGCTGCTCGCCTGCGCCCGGGAGGCAACCCGGACGGTAAGCGGATTGCGACCTAATTTCGAGGCCGAATTCGACCGCCTGTTCCTCTCACAGGCGCCGCTGCGTTACCAGGACAATGTGGCATTCCTTGATTCGATACTGAAGGCGGAGCTTTCTCCGGAAGACCGGGAGCTTGTCCGAGCCAAACTCAAGGAATTCCTGTCCACCAAACCGGAGGGCAGGCCCTACGCTCCCGACTCGCTGCACACCGGTGTGGCCTCTGAGACCGCTTTCCTACGACTGCAGGCTTTGCAGACCCTGGCGGAGATCGGGACACTTGAGGACGCCGAATTCATACGCACCTTGAAGACATCAGAAGAGCATCCTTTGTTTGACGAGGAACGTCAGCAAGCCATAGAGAAACTGGAATATAAATGACAAACGTTTGTGGAAACGATTTGTAACCCATGCAGCCCCTGCATATTTCTTCCGTTACCGCCCGTCGCTTCATCCTTGGCAAGCAGGCCCTCTGGCCCGGACGCCGCTTTAGAGGCGCAGAAGGCATCACCGCAGCGCTGCACCAGATGGAGGCCCTGCAGCTCGACCCGCTCAACGTCGTCGCCCGCAGCCAGGACATCGCCCTGTGGGGCCGCGTGCTCGAGTACCTCCCCGAGCAGTTCTACCATGCTGCCTACGACGAGCGGCGCTTCTTTGATTACGGCGGCAGCCTGTACCTGTACCCCATGTCCGAGCTGCCTTACTGGCGGACCCACATGCGCCGGCGCGGCGAAGCCGGGCGCTGGGGGCCGGACTTCGCACGCGAACACGCGGAGGTATTGGACTACCTTCGCGGCGAGCTGCGCGCCAAAGGCCCATGCGGCAACCGGGACTTCAAAGGCGCCCCCGTTTCAGGGAATTACCGCGGCCGCAAGGACACCTCGATCGCGCTCTACTACCTGTGGATCACCGGCGAGGTCATGATCCACCATCGCCAGGGCTTTGACCGCTTCTACGACCTGCGCGAGCGCGTCGTCCCGCCCGAATTCGACTACACCGCCAGCGAGGGGCAGGCTGAAGACTACTTCGCCCGCAAGCACGTTGCCTTTCTGGGCCTGATGCGCGAGGTACGCTGGCGCGCCGGCTTCGCGAACGGCATCTGGCGGACCGTCAGCCCACAGGAGGCCGGGAAATGGCTGGAGAGGTTGTACGAACAGAACGTGATCGCGCCCGTCCGCATCGAGGGCAGCAAGGAACGCTGGATCGCCCTGGCCGAAGACCTGCCGCTACTGGAAACGCTTGAATCAGGTGGGCTCCCCTCAGGGTGGAAAGCATTGGGGCCGACCACGCAGGAGGAAGTCACCTTTCTGGCCCCGCTGGAGATCGTCAGCGCGCGCGGGCGGGCGAAAAAGGTATTCGACTTTGAGTATGTCTGGGAAGTCTACAAACCCGTCGCGCAGCGCCGCTGGGGGTACTACGTCCTGCCCATCTTATATGGCGACGATCTGGTCGCCCGGATGGACCCAAAACTCGACCGTGTGACCATGACCCTGCAGGTCAAAGGGTTCTGGCTGGAAGAGCATGCCCCCGTGAATGACCCCGCCTTTGCAGACGCGCTCGGCAAAGGGCTGGCAAGCTTCGCCTCCTTCGTAGAAGCCAGGCAGGTGGACATTAATTTCATCGCACCGAAGAAATTACGCGAACATGTTCGAAATTTCGTCGATCACTAAACACAAAGGGCACCAAGAACGTAGGTCGGGCTTTTAGTCCGACAAATTGAATATCGGCGGGTTACAAACCCGCCCTACGCATAGGCGAGCGCAGAATAGAACTCGCGCAGGAAGCTCGACGGGCGCTTCGCCAGCAGGCGTGGCTCGGTGAATCCTACGCGTGGGGCCAACTCCCGGAAAGTTTCGAACGAGAGCGGGTGCGGCACCCAGGGATTGCCGTGGTCAACATTGTATTCCACCAGCAGCAGCGCGCCACCCGGCTTAAGATAAGTGTTAACGTGCCGCAGTACCCTTTCCTTGTCCCTGAAGAAATGCAGCGAGTTGGCCATCATGGCGCCGTCCAATGGGGGGATTTCGATAACACGTGTGAAATCAATTGGCAGGATACGCAGGTTCGCCAGGTCTCCGAAGCGGGCGCGGTAGGCCCGTTCCAGTTCCTCCAACCGGAAGGCCTCGCGGTCCACGGCATGGATCTCAGCATCCGGCCCTAGCAATTCGCGCAGAGCCAGGGTGAATGCGCCCGAACCCGCACCCAGGTCCGCCCAGACGCCGCCGGGCAGGAGATTCGCCGGCTTCAAGAGATCCACGTGGTCGCGGTGTTCCATGATACCGATGGTATCATACCAGCGTGCCGCCGGGTCGAGCCTTGAATCTAGCTGGCTAAATTTCTGAATCTAGCTGGCTAAATTTTTGAATCTAGCTGGCTAAATTTCTGAATCAAGCGGCTTAATTTCTGAATCTAGCTGGCTAAATTTTTGAATCAAGCGGCTTAATTCTTGAATCGAGCGGCTTAATCTTCACACAAAGGGTTTAAAATGGAAAAGAGGCTGGCGTGAAGCAGAGCCTCGCAGGGCGAGGGGCTAGCGCCGCCGGCGTCCGCGAAGCGCAGTTTATAATCAACCTTAGAGGTGCCCATGAACAACCGCCAACTGGCCGATACCTTCACTCTGATCGGCGACCTGCTCGAAATCAAGGGTGAGATCGTCTACAAGACCCTGGCCTACCGCAAGGCCGCCGAGAGCCTGACCTCGCTAGGCCGCGACGTCAACGAGTACTGGAAGGAGGGCAAACTCCAGGAGATCCCCGGCGTGGGAAAAGCCATCGCCGAGAAGATCGACGAGCTTCTGCGCACTGGCAAACTGGAATTTCTCGAAAAGCTCGAGACTGAAGTCCCCCCCGGGCTGGCCGGCTGGCTGCAGGTGCCCGGCCTGGGGCCCAAGAAGATCGCCCTGATCTGGCAGGAGCTGGGCATCACCAAACTGTCCGAACTTGAAAAGGCAGCCAGGGGCGGCAAACTGCGCGACCTGCCCGGTATGGGCGAAAAATCCGAGGCGCAGATCATCGCCGGGATCGAATCGCTGGCACGCCGCTCGGGGCGCATCCCGCTGGGTGTCGCCTATCCGCGTGCGCAGGAGATCATCGCTGCACTGAAGAAGGTCGAGGGTGTGAGCGTCGCCGAACCAGCCGGGTCGCTGCGCCGCATGCGCGCCACCGTGGGCGACCTGGATATCCTGGTAGCCGCCCGCGATTCGGCACCCGTCATGGCGGCCTTCACGGGGTTGCCCGGCGTAACGCGCGTGCTGGGGGCGGGCGAGACCAAGTCCAGCATCGAGTTCAGCGACGGCTTGCGCGCCCAGTTGTGGGTGCACCCGCCGGAGAAGTTCGGCACGGCGCTGCAGTACGCCACCGGCTCCAAGGACCACAACGTGCGCCTGCGCGAGCTGG
>CAZULT010000124.1:0-4976 GCA_964621295.1 uncultured Anaerolineaceae bacterium | reverse complement strand
CCAGATCGATGGCTTTGGAGTAAGCCTGGATGGCTTCTTCATAGGATGCCACATTCAAATGAATATCACCCAGGTCATTCCAGGCGTGAAAACTTTGATTGTCTATTTCGATCGCCTTCTCGAGTGCCTGGATGGCCTCCGGAATGCGTTTTTGTTTGACGAAAATGGCTCCTAAACCTATCCAGGGATTTGTCAGGCGATTGTCAAGGCGAATAGCATTTTCATATGCGCGAATAGCTTGGTCCACCTGATCGGTAGCAGTGTACACGTCACCCAGGCCATTCCATGGGAGTACAAAGTTAGGCGCAAATTCGATTGCTTTTTCGAATGCAGAAATTGCATCGTCGAACCGCCCGATTTTTGAAAGAACCATCCCTAGACCATTCCAACTGATTGGGTCTTTGGGATCCTCTTCGATCGCTTGTTGAAAGGCGGTGTGCGCTTCTGAATTCCGGTTCAACCTGATGTAAAGATGTCCCAATGTGTTCCATGGTAATTTTTGGTCAGGCGCTAGAGAAAGAGCGTTTTCGTATGCATAGATGGCTTCACTTTCCTTGCCAAGACCAGTGTTCACCAGGGCAATGGCATACAAACACTCTGCACCAAAGACATTGTCTCGAATGATATAGGCAATATCCAGTGCAACTTGCAAATGCTCATATGCCTTTTTGTACTCCTGCTTTCTCCAATGCAAGATTCCTAATTTCAGCAGCAGGTTTCCATAAAGCGAGATATTCTGATTGGTGTCCGCTTGATCTGGGACGAAAGCCTCATTCATATCAACGATTTCATTTAGGTACTGGCTACTTTCGGAGCTTTCCGCTTCTCTCCAGATCATTTCGAGGGCGCTCTTGATGACTTGTTCTGCCGAGGGATCATCCGTGAAATCAAAGACGCGGTGCCTAAACGACCAATAGTCCGGAGCAGTGCGAGCTAAACTTGTGGCCTCTTCAACTGTCAGCCAGTATACGATTCGGATATCATTTTCGATAAAAAACTCTTCTTGGATGACAGGAGTTGGATTGCCTGTATTCTCATCCGTATTGAATACATTATTCAGACCGTTAATACAAATGATGGATTGGTCCAGGTCGGTCAGCTTTATCAATTCAGAAGGTAATTCCAGGACGGTATCTCCTTGGGGATCGAAATTAATTAGTCTTTGGCCGATTTGATCGAATTTCATCCCGAGTACCGCCATTACCTCATCGCGAACGTATTCGGACTTGTAAATGCCGTATAAGACGGATGGTCTTTGCCATTTAATGGCAAGTTCCAATTCCCGGAACAGGTTTTCAATCCGGTCTTCCAAAGGCTCATTTTCAAAATTAGAAGGTTGAATGAGGTTACTCATCTAACAATCTCCTTAATATGGGATGAACATCGCACCAGTTCTCACCATTTCGATATTCCAAGACGGCCAATAACTGCAACAAGGGCCTGAGTCGGTCATTGTATTCAAGCCGGTTATGCTCTCTAATTTTTCTCAGGAACTGCATATCAGTCTTGTTCAAGATGCGGCGGTACTCATTGCGGATCTCTGTTGCAGCCCATTCGATATCGTCCATTTCAATTCTTGCGACTCGCCGTCGCCTGGCCCGACCAATGGCCGTGCGCATAATTCGAGCCAGCTCTCGAAACACTCCACCACTGTAGGTAATGGCGCCATTCAGGGCGTCTTCAGAAATGAGGACTGGATCCATCCTTACATGCACAAAGTGTTGAAGTGTTTTGTACCCTTCTTGACATTGAACCGCAGGTTCGTTGATTTGATGCAAGTTAATGTTTGGCAGAAAGACGGCCTGGTCTCTAATCGCTTCAAATTCCTGGCTGTAGAACAGGGCGCTAGAAACTGTATATACAATGGCACAGTTAGGCTGAACCATGATTTCGCGCCGGTCATAGAAGATCGCTTTGGCCTTATCAAGATCTGGCTTGTCCATATCATCAATCAGAATCAGAGGGATACGTTTTTCCGCAAAATAGATCGCAGCAGCAATGCTGTTGATGACAGCAATCAAACCAGTGATATCTTTTTGGAAGACCTGTCGTAATTCAACCCGGGTGGCAGGCTCCAACTTCATTTTCATGCCTGCGTTGATGAAGAAGGTGTCTAGTGAAGCACCAATTTCGTAACCAGTGACATGTCCTGAAAGGATGGTACGGGTCTCTTTTTCAACTTTTCCTTTCCATCCATTTAACTCCTTGATCAATTGGTCCGGTAGCTCGCCCCCTGTTTTGCGATATTCACGATACATCCGGCCACCGATGGAAAGTAACACGTCACAAAAATCCAGATCGATGATGTCTGTTTCTTCACGAATGCTGAAATTGATCGGCCAAAATTTCTTCTGGATGTCGGCGTTTGACATGATGTGAAGAAGTTCTGTAGATTTACCGCAACCACGGTGCCCCGAAAAATAGAATTTTGGGGGACGATAGAATGGGGCCAATAACGCATCAGTTAGTTCGGCAATCGGGTTCCCAGGCCGTTCAATATAAAATGGATTCGGACTCCCATCTTCTTGAGGATGCAAGGGGAGGTCCAATTCAAAATTCAACCAGGCCCGGTCAAAGTCAGTTGCTCTCTTGTAGGAAAACTTTTTCATAGAACCTCTTCAATGTAAGCTGAAATCATTCGAAGGCAACGTACTTTTCACTGATCCAACCTTCGGGTCTTAGAATTTGCACCCATTTTTCTTGTCTGTCTACAACCTGCACACGCTGGTTGTAGTGCAATGTGTCGATTACCGGATGAGAAAGGTCAGGACCGGTGCGGACATTCAAGCTATTTGTGTTACAGATTGCAAACATTCTCGAACCTGCAGCCGCATCATCTTTTTCTACATTTTGGGTAGCTAGACTTTCGACCGGCTGTTGTAAAAGCGAAACAAAATGATCGATATCTTGAATACGCTTCTCAAGGTTGAGAATCCTATTTTCAAGATGCAGAGATGGGGAACTCTTGATCAGATTTGTCAAATCGTTAAGGGTGCCATGAAAAGTGTTGAGATGGACATCGAAGCTTTCGGTTCCAAACGCTTCCCCGTCGCCCTTTTCGGAGAATTTCCAAAATGCCCATTCAACCCAGGGAGATGGAACCCGGGGAGTTGTCTCGGAAGCGCAATCTGTAACCCAGAGAGGAAACTGTGTCCAGTCCATGAATTTTCCATCTGGATCAACCCACGTTTCTGCAGGGCTCGCAATCAAAGTCGTCATCCCATGCGCTTTGACTCTTTCAATGAACTCTTGCAGGTATTCGATCGCTAGGTCTTCAGATGCTTCAAACTCTTCTGGTTCAATCTGAACGGCGACCGGCAACTCGCCCTGGTCATCCGAAAGTAATTCAATGAAGAATTCAGCCTGTTCATGAGCTGATTCGGACTTGCTCAAACAATGAAAGGCGCCACGGAATAGATTTGCATCTCTTGCTTTTGTCCAGTTGGCCTGAAAGAAGGGATCGGGATGAGTTGCCTGGGAGGCTTGAATAAACGCAAAATGTGCTCCCGCCGATTTCGTTCTGGCAGCATCCCATTCACCGTTCCACTTTGAGAGTTCAATGCCTAACATTGTTATGGATCTCCAATCCGTTTGAGTTTTTGTTTCAATTGATTAGCTGGTGGCAATATTCAAAACTGAAAAGCGGTTGGCATTTGCTTCGGCGTCCAGAATTCGAATTTCTTGTTTTTCCCAAGATTCAGGCGACCAGACTTCAAAATAATCTCCCTGTCCTATTAGCAAGACCTTGTGGGTCAGGCCTGCAAATTCCTTCAGATGGTCAGGAACGATAAGGCGCCCAGCAGTGTCGGTTTGTACCTCTACTGTATTTCCAAGGATCATGCGTAGAAGCAAGCGGGTTATTGGATCAGCAATGTTTAATGTTTTTATATGAGCCATAATTTCCTTGAAGGCTTCATCCGTTAGCAATACCAGGTTCTTATCAAAACCTTGTGTCAGGAACGCAACGTTGGTAAATAGTTCACTGAGCTTGGGCGGAGGCACCAAACGATTTTGGGCGTCGATCGTGGTATGATGTTTTCCTAAAAACATTTGCATTTGCATTGTCCATCCAGATTGGTATGGTACAGAAACTCTTGACTAGATTATATGAATTCCCCGTGGTGGGCGAAATCGAAGAATAATGGTTTTGGACGCACTACATTTGACCGAATCGGTAATGTAACCGGTGGTCATTATCATCAGACAAGAGATGTGGTGGATTTGGTCATTTTTGAGAAGAGTACATCTACATAATGACCAGATGACCCCCTACCAAAGTCTTAAACACGTTGCGCCCGATGTCACGACATCGGGCGCATACGATTGTTAACTCTTAGGAAATGTTTGATTCAGAGGATGGGTATGAGTCTCTAGTGTTTTTGCTTTTCCAGGAAATCCAGTGCAACTCGTCTGATTTCCTCCTGAACTGGGTCCCACTCTTGCTGGGCATTGATGATAATCCAGCGACCTGGTTCCTGCCTCGCCATTTCCAGGTATCCTTTTCTTACACGCTTATGGAATTCGACGGTGTAGGCATCAAGGCGGTTCCACTCGTTGGCACTCTGTTTGCGGTTCAATCCAATCTCCACGTTCAAATCAAGCAGAATCGTCAGATCAGGCGTTAACCCGCCCGTGGCGTAGTTGATCAGGGCTCGCACTTGTTCGATGTCCTGTTGGTGGCCATACCCCTGGTAAGCCACAGTTGAGTCGGCGTAACGATCAGACAATACGATTTCACCAGCCTCAAGCCGGGGTCGGATGACCTGCTCTACAATCTGCGCTCGTGCTGCTTGATAAAGCAGAGTCTCAGTTCGTGGGTGAATTTCGGCGTTCTTCAAGTTGTGAATTACTTCGCGGATTTGCTCGCCGATTGAAGTGCCTCCAGGTTCGCGAGTTGGGAATACGGTAAATCCCTTTTCTCGCAAGTACTCCACAATGTGTGGACTGTGGGAGGTTTTGCCGGAGCCTTCTGGGCC
>CAZULT010000123.1:0-5272 GCA_964621295.1 uncultured Anaerolineaceae bacterium | reverse complement strand
CGTGGCGCGGTTCTTCCAGGCGGCCGCTGAAGCGGAACGGATCCATGCCGAAGGACATCTAAAAGCGCTGGAAGGCATCGGCTCCACAATTGAAAATCTACAGACCGCAATCGAAGGGGAAACCTATGAGTACACTGAGATGTACCCGCCCATGCTCAAGCAGGCTGAAGCCGACGAGCATAAGGCCAAGCGCATGTTCAAGTACGCCACCGAGGCTGAGGCCGTACATGCCAGGTTGTACAAGCTTGCGCTGGAGGCCGTACAACAAGGAAAAGATTTGGAAACTGACTTTTACCTGTGTCCGGTCTGTGGATACATCGAGTTTGGCCAGCCGACCGGTCCGTGCCCCATTTGTGGAACCAAATCAGAAAAATTCATCAAATATTAGTAGGCAATCTGCTTTTAAAAACAAGACCTGCCGATCGGCAGGTCTTGTTTTTAAGCGCGAGTCGGGTTCAGCTGGTAGTGTTTCAGGGCCTCCCACCCTACCATGCATTGTCGCTCTTCATCCCAAAGGCGCAAACGCAACGATTGCAAACTGGATAGCAATGTCACGGGTCCGACATGAAAAAGGGTGTTCTCCTTGAAACATTTGGGGAGCTTGTAGTTGGGGATCTTCGGGCTGAGATGGTGGATATGATGGAAACCAATATTGCCTGTAAACCACTGCAACACGACTGGTAACCGATAGAACGAACTGCCCTGCATGCTGGCCTTGAGAAAATCCCAGCGATCATGGCGTTCCCAATATGTGCCTTCAAAATTATGCTGCACATAGAAGAGCCAAATTCCCGCTGAAGCGCCAAAGAAGATCACCAATACCTGCACTACCAGGAAGGCCTTCCAACCGAAGAGATAACTCATCCCTGTGACCCAGACTGCCAATGCCAGATTGGTCCACCAGACGCTGGACTGTTCGCGTTTACCGCTGGTAGGCGGGACGCGCTGCGCGGCAATGAACACGATCAATGAACCGAAGAAGAACATAAACACTGGTTGGCGCATGACGCGATAGCCAAATCTTTTCCACCAGGGAGCGTTGAGGTATTCCCGGACGGTCATGGTGTACACGTCCCCCTTGCCACGACGATCCAGGTTCCCGGCAGTTGCGTGGTGGATGGCATGGTCATGTTTCCAGCGCTGGTACGGCGTAAACGTCAGCAAGCCGGTAATGCGCCCCAACCAATCATTGGCCTGCTTTGATTTGAAGAACGATCCATGACCGCAATCATGGAAGATAATGAAGGTCCGCACCATGAAGGCCGCAGTCAGCATGCTCAAAGGCAGGGTCAGCCAGAAGGAAACTTCCATACTGCGCATGGAAAGGTAAAACAGCGCCGCATAAGGGGCCAGCGTATTGACCACCTGCCAGATACTGCGCCAGGCATCCGGCTGAGCGTATTGGGCGACGATCGCTCGCCATTGGATCTTTTCAATAGTCATGGCAACTCCATACTCATTTTACAACAAATGACTTGCTCACTTCAATCAATAATTCTTGCAATGGCACCTCTCCCAGAGAATCAAGGCTCAAATCGGCACCATCGGATTTGAGCAGTGCGGTCAATGGGTTGGGCACCGATACCACATAGATCCCAGCGGCACGCGCCGCTTGGATGCCATTCGGGGAATCCTCGAACACGATAGCTTCTTCCGCTTGTACCTGCAGCGCCTCGATCGCTTTCAAAAAAAGGTCGGGGTAGGGTTTGGTGCGCCCTGGCGGGACATCGTCGGCGCAGATCACAGCCTCAAAACGTTCTGAAAGACCCAGGCGTGCCAGGTGCGCATCTACCCAGCTGTGCGGGGCACTGGAAGCGACCGCCAACCGCAGGCCAAGCTTGCGACCTGTGTTCAGGTAGTCCAACACGCCCGGCAGTACCGGCTGTCGCCGGATCAGCGCGTCGCTTTCGGATTTATGGCGCGCGCGCAATTCCTCCACATCGAGACCATCCCTGGCCAGTTTCACCAGGTTCTCGGCCGCATCGAATTGCGAAACGCCCCAGCCTCCCACGATCTGGCCCCACGTCTCAGGAGCCAGGTGCTGCCCATGTTCGCGATAAATGTCCTGCCAGACCTCGAATTCGGGTGTTTCAGTGTCGAGGATCAGACCATCGAAGTCAAACAAAAGTGCTTTGGTTTTCATATCGAGAAGAATTCTACCCTATTCCTGATAACGAGTACTCTGTCAATCAAAAAAGCCTGGCAAGCAAGCGAACTTCTGCCAGGCTTTTTCCAGACAACATTCATCAGAAAAGTTTTAGCACCGCCTCGCTGGCCCAGGCAAAAAGGCTCTGGGGGACCAGGCTGAAGACCACGGTCACCAGGGCAGCCCCGGCAGTCGTAAAACCCAGCCAGAATTCGCGCTCGACGATAGGATCGCCCTCGCGCATGTACATGATCACCACCAGGCGCAGATAGTAGTAAGCTGAGATGAGTGATGTCAGCACACCAACGACAGCCAACCCCACATACCCGCCCGCGATAACGGCCCGGAACAGGTAGAATTTGCCCACCAACCCGAGCGTGGGGGGAATACCCGTCAGCGAGAGCATGAAGACTGCCATAGCGGCCGCCAAAGCAGGGTACTTACGCGCCAGGCCAGCATAATCGTCCAATGCCAGGCCTCTGCCCTCCGCTTGTTCCAGCGCAATGACCACGCTCCAGGCGCCGAAATTGGTAATGGCGTAGGCCACCAGGTAGAACAGACCTGCCGCAATCGAAACCGGAGCCACCTCCGGATTGCCATAAGGGACGAAGGCCATCAGGATATAACCGGCATGCGCGATGCTGGAATAAGCCAGCATGCGCTTGATATCAGATTGCGAAATCGCGATTAGATTTCCAACGATCATTGTCAGCGCAGAGATTGCCTGCAAGACGGGTGTGAGATCCGTGGTCAGTGAAGGGAAGGCGGTAGCAAAGACGCGCAGCAATGCTGCAAATCCGGCGATCTTGGCGCCCGCCGCCATGAAGGCGGTCACCGCAGTCGGCGCGCCCTGGTAGACATCCGGCGTCCACATGTGAAAGGGAACCGCTGCGATCTTGAAACCCAACCCCACCAGGATGAGAGCTGCTCCGATGGTCAGCATCAGTCCCGAGGCAGTTCCATCAGCAACCGCTTGCACGATCGCTCTCAGCCCAGTGGAACCAGTGGCCCCAAAAACCAGCGCAATACCGTACAACACAAATCCCGAAGAAAACGCCCCCAGCAGGAAGTACTTCAGGCCGGCTTCCTCGGAATTCGCCCTGGGGCGTGCAAACGCCGAGAGTACGTAGAGCGGCAGGGACAACAACTCGAGCGCCAGAAAGACCACGATCAGGTCGCTGGCCTGGGCCATGAGCATCATACCGCTGAGGCTGAAGAGCAGCAGGGTGTAATATTCGCCGCGCGCAATCCCCATGCGCTTGAGGTAGCCATAAGCCAGGGCAATCCCCAGCAGACCGCTGACCAGCAGCAAGGCATCCACAAACACGGAGAAACCGTCCAGCACGACCATGTTGTTGAAGCCAGTACTCTGGCGGCCAATCTGAGAGAAAGTCAAGCAGAGGGTCAGAGACAGGCCAAGGGCGGCCAACAGGGCCGTGAGCCCTTTGCGTTCCTTCGGGATGAACAGGTCCACCAGGAGCAGGACGCAGGCCCAGACGACCAGGACGATCAGCGGTAATAAAGTATAAAAGTCGAGTTGCGTCATGGCATCCCTTTCATGTCATTCCGATGAATCGCAGTGACATGGTATTGATTAGTGCATCGCCATTGCGGCGGTCTGCAGGATCTGGACAAGTTTGTCCACCGACGGCGCTATCAAGGCAAAGAAGGGCTTCGGGTACAGGCCAATCCAAAAGATGAAGATCAGCAACGGAACGACAGTGACGATCTCGCGCAAGTTCAAATCACGCAGCGCGTGTCCATGCTTCTTGACTTCTTCCACAATCGAACCTTCGGGACCCATGAAAATCCTCTGGAACATGTAGAGGATGTAAATGGCCGCCAAGATGACGCCGACCGCAGCGACACCAGCAAACCAGGGCGATCCCAGTGCTTTGGAGCCGAAAGCACCCAGCAGGATGGTGAACTCACCGACGAAGCCGTTCAATCCTGGCAAACCCATGGAGGACAGGGAGACAATCAGCATCACGGTCCCGTAGACCGGCATGATCTTCCACAATCCGCCGTAGACGCTGAATTCGCGGGTATGCGTCTGCTCGTAAACCACGCCGACCAAAAGGAACAACGCACCCGTGCTGATGCCATGGTTGATCATCTGCAGGATGCCGCCCTGGATGCCCTGAGAGTTGAGGGCGAACAGGCCGAGCATCACAAAGCCCAGGTGACTGACCGAGGAATAGGCAACCAGCTTCTTGATATCCTGTTGAGAGTACGAAACGATCGCACCGTAGATGATGCCGATCACCGCCAGTACGCCGATGACGGGCGCCATCTTAATCGAGGCTTCCGGGAAGAGTCCCAGGTTGAAGCGCAGGAAGCTGTAAGTGCCCATTTTCAACAGGACGCCAGCCAGGATGACCGAACCGGCGGTCGGGGCTTCGACATGTGCGTCGGGCAACCACGAGTGCAGCGGCCACATCGGGACCTTGATCGCAAAAGCCGCCGCAAAGGCGATGAAGAGCCACATCTGGATATTCGCCGGGATTCCGCCTTTGGCGATCAGCTCGGGTACGGAGAATGTGCCCTGGTTGATCCCCAGCCACAAAATAGCCAGCAGCATCAGCAGCGAGCCTGCCATGGTGTACAGGAAGAATTTAATGGCAGCATAGATGCGGCGAGGACCACCCCAGATGCCGATCAGGAAATACATCGGGACGAGCGTGAATTCCCAGAAAATGTAGAACAGGAACAGGTCCTGGGCCAGGAACACGCCGACCATGCCGACTTCCAACAACAGGAAGAAGAGCATAAATTCCTTGACACGCTCTTCCACCGCCGTCCAAGTCGAGAGGATCGAGATAGGCGTGATGAAAGTCGTCAACAGCAGGAGCAGGATGCTCAAGCCGTCCAATCCGAGGGAATAACGGATGTCCCAACCAGCCACAGTGATCCAATCGTGCCTGACGACCAACTGCAGGTCCGGGTTGGAAACGTTGAACAACGTCAGCACCCAGAGCGAGATGCCAAAGGTGATCAACGAGGCAAGCAGTGCCGTCCAGCGCTGCATATTCTTCCGTTCTGCCGGCGTCAACAGCAGGATCAAGACGCCAATCAGCGGGAAGAAAGTCACCAGAGTAAGGGGATGAACAAATTTCATAGTCTGTC
>CAZULT010000122.1:0-5322 GCA_964621295.1 uncultured Anaerolineaceae bacterium | reverse complement strand
TTAAACCAGACCCCACCTGCCATGGCGCAGCGTATCCACCGGCGATTGCGTGAGATCACAGGCAAAAATGATCCGTACCGTCAGGCAAAGGATTGGTTGAATAGTCTGGCTCTGGAATTGATCCCTGTGCTTAGAGCTAAGATTTCATCCGCCGATGATCCGCTGATGATGGCAACCCGTCTGGCAATTGTGGGAAATGTTATGGATATGGGAGTAAATGGGAATTTGACTGAGACCGATGTGCGTCACGCGATGAATCTAGCCTTGACAGAACCGTTTTTTGGAGAATTGGACAGGTTTCGTCAGGCTATTACGGAAGCGCAATCTATCCTGTATCTCGCGGACAATGCGGGCGAAATTGCATTCGATCGACTTCTGGTTGAACAACTTTCGTCAAAACACATTACCGTCGTCGTACGTGGCGCACCTGTCATTAACGATGCCACATTGATCGATGCGCAGGTGGTAGGGCTTGATAAGATTGTCGAGGTTATCGACAACGGTTCAGACGCCCCAGGTACCATCTTAAGTGATTGTCGTACGGAATTTAGGCATCGCTTTGACAAAGCCGACTTGATCATTGCCAAAGGGCAGGGGAATTTTGAGAGTCTCAGCAACGAACCTCGCAATCTCTTCTTTTTGTTCAAGGTCAAATGTTCTGTGATTGCGAATCACATCAAGCAGCCGATAGGAACACAAGTCCTGACACAATCCGCTTTAGCCCGTAAGGGCTCGGCTTATGAAATTGGAGCGAACCTATGAAATACGTCTTCGGCCCTGTCCCTTCGCGCCGTCTGGGTCAATCCCTGGGAATTGACACCATTCCACTCAAAACCTGTAACTGGAACTGCGTCTATTGCCAGTTGGGACGTACTGTCCCATTGACCAACGAGAGGCGCAAGTATTTTCCGCGTGATGAAATCATGGATGAGGTAAAGAAGGCGCTGGCAGCCCACAAACCTGGTGAGATCGATTGGGTGACCTTCGTCGGCTCCGGCGAACCAGCCTTGCATATTGGTCTTGGTTGGATGATTCGGAAAACAAAGGAATTGACCGGCACTTCGGCACCCTTTCGAGCACAGGCAGGTGCGGTGCATCGGATGCCAGTGGCGGTCATCACCAATGGCGCCCTTTTCTACTTGCCTGAAGTGCGCGAGGAACTGGTTGCTGCTGATGCGGTACTACCCACCCTGGACGCGGGTAACGCCAGGCTCTATCGGAAGATCAACCGCCCCCACCCGGATATTACGTTTGAGCGTCTCATCGACGGGCTGGTTGCCTTTCGGGAGGAATATCATGGAAAGTTATGGGTGGAGGTGATGCTGTTGCACGGATTGAATGACACATCTAAGGCGCTTGAAGATATTGCTAAAGTTCTACAGAGGGTCAAGCCAGATGCCGTTCACATCAACCTGCCGACGCGTCCACCAACCGAAACTTGGGTGCAACCGACGGATGAGGAAGGCTTGATGCGGGCTGTATCCATTCTGGGGAAGTTCGCTCAAGTCGTGCACCCAGCAGAAGGAAGCTTCGACTTGAGCGGATACGAAAATGTGGTGGATGCGATTGTTGGCATTATTACCCGCCATCCCATGCGACAAGATGAACTCGAACGGACGCTGACCCACTGGTCGTCAGGGCAGGTAAGCCAGGCATTGGCAGATTTGGAAGCCAGTGGCAGGGCGCAGATCGTGGAACGCTACGGCGTCCGTTTCTGGAGTGCATCGCTTGCACACTACCCAGATAAAGGCCAAAGCCAGCGGACAAATCCAAACCGCAATAAGGAGATTGCCCATGTCCACAAATAAGTATGACAATCAGAAAATCATAGACGATATCCACCCCCTTCTGGAGAAGATTCTTTTTGAAACATATCTGAAAGGGAAAGGGTATACATTGGAAGAACTGAAGAGCCTGCCGGCAAAAGAAGCCAAACGACTTATGAAAGATGCATCAACCTATGCCTCTGGCAAGCTCGCCGAAGTGGAAGTAAAAGCACACTTGATGCGGGTACTCCATGACGCTTATATCGGTGAATAAATAGAACCATAGGCAACCAGACAATCTTTGAAATCCAGGCTGAATTATGCCGGGCCATGGGAAATTCCCTGCGGATGGAGATCATGCATCTATTGTGCGCCAGGCCGATGGTCGCTTCATTAGTGCCTCAAACATTGCACCGGCGAGCGCGCTTATCACGTGCTGGCACGCTCATTCGGAAGTCGTGTAAAGACCTGCCCGGCCGGAACAGTGATTACCTTTAACTGTTGATTACAGGAATACCATGCAATTAGATAAAACCGAAAATACCCACCTTCCTCAACCAGGAACATCCAATGACCGTCGCAACTTTATCGGTGGGTTATGGCACGGAGCGTTTCTGGCTCTGGGCATGGCGCTGACGCAGCCGACGACGGTCATCTCCGCTTTTGTGGCTGAACTGACCGGCTCGACGATTTGGGTCGGCGGACTCGCCACCGTGCTGACTGTGGCTGGCGCTTTGCCCCAGCTTTTCGTTGCCCGCTGGTTAGACCCCATGGCGTTCAAGAAGCCCTATTTGTTGGTAGCCATCTATTTGCGCGTCCTCAGCTGGGGAACGCTGGCCTGGTTCATTTACGCAATTGGCGGCCAGCATCCCATCACTCTGGCCTGGATATTGGTGGGCATCCTGACCGTCTTTTATGCTGGCGGGGGGTTGGGAAATGTTCCCTTCATGGATATTGTCGGTAAAGTCATTCCACCGGGGAAACGCGGCGCATTTTTTGGCGGCAGGGGCGCGTTGGCCGCACCTCTTTCCATCGGTGCGGCATTTGCGGCACAACAAATTCTTGCGCATGTGGCCTACCCGAATGATTACGTTTTGCTGTTTGGATTGGCAGCCGTCGCTCTGGGGATTGCCTCGTTGGGTTTTTGGGTCATAAGGGAGCCTCCGTCTCCCGTTACAAAGCGGCACGCACCACCCTGGCGCGAATACTGGAAACAGGTCTTAGCATCCAGCCTGCGCTTGAAAGAATTGATTCTTGCGCAACTGCTGACCGGTTTCAGCCTGATGGCTTTGCCTTTCTATGTGGTTTTTGCCCGTGAAAAGTTGGGGTCGCCTATTGAAGCCGTAGGTTGGTTTTTGCTGGCGCAGGTACTGGGCGGCGTGCTTTCCAATCTGCTTTGGGCGCGCCTAGTGGACCGTTCGGGCAGCCGGCGCATGTTGGTATTTTGCGCTGTCCTTTCAACCTCCACGCCGTTGTTGGCTGTCATTCTCAGTCCGCTGGGATGGTTGGCGTTGCTGCCAGTCTTCTTCCTGGCCGGGGCGACTTTTAATGGGCGTTCAGTAGGGTTTCAGAGTGCCTTGCTTGAACTGGCACCAGTGGGAGAACGTGGGACTTATGCGGGGCTTAATGAAGTGTTAATCCTGCCAGTCGCTTTTCTGTCTCTGGCGGCGGGTGTGTTATTGCAATATTGGTCTTATCCTGCCCTCTTCCTGTTGGCGGCGGCATTCATTGGCGCGGGAGCAGTCGTAATAGGTCATTGGGCAAACTTGAAACAGGAGCAAAAATGATATTTGTCTGGGTAATAGCCATTTTCATTTTGGTTATCTTTTTGCTTGACAAACTCATTGAGCGCATGTACCGCAATGAGAAAAAGTCATCGCAGATCACGCCGCAAAAATACGATATTCCCTTTGATGAGATTCATATCCCAACGAAAAGCGGCGCGCAACTTTTCGGCTGGTGGATGCCCGCCTCGCCGCACGCTCCGACCCTGATTCTGATCCATGGCTGGGGGCGGAATCTGTCCCGCATGATGCCCTTTATCTGTGCCCTGCATCCCCTGGGCTACAACCTGCTGGCATTTGACGCCCGCAGCCACGGCAACAGTTCGCCTGTAAGCCACCCAACTGTGGGAACCTTTTCAGAAGACGCCCTCGCTGCTGTGGATTTTATCTCCCGTTCCGATTTGGTTGCTTCGCGCGAGATTGGCATCCTCGGGCTTTCGGTTGGCGGGGGCACTGCCATCAACACAGCGGGCTGGGACAAACGCGTGAAAAGCGTTGTCACTATTGGCGCGCTTTCGCACCCAAAGGATGTGATGAGTATCGAATTTCAGAAAAGGAATATCCCTGCCTTCATCGCCTCGTTCCTTTTCGGTTATATGCAGTTACGCTTCGGAATCAACTTTAATAAAATTGCGCCTCTCAACAACATTCCTCATGCCGACGCGGACATCCTTCTGATTCATGGGGGTAAAGATGAGACCATCTCGCTCGCGCAGGGACAAGCGCTCGCCGGGGCTGGAAATGCCAAGAAAACACAACTGTGGATCGTGCCCGGCAAAGGACACAGTGACTGCGACTCACATCCTCAATTTTGGGAAAAGGTGGGAGCGTTTCTGCAAACAACGCTCCCAGTTTCAACATAGAAAACTTCATTTGCTGAGGAGAGTAAATAAATCGAATGTAAACCCAACCTGACCTTAATTGTGATGAGAAGTCGGCTTTTCGGTAAGTATACTGTAACCGCCTCACTGTCGTCAGTCACCATAAATTTGCAGACATCTGCAAAAACTCGAGGAGATCACTACAATGCTTCAAACCAACCTGGAACATGTAAATACCAAGGAAGAACTACAAGCCTTGATCGAAAGCAACGAAAAAGTGGCTGTCTGCTGCGGAAGAATGGGGCCGATGTGCATTCCCGTCTATGATGTTTTCGATGTTTTTCGGGAGAAATACCCCGATGTTCAATTTTGGGATATGGATTTCGACATTCCCGCCGCCGCAGCCATCAAGAACCTGCCAGAGTGCAGAGGTTTCCGAGGGCTGCCATTTACCGTTTATTACCGCAATGGCAAAGTGGTACAAGCTACCACCAGTATTCAAACGGCTAAACAAATAAAAGATATTATTCGCGATGTCTTTTCGTAGTTTTCTACATATACCTGACAGGTTTTGAGAAACCTGCCAGGTCTTATTAGGTTTGCTCAAACTCGCGTAAAGGAAACAAACAGGATGAGTCAAGCTACCCATCAATTTTATCTAATCATCATCGGAGCCGGCCCCGCCGGGTTGGCAGCGGCTATCTATGCAGCGCGCGCCTCCGTTTCAACTTTAGTCATAGACGAATCATCAGCGGGCGGTCAGGTGAAGACCACTCATCAGGTCGCCAATTACCCAGGCTTTGTGGAACCCGTTTCCGGTTACGAACTGGCGGGGAATATGCGTAAACAGGCCGAAAAGTACGGGACCAAGTTTGAACTTGCAGCCGATATCACCACCATTAATCTGGTTGGAAAAGAAAAATGGGTAAAAATTGATGACGAGATCTACAC
>CAZULT010000121.1:0-5501 GCA_964621295.1 uncultured Anaerolineaceae bacterium | reverse complement strand
AAGATCATCTACAAACAATTCCATCACAGGCCCGCGGAATTCATCGTCTTCGAGAACAAACAGGTTGATGGGGTCGGCGCCCAGATCACCTAGTTGGGGATCGACAGAGCGGTTCTGGAAGCCGAGGACATTTGTGTAAAAGTCAATGGCTTCCGCAAACTGGCCCTGCGTACGAACAGCCACATTCGGGCTCATTCTGAATTTCATGGGGGACTCCTTTGACGAAAGAACGATAAAGACCTTGATAATATAGAACAAATATTCTTATTTGTCAACCACCCTGGCAAACTTCCATGCCTTTGATGATCTTTTCAGCTCTTACTGCCGCCTTCCGCCAGTCTGATTAAGAACGCGCCGTGGATCGCGCCCACAACCGCTCCCGCCGCGAGCAGCGCCCCACCCATTACCAGCACAGATCCCCACACGGTGGGCATTTTGAAGGCCAGATCGATACCCCAGAAGATAACCGGCATGCCGAACGCCCAGGCCAGCATGTTGGCTGGTATCCAGATGCCTGCCCCTTGCACTTTCCCACGCAACGCCAGCCACTGCGCGAAGGACAGCACCGCGCCACCGACCGCACCCATGCCGGCCGCCAGCAGCAGGATGATCCATTGGTCGGGTTCCTCTACAGGCGCGGATCCGGCGGTCGCCTCACCCATGCTCATCAACGTGGACGGCAGGTATCCCAGCACGTATGCGATCAACGCCCCGACCAGCGTACCGCGCCACCAGGCAAAGCGGCTCAAGGTCGGGAACCATGGACGCATTGCCCGCCACTGAGCCAGGCCAACGATGGTGGCTTCCACCGCACCGCTCAGCACCGCAAAGATGAAGGTCAGTGTGATACTGAGGATGGTCTGCTGGTTGTCCAATCCGGAAAAGACTAGTCCGGTGATGAGGAAGGTCAGCCCCAAGCCGAAGAGTTCAGCGAGGGCATTTGCAAGCGTCCAGCGTTGAAAGAGCTTATTCTTGGTCATTAGAGTCCTTTTGATTTATTATACTTTTATCAACCTCCCCAAACCTACAGTTGCGGGTTTAGTTGGTTGGTTTTATAGTTATATGGGTCGTTAGTTATCTAGTTATGTAGTTCGATTGTTTAAAACTACACAACGATCCAGCTAACCATACACAGAACTACTCGACAGCAGCACTACCCTACTATCGAACCATCAAATTACCTAACTACCTCACCAGGAGACCAAACTCATGTTCCACGGCGGCGGATGGCACAGCTACTTACGTTCGGGCGATGACAAGCCCCAGAAAGTCACCAGAGAATTACTTCTACGCGTGCTGGCCTATGCGCGACCCTACTGGAATCACATTGGCGGGATGCTGGTGACGATCCTGTTTACAACGGGGCTCTCGCTGGTCTCGCCGCTCATCTTCCGCCAGTTGATCGACAAGATCCTGCCGTCCAAAGACCTGAACGGACTGACGCTCTTCGCTCTGGCGCTGCTGCTGGTTCCACTTGTGAGCGGCGGGATCAACGTGGTGCAGCGACGGCTGAATGCTGCAGTGGGCGAGGGCGTAATCTACGACCTGCGCGTGTCGCTTTTCGTGCGCCTGCAGCGTATGTCGCTGCGCTTCTTCACGAATACCAAGGTGGGGGAGTTAATGTCGCGACTGAACAATGACGTGGTTGGTGCTCAGAACGCCATCAGCAACACCATCGTCGGCATCGTTACCAACATCGTCCAGACGGTTGCCATCCTGGCTGTCATGCTGACACTCGAGTGGCGGTTAACGATCGTCAGCGTATTGATCCTGCCGCTCTTCATTCTGGTCGCCCGACGGCTGGGGAAGGTATTGCGCGATATCGCCCGCCAAGCCATGGACCAGAACGCTGCCATGAACGCCCACATGAACGAAACCCTGAACATCGGCGGGGCGCTACTGGTTAAACTATTCGGGCGCGCCGATGAGGAAGGTGAACGCTTCCGCCAGCGCGCGGAGGGCGTGCGCGACATCGGCATCCGCCGTGCAACGGTTGGCACCACATTCTTCGTGATCGTCGGACTGATCAGCGCGGTCGGCACAGCACTGGTCTACGGGTTGGGCGGCTGGTTCGTGATCCAGGGCAGCTTCACCATCGGCACCATCGTGGCTTTTGGCTCATATCTCAGCACGCTCTACGGCGCCTTGCAGGGGCTGGCAGGCGCGCCGGTCGAGTTCAGCACCAGCATGGTCTCCTTCGAGCGCGTCTTCGAGGTGATCGACCTGCCACAAGACATCGCAGAAAAAGAAGATGCTGTTCCACTGCACGATGTCCGCGGCGACCTCGAATTCGATCACGTCACCTTTCGCTACAGCGTGGATGACTCCAAGTTGCTCAGCGAAGTAAGGCGTTACGGCAAGATGGAGAATGTGACGGCCGTACTCAGCGGGAAACCTTCCAATGGGGGCGGAGGAAGGAATGCAAAGGACGAACAACAAAAGACGGACGACAAACGACTGATGACGGATGACGAACTACAGACGACAGACCACAGCAGTCATTCGCTAGAAGTCCCTGAGCACGCTCTTGACTATGCTGGTTTGTTGCCCGATATGCTCGAACCATCCTCTGCCTCCCAGGCTAGAGAAATAGCCCTATCGTCCGTCTCATTCAAAGCCTCTGCCGGGCAACTCGTGGCTCTGGTCGGCCCCTCGGGCGCTGGCAAGACCACTCTGACCTACCTGATCCCACGCCTGTACGACCCAACCGAAGGTTTCATCCGCATCGATGGACATGATCTGCGCGACCTGACGCTCGAGTCGCTTTCGGCAGCGATCGGCATGGTTACACAGGAGACCTACCTGTTCCACGATACGATCCGCACCAACCTGATCTACGCCAAGCCTGATGCGACGCAAGCTGAGATCGAAGGGGCGGCACGGGCGGCCAACATCCACCAATTCATCACCGAACTACCCGATGGCTACGATACGGTGGCAGGCGAGCGAGGCTATCGCCTGAGCGGCGGCGAGAAACAGCGTGTCGCCCTGGCGCGCGTCATCCTAAAGGATCCAAAGATCCTTGTACTGGATGAAGCCACCAGCCACCTGGACAGCGAATCTGAAGCCCTGATCCAGGAAGCCCTGAAAAGGGTCATGGCCGGGCGCACCAGCGTCGTGATCGCCCACAGGCTAAGCACGATTCTGGCTGCAGATTTGATCCTGGTGATGGACCGGGGAGTGATCATCGAACGCGGCACACACGAGGAGTTGCTACACCAGGGTGGGTTGTACGCACAGTTGTATGAGACGCAATTCAAAAAGGAAAAAGTTTAGGCCTGCCATCACTCATTTCAAAAATTTTGATTTTCAATCGAATTTACGATGGTCATACGACTTTCTCCCGCTACCATACACCGTATGTCATGCAAGGAAGATGTCAAAATTTATCTAATAAAGTAGACCACACCGCTCCCTACCCTCTTCACCACCAGGTACAGGCAGGGACGGGTAGCGGGAATCCCTCCCCAAATGTAGGAAACCGGATAACGCAAAGAGACCAGGTCCGCCGGGACGCTGGCCTTCAGGCTCACATTGAAATCTTACTAGTTCGAGTTATTTCCTGGAGTAGTAATAATACCCAATCGCCGCGACGATTACGCCGGCGACCGCGCCAATGATCTGCTTCTTATATCCGAAAACGGGCGCACCGCCAATCCCAACCGCATCAGCTACTAGCGAGACGATCAGCACAACTACACCTGTCACTATCAAAACGATTCCGATGGTTTTCTTATAGCCCATGCTTATCTCCCCTCTGCTCCAGACAAAAGATCGTTTTCAATTCATCCTGTTTAGACCATTAAAGCAAATAACAGATACTGGGAGAATCGAATTCAACCATACCTACCTGCAACCCCTGCGCCCTGCGGGCACCTCCCAAAAATTCGACAAATGAATATGAATCCATCATTTCAATGATCTTCTATCGGATTTAAGGGAGGCTGGGAGAGTGGGTGGGACATCATAATAAGGAACTCTTATGCGTATCCTGGGTGCCCAGGAACAAATCACAAGAACCGGGACGTCCTGGCAGAGCGTCCGCGCCCGACCTCACCGCTTCGGCGGTATGGAGTATGTGATCGGCAAACGCGAGATCGGACGCATCCACAATGATCATCTGATGGATGTGCCCTTCTCAAAGCGCGTACGCGATGAGATCGTCAATACCGGGCGTGCAGGACCTCATCACATCTTGCCTGAAAGCGGTTAGGTGAGCTTTTACCTGCATTCTGGGCAGGACGTCGAAAAAGCGATCGTGCTGCTCCACAAAAATGATAAAATCGCCCAAAGATAAAAATCTAAATCAACAAAGGTATAAAAACATGTTCACCGAAAAAGAACGATCTTACATTGAATCCCAACCTCTTGCACGACTAGCGACAGTCTCAGGGTCCATGCAGCCTGATGTAGCTCCGGTCGGATTTCAGTTTGACGGTGAGACATTCTTGGTCTCTGGATTCGACATCGCCAGGACCTTCAAATACAAGAATGTGAAGGCGGGCAATGAGTTGGTCGCCCTGGTGATTGACGACCTGGCTTCTGTAAAACCGTGGCAGGCGCGTGGAATTAAGATCCACGGCAGAGTTGAAATCGTCGAAGAAACCGGGCGAGCTTCCATGATCATCCACCCGCAGAGACTATGGAGCTGGGGAATCGAAGAGCAGGCTTTCAAAGATGGCAGGCCTGTCAGCAGGAAGGCGAACGCCTGAAGATATTAGAAACTTCCGTAGCCCACCCTTTAAGTGCAGAGTTATTGAATTGCCCGAGAATACGATATAAATCCACATTTTCCTAATCTAACCTAAGTTGTTACCAAAGGAAGTTGATACTGCAAGCCAGGACAAAAAGAGCGACTTTGAGTTCAAACCCTCTGGCAGTAACTGCATGAATCGATTTTGGCAATAACCGTTCGATCAGGCTGCCGGTGGTCTCAACTACTTTACGGATTGAGGCTTGCAGGTAAGTCATATATGGAGGTACCGGTCGCAGAGAGTTCTTCTTTCGCATGGGCAGGAGTTCAACTCCAGCTTCTCGCATCAGGTCTTCAACGGTGTAATCGGTGTACGCTTTGTCGCTCGTGATCCAGGAATGCTCTGGGACATCGAAGTGGTACAGCCGCAGTGCGCTCGTGTCGCTGAAGGAGCCCGGAGCCAGGAAGAACTCCACTGGCTCGCCTTGCTCGGTGACCATGATATGGATGGGCAGACCGTAGAAATAGCGTTTTTTACTCGGAAGGTAGCCGCGATAGCCTTCCTCGGTGTAGATTTTCGAACGGTTGATACGAACATTGTCGCACACGGCAATGGGATAGCTGTCGATCACATACACGGACCTTTCATTGAACTTCTTCCAGGTCTCACCTAAGCGCAGGAGCAGCGTCAGGAACAGATCAGCGATGCGATGGATACGACGATTGAAGCGGCTTTTGCTGAGCATGTTGGGGATGTAGTCGCCATCATACATGAAGCGGCTTGCCAGGCAGAAATTGCCTTTGAAGT
>CAZULT010000120.1:0-5518 GCA_964621295.1 uncultured Anaerolineaceae bacterium | reverse complement strand
AGGATGATCCTGGTCATCTGTTTCATCTCCATAGTCTCTCATGGAGTGTGACATTTTAAAGTTTAATTCTTCGAAATCTTGACAATTCTGTCCGATATGTGTATATTTCAGTTGCCAATTGTTGTTTTCGGAAATAAATAATACATATTATGTATGAAATCGACAATATAGACAGTAAAATTGTCAATTTGCTCCTTGAAGATGGTCGTTTGCCCGCATCGGAGATCGCTCGCCGCCTCGGAAAAATATCCGAACGGGCTGTCCGCTACCGTATTGATCGGATGGTGGCCGAAGGGGTTATCCGTATCAGCGCCATTGTTAACCCGCAGGCATTCGGCATGACCACGATTGCAGATGTGTGGTTGGAGGTTGAATCGGACCAAATCCTTGTCGTTGCGAAGAAAATGGCAGAGTTCAGCAATGTCAGCTATGTCGCCTGCGCTATAGGCGAAAATGATGTTAGCATACAGATCGTCGCGAAGGATACGGCGGACGTGTATCGCTTTGTGACAGAGATCGTACGGAAAGTTCCCGGGGTTATCAAAACAACCACATCCATCGTACCAATCATCTTAAAGGATGTGTATCAGTGGCGCGTACCCGAAGAATTGCCCTCAAAGGGAAATAAATAATGATTTTACGGGTGGAGGTCAAATGAGTTACATTGGTCCATCAAGCAATGCCTTACAACAAAGAGCGCAGCAAGTGGTTCCGCTTGGCGTGAATTCTAATTTCCGTTATTGGGGAGATGGCGCTACACTTTATTTGAAAAAAGCTAAAGGAGCTTATCTCTGGGATGTGGATGGCAAGCGTTACATCGATTATCGATTGGCTTTCGGGCCAATTATCTTGGGCCATTCCTATGATGATGTAGATACCCGGGTTATTGAAGAAATCCAGTTGGGCACACTAGCGGCCATGACATATGAGTTAGAAGTGGCCCTCATCGAAAAGATTGTGGAAATGTGTCCGGCTGTCGAGATGGCGCGATTGGCTTGCTCCGGGACAGAAGCCACCATGCATGCTATTCGTGTGGCGCGTGCATATACAGGTAGGGAAATACTTCTGAAGTTTGAAGGGAATTATCACGGTTTCAATGATCACTTGCTCTGGTCTACCTATGCACCCCCTGACACATATGGTAGCCGGCGCAGCCCCATCCCTGTCGCAGCCAGTTCTGGAATTCCAAAATCCTTCGGCGAGAAGATCATCACTTTACCTTTCAATGATTTCGAAGGATTCGAGCGCATGATGAAGACTTATGGTGAGCAGATCGCTGCGGTCATCACCGAGCCCTGCCAGGGGAATTGCGGGGCGATCGATCCGCTTCCAGGATTTTTGGAGCTCGTCCGAGAACGGACCAGTGAGTATGGCTCGGTCTTTATCCTGGATGAAGTGAAAACAGGCTTTCGTCTGGCAAACGGGGGAGCGCAGGAGTATTACAATATTCGTCCCGACATGGCCACCTATGCCAAGGCGCTGGGAAATGGGTATCCCATTGCAGCCTTTGGTGGCACGAAAGAAATCATGAGCATTATCGGACACGGCGTGGCTCAGGGGGGGACGTATACAAATAATAAACCGGGCGTGGTAGGAGCCTATGCAACCCTGACGCTTCTCAAACAGCAACCCATTATAGAAACGATCCAGACCCGCGGCCGGCGATTGATGGACGGGCTAAAGGAAATTTTTGAGGACAACGATATCCAGGCCACCTTCAGCGGCCCTCCGACTATGTTCTCCTTTGCCTTTGGAATCGATAAGCCAGCCAGCCAGCGAGAATGGACGGAAAGTGAACGCGATTATTATCTACGGCTGGTGGATGCAGCCATGGAGAAGGGCATCATGCCAGACCACGACGCCCGGGAGCCCTGGTTCCTGTGCTATTCCCATTCCGAAGCGGATATCGATGAAACTTTAAATGTGTTCGCCGATATCGTAAAAACTGTCGAGCGCTAGGTGTTTTCATCGGCGAGCGAACCCTCTTAGGAGTTGAACATGACGGAAATGACATCGCAAGAAATGGTTGATCTGAGTCGTGAGTACACCTTTTTCTCTTGGTCGATCCAATCTCAGGTCCACCCCATTCCGGTTTCGAAGGCGGAAGGTGTCTATTTTTGGGACGCTGACGGCAAACGCTACCTGGATTTCTCCTCCCAATTGATGAATATGAATATCGGCCTCCAGCATCCAAAGGTGGTGAAAGCCATCCAGGAGCAGGCTGCCAAGTTATGTTTCGTACATCCTGGCAACGCCACCGCGCCGCGTGGATTGCTGGGAAAGAAATTGGCGGAAGTAACTCCAGGCAGGCTCAAGAAAACTTTTTTTGCCTTGGGTGGCGCGGAAGCCAATGAGAACGCCATCAAGCTTGCCCGTTTTTACACGGGTCGCCATAAGATCCTAGCACGGTACCGCTCCTACCATGGTGCGACGCATGGATCGATCGCTCTGACAGGTGATTACCGCCGCAATGCGGTCGAGCCTGCCATGCCAGGAGTGGTTCATTTTCTTGATCCCTTCTGTTACCGCTGTCCCTTTGGCCAAAAACCGGAATCCTGCCAGCGCGAGTGCATTCTGCACCTGGAAGAGGTGATCGGATATGAAGGGGGCGACAAGATCGCGGCCATCATCATGGAGGGCGTAACCGGCTCGAACGGTATCATCGTACCGCCAGATGATTATTGGCCACGTGTCCGGAAGATTTGCGATCGATACGGTATTTTGCTGATCTCGGATGAGGTCATGAGCGGTTGGGGCCGTACCGGGAAGTGGTTTGCCGTCGATAATTGGGAAGTAGAACCGGACATCATCACCACGGCCAAAGGCATCACATCCGGCTACATTCCACTAGGCGTGGTAATTGTTTCGGAAGAGATCGCCAAATTTTTCGACGATAAGTACTTGTATGCCGGGCTGACCTACAGCGGTCATGCGCTTGCTTGTGCAGCGGCTCTGGCAACGATCGAAGTCTACGAAGAGGACGGCTTGATCGAGAACTCTGCCACACTCGGCAAATACCTGGGTGAAGCCCTTGAAGACCTCAAACAGCGCCACTCCAGTGTGGGTGATGTGCGTTCTATTGGTCTGTTTTCGACCATTGAATTGGTGGGAAATCACGAAACCAAAGAACCATTCACTCCGGAAGTGATGGGCGAGATTGGCAAGACCCTGAGGCAGAACGGATTGTTCACTTTTCTCATGGTAAAAGATCTCGGGACCATGGTGTTTGTGGTGCCGCCATTGTGCATCACCAAGGAACAACTTGATGAAGGCTTGGCATTGATCGAAAAAGGCCTCACAGTAGCAGACCAGCGGATACATTGAAATGACAAAAATACTTAATTACATCAATAATGAATGGGTTGAACCTAAAGTTAAGGCATATGCCGATGTGATCAATCCAGCCACGGGTGAAGGCATCGCCAAGACCCCGTTATGCGGTAGTATGGAAGTGGATGCGGCTGCCCAGGCTGCCAAGGATGCCTTTCCAGCCTGGCGTGCGACCCCGCCACAGGACCGCATTCAATACCTGTTCAAATTGCGCGACCTGCTGAAATCGAATATGGATGAGATTGGCCGCACGATCACGAACGAGTGTGGGAAGACATTTGAAGAATCAAAAGCGGAGATGGTGCGTGCCATCGAAAATGTGGAAGTGGCCTGCGGCATACCAATGATGATGAAAGGTGAAATCGCCGAGGATATTGCACCCGGTATCGATGAGATCATGCTGCGCCAGCCTCTGGGTGTTTGTGCGACCATCGCCCCTTTCAATTTTCCCGGCATGATCCCCTTCTGGTATTTGCCTTATGCCCTGGCAACTGGCAATACTTACCTCATAAAACCTTCTGAAAAAGTCCCTATGACCATGCAATTGATCTTCAAGTTGATCGACGAGGTGGGTTTTCCTAAAGGCGTGGTCAATCTGGTCAACGGGGCCAAGGATGCTGTCGATGGAATACTCGACCACCCTGCAATTCGTGCTGTCACTTTTGTGGGGTCTACCAAGGTGGCCAAATACATTTACCGGAGGGCGGCAGAGAATGGCAAGCGCGTTCAGGCCCAGGGTGGAGCGAAGAACCCCGTTATCGTATTGCCGGACGCGGATATGGAGATGGCCACCAGGATTATCTCCGATTCGGCTTACGGTTGCGCGGGCCAGCGTTGCCTGGCAGTGTCGTTGGCTGTCACCGTTGCGGAAGCGCGCAACACCTTTACAGAATTGATTTGCGACGCTGCCACTTCGCGGGTGGTTGGCTATGGACTTGATAAAGAAGTGCAAATGGGCGCGGTCATCAACCAGACCAGCAAAAAGCGCATCGAAGGACTGATCGATCTGGGATCAAAAGAGGGAGCAACCGTCATGGTGGATGGACGCGGTGCAATCGTAAAAGGCTACGAAGGCGGCAGCTTTGTGCGCCCCACCGTGATTGCGGATGTCCAGCCGGGCAGCGAGCTTTGGAAGACAGAAATCTTCGGACCGGTGCTTGGATTGATGCATGTCAACACCATCGATGAAGCGATTGAATTGGCGAACAGCCATATCTATGGAAACCAGGCGAGCCTGTTCACCTCCTCGGGTTCAGCGGCCCGTAAGTTCCGCTATGAGGTGGAAGCTGGGAACGTGGGCATCAATATTGGCGTCGCCGCGCCCATGGCTTTCTTTCCTTTCAGCGGTTGGAAAGAGTCCTTCTTCGGAGATATGCATGGCCAATCGATGGACGCGGTTGAGTTTTTCACCCAGAAAAAAGTCGTCATCGAACGCTGGCCAAAAGGTTGGTCGAGGAAGTTCTAGCCCCATTTGCAGCCGGGCAGTTTTCATTACCGAGGACCAATGACACAAGATCTAGAAAACGCGCTGGCATACTCCGAGCGCTGGCTGGAGATCATCCAAAAGTCTGAGATGGATGAGAGCTTGGGCAAAGCCATCGTTGCTGAGTCAAAGCAGAACTTTGCCGATCATTTCAATAAAGGCTGGCTGGAGTATCGCAAATCGGTCACCGAGGCAGGTGATTGGGCGGCGGTGGAATGGACCGGTTCCGGAGCTGTCTTTCAAGATGTGCTGGGCAGGGAGTACCTGGACTGTCTGGGCGGGTATGGCATGCTGAATCACGGCTGGTGCCATCCAGACATTGTAGCAGCCGTTCGGGCGCAGCTGGATCGTACACCCATGCCAAGCCAGGAATTGATCGACCCTTTACGCGGCGTACTGGCGCGTATGATGGCGGACATCACGCCTGGCGACCTGAAATACAGTTGGTTTGCAGCCAGTGGCACCGAAGCGATCGAAGCCTCCATCAAGATCGCCAAGTTGTATACCCATAAGTCGGCCTTTATTGTTGCGGTTAAAGCCTTCCACGGGAAAACAATGGGGTCGCTTTCCATGTTGGGAAAAGCGGACTACCGCCAGCCGATGGGTATGATGTACGGAGGACCCGTGTATCATGTTCCTTTTGGTGATGCGGAAGCAGTAGAACGCCAGCTGGTGAGCCGGCACTTCCCCTTCGGGATCCAGGTT
>CAZULT010000119.1:2041-5523 GCA_964621295.1 uncultured Anaerolineaceae bacterium | reverse complement strand
GGGAAGCACCTTTGTGGTTAAGTAGCAACCAGAAATTCTTACCGCGGAACACACAGAGCTCACAAAGAAACATAAAGAATCTCTGTGTGCTCTCTGGTTTTCCAGTTAGGGTTCGGTCACTACCGTGATCGTCACCACGTTGCTCGTAACAATCTCCCCCTCTGTTGTCACACTCTGTGCCCAGAAGCGGTGCTCGCCGACCGCCAGCGGCCACCAGGCCCGGTATGGCAGCACAGAGAGCGTTGCCAGGGATGCCCCATCGACCCACAAGTATACCGTTGCAATCCCCTGCCCGGCAGCCGCTTCTACCTGCAACAGCTGGGCACCTGGGTCGAAACCAGGGTCGAGGCGATACGTTGTATTCGGATGTGGTGAAATAAGGCTGATAGCCGGCTGCAGATTACTTCCTGCTGATTCCGAGAGATCCGCCAGCAAGGCCAATCCCTGTGATCGCGCCCAGAATTGGGCTGATATCGGTAGATCGAGCACCGTGCGCGGCTGGCGGCGTTCTGCCGGGGTGGTATTCGTGGCGAGCTGGCCGGTCAAGGTATCGATCCAGACCTGTGTGTAAATTGTATCGTATCTGGTTGGCCGGGTACCTTCGATGAACCATTCCGGTCTGGTATGCGGACAGGCGGGGGTAGGCAAAAGGCCAGACAGGTTGCACACCTCCACCTGGACAAGCCCCTCCGGGCGGACGAACGGCAGGTCGGAGCGGCCTTGCAAGACCGTGCGCATGATTTCATGCCAGATCGGCGCGGCGCCGGTCAGTCCGGTGACGTTATGCATAGCCTCGTAGTTGCTGTTCCCCACCCACACGCCGACCAAAACCTCCGGGGTATAACCAACCGTCCAGTTGTCGTGGAAGTTGGTGGTTGTGCCAGTCTTGACCGCAGCCGTCCGGTCGAGTTTCAGGGTGCTGTTCAGGCCGAAACCGAGGGCGCGCGCGCGGTCATCACTGAGGATGTCGCTGATCAGCCAGGTCACACGCGGGTCGAAAACCTGCTGCGGGGAGGGGCGTTCCGGGGTATAGAGCAGGTTCCCATCCGCATCGCGCACCTCCAGGATCGCATAATTCCCGGTGAAGACGCCATGATTGGCAAGGGCTGCGTACGCCGTAGTCAGTTGCAGCAGGCTGATCGTCCCACCGCCCAGCGCCAGTGAAAGGTCATAATCCTGCGGGTTCCGGAGCGAGGTGATGCCCAGGCGGCGAGCCAGGCTGGTAGTGTTCTCGATACCCACCTCGCTGAGTGTGATGACCGCCGGAACATTGAGCGACGAGGCCAGCGCCTGCCGCACTGAGACCGGCCCATGCTCGCGGCCGTCGTAATTCTTGGGGGTATAGGGCGTGCCGTCGTGAGTGATGAAGGTGGTAGTCACGTCCATAATCGCAGTTGCGGCTGTCCACGGATTTGATCGCTCCGGGTCGAGCGCCTGGGCGTAGATGAACGGCTTGAACGAGGATCCGGGCTGGCGTGAAGCGGTAGCCATATCCACTGCGCCAAAAATTGAGGCGTCGAAATAATCCACGCTGCCCACCAGGGCCAGGATGTCGCCAGAGTGCGGGTCCAGCGCCACCACCGCGGCATTGTTGACATTGTGACTGGTGACCGGGTCTTCCTGTTGGAAGGTATGTATCTGGCGGGTCATTGCGGCTTCGGCGGTATGTTGAAAGTCGAGGTCGAGCGTGGTACGCACGATCAGGCTCTGGCGCGGATCGAGTTTCCCCTCGGCAAATAAACGATTGAGCTGGACACGCACAATCCAGACGAAGTGCGGCGCTTCAATGGGATACGGGGCAGGGTTGTAACTCAGCGGCGCGGACCCAGCCTCAGCCTGATCCTGCTCCGAAATGTAGCCCTGTGCCTGCATCAGACCTAGCACGATGCCCTGACGTTCTTTGGCTAGATCAGGGTTGGTAAAAGGATTGTAGAGACCGGGCGCCTGTGGTAATCCGGCCAGCAGGGCACACTCCGGCAGGAGCAGCTCGGATGCGGGCTTGCCAAAATAGGTCTGGGAAGCGGCTTCCACCCCGTAGGCCAACCCACCATAGTTGACCTGGTTGATATACAGACCCAGGATGTTCTCCTTGGAGAACCGGCGCGTCATCTGCCAGGCCAGTACGGCTTCGCGTATTTTGCGGCGAATGGTGCGTTCGGTGCGCTCATCCTGACTGAGCAGCAGGTTGCGCGCCACCTGCTGGGTGATGGTGCTGCCCCCGGCGATGGTCTCTCCGCCCTGCAGGTTGATCCACAGCGCCCGAATAATGCCCTGGAGGTCCACGCCAGGGTTGGTGTAGAAATTGTTATCCTCAACGGCGACGGTAGCATCTTTCATGCACTGCGGAATCTTGTCGAATGACAACACTGCATGACGTCCGCCCTGCTCCGGCAGGACCTCGTAGAGCAGGCGCCCGTTCTGGTCGGTGATGCGCACGCTAGGCTGGTTAAGGCTTTCGGGGAGAGAATCGAGAGAGGGAAGTTCGCGGAAGATGAATAAAGTTAAGCCTGCCAATATCAATAAACCAGCAAGCAAAAACCACTTTATACTCTTTCCCACTTTTTCAGAAAATCGCCAGCGAATTTGTATCAATTGATGACAAAATTGGATAGGTGGATATGGGTGAAGTATAACACCTGAAAATTATCAGCCCTGCCATATTCTGCAGGCTCATGACCTGGGGATCAGAGGTTCTGCTGCCGATGTATGTCGTCAAAGAAAGTGGGACAAAAGTGTCTCTTAGCAAACGGACCCTTTTGTCCCAAATGTTCTGACGACATACAGAGTGTCCATGACAGGGTCTATTCTACTAAGATAATTTGCTTTCGGAAACTACCATTTTCAAAAGTTAATATTTCATATTCTTATAACGCGTTTAGGCGCAAACCGGGGTTCGAGTCCCCGCGGGACACTTTTTCATAACACTGCAAATTAATTCTGAAATTCCACGTAAAAGAGCAGGTTCGAATCCCGTCGGAGCGCCTGTCCAGGTAACCTGGTGCAAGTTTATCAAGTTGTTCCTTTTTAATGCCAGAACTGCTGCTTGAATGCGGCACGTCATCGGCACAAGGATAAAAGAGAAAATCCGGGTAATTTGCTTCAAATTTCCTGTACCGGTTAACGACAATTAGAATTACCCAATCTTATTGTCATTGACAGCTGTACGGTGCATTTAAAGTCCAAGCCCGATTGTCAATCCGTATCGCTGGGGGTAATGCGTGCATCTACTGCTTGCGCAACTAGCAAGTACATGAAGCAGTACACACTCAGCTAATGATGAGCCATCTAGTGGGATGAGTTTATGATTGATCACGGCACTGCACAAAAGAAATGTCAACAGTGCGAAGTGGGACTGCGATGCCGAAAAAACGATTCCTCTCGCATAACTATCTTATCAAAGAATTATGAGGAAAACCAGCCCTGTTGGAAACTTGTTATGACACATTGTCGATGTGCTGCTTACCATTGATTTGCTGATTAGC
>CAZULT010000119.1:0-1941 GCA_964621295.1 uncultured Anaerolineaceae bacterium | reverse complement strand
GGCGAAAATGCTTCAGCGCTGGAAATTGATGTAGGGCGAAGTTTGCGTCAGTTGCGCGTAGAGCGCGAGTTTTCCCTGAGTGCCCTGGCCGAGGCCAGTGAGTTGAATATCAATACACTTAGCCTGATCGAGAACGGCAAGATTTCGCCCAGCGTGGGTACATTGCAGAAACTGGCTTTGGCACTGAATATCCCCGTGGGAGCTTTTTTCGAAGCTGGGGCGGAGAGAAAGAACATCATTTTTCAGAAGGCTGGTCAGCGACCGCGAGCCGCCTTTGCTCATGGTACGTTAGAAGATTTGGGGACGGAATTAGCCAGTCGTTGGGCTGAACCATTTGTTGTCACGCTGGAAGCGGGCGCGGATAGTGGTGAGACGCCCATCCTTCACACAGGTCTGGAATTTGTCTATTGCCTGGAAGGCCGGATAGTCTACACAATCGAGTCACAGCAATATATTCTCGACCCGAGTGACAGTCTGTTGTTTGAAGCCCGCTTGCCGCACCGTTGGCAGAATACGGGAGCTGTGTCGGCGCGTTCTCTGCTGGTTCTCTGCCCTGCTGATGAGCGCGATCGCCCGACCACGCTGCATTTTGTATCTGAATGAGATGCGAAATTTCTTTTATGTTTGGAAGTCTACTTACTCAGGTCTGAAATCGAAGGGAGTCACTCAGTGAAAATCGCTGCAATTGCAGATGATGGCAAAATCATCTACCAGCACTTTGGCCGTGCGACCTACTACCTGGTCGCCACAGTGGAAAATGACGACATCATTGACTGTGAGTTACGCGACAAGCTGAGGCATGCTTAGTTCCGGGAGTAGGGTCACGAGCATCAAGAGGATCCCAGTGGACGACATGACTATGGACCTGTTGCAGAGAATCGTCACACCCGCATGGCCGAAGTGTTTGCCGGCTGCCAGGTATTGCTCTTGCCGGGGTATGGGCGCTTACGAGAGCATGCAAGGGCGCGATATCCGTCCACTGGTGACCGACATTGCATCGATTGAGGATGCGGTCATGGCTTACCTGGATGGAAGAATTGTCAATCATGTAGAGCGCTTGTACTGAGCCAGTATGTACGCTTCAGGTCTGGGGGCAGGCGAGAATGGAGATGAATTGTGGAAATGCGAGTGAATGCTGAACAATGCACCGGCTGCGGTGCGTGCGTTGAGATTTGCCCAGACGGGGCGATTCGCCTGAGCGAGAACCTCGCAGTTCTTGACCAGGCTATTTGTTCACAATGTCAGTTTTGCATAGACGCCTGCCCGGTTGGCGCCATCACAGCCGTCGAACTGCCTGTAGCAGTAACGAAACCGGCAGCCGTTCAACCTGTGCGCGAAGTGGAGATCGTGGTCGCGGAGCCTATCCCTGCCAACCCTAAACCGTGGCTGAGTGCGGCTCTGGCTTTTGCTGGAAGGGAGATCCTGCCCCGGCTCGCAGACGCGCTGATCACCGCGCTGGATCGACGGCTGGCGCAGACACAACTCGTTCAGCCTCAGGCTTCCCAGTCATCCCAAAACGTTGAACTCCCGTCAAGACGAAACAGCGGGCGAGGCTATCGCCGCCGGAGCCGCTATCGCCAAGCTCGCCGTCGCGGAAGCGGGCAAGGCCGTGGTACTGGTAAGAGAAATTGGCTTTAGATGAAACTAGAAATTCTAACGAAAGGAGGTGATTGGTATGCCACAAGGTGACCGAACAGGTCCTATGGGCGCGGGTCCGAGAACCGGGCGAGGTCTTGGATACTGCGGCGGCTATGAAGCACCTGGTTTTGCAGATCCAGCTTTCGGTCCTGGTAGGGGCTGGAGACGCGGCCGGGGCGGCGGATTCGGCTGGCGGCATCGTTTCTTTGCGACGGGGCAGGCCGGCTGGGGTTATCCCCGCTACGCGCCGCCCACGCAAGAAGAAACCCTGCAGGCCCTCAAGTCTGAAGCAGATTGGCTGAA
>CAZULT010000118.1:0-5854 GCA_964621295.1 uncultured Anaerolineaceae bacterium | reverse complement strand
AAACCTCGAACCGGCCGCGGAAGCGACTCCCGAAGTAGAGAGCGAAGAGACTGCCTTACCTGATTGGCTGAATGATCAGGGTGAGGGTTCAATGGACCTGGATTCGGATGATCTGGTATCAGAATTGTCAGAAACTACACCAGTCCCGGATACAGGAGAAGGTCTAAAGGTTCAGGATTCGAATACGATACCTTTCGAAGCCAATCTTCCTGTTGAAAACGAGGCCGAGGAAGACGACGAAGCAAAGTCCCATGAAACCGTCGCACCCTTTATCTTAGGGAAGTCATTATCCGATTCGCTTCAAGAACCGGATCAATCCGAGGAGTTCGAACCATCCGCCCTCCCTGCTCCCTCATTCGAGGCACCACAGGATTTGAGGGCAGGCGACCAACACACCAACCGAGCGGTCGATATTGATTTGGAAGAGCCGGAATTACCAGAGTGGCTTGCAGAGCCAGCGGCTCCATCAGAATCCAAGGATTTCACTGAATTCGGGATTTGGCAACCTCTTGCCCAGGACGAAGAAAGTCCCACTCCTCGCGGGCAAGGTTTTAATTTCGTTCAATTACCCGAGGAGATCTTCCTTGATGAGGAAGAAACAGACGAAGCCGACGACCAGGTCGTCGACCGCGAAAATTTCTTAGCCATCGACCCCGAACCTCTGGATGTTTCTTCTTCTAGTGAAATAGGTGAAGCGGACGAAGTGGCTTCGCTTCCACCATCCGAAAATGACGAGGCGAAAACGACTGATCCCGTGGTTACAACCATCGAACAGAGTCTGGCGGGTTCGTATGAAATGACTCAAAAGAGCGCAAAAGACTTACAACAATCTGTGTCAATTTATAAAAAAATCACCGACATTAATCCGACGAACGATCGCGCCTGGCATACCCTGGGCGAGCTCTATAAATCCTTAAACCAGTACGAAGAAGCCATCGCGGCATACGAGAAAGCAATTTCCTTGAATGGGAACCGGGATATTTATCACTATCACCTGGGGTTGGTGTATGCCACGCTGAAAAAGAACAGTGAAGCGTCGCGCTGCTTCCAAAAGGTGTTGATCATCAATCCAGACCATATCCTGGCCCATTGCGCCCTTGCCGGCAGTTATCGACGATTGGGCCTGGAAGATGAAGCTATGGAACACCTGAGCATTGTGGAACCGATGATCCAATCGGAGACAGAGTATAACCGCGCCTGTTTCTGCGCCATTTCAGAAAACACAGATGAAGCCATCGAACTGCTCAAGGTTGCGCTCGAGAAAAAACAAACCTCATTGGACTGGGTACATCGGGATCCGGATTTGGACAATATCCGCAATGACCCAAGATTTTTGGAAACGATCGTGTCCCAAGAATTTCCAATGAATTCATAGGGGCCGCTATGACGCTTCATTCGATTGCAAATTTGGTCTTTGGGTTGGTCTTTTCATGGCTGGTATTGAGTCTGGCTGCTATGTATCTGCAAGAGATGGTTGCAGCCAAACTTCGCTGGCGGCAAAAAATGCTGGAGACTACCATCAGGAACATGCTGGTCGACTCCGCCTTCGCTGACCAACTCTTCAACCACCCTTTAATCCGCAGCCTGTATTCAGGTAACGATAGCGCCTCCAAACCCTCCTATATACCCGGAAATCAATTTGCTCGAGCGCTGATCGACATCCTAATGACTGCAGCCTCTGAGGCCTCTTTGTTCCAGCAGCAACTGTATAAACTACTGGGCAACATCGATTCGCTCGACAAAAAACAAAGGCCTGCAGCCCAGAAACAACTGGGAGCCATCCTGGCTCTAACCAGGAGAGCGCTTGTATCCGAAATCAACAATCCAGACAATGGTCTCGCCATTCAAAAGATCAAAACCGCGCTATCTCAATTTGCAAACGATTTCCCGGAAATGAAAAGTGCTGTTGATAAATTGTTGACCACCATCGACAGGCAGAAGGACCAGATCGCCGCAGTGCTCGCCTCGCAACCCAACCAAAAAACCGATAGCACCCCTGAACCTTCTCTAGAAAAAATCCAAACCGGCATAGCCATCCTGGCGGTGACGAATCCCGGTCTGAAGCAAACGTTACAATCTTTGATCAATGGCACCATCGAAGCTCCGGATCAAGGAGACGCTGAGTCCGGCGCACTGAATGGCGTCATTGAGACCTGGTTCAATGACAGCATGGACCGCCTGACCGGTTGGTATAAACGGCGCGCTCAGATATTATCGATTCTATTAGGTGTGCTCCTGGGGGTCACCGCTAATGTAGACTCGCTCCAATTGGCGAACTATATGTGGAGGGAACCTGTCGTAGGGAATGCCCTGGCCGCGCAAGCTGAAACCTATCTCCAAATGAATCAGAATGAATTCCAGCCACCCTCCGCCAGTCAGCTCATCCTGCTACACGACCAACTTTATGGAACTGACCTGCCGATCGGTTGGCTTGGATCCCCCATCTTTTTCTGGTCTTCTGAAGGGTCAACTTCCAACCTGGTGTGTACACGCTCCCCTCAATCCAGCACAGATATCTATGGAGTCATGCTTGCAAACGTGTGCTACCCAATTATTAATGCGCCACTCCCGGACAACACGACTGGTTGGATCGCCAAAGGGGTAGGGTTGCTCATGACTGCTCTTGCGACATCAAAAGGTGCGCCCTTTTGGTTCGATGTCCTCAACAAGATCATGAACGTTCGCCTGGCTGGGGTCAACCCCTCCCAAATGCAAAACGCATTTGGGTGAAATTAATCTCCTTTGTGCAGATAACCCATTTTGATTGAAAGTACATCGATCGTCAGTCATTCACATTAGGGAGGAACAAGAATTCCATCAAGAGAAGGATCATCCACAAGATGACCCTTCTCTTGATTTTCAACGTGTAGATGGAACTCAAGAGTGGTTCCCACTGAATTCCAAAGGTACCGATCGATCGGATTGTAACTATTCAAGCCTGTATGCATCCAATATGAGCAACCCTGGATCGTTGACCGAAAAGTAAGATATCCGCGGGCACATTTTATGAGTATGCTATAATCCGCCCGAATTCCCTGAAGGAGAGCAGCATGGCCTATACCAACGTCAAAGTCCCCGCGAATGGGGCAAAGATCCGCATGCAGGACGGCACATTGCAGGTACCAGACAATCCGATCCTGCCATTCATTGAAGGTGATGGGACAGGGCGAGATATCTGGCTCGCTTCTGTGCGCGTTTTTGATGCGGCCGTGGAGAAAGCCTACGGGGGCAAACGCAAGGTCTATTGGATGGAAGTATTTGCAGGTGAGAAAGCCTACGATATGTTCAAAGAATGGCTGCCTGAAGAGACCGTTACTGCTTTTCGAGAATTCCTGGTCGGGATCAAGGGCCCACTTACCACGCCGATCGGCGGCGGCATCCGGTCCCTGAACGTTGCTCTGCGCAAGTTCCTGGACCTATATGTCTGCCAGCGCCCGGTGCAATATCTGGATGGCGTACCATCCCCGGTGAAGCATCCCGAATATGTGGACATGGTCATTTTCCGCGAGAACACCGAAGACATCTACACCGGTGCGGAATTTGAGTTTGGCACACGGGAGAATACTGAATTCATCAGCATGTTAAAAGAGAAATTCCCCGAACAGTACGCCAAATTCCGATTTCCCGATACAGCCGGTATCAGTATCAAGCCGGTTTCAAGGGAAGGAACCTACCGCCTGGTCCGCGCCGCCATTCAGTGGGCATTGGATAACGGCCGCAGGGATGTCAGCCTGGTGCACAAAGGAAACATCATGAAGTTCACCGAAGGCGCCTTCCGCAACTGGGGCTATGAACTGGCCAGGAGCGAGTTCCGGAACGAGATCGTCACCGAGCGCGAGACATGGATCCTGGGCAATAAAGAGAAGAACTCTGACCTGAGCGTCGAAGAGAACGCCAGGATGATCGATCCTGGCTTCGAAATGATGGCTACTGACAAACAAGCAGAGATCATTAAAGAGGTCGAGCAAGCTCTGGCATTGTGGGACACCCACGGCAATGGAAAATGGAAAAACAAGCTGCGCATCCGCGATACTATCGCCGATATCGTCTTCCAGCAGACCATCACCCGCGCCCGTGAATTCGATGTGCTTGCCACCATGAACCTGAACGGCGACTATCTGTCGGACGCGCTAGCAGCGCAGATCGGCGGCATGGGCATCGCGCCAGGCGCGAACATCAATTACGAAACCGGCCACGCCATCTTCGAAGCCACGCACGGCACCGCACCCAAGTATGCCAACCTGGACAAAGTCAACCCCGGATCGGTCATCCTCTCTGGCGAAATGATGTTCCGCTACCTGGGTTGGACCGAAGTTGCTGACCTGATAATCAAGGGCATGGGTGGTGCGATCAAAGCCAAGACCGTCACGTACGACTTCGAGCGCCTGATGGACGGGGCCACTCTGCTCAAATGCTCCGAGTTCGGAGACGCGATCATAAACCATATGAATGATTAGCCGAAACGATTCATTCTCGGTAACCAGCAACTGGAGCTTTCTTTTCCTCTTCAACAAGTTCAGAGCAAGAGTGTATGGTTATTCTCTTTTCGTTCCAATTGGCTCACTGATAAAGGGTAGGTCGCCTTGCCGTATACCTCTTGCGAGACAGTTGTGGCACCCTCTTCGGCGCAAGAATAGCCATGTATTTATCGAAGAATACGCCGAAGATTCACGCAAATCCACGTGTATTCGTCGAAATATCCACCGAAGATTCACGCAAATCCATATGGATTAATCGAAATTTACACTGAAGATTCGCGCAAATCCATGTGGATTAATTAGCATTATTTCTTTTCTTTTAGGGTATCTATAACGGAATTTTTCAGACAGCGAGTCGCAGTGTTGAGCTATCAGGCTGGCACAAACTACCTGATCCATGGCTTGAGGAACCTGGACGCGTTGCTTTGCTTGCGCTGGGGCTTCAGTATCTCAACCGGCGGATCGCCGGGGCTGGCGTTGACTCTGTCTTACTTCCTAGCATAAAGCCGCTTAGAGCTCGTCGCATTCCCACTAGACTCGTACTGCTGATCTTCGTGGTGCTGATGATGCATGCTGCTCAGGTTGCCAGACCGGTTTATAATTGATACAAACAATTTCTTAAAAGGGAGAGCGACCATGCACGAAAAAAGCATCGAATTATTGAACAAAGCCATTGCGGATGAGCTGTCCGCGGTGCATCAGTACATGTATTTCCACTTCCACTGCGAGGACCAGAGCTACGACCTGCTGGCCGGCCTGTTCATCAGGACCGCCATCGAGGAGATGGGCCATATCGAACGCTGCGCTGAACGCATCCTGTTCCTGGGTGGAGACGTCGAGATGGTCGCCTCTGCGCAGGTGCAAAAGGTCCAGGATGTAAAAAAGATGCTCGAAATGGCCCGAACTATGGAAGAGTCCAGTGCAAAGGATTACAATCTGTGGGCCAACGAATGCTCTGCCAACGCTGACGCCGGGACGCGCAAGGTGTTCGAGGGGCTCGTGGAAGACGAAGAACGTCATTACGAACAATATGACAACGAAGCCGTAAACATCGAAAAATTTGGTGAGCGCTACCTGGCCCTGCAATCCATCGAGGGCAGCAAGAAGTCCGCCTCGGGGTCGGAAGAGGAGTAACCTCCAAATAATGCATGCACCTGTCGAACCGCGCCGATAAAGGAAGCTGCTCTTGTTCCTTGTTTATCAGCGTTCGTTCTAAAGGAACTTGCCTATATTCCACTATCACCAACCCGAGTTCCAAAGGAAGTTCACCAACTTCCTTGATCACCAGCCCAACTTCGAAAGCAAGTTGGGCTGTTTTTCTTGATTTCCCTAAAGGATTACAACCTTTTTACACCGCCGTAATCTTGCATTCACGG
>CAZULT010000117.1:0-5863 GCA_964621295.1 uncultured Anaerolineaceae bacterium | reverse complement strand
ACACCAATTATAAACCTTGACACATAGGACTGTTGGGAGGTAAACTCATTTCGTTCTATACAATTTCTAAAGAAAGGAGGCGCACCCCATGTTCAAGAAATATCTCGTCTCATCTGAATTTCCGGGTACAAACCATCCTCGGAGTGCGCCGACTGGCCGATAACCGGTCAAAATCCCTGTTTGCATTGCAAGCCACGGCGCATACGCACCGTGGCTTTTCACTTTAGAAGGTGAGAACACCTCATGGCAACCGTAGCAAAACCCTCCTCTTATTTTGATTTTCGCGCCACACATCATAAAAACCGCTTGAAAGGTTTATGGCAGATGATGGCTAATTTCCACCTGCCATATTTTGGCGCGGTGACTTCATTGGCGATCTCAGCCACCGCAAAAACCGCCACCTTCCTGTTATTGCGTTTTTTTGTGGATAACGTATTGACTGAAACGATCACTACCGGAGTGCTTTCACGGGTGCTGACACGCAGATTGTTTGCGGTTGCCGCCGGCTTCATTGGCCTGGCAATGTTCGAGGGCGGATTTGCCTATCTCTCGGGACGTCTGGCTGCCTACACGGCCGAAGGCATCACACGCCGGGTGCGCAATTTCCTTTTCGATCATATTCAGCGTCTGAGCTTCTCGTATCACAACAATACCCCAACAGGAGATTTGATCGAGCGCTGCACCTCAGACGTCGACTCCTTGCGCCGCTTTTTCAGCGAACAGGCCATTGGCGTCGGCAGGATCGTGCTGTTGTTCGTGATCAACTTCATTGCGTTGCTGGATTTGAACGCGGAACTTGCCTGGGTCTCGGTCATTTCCATTCCGTTTGTGCTGTTGGTATCACTGTGGTTCTTCAAGAAAGTGACCAAAGCCTACGAGCGTTACCAGGAGCAGGAGGCGTTGCTCTCGACCACCTTGCAGGAGAACCTGACCGGTGTGCGAGTGGTCAAAGCTTTTGCCCGGCAGGACTTCGAAATATCCAAATTTGAAACGGACAACTGGGAGAAGTTCTTGCGCGGCAAGCTGCTTCTGATGATGCACTCATTATTCTGGCCGTTGACCGATATCGTCTTGGGATTTCAGATGCTGGGTGGATTTGTCTACGGCGCCATGATGGCGATCAATGCTGAAATCACTATTGGTACCTACCTGGCATATGCCGGCCTGGTTGTGTGGTTGATCTGGCCGATCCGTAACCTTGGCCGGCTTATCGTTCAGACCTCTTCCGGGATGGTGTCTTACAGCCGGCTGATGGAGATCGTCAAGCAGGTGCGTGAACCGCTCACTGATGGAATCGTGCATTCTTCCGGGCCAGTCCGGGGTGAACTGGAATTCGAACACGTCTCATTCATGTATGCGGATGGTGAATCCGATGTGCTCAAGGATGTATCCTTCCATGTGGATCCAGGGCAGGCAATTGCACTGTTAGGGTCAACAGGATCTGGCAAGACCAGCCTGGTCAACCTGCTGCCTCGTTTCCACGAATACACTGGTGGGCATATCCTTCTCGATGGATTGGAGTTGAATGGATATTCCCGTGAATTCTTGCGCCGTCAGATTGGAATTGTGGAACAGGAACCTTTCTTGTTCAGCCGTTCGATTCGAGAGAACATCACCTATGGCGTGGGGCGCGAGGTGTCGATGGAGGAAATCGAACAGGCCGCACGCGCTGCAGCTGTGCATGAGGTAATTCTTTCCTTCCCGGATGGTTATAACACATTGGTCGGTGAAAAAGGCGTTACCCTTTCCGGGGGGCAAAAGCAGCGCGTTACCATCGCGCGTACATTGCTCAAGGATCCACGCATTCTGATCCTGGACGATTCGACTTCCTCAGTGGATCTTGAGACGGAGGCGGAGATTCGCGAGGCTTTGAATTCGTTGATGAAAGGTCGGACCACGTTCATCATTGCGCACCGAATCCAGTCCGTCATGATTGCTGACCTGATCCTGGTGCTTGATAAAGGGAACGTGGTACAGCAAGGCACTCATCGGGAGTTGGTCCTCCAGGAAGGCGGCATGTACCGCCGCATCTTCGATATCCAGACTCGCATCGATGAAGAGGTTGAGCTGGAGATAAAAAGCGCAAACTGAGGCTGTCTATTGGATGCAGGCGAAACACGCTTTCGCCAGATTTCAATTCTATGCCGGAGAATAACTATGAGCGATGAACTCATCGAGCTTGAAGAAGAAGAGTACACCAGCCAGCTAACCGGTCCGGTTTTCCGGCGAATTGCAACCTTGCTCAAGCCACATTGGCGCTGGGTGGTTGGCTTTTTTGTGACGATCGCACTGACGTCGGTGACGGATTCTTTCTTTACGTACATCAACAAGCAAATCATTGACCAAGGCATTTCACTGAAGAATGTGCCGGCGTTGATGCGCCTAGCTAGCTTGTACGGCGGGATCATCATTTTCCAATCTGGAATGGTGTTTACCTTCATTTACTTGGCCGGCGTGTTGGGAGAACGCGTGCAGTACGACTTACGCAAGCTGCTCTTTAACCACTTGCAGGAGCTATCGCTCTCCTATTACGCGCAGACCGCAGTCGGGCGTTTGATGGCGCGCGTGACTTCGGATACCGGGCGCGTATCAGAGTTGGTCACTTGGGGTGTGGTGGATATCACCTGGTCCGCCATGAATATCCTCACTGCGACAGCCTTCATGTTGTATATCAACTGGAAACTGGGCCTGATCGTGCTGGCGGCGATTCCCCTCCTCTTGATTATCGCGGTGGAGTTTCGCAAGCGCATCCTGGTCGAATTCCGCGCCTCCCGCCGAGCTAACTCAAAGATCACAGGCGCCTACAATGAGAACATCCAGGGAGTGCGGGTGGTTAAGGCGCTGGGCCGCGAGGATGAGAACCTGAGTGAATTCCAGTTTCTGACGGACGATATGTACCGCGCTTCCTACCGCGCCGCCTGGCTGTCCGCGCTGTTCCTACCTACCGTCCAGATCATCTCAGCCCTTGCCTTGGGTATCATCATTTGGTATGGCGGCATCCAGGCGCAAGTTGGTGCCATGACGATTGGCGGCATCCATGCCTTTGTGACCTACCTGACCTTCATGCTATGGCCCGTGCAAGAACTTGCGCGAGTCTATGCAGAAATGCAACATTCGATCGCCTCGGCTGAGCGCATCTTCAGACTGGCTGATACCGAGCCGGAAGTCCACGACCGGCCGGAAGCGATCGCAGCAACTACGTTGCTCGGTGAGATTGAATTCGACCAGGTAGACTTCTACTACGAAGATCGTAACCCGGTTCTGTCCGAGTTCAATTTGAAGGTGAAGCCTGGAGAAACGATTGCATTGGTTGGACCGACAGGTGGTGGAAAATCTACCATCGTCAATCTGTTGTGCCGCTTCTATGAACCGCGCAGAGGAGCTATCCTCATCAATGGCCGGGACTATCGAGAGTATACACTTGCCTCGATCCATTCCCGCATTGGAATTGTCCTGCAAACTCCCCACCTGTTCTCCGGTACCGTACGGGATAACATTCGCTACGGGAAATTAGAAGCGACCGATACAGAGATCGAACGGGCTGCTAAAATAGCCGGCGCGCACGACTTTATCGTCATGCTTGAAAAAAGCTATGACCAGAAAGTTGGCGAAGGTGGAAACCTGCTTTCGGTAGGTCAGAAGCAATTGATCAGTCTGGCACGTGCTGTGCTTGCCAGACCCGAGCTTTTTATCATGGATGAAGCCACTTCCAGTGTAGACACTTTGACCGAGGCGCTCATTCAGCAAGGAATGGAAGCTTTAATGGAGGGTCGGACTTCGATCGTCATCGCTCACCGCCTGAGCACCATTCGCCGGGCGGACCGCATTCTGGTGATCGAGGATGGGCGTATCAAAGAACAAGGTACTCATGCAGAGTTGGTGAGGCAGCGCGGACATTACTATCGTCTGTATACACAACAATTCCGCCACGACCTTGAGGTGCACTATGGGGTGGCCGATCTTGTGGAAGCAAAGAAACCTGCGCCTGACGGAGTCGCTGCAGATTAATATGAAAGCCCCGGCGAAATTTCGCCGGGGCAATTTGCATGAAGCGGTAGTCTAACTTCCTAAAGCAACCGCCAGCACATCGTAATAGGTGCCTGCACCAAAGCCATCAAAAAGCACGTGATCGCCTGGGTGCAATGAAGGCAACTGCCTGAGAAAGGCAATCATATTCGAGGCGGCACTGACATTCCCGAAATCGCTGACAAGCCAGGGCATCGGCAAGCTGATTCCCAGTTTCTTGAGATGCTTCTCTTTCAATTTGTTGATCTTGTAATTGGCGTGGTGTACGATTGTCACGGCAATGGATTGGTCTGGTGCGCCCATGTTTTCCATCAGATTGCAATAAGCCTGGTAGACATCGTTGACAACCTGTACGCCAGTTCGGACAAAAAGCTTGACCATACCCATCGGTCCCGCCATTTCGATTGCTTCGCCATTGGAAGGTTCGTGCATCAACCCCGCCACGCGAATGTGTGACGAACTTGACCTGGAAATTTCCAGGAGAGATTTTCTGGAATGCGGATAGTACATGTGAACTGCAAGCACGCCTTCATCATCAAAGGCGGCATGACTCTTCCCGACCAGGAATTTCATGGTCTCACCTGGAATGACCCCGATCACGCCGGCGCCATTTCCGAATAACTGTAAGGCGTTCTTGTCATGCGCCCGGCATGTAAAGCGACTCAATCCTTCGATCCCACCGACCAATACTTTTTTGCCATAAAGTTCTTTGGCGATATTGAGCTCACTGCCTGTTCCTAATTCAGGATTCAATGCCAGGTGAAGGCCTCCCACCGATCCATCGCAGGCTTTGTGGACACTCACTTTTAATGCCTTTTCATTAATGCCAGCCCGCTGGCAGATCCGTTCCACGTAATCATCAGCAACAGGCCCGCTCATACCGATCAACACAGCCTCGACCTCTTCAGGTTTCCAGCCGTTGGCAAGCGCCGCCTCTCGCAACAGCCTGGACCCCACTTCAAGCTCCAATTCGAGGTGTTCGGCGTCGCTCAAATCCTGGATGTGGTGGCGGGAAACGAACCCTAACTCTGAGAGGTTCATCACGTCCTCGTCCTTCAAGGGAGTGCCCATCCGGGTCGAAACCAGATCTGGCAAGGTTTGATTGTCGTAGCACTCACCCCAGGTGCCATAGGCTCCCCCTATTCCTACGGTTGTATTCGAGACTCGCTCAACTCCAAAAGGAACGCCTCCTGCAACCGGGATTGTATCCATGTGAACCTGCGGTCGTTGAAAGAACGATGGCAGAGCTTTATTAAGTTGTTCTAAGATTGAATTTGTTTCCATTTAAAACTCTCCTTACATACCTATCGATATGCATGCTATAACCCTGATTAGGCCCGAGAGCCTCTCTTAAATCAAAACCGGGCAGACAGGTTGCCCGGTTGATTCCTGCTGAGAAATGACCTGCTCAAAGTAATATGCAGGCTGCCTGGTGCGTTTCACTCAAATTGGAAAATGGCGGGTCCGTGATTTTGCATTGATCGGTAGCTACCGGACACCTGGGGTGAAAGCGGCAACCAGGTGGCAAGTCAATTGGGTTAGGTGTTTCACCCTGAAGGATCACTCGTTCTCGCCGTAAGCGCGGATTTGGGACAGGGATCACGGAAAGCAACGCCTTGGTGTAGGGATGTCGTGGGTTCTTCAGTACCTCGTGCATCTTGCCGATCTCGACGATCCGGCCCAAATACATCACGGCCACCCTGTCAGCAATATAGCCTACTGTGCCAAGGTCGTGTGTGATGAATATGATGGATATCTGCCGCGAAATGCGCAGGTCTGCCAGCAGGTTCAGGATTTCCGCCCGGATGGAAACATCCAACATGGACACGGGCTCATC
>CAZULT010000116.1:0-6149 GCA_964621295.1 uncultured Anaerolineaceae bacterium | reverse complement strand
CACCTCCCGCGAGTTAGACATAGTCCTTACCTCACGCAACGTGGCCAAGGGATCGCGCGTGCCCATGGCAGGCATTCCATACCATGCAGTCGAGAATTACCTGGCCCGCCTGATCGAGAGGGGTTATCATGTGGCCATCTGCGAGCAGGTCGGGGAGCAACCAGAGAAGGGCATATTTGCGCGTAAAGTAGTCCGGGTGGTAACGCCTGGTACTGTAGTCGAACCCACTTTACTTCCGGGAGACGCAAACAATTACCTGGTGGTGGTCTTCACTCAAGAAAACCGCGCCGGTCTTGCTTTTGCAGATATCACCACCGGTGAATTCGCCGCTACTGAATTGAATGAGGAAGCCCTGCAGGCTGAGCTCGCTCGTTTGGATCCTGCAGAAATTATCCTTCCGGAAAACTTGAACGTTAAGAACGGTCTCAAAACGAACATTACAGCCTGGCCAGTATGGCGCTTCGAACCCGGCCGGTGTGAGAAAGAAATCCTGGATCATTTTCATGCCACCTCATTGGAGGCGTTTGGCCTGAAAGGCCTGGCTGTTCGAGCGACAGGAGTACTCCTACAATATTTGCAAGCTACACAACCCGAATCCTTGAAGCTGCTTACACGTGTGCACCATTACAATCTTTCGAAATATATGACGCTTGATGCAGCCTCACGCCGTAATCTTGAGTTAACCGAATCGCTTAGAGGCAAGCGCCAGGGTTCACTGCTGGACCAGCTGGACCAAACCGTTACACCCATGGGGAAGCGGCTGATCCTCGCCTGGGTCAGCCAGCCCTTGCTGGACTCTACGCCGATCAACAATCGTCTGAACGGAGTGGAACATTTCTTCCAACACAGCCTGCTAAGAACGGAGATGCGCACAGCCCTCCACCCGCTGGCTGACATCGAAAGGCTTACAAATCGCATCCTCGCGGGATACGCACAACCCCGGGACCTGGTTGCGCTTCGCGATACACTCACTCACCTCCCAACAATTCGAACCATACTATCCAAAGAAGTCTGGAGCGGATCGAATACCGACATCGATATTTGCAAGAAAGAAGCAAAACTTTTGAAAGAAAGCCTGGCAAACGAACCGCCGGCGACCCTGCAACAAACCGGTATCATACGCGAGGGATTTTCTAAAGAGCTGGATTCCGTGATCGAAACCTCGAAACATGCCCGCGAGTGGATTGCCAACCTGGAGGGCATGGAGCGCAAGCGTACGGGAATAAAAACACTAAAGGTTGGATATAACAAAGTGTTCGGGTACTACATTGAAATTTCCAGGGCAGCAGCCGAAAAAGCGCCCGACGAATACATCCGCAAGCAAACGCTGGTCAACGCAGAGCGATTCATCACTCCCGAAATGAAAGAGTATGAGACTTTGGTATTAAATGCGGAAGAACGCATTCACGAAATCGAGCTACGGCTTTTTAAAGAGGTGTGCGCCGAATTAGCCAACTCCGCTCCCAGACTGATTGCGCTGGCGCGTCAACTGGCAGAATTGGACGTGCTGGGCGCATTCGCCGAGGTTGCCGCCCTCAACAATTACACCAAGCCCGAGATTTTGACGGATATCACACTGGATATCTCCGAAGGGCGCCACCCCGTCGTCGAAAGGACATTGCCTGGCGAAAGGTTCGTGCCTAACGACGTTATGTTCGATCATGGAGAAATCATTCGGATTATCACCGGTCCAAATATGTCCGGAAAATCGACTTATTTACGACAGGTAGCCCTGATCGTCTTGATGGCACAAATTGGCTCCTTCGTGCCGGCTGCCTCGGCCAATATCGGATTGGTCGATCGTATTTTTACCCGCATCGGCGCCCAGGATGAAATCCACGCCGGGCAATCCACTTTCATGGTGGAAATGATCGAATCTGCAAGCATCCTGCACCATGCTACCTCGCGTTCTTTATTGATCCTGGATGAGATCGGACGCGGGACGAGCACCTACGACGGTGTATCCATCGCCTGGGCAATGGTGGAGTACATCCACAACCATCCGGAATTGCGAGCCAGGACGCTCTTCGCGACGCATTACCACGAATTGACTCAACTGGCGGATCTGCTGCCCGGGGTGAGTAACTACAACGTAGCCGTGACTGAAGCTAACAACAAGGTGGTATTCCTGCACAAGATCATTCCAGGCGGCGCCGATCGTTCGTACGGAATTCACGTTGCCCAGATGGCCGGATTACCAGATCCTGTCGTTCAGCGAGCAAATGAAATCATGCGGGAATTGGAACGCTCAGCCGGCGAAGCGGTGCACATTGACGAGCTCGGGGCAAAACAGATCGCCTTATTTCCGGAAACCAATCCGATGTTGGACGAACTTAAAAAGCTGGACGTGAATGGGCTCTCGCCCATAGAAGCATTAAACAAGTTGTTTGAATGGCAAAAGAGATTCCTGGATGACTAGCAAAGTCGGAAGAGAGGAACCCGATTTCGAATTGTTGCTGGTACTGACAGCAGTGATCGTTGGAAGCGGGATAAGATTCTTTATTGCCTACCAAGCCGGATTTCCTATCAATGATGGGGGCCTGTTCTTCAACATAGCAAGGGCAATCCAAGACAATGGATACCTGCCCCCAATATTTGTATCCTACAACGGTCTAGAGGTCCCATTTGCTTACCCGCCCCTTGGTTTCTATATTGCGAACCTTTTTCAAGGGTTATTTGGGATCCCTTTACTTGAAGTGTTTCGCTGGCTCCCAGCCTTAGTAACCAGCGTTTCCATTTACGCTGTGTACCTCTTGGCAGGCCAACTGCTCGACACGAAAATTGAGGCTGGAGTGGCTGCCATGGTGTACGCCCTGCTTCCTCGCTCGATCACGTGGTTGATCATGGGGGGAGGCATCACCAGGAGTTTAGGGCAGCTGTTCTTGATATTGACCGCATACAATGTATTCAGGTTATTTTCTGCCGGTCAACGCAAATTTGAATGGTGCGCGATCATCACGAGTTCATTGGTGTGCCTGACACATCCGGAAGCGACCCTCCATACAATATGGATTGCCATATTGATCTGGTTCTTCAAGGGGAGAAACAAGGCAACAGCGCTTCAGGCCATTCGAATCGCTCTTGGTACATTGCTGTTTACGGCATTCTGGTGGTTGCCAACGATCATGCACTATGGAATTGCGCCTTTCAGCTCAGCAGCTCAAACCGGTCTCCATGACCCCCTTTTCTTTTTATATTTTTTTATTATCCCTTTCAGCGACGAACCGCACCTGACACTCATAATCGTTTTCGCTATCATCGGCTTGGTTGTAGCAATCGCCCAAAGGAAGTACCTGCTTCCATTATTTTACCTGTTGCCATTCGTGATCGAACCGCGCAATGCCGCAAACGTCAGCGCAATACCCATGGCTATGCTGGCAAGCCTGGCATTCAACCGACTCGTCTTGCCTGGAATAACGAGTCCGGAAAATTTCTCCTATGTCTCCCAGCCCACCGATTCGTTCCATCGTCGCATTGCCGTCCTGTTCAGCATCTATTTATTCACCGCCATGTTCATTGGCATGTTGCATTTTTCCGTTCAACTGGCTGATAAAAGAGTAACGGATGGGAATCTACAGGCTTTCGAGTGGATCAAGCTCAACACCCCTCCAGGTAGTCGCTTCCTGGTCTTGACGGGCAAGACAGATCTCTTCGGAGATTGGACCACTGAATGGTTCCCATCTCTCGCGCAACGTATCAGCGTTACCACGATCCAAGGGCGTGAATGGACTGACGCTCAAGATTTCGGAACGCATACCGAACAATACCAGAACCTGCAGCAATGCATTTTTGCAGACCAGGCAAAAGCATGCATGGATAGTGTATCCCAGGCAACCTTTGTAAAGTACGAATATATCTACATTGCCAAGAAAACAATGAGGTCCGAAAAGCGTACTCAGGGGATCGAGTTGGCCGTTGATTTAAAGGCAGACCTTTCCTATACACTTGTCTATGAAACCAATGAGGTTGCTATATTCCACTCCGAATAAGTCACAGAGCAAACCATCTACGAGGTGGGAGGTTATTGCGAATGGAATTCATGGCCTCCCTTTGTGGACATGAAAGTGACCAGCATCATCAAGAACCAGATAAATGATTCGGATTCCACGAAATAGCTTAAGCTCAAGTTGACGAATAATACGTGAACCAAAACAAAGAAGGGGAAAAAGGAGATGAGAGTCCGTTGCCGACACCCTGCCAGTAGCGTTCGCCGCAAGGCGGTAAGCAAAATGGCAAGAAAGAGCACCAAACCTGAAGCACCAAGCCCCAACAATAGATCCATGTACCCATTATCGGATACGCCAACCGGATATCCCCACCCAACCACGGATTGAACCGCTACAGACACGCCTGGCTGATACCAGAATGTCCCAACACCATAACCGAACAAAGGACGCTGCGCAATGTAAGTCTCGAAAAGGTGAGACCATAGGGGAATGCGCCCGGTCATCGAAGCCGACCGGTTGAACAACCCAAACACAATATCAAGATTGAAGAGGGCTATCAGTACCAGACCAGCGAATAAGGAAGATGCAATCAGATACCTGCGACGGTTCATTAAATACCCCCACTTTAGCCATAGCAGAGTGAGGACGAACAAACCGGTCTGGATTGCAATCACCAATAAACCGGAAGCCGAATCGCTCAACAAGGCGAGCGCCAAACATAAGGCCAACAAAAGGCCAGCCATGAACCTCGCTAAGAGCTGGTAAAAGCGGCGAGGAGAAAATAGCAAGACAAGAAAAGAAATGTATCCCAAAGCCATAGAAGCACCCAGATACACCTTGTGCCAATAAACTCCCCGCCACAAGCCCTCATACGGATGATTGGCCATAATTGCCAGGTCGGGAAGAAACGCACCAAGCAGTAAGCTAAAGAAGGCCAAAGCGCCAACAGCAATGGCAATAAAATTCAAAAGTTCGCGGGCATCGGTTCGCAATCCGTAATAGGCGGCTATCAATGCCAGTTCCAGCATCAGCAAAGAGCGAAGCACGGTCATGGATGCCCTCACCGACCATAGGCTGGAAAGCAGGGCAAGAAGAATAAATGTGCTGACCAGCCAATTTTTCTTCCACAGGCCAATATAGGCCGGGACTTCTTTGTCTAAAAGGATCCACCGCAATAGAAGGAAGATCATGCCCAATAATACGATGACCTGAACAGGCGCCAACCCAAGCTCGCATCCGCGAGGTCCGTAAAAGCCTGCCAATACGCACAGCGGAAGAAATTGGTGAGTAAAAACGACCACGAGCAAAAGGATGACCGCATGGAATAGATTGCGGGATTTTGTCTGCATTTTTAATAGGCTCCTTTTCCCAACAGGACAATCCAAACGGTGCGAAGGATAACGAGAAGGTCAAGCCAGATGGAATAATTGTTGATGTAATACAGATCATCCTCCGTATGCAAATGCATCGTTTTTTCGCTTCTTCCGGTAACTTGCCACCAACCGGTGATTCCGGGAGGCACGGCAAATCGTTTCCTCTGCCAGGGTTTATATTTTTCAACCAGGTGAATCAATTCGGGCCTGGGACCTACCAGGCTCATTGTGCCCTGAATTACATTGAAAAACTGGGGTAGTTCGTCCAAACTGAAGCGACGTAACAACCGGCCACTGCGCGTCACGCGCGGGTCATCCTTCGCCTTGTGGATCAGGTTCCCTTCTTGATCGAAGCGTTCCACTAGCTCACGATGTTGCTCGGCATTCTTAACCATCGTCCGGAACTTAAACATATCAAATAAGCGTCCGTTCTCGCCTACCCGCTTCTGGACAAAGAAAACCGGCTTTCCAGCGTCCAGCCAGATGACGATCGCAATGACCGCCATTAAAGGCAGAAAAACGAATAGCGCCAGGGACCCAAGAATCAGATCGAAAGCACGCTTTACCAGCAGTTGGTACTCGCTGAGTGCTGGGGCGCGCAAATCCAACATGGGAATGCCTGCGAAATCTTCAATGTCGGTTTTGTACAGCGCCAGGTCAAAGAAGCCTAATGCCACCCAGACCTTTAACGGCAGGTTGGTCGTAAGTAAGACCACTTCACTCAATCTTTGGTACACAGAATGCGGCAAGGCAATGACCAGGTCCGTGATTTGGTGATCCAGTACCAGGTCTCGAATGGCATCGATCCCACCCAGCACCGCTTGTTCAA
>CAZULT010000115.1:0-6223 GCA_964621295.1 uncultured Anaerolineaceae bacterium | reverse complement strand
AGCTAAGCTCTTTTTATGATCCTGCTAGATAATTCGCGTGAAATCGAGGACAATATGGCATCAAAGGCAGCGTCTAATACGCGGTTTAGACTTGCATGTCTGGGAATACTAGGATTTTTTCTATCCACCTGTAGAGCAGGTTATCAAGTATCAGAACCTGCTAATGAAACACTGTCATCGTCCGCTCCCGCAGACACCCCCTCGCGTATATTCGAACTGTCGATCCCATCGCATCGAATAATTTCTACGAAGCGAATCGCCAACTGTTCGAATACGATCAGGATGCTCCGCTGGATATTCAGGAGGTCTCAAGGCGGATAGACAATGGTCTATCGGTTATCGAAATCACTTATGCCAGCCCTAAAGGCGGCCGTGTTCCGGCTAGACTAATCATTCCTCAGGGAACAGGCCCCTTTGCAGGCATCGTGATGCAATACAGTATGGAGCTCGAATTTGGTATGCGCTATGCGGAATATGGTGCAGCGGTAATCTATGTTGATCCACCCTCGTTCCGCCCTAAGGACACAGAGCCGCGCGGCATTCTGCTCTTCACGGAACAAGACCGTGAAGAGCAAATACAGCTGATCATCGACCTTCGCAGGGCTATTGACTTGTTAATGGCAAGGCCAGATGTTGATCCTGAGAGGATTGCCTACCTGGGCGTTAGCTATGGTGGCGCCATGGGAGGTTTGCTGGCAGGCATTGACCATCGGCTAAAGGGGTGTGTGCTGATTGTGGGAGATGGCGGATTTGTTACCCACGAGACGAACACGGAAAATATTACAATGTCATCAAAAGAGTTTTCCGAAGAATACAAAGCATGGATTAACGCCATGTGGCCGATTGAACCCATCCACTATGTGAGCCATGCATCACCAACGCCACTCTTGTTCCAGAATGCAACCCGAGATCAATACACAAACGTTCAAGATGCCATCCGCTACCAAGATGTAGCCAGCGAACCCAAGCGTGTTATTTGGTACGACTCGGTCCATTGGCCTCTGCCTGATGAAGTTATCGTGGACAGCATCAAGTGGCTACAACTATTCATCGGGCCATTGGAACTTAATCCGTCAAGATGAGAAATCCCTCAGGAAAAACTCAATGGGTTCATACTTATCGCGCTAATGGCTTTATTCGTGGCTTTGGATTACCCCGTTTCGTGGGCGAGTCCACGCCCCACCAGCCGCTGGTACCGCAAGCCATTGGGCGGCCAATGCCTCTCAATTGAAAGGAAATAGTATGAATCCAAACAAGCTGCATTTGCAAGTAATTTATCTTATTCTTGTGGTTGTTTTCCTCGCAAGCTGCTCTGGCTCTGCAAGATATGGAGAACAACCAGTTGGTCCAGCAACGGAAATTGCAACCGAGATGTCGTCCGTACCTTCGCCAGTCGCCAGCAATACCAGCAGTCCAGTCAGCCAAAAGGATTCCCTAGCTGAATTCTCGTTCCCGACCGAGATTGATCCCAGCAGTCGATACATGTTCTATATTCATGGCAAGATCATTGAAGATCAAGGTATACCGGCAGTAAGTCCCGAGTTCGGTGAGTATCGGTATGAAGAAATTCTAAAAACCTTACAGAGCTACGGTTTTGAAGTCATCAGTGAACAGAGACCAAAGAATGCAAACGGATGGGAATATGCCCAGAGAACTGCAAAGCAAGTATCCGAACTGATCGAAGCTGGTGTTCCTCCTGGCTCGATCACCGTCGTCGGAGCATCGAAGGGGGCCGCCATCGCGGCGGTTGCTTCGGATCTGGTGGGTAATCCCGAAGTGAACTACGTCCTGCTGGGAACCTGCCACCCAACCCTGGTCGATGAGTGGAAACAAGGAGGCCTGATACTCTCCGGGAATGTTCTGGCCATCTACGACTTTGAAGACGATGAGTACTCAGGCTCGTGCGAGGAGCTTTTCAGCCTTGCTGAGGGGAAGGGGCTTAACCGCCATGATGAGCTCGTGCTCCAAGTAGGCACGGGGCATGGCGTACTCTACGAGCCGTTATCGGAATGGGTACTTCCCACTGTGCAGTGGGCGAACCAAGAAAAGTAGATGAGTAACTACCTGCCGCTGGCACTTAGATATGATTGCCCAGGTCAACGCGCCACGTTGGGCGGCGAGAACAATTTGGAAATGTATATTGCGGCAATGCTGCTATTGGCGAGGAAATTCGGAGATAAGATGATAGGTTTGAGGGAAAAATTGTGCGTACCTTTGAAATCCTCATACTGATAACACTATTTGTGAGATTGGTTGGATATGCCTTCCCACCAATTAAAAGGTCACGCTGGATAGACTTTATACCCAGCTTAGCAGTACTCTTGACCGTGAACCATCTTGTATTGGAAAAGTATCGCTGGCAAATGCTGCCTGTGTATGGGCTAACCCTCCTGTTCTTCCTTCCGAGCATACGCTGGATCAAACGAGGGGGACGACCACCGGACAAACAACCACCTCGCCGGGTTTTGCTAATTATTGGATTTCTGTTCCGGTTGCTGATCTTTATTCTTGTTGCTGCGCTACCCATAATCCTCCCCGTGTTCCGTTTGCCCGATCCAACGGGGCAATATCGAGTAGGCACTACAAAGCTCTATTTTGTGGACAATACACGTCCTGAAACGCTCACTCCGAATCCGGATGATCGCCGAGAGCTTATAGTTCAGGCCTGGTACCCTGCCCAGGTGGAGCCCGGCGCTAGACTAGCTCCTTTAATGGAGTACATGCCTTTTCAGTTAAGTCACCTGTCCCTGGTGCAAACCCATGCGTATCAGGACGCACCCATCTCCAATGCCCAATCATCCTATCCGGTGTTGGTTTTTTCACATGGTCACGTTGGTTTCATCGAGCAAAACCTGACCCAGATGGAAGAACTGGCCAGTCATGGCTACATCGTTTGCAGTATTGCTCATCCGTATCACACCATTGTAACGGTCTTTCCCGACGGGCGTGTCGTGCCTGCGGATGCGGTCTTATCGAACAATTTCCTGAAAGGGCTTTCACTTACGCCCGCTATTTACGCCGAGCACCTGCGCATCTGGACGGACGACACACGTTTTCTGATGGACGAGTTGGAGAGCATCCAAGCAGGAGAGATGGAAAGCCTGCTCGCTGGCAAACTGGACATGACCCGACTCGGAATCTTTGGCCAGTCCTTCGGGGGCGTGACGGCGGTCCAGGTATGCTCCGTGGACGACCGTTGCCGGGCTGGCATCAGCCTGGATTCTGGCTTACCGAAAGATTATGTCGGCAGGACGGTGGATTCTCCTCTGGAACAACCGTTTATGTTCATGTTGAATGAGGGCCGGGCATACCATATGCGTCCAAGTCTGGACGCTGTGAATAATACGGCCTATGGTGTCATTGTTCGTGGGACCACGCACTTTGACTTTACCGACCTTTTTTTGTATTCGCCTGTGCTTAAGTTCACCAAAGCATTCGGCCCGATAGATGGATACCGCATGGTTAAGATCATCAATAGCTATACGCTGGCTTTTTTTGATGAATACCTCAAGGGTAAAAGGTCCCCTCTGCTTGACGGGCCTTCTCCTGATTACCCGGAAGTGACAATAGATGTGCGGAACCCTTGAGAGTGTGGCAGAAGGATAAATTGATTAAAAAAGCCGCCCAATAAAGCGTGGGTGGGGATTCTCCCACTAGAATTGCATTTTCCTGGCTTTTGGCTTTTCTGCTTATGGACAATTTCTGCCTCCTCCACCCGTTCGCCGCTAACGCAAGCTGTTAGAAGGCACTCACCAGCTATGAGCCTTTCGTCTTGGAGACCTGAGAAAGGAAGCACTCAAATGGATGCAAGTAGAATACAGGGGAAACACCAAGGCGCAGCAAGAAGACCATGGGGCACGATCTTCGGATTTGCTTTCATCGTGCTCTATATTTCATTTACCATCATCGCCATAGCACATTTTCCAGGTACCGTCTCCCCACTTGACATGTATCTTAGCACGCTCGGGAATCCAGACATCAGTCCAGAGGGAGCAATATTTTATATTTTGGGGGTAATTCTTGCTGGCCTGGCTGAGATTCTGTTCTTCATTGCGATCAATGCACATTACTCGCAGTACGGTCGCAGGTGGATTCTGATGATCGGATTGATTTCCGGCATCATTAGCGGTATCTCAGCCTTGATGTCAGGCGTCTATCCCGAACGCGTAATTGAAATAACCGATTTAACAAGCATTAACGACAACCAACACGAATCCTGGAGCATCCTCATCTTCTTCTCCTTCATCCTTGTACTGCTGGCATTCAGTCTAACTTTCTGGAGGACGAGTGGGACTTCAAGGTGGATCACCCTGTATGGGTTCCTTGTATGCGCAATCGATGTTATCTTTCTGGCTGCGCTCCTGAGCGATAGTCAGGGCGCGATCATGGAGTGGATCACAGTTTTTAGTTACCTGATCTGGGTGCTGCTCGTTTCACTGGATGTGCTCAAGAGGTCACGCGCCGAAAGCCTGGTTTGAGCCAGGCAATTACCTTCCCGTTTACGTTGTGGAAAGCAGGCAGCGAGGCAGCCGGGGAATAGCATCGCCTAACACCTCGCTTGAGCGGACCGGGGATGCTGCGCGAAAATCAAATCAGGGTGTAATGAAGGGGTGCGGCTGGAATGGAGGAGTGGGCCTATTCCGGACTCTCAGCTCGAAGCCATTAGGTGTCAAAGCTTCTGAGTGAAGCGCAGCAACAATATGTGTTGAATGCTATTTGAAAACGGTTGATATCATCAGTAAGATTTCATGATGACATGACAATGGAGGAGTAATGGTCCCACCAGAAAATTCATCTGATGAATATGTAACAGCTAAGATAATTGAGTTAGAATCTGCAGCACTTGATCGATGGGGAAAGGGAGATCCATCGGGATTTCTAGAGATCTGTGCGCCTGATATTGTGTACTTCGATCCAAGTTTGGAGAGACGCATTGATGGCCATGATGCTCTTGCACGTTATTATGAACCAATTCGGGGGAAAATCTTCTTTGAAAGGTTTGAATTACTCAACCCAAAGGTGCAAGTAATTGGCAATGCCGCTGTATTAACTTTCAACTACATCTCATATGGAGCAAATGGGGAGAAAAGCCCGTGGAATTGCACAGAAGTGTATCGCCGAACAGACTCCAATTGGCTAATTATTCAGACACATTGGTCATATACAAAATCAGTGAGGGCATAATATCGCCACCCAACACAGCATGCACCGGACGGTGCTGTCCCCGGCACGCCCGTGCCGGGATGGGCGATCCCATACGCTGCGCTCCTGGGACAGGTGTGGTCGCATAGGACAGCTCCCTCGTCTATTCGCCCCTAGGGTGAGAGCGCGTTTCGCCAGAAAACGTGCCATAATGTGAGAAGGTCTTGCCAACCTGCCCCGCAGGTTCTCTTACCCCCTATGCCCCCTATCGTCCCTTCGGGATGCTTCGCGAGGACCTGCGGCGGGGATGCTTCGCGAAGGACCTTCGGCAGGGTACTCCGCTATGCTCCACGAACGCAAACGGTTGGCGGATTTGCGCATATCATTCTTGAAGGAGTGCAAAATGGACAAAGCGATCACATCTCAGGGTTATAGAAACCTTGTTGTCTATTTCATTCTCGCTTATGTAATCTCATGGACAATTGGAATTCCCCTGGCGCTGGCCAAACAAGGGATTATCCAGCCTGTATTCCCACAATGGTTTCACTATTTTGTGGCCTACGGACCGATGCTTTCTGCCTTGATCGTCACCTGGGCAACTCAGGGACAAGAGGGGGTAAAAGAACTTTGGGGGCGGATCACCAAATGGCGAGTTGGGGGTATTTTGTGGCTTGTAGCCTTATCACCCCTTATCATCGGTTTTCTGGTTGCCCTGGTAATGAATTTACTGACCAGCAACAAAATTACCTTTTCCGAATTAGGAGAAATCCATTTTCTTCCCCCATTGGGAATAGGCGCATTGTTCCTTTGGTTATTAACTTTCGGCATAGGAGAAGAAATCGGCTGGAGGGGATACGCACTACCTCGCCTACAAAAAGACCGCAACGCACTTTATGCGACGATCCTATTAGCCTGCATTTGGGCATTATGGCATTTGCCGCAATTCTTCTATTTATTTGACCCTTCGATAGCCATTGGATGGGCCATCGGATTGTTTGCTGGTGCAATTGTATTCACATGGTTGTTCAATAGTGCGGAAGGCAGCATCCTTATTGTGGCAATTTGGCATGGATGTTTCAAT
>CAZULT010000114.1:0-6412 GCA_964621295.1 uncultured Anaerolineaceae bacterium | reverse complement strand
GAGGCAATATGCTTTATTTATGGATCTTCGGCGACAATGTCGAAGACCGTTTTGGACACTTCAAGTTCACGATCTTCTATCTGCTCTGTGGACTTGCGGCAACACTTGCCCAACTGTTTTTTAATATGGGATCAAACTTGCCAAATTTGGGAGCCTCGGGGGCGATTGCAGGGGTGCTGGGTGCCTACATTTTGCTGTTCCCGCAGGGAAGGGTAAGAGTATTGCAAGGCCAGCAAGTGATTCAAATATCCGCGCTGATCGTCATAGGGCTCTGGATCGTCCTGCAATTTTTTAGCGGTATCGGTTCGATCGCCAATACGGCGGACACAGGCGGCGTGGCCTATATGGCGCATATCGGCGGTTTTGTCGCCGGATTTGTGCTGACCTTTTTATTTAGAGGACGAACGACACCGCGGCTGAATGGTTAACTGCACATTAAGCTCTCCCCCAAGTGGCGGAGAAGGACACTCCCCTGCCGATGGATGCGGCCGGGGAGTGGTTGTTATAGAATGAATATAGAGAAAATAAAAATAGCTCAAAAAGGAGAAATCTCATGTTGTGGACTATCATCGTAATTCTGGTAATCCTGTGGCTGCTCGGCTATTTCGGTCAGAACATCATTCCAAGCTTTCCGCGCACCGGCAAATGGATTCACGCTCTGATCGTGATCGCCGTCATACTCGTCGTTCTGAACCTGTTAGGGGTCATATAGATCCGTGCTTTATTGAAAACAGGAGGGGCAATCAAGGTAGATTGCCTCTTCGTATGCACTACGAGAAAGAAGGTTCCCAAAGATATACACGATCATTTTACAGAGTGCTGCGTAAATATTTGAACCTGATAGTCGTGATTAACCCGTGTTCTGATTTCTCAAAATTCACATATTTATGCAAGGAGCATTAGTTTTAATAGTATTGTTTTTAATTGGCTACTTACGAAAATGCCAACAACTTAAGCATCACAACTTTGAAGGAAAATACTTTATGAAAAATTGTATTAAAGTAATGACGAAAAACCCGGTTTGTTGCCTGCCAAATGACCTGGTGACAAAAGCGGCAAAATTGATGAAAAGCGAGAATGTCGGTTCGATACCTGTCATTGAGAACGGGAAGTCCAGAAAACTTGTCGGTATCGTGACCGATCGCGATCTGGTCTTGAAGATCATGACCAAAGGGCTCGACGCCAAATCCACGAAAGTGGAGCAGGTGATGACGCGTAAGCTAGTGACCTGCCGCGCTAAAGATGATTTGCAGAAAGTGTTGGATGCGATGTCCAAGCATCAATTACGCCGCATTCCTGTCGTGGATAATGATAACAAGATCCTGGGAATTATTGCCCAGGCAGACGTGGCGACGCGAGTCGATAAGCCGAAAAAGACTGCCGCAATGGTTAAAGAAATTTCGCGATCCAGCGCGAAGTAAGAGAAATTTCAATGTGCCGAGATATGCGCTTTGTCGCTATTTGGGCAATGGTATTGGCGTTGCTGACGCTGGCTGCATGTGGAGCGCAGCCAGAGGGCCAGTTTAGGACGAATGAGTTGTTAGCCACACCAGGCCTTGCAGATACGCCCTGTGAGGCGTGTGCCCGGGCCACTCTGTATGTTGCCATGACCCAAGGGCAGAGCAGCGTTGATGCTCAAGCGGCAGCTACCGCTGATATTATGCGCGCCAATGCACAGGCAACCTTGAATTCAGCCAATGCAACGTTGAACGCGGCGTTGACCCAGGATCAAAACGACGCCGATTTCATTGCAGCTCAGTTAGCGGCAACAGCCGCAATTTTACGCGCCAACGCACAGGCAACCCTTGTTTCGGCCGGTGCGACGCAGAGCGCCGCGCAAACCCAGGATGCGATCCGCCAGACCCAAGAGGCGGACCTGGCGACAACCGGCGCAGAAGTCATGCTGAATCAACAAAATAGTGACGAACTCGCTGCCAGCACCCAGACGGCCGTTGCCAATAATATTGCCACGCAAACCCGGGCTGCCGCTGCAACATCCCAGTGGTATGCCGACCAGGCACGCCAGCAAAGGCAGGGGCCAATTGCTTTTCTCTGGATGTGGTGTTTACCGATTTTCATTGTGCTACTTGCGGGTTTGGTACTTTGGGGATTCTGGCGCTGGCTAAGAATTCAGCAAGCCAACCAGCGCATTCTCGAAAACCCTGTCGATAAGTTGCAAGCGCCAACGGCTGAAGTCATACCTCATCAACAAGAGGATCTGTCCCCGTATCTTGAAAGAGAGGCTGTCGATCGCCACCGCTTTCAGCTTACAAAACCGGATAATAAGGTGCGTGGCTTGATGGATGAGGTCAAGCGCAAGCTGCTAAGCGGTAATAAGAAGGATGAAGATGATGACACAGATAATTGATCCACGCGATTTCGACCAGAAAGCCCGACGAATCAGAACTCAAGTATCCACAGTTCTGAAAAAATGGGGCTTGCTGCCGCGATTTAAACGCTGGCGATTGGCACAAGATCCAAGCACCGGAGTGATCGTATTGTTTGGTGTGCTAAATGACAGATATATTGCCTTGCAGACCTCCATCCCCTTCAGGGATTACTTCGACCCGCGCGTATTACATGACCTCGCCAACGAACTGCAAGTGCAAGTAGTGTCTTGCAACAGTGATGGTCTTTACTATGCCTTCATCCTGGACCGCGGCCAGCTCAGCAGATTACCGACCCACATTGACTACCCCTTCATTGACACTGGCAAACTTTGGGTCAGGGTTGCTTACAGCGATAAGACGTTACCGGATGTGATGGAACCGCAAATTGCGCCTGAAGCACCCATTGCTGCTGAAATTGTTGATGATCGGACACAAATCCGCCAAGGCGTGGCAGCGTTCTTGAAAGTACTTGACGATATAAAACTTAAGAACGATGCCGCTTTACAACTCTCCGCTCAAAACCCGCCCGACATCGTAGTCATCGATGAAGATGAATTCAATGAGCGGGTAGCGGAACATGAAGCCAATCGGCAGAGGATCAACCATATCAGGCGATTGATGGGGGCCAATCTGGTCGGTGGCAAGCTGGAACTCAGTGAAAAGATGCAGGAGGCGATGCTGTACGCGATGGTTAATGGCGGCAAACTGTGTCGCTATCGTGGCGGCTTCTGGGCGATGGAAAACTGGCACGAAGGTCAGCATCCGTGGTTTGGTACATCTACTGTCAAGGCTCTTGTATCTCGTGATCTGATGTCGTATACGCAATGGCAGGAAGGCCGCAAGGGTCACTTTCCGATTGCCGCTGTCGTCAGTTTTTCGGAGCCGACCTAACAAGCACGTGCAGCCGGCCGCCTTATATAAACTTAAACTGCCTTAATCCGGGCACTCCTCTTACTCGCTTGCGTGTTGATTGTGGTGGCGGTGGCTGACGCGCAGACCATTTAACAAATCTGCCCAACGGCTTCAAGAGTACTGAACACCCGGGACCAGGGGCAAATCCAATTTAGACTGCAATGATTCTACTAATAAGGAGAAAAATCATATGGGACGCAAAGGTGTCAGTAAACGTAAGCCCAAGAAGAACAAGTCAAAATCCAATGACAACAACGGTGCTTCCAATGCACGCGGCGGCGAACGCTCGCCGGTCCAGTCCCTGATGGATGACAAGAGCGCCCCGCTCAACCGCGGCAGGATGAACCCAACCGCTGGATCGCATAAATCGCAAAAGAAGCAGCGCTAGGCCCCAGGATCACGCCTCCCCTTGCTGTCTGATGAGAGAGAAGGTCAAAACACGTTATGAATTCAATGCAAATGCAAACCATAGTAGAGCAATACTGCCGGGAGTTGGATCAGGCGGATGAGGAGATCAAGGTTACGCGCATTGCCGACCACAAAACGATGTTCGTGGAACAATCTGGCGACAGCGGGCGCACGATCATGCTGTCCGAATTCAAGGTGGATGGCGCCAGCTATTGGGCCGGATACAGCTCGCGCAGCCAGACGATGTACATCAGCCTGGCCGCCTGAATCCACATTTACGCACCGTGTCAGCGCACGATCGAAGCCGTACCCGGCCTACTAGTTTCTCTTTAAAGGAGTTCGGTATTGAAACTGAAATTGCTCTTTATCATGATAGTCCTGCTTACCCTACTGGCCTACCCGCTCGTATTTGTATTTGGCATGCTACGCGGGCGTTCAAGATCCAAAGAAAGCGGCAGCCTTTCGAATATATTGGAACTTATCTCGAATATGCCATCCTGATAAGAGAACGATTGATGTCTTTATCTACACCCTGCGGTCTTGCGAACATGGCCTCAGCCCGACCCGATGGCCAGGAGGTTGTGTGGTGAGCCTGTTGCCCGGCAATGGGATGGGCGTCAAGCTGGTGCAAGATGAATAATGGAAGGAGCTTGTTGTGAATATTCTGCTTGTGTATCCCGAGTTTCCAGACACCTTCTGGAGTTTCAAACACGCGCTTAGGTTTGTCCGCAAGCGAGCCGGCGCGCCTCCTCTTGGTCTCCTGACGGTGGCTGCCATGCTGCCCCCCGCCTGGAAGAAACGATTGATCGATCTCAACGTGAACGATCTCAAAAAGCAAGACCTGGCATGGGCTGATTACGTCTTCCTCAGCGCCATGATCGTCCAGCGCGATTCGGCGCGCGCGGTCATTCAGCGCTGTAAGACGGCCGGCGTGAAGGTGGTGGCAGGCGGACCGCTCTTTACCATGGAGCACGAACAGTTTCCGGAAGTGGACCATTTTGTTCTGAACGAGGCCGAGATTACCCTGGCGCCTTTCTTGCGCGACCTGGAAGCAGGGCAGGCTCAACACGTATACGCCTCGACAGAATTCCCCGATATCCACCTTACACCGGTCCCGCTCTGGGAGCTGGCAGATCTCAAGCAGTACGACACGATCAGCCTGCAATTCTCTCGCGGCTGTCCCTTCAACTGCGATTTTTGCAATATCACCTCCCTGCTGGGTCACCGCCCACGAACCAAGACCGCCGCACAGATCATTGCCGAGTTGGACAGTATCTACGCAACGGGCTGGCGCAAGAGCATCTTCTTCGTGGACGACAACTTTATCGGGAACAAGAAGCATATCAAGGGCGAGGTGCTGCCAGCTTTAATTGAATGGCGCAAAGGCAAAAGCGGCATGCCGTTCAGCACAGAAGCTTCCATCAATCTGGTCGATGATCCGGAATTGATGCGTCTCATGACCCGGGCCGGCTTCAATACGGTCTTTGTAGGCATCGAGACACCCAACGAGGACAGCCTGACCGAATGCAGCAAGAACCAGAACAAAGGCCGCGACCTGGTGGAGAGCGTCAAGCAGTTGCAGCGCGCGGGCCTGCAGGTGCAGGGTGGTTTCATCGTCGGGTTCGATAACGATTCCGCCTCGATCTTCCAACAACAGATCGATTTCATTCAAAAGAGCGGCATCGTGACCGCCATGGTCGGCCTGCTGCAAGCCCCCTTGGGTACGCGCCTGTACGAGCGCATGCAAAACGAAGGCCGCCTGGTGGACGAATTTTCAGGCGATAACGTGGACGGCTCGACCAACATCATCCCGAGAATGGGTCTCGAACCGCTGCGGGAAGGCTACCGCGAGATCCTAAGCCACATCTACGCACCCAGGTATTACTACGAGCGTGTGCTGACATTCCTGCGCGAGTACCAGCCTCCCAGGATCAGAAGGCATTTAGAACTGCAACATATCCTGGCCCTGTGGCGCTCCATTTACCAGCTGGGCATCCGCGGAGTCGAACGCGCCCAGTACTGGCGGCTCTTTTTCTGGGCGCTGTTCCGGCGTCCACGCCTTTTTCCTCTGGCAATCACATTGGCCATCATGGGCTTTCATTTTCGCCAGGTGACCGAGCTGCATGTCGGTTGAGCGTGAAGGGTCTAAATGTTTCCAAAACAAGGGGTTATTTGATGGTAGACAAAAAACTGGCAGGAATGATCAATGGCAAAGTCCCAAACCCGGAAGGAACGCATAGATTTCCTGACCGAAAGAGCCAGCAGGTTTTTCAATAACTACGGCAATGAATTGGAATCGGTAAGCCAGGTTCTCAAAATCAGGCTGGGGGAGTTGGCTTCGGCCTACACGGTGGAAAACAATCTTCCTCGTGAAGCTGTGGCTGTACACTCCAGGGTCAAGTCATTGACAAGTTTTCTAAGGAAACTGGAGAAGACAGATTGGCCTATATTTGACCATCCAACCGAAGTTGTAACGGACCTGATTGGCGCCAGAGTGATTTGCTGGTTTGTTGATGATTGCTATGGGATTCTCGATTACATCCAGGCTACCAAGCAGTTCCTCATCAAGCCGCGATCTCTGGAAGACTACATCAGAGATCCGAAACCCACCGGGTATAGAGCGATACATATTCTGGCAGATGTTTCTTATGATCGTGTGAAGACCCACAAGAAGCGGCGCACTGTCGTCGAGGATAGAATGA
>CAZULT010000113.1:5702-7274 GCA_964621295.1 uncultured Anaerolineaceae bacterium | reverse complement strand
AGTAGGAAAATAATGAGCGGGCTAGCATACCAAGGCACAATGAGGGCTGGGAATGTGTTTATGATCCCCAGCGTATCGACAACAATGTAGAGAGGGACCATTACGACCTGGCGGGGAATCATCATCGTTGCGATGACAAAAACCAAGAGCATACTCTTTCCGGGAAAACGCAAACGAGCAAAGAAATAAGCTGCTGAAGTACTGAATATCAATGACAGCCCTACCACACAAACCGACGAAGCAAAAGAAATCCACAGGTTCTGACCAATCTGCATGCCCTGGCCCTCGGCGATGACTCCGCTGCCAAGCGCCGTCTTAAAATTATCAAGAGTGATTCCCTCAAAGGGAATAAATGTCTTCCATGAGGCAGGATACGCATATTTCCAGATTTGTTGCGAATCGCGAACGCTGTTGCCCAGTACGTAGACCATCGGGAGTAGGAACACGAAAGCAATAACAAGATAGATGATCCAAGTAAAACCGGTTCCTAATACTTTTCGGCTCATAAGACCCAAAGATCTCCCAGTATGGGGCGTTGGTTTTTCCGCAGAGCATCTGCTTGAACTTCCAAGTTTGCCGTCCTTTTTAATAATCTCTACGCATGAGGCGCATTTGAACAACGCTGACAACGATCAGAAGGACTAAGAGAACAATGGACATTGCAGCAGCATAGCCCATTTCACCAAATTGGAATGCGGCACGATAGATATAATAAACAATTACGTTCGTTGCCCTCCTTGGTCCTCCTTTGGTTAATGAATAAATCGGAATGAAAACCTGAAATGCCCCTAATGTTGCCCAAACTGTCACAAACATCAATTGCCGGCGGATCATAGGAAGCGTGATTTTCCAGAACCGTTGCCAGGAATTTGCACCATCGACTATGGCAGCTTCATAGTAAATATTGGGAACGCTCTTAAGACCTGCAACGAAAATGATAACACTGTAGCCAACATTCTTCCAAACCGATATCAACGCGATCGTGGGTAGAGCAAGCTCTTTGTCGAGCAAGAACGACATTCGCTGAAATCCAAAGGATTGAATAAGCGCATTGATAAGTCCAACATCCTTGTTGAGTAACATTCCCCAGATGATGGAGACGACCACAAAGGATGTAACGACGGGAATAAAGATGATGGCTCTGATTGTGCCCATGCCAGGTTTGTTTTGGTTTGAAAAAACAGCGAGTGCGAGGGCGAGGATGACTACGGCCGGAACGTACATGACGAAATATCGAAATGTGACCTCCATACTTTGCCAAAAGAAATCGTCCTGAAATAAGCGAATATAGTTATCAAAGCCTACAAATTCCCTGTAACCTCCCAAGAGGCTGTAATCCCACAAGCTGGCTCTCGCTGACCATAGAATGGGGAAGTATCGGAAGACAGCAAAATTGATTAGGGCGGGTAAGGCAAAGAGAAGCATAACAAGCGAATCTATAAATCTATAGTTTCGCAATCGACTTCCGATGGATGATATTTTGGGGAGGTTGGTCATGACCAACTCTATCTCTCTAAGTGTGCTGAAATCTAAAGTTCAGCTTTGAAGTTGACAGATTCTGCCAATGAGTTC
>CAZULT010000113.1:0-5692 GCA_964621295.1 uncultured Anaerolineaceae bacterium | reverse complement strand
AAATCGCAATAATTATACTGATACTTTACTGAAATAACCTGTTCAATGATTATAAAGCACCGCGAGAAAAATCTCGCGGTGCTTTATGGATAGACGGATTACTCGTCCCAACCTTTGTACTTAGCAGTCGCAGCTTCCATTAACTCGGCGTATTCATGGGTGAGTCCTGCAACATCTTCTTCACCAGAAAGAAGGGCCTGGAAGAACTCGGAGAAGAGAGTATTAAACTCTGTATAGCCAGGGGTGCTGATGCGCGGAACACCATACTCCTGGAAGAAATTCGCCATAATACTGCGCGGATTGTCTGGGTCGGTAAATTCGTCAATTGTGTTGTATAGATTGATATTGGCGGGTAGCTGGTTTTTGTACTTCCAGATGTGCGCCGCTCCAGCATCGCTGGTGGCGTATTTAACCCAGGCTAGCGCCTCCTCAAAATTATCGGTCGTAGTCGTGATGCCATAGTGCCATGAACCTGTCTGGCACACAGGGGTTACGAAATAGGGTGGCTCAATCGCTCCCATGTTGAAATCCGGGAAGTTGAGGTTCTTATTGCCGATAATTGTGTCGGTATAAACATATGTGGCGTCAAGATCTGAGAAAAATGCATTGGTGACGCTTTCGGAAGACATGACACCATACTTATAGATCATATCTTGCATAAATTGATAAGCCTCTATTGCTTCAGGCGTATCGAAGTAGCCTACAAATGTAATACCATCCGGACCTACACCTTGATAGGTGGGTGATCCCACCTCACCATTAGAACGAGCTGGCCCATGCACCCAGTATGCATTTGTGAAGTAGGTTACGAGGCCGTACACCTCAGGTGTACCATCTCCGTCTTCATCGGTCGTTAATTTCTGCCAATTTGGAAGCCCGCTACCCTCTGCCCCGTACGTCCAGGCATCGGGATTAGAGACATCAATTCCTGCGGCATCAATCATGTCTTGATTGAACCACATTAATTGGCACGATTGGACCATTGGTGGGGCGTAGAATTCTCCAAGCATGGATCCCTCTTCGATGGATTGAGGTGCCCAAGTTTTCATTTCTTCTTCTGAGAAATTTTCGGTAAGATCGGCCAGAACACCATTGTAAGCAAAGTGCTTAACATCCGGGCCATCGACCTGGACGACATCAACATCGGAGCCAGTGGCAACTGCCTTCTCAATTGCAGGGAATAATTCGGCAAACGGTTTGGCATCAAATTCTATGGTTACATATGCCCATTTACCGTCCTCGATGGTATGGAATTCCTCGACCATCTCAGCCATTGCCAGGGCTTCTTGATCGTTCTGGTATTTCAGGAAGTGCAGTACCACCTCTTCCTTTTCTTCCATGGGCTCAGCGGGTTTGTCTGTAGGTTTGGTAACGGGCTCTGGAGGTGGCGCCTCCTCGGTAGGTGGGGCGCCTGGCGCACATGCTACTACAAGTGCGCTAGCGACGACCAGGGATAAGATTACGTACAGTATTCGGTTTTTCATTTTTCCTCCGATATCTTAGAAGGGGCTTACTTACAGCGGATGACTACTACAATCAAATACCATATCCTCCTTTCATTCCTGTGCTAACTTAGGTACAGGTGATCGGTCGATGCTGTAAAATTCTGGTTTCTGAAAACTAAATTTCTCACCATGAAAAATCGAGAGATTTACCTCAATTGGGATATTTCCTTCCAGGAAGGCAATCCCCCGAAACCACAAGTGAGCTGACCCTTCTTCCACGTGGAGCAATTCGGCCTCTCGGCCGCTTACGCTAATGGCTTTTATGACACCATCGTTGGACACGACGCCTCGCCCGCTGATATTTTCGTAGATTTTATAAAAGGACAAATTTGAAAGGTCATAGTCGAGCATCTTGTCGCCGATTTCCTTCCTTACAACGGTAGCTGTAATCACCGCTGGTTCATCCATGATGTAGCGCAGACGCTCAAAACGCCACATTGGTGATGGGCTCTGATGTGCTAAGCCTAAGAAGCCGTTGAGTTCCTCGTTGCTTTCAATAATTTCTTGGGAGATGAGTACAGATTTTATTGGGAGATTTTGGCTTCGACAGAGATCAGAAAACCCTAAGCGGCGTAATTTTTCCCCTTTTCTCTGGCTGGCGCTGACAATGGTTCCTTTTCCTTGAATGCGATTTACCAACCCGTCCCTGGCAATATCATTTAATGCCATTCGTACAGTGGTTCGGCTTACTTTATAGATATCACACAGTTCTTCCTCAGTAGGAAGTAACATCCCAGGAACCCAATCACCTAGGACGATTTGATCCTGAATAATTAATTTCAATTGTTGGTAGATTGGGGTTGATAATTCCCGGTTGATACTATTCAGGGTCATGCTATTTACCTGTATATTCTCGTGATCTGCATGTGCTCAAATCCGGATTGTCCCAAAGATCAACTGCCTTGCGCTCTCTGAAGAGGTGCTTGTGAAAGGAGAGGTTGTCTAATACATTATTAGCAATTTGTTATGACAAATTCCTAATATCATGTTATCATATTGTGAAATAATAGTCAAATGGATCAACAAACACCAAGGGTAAGTCGCGTGAGTCCCACGTGTGGTGTGAGAAATTTAAACTACGATTTGTGGGGAAAGACCGCGATTACCCAACCTGAGTGCCTTTACAATAAGTGGTTTTCCTCACCATTTTTACACATCCCTGCATTAGGGGAATTCAATGTGATTCGACACTATTTGCAAGTAGGCTTTCCCCAAGCTTTGGGTAATCATAGTGTTTTGACAGTAAGGGACAAAAATCTATAAGGGAGTTGAAAACATGAAGACAAAAAGTTTGAGAAACAGAGATTGCTTGACCGTCATGAATTTCTCGCGCCAGGAAGTGGATTCGATTTTAGAGGTTGCTGAGAACCTCAAGCGCGAACGCGCTCAGGAGCATTTTCACGACCACCTTCTGCGGGCAAAAACGCTCTTCATGATTTTCTTCAATCGCTCTCTTAGAACGCGGAACTCTTTCGAAGCCGCAATGACCCAACTTGGGGGTCATGCGCATTATCTTGATCCAGCAAAGATTTACGCACCTGCATTGGAAGGACAGGAACAGGCCTTTGCTACTGAGCGTATTTCAGATGTGGCGCGCGTGCTCGATCGCATGGGAGATGGCATTGCTATCCGCTGCTTCGGTGATGTGGTGAATTGGGATTATGGGGCTGCACATGAGATTCTTAAAGAGTTTGCCCGCTGGTCAGATATCCCTGTACTTAATATGGAGGATGATAAATTTCACCCCCATCAAGGATTGGCTGATATTTTGACTGTCAAGGAAAAATTCAACGATTTTCGGGAGGTAAAATTCGCTATGTCCTGGGCATATTCCCCCAGCGTTACTAAGCCTCGAGCTGTACCTCAATCGGCTATTCTATATGCAACGCTAATGGGAATGGATGTCACGCTCGCTTACCCTGAAGGGATGGATCTAGACCCAGAGGTGATTATAAAAGCAGAAGAAAACGCCAAAGAAAATGAGGGCAGATTTGAAATTGTGCATGATTTTAAAGAGGCCATCGAAGGTGCTCATGTCGTTTACCCCAAGGCTTGGGCACCAGCTGTTTTATTCCAACCCCCCGTAGGTCAAGGAAACAAGGAGGAAGCAGAATCGATTTTTTCGCGATATCAGGATTGGAAATGCACTGAGGACATTATGGAGATCGCTGATCGTAATGCGATATACATGCACTGCATGCCAGCTGATCGAGGGTTTGAGGTATCCAACAACGTGATGGATAAAACAGAGGGTTCTGGGTGGACTTCGGCTATATTCGACCAGGCTGAAAACCGACTGCACGTACAGAAAGCTGTTTTGAATTTACTGCTTTAGCCTCGACTTTAATCATCGATTATGGATCGCGGAGAGGATTGCTCTTTCCAAATCGACGATAAGCAACAGATGAAGGCAACAAGAGTGCGCATTTTTATGTAGTGATGTAATGAATCCTTCTCTTTGTCTTCCGATCTCCCTTCAGGATATTAGAGACGCACATCGGCGGATCTCACCCTATGTCCGAAGGACTCCGCTTCTCCTATGTAATCATATAGCCGGAAAAGATAGCCGCAATGTTGCCTGGAAGCTCGAAAATCTTCAGATCACTGGTTCATTTAAACTCCGCGGCGCGACCAACAAAATGCTTAACCTCTCTGAGATTGAGCGTGAACATGGCGTAATCACAATTTCGAGTGGAAACCATGGCCTCGCGGTGAGTTACGCAGCACGTCGGTTAGGTATGCGGGCTATGATCTGTATGCCCGAAACAGTCCCCCAAAATAAAGTAAAAGCCTTAGAAGAACTCGGCGCGGAACTCGTGATCGAGGGTAGTACCTATGATGAAGCCGATAAGCACGCGCATAATCTCCAAGAGTTAGAAGGCTTGACGATGGTGCATCCCTTCGATGATCCAGATATCATTGCTGGCCAGGGGACGATTGGACTAGAGCTTCTCGATGATTATCCCAAGCTCGACACCGTCATCATTCCAGTTTCAGGCGGAGGTTTATTGGCGGGAATCGCCCTTGCCCTTAAGAACACCAGGCCCGAGATCAACGTGATAGGTGTCACTATGGAGCGAGGGCCCGCGATGTTCGAAAGTCTAAAAGTTGACAGGCCTGTAGAAGTTGTAGAGGAACCAACCTTAGCACATGCCCTGGCTGGTGGAATTGGTATCAATAATCGGTACACTTTTCAAATCACACAAAAACTTGTAGATGAAATGGTTCTTGTAACGGAGGATGAAATTGCATCATCGATGGCATACGCGCTTCGCGAAGAGAATCTCCTCATCGAGGGCGGTGGAGCCGTAAGCTTAGCGGCATTATTGAATTCAAAAGTTTCCAGGATCGGTAAGAATGTTGTTGTGGTGATCAGTGGTGGTAATGTCGATCTGTCATTACTCAGCAAGTTATTGCGCGATCATTGAGGAGGATAACCAAACCAGAGCCATAGCACCATAAGAATCATCTTCAATACCGCATTGCTTACGCGAATCGTTCCGACAAGTTGCAAAATGAAGTTGAGCGACGAGCCCGAAAACCCCTTTTGTGGATCTCCTATAAGGAGTTCACAAATTTCATCTATTTGGGACGTCGCTCAATTGATTCTCCTACAAAGCTGAAGATGGCAATGGGATTGGTTTCTTCGAGCTCCAAGAGAAAGCGGACAAGTCTGCGCCGAGGTGGAGAGCATCCAATTGTTGGCGTACAAATTGGGCGGTGTGCACTCATTCCATGGCTAAGCCGGTGCAAGCTATGGCGGATTTCCGAACCCACTGTATTTGGAAGCTGGCGGTAACCCTAACCAATCCGTGGAGCGCGGAAATTATCGGTGGTGGATTCGAGATACGGGGCGCGTAGTTGGTAAGCCATTCAAACCAGAAGGCTGGTTGCTCACAGCTGCCATCCTGATTTCCACAAGTCCCGAAAACCAGCTTCCTCTACCGGCATTGTCGGCATCCATTCATTACATCAGTTCCTCTTGCCCGGGCTGCCAGAAATAGTTGGATACTCGATCGGCAGCTTCAAGCTGATTTGAGGCCACTGTCGGGCGAGAGCCCCGTTGGACATTTCGGCGATCATGCGTTCGGCCAGGTCACGAACATGCTTCGAGGTATGCCAGTGGATACTATTCGCCACAGCGACCGAGGATAAATCATTGCTAACCAACGTCCCTTCCACGTTGA
>CAZULT010000112.1:0-7326 GCA_964621295.1 uncultured Anaerolineaceae bacterium | reverse complement strand
ACTCGACAACGATGTGGCAGGCGCGCGTGAGAAGATCAAGCCATTGCTCGAGAACGAGACCAGGGACCAGCACGCCTTCCTGGTTTCACTGCGCAACGCAAGCAAGTGGATGGAAAGCCTGTTGAACATTCCTGATGTGGGGCGCCCTTTGCAGGAGCTGTTCGAGCGCGTTACGCAATTCAATAAGAAACTACCTGCCATCCGCAGGCGTTTGCGGCGTCTGGCACGCACCATGGAAGTTCCGGCGGCCAGGTTCAACATCCAGGCTTTCGGGCGCACATCCGTGCGAGTGGGAGGTAAGGCATTGACGATCTCAGACTGGCAGTCGCAATCGGTGCGCGATCTATTCTTTTATTTCCTGAGCGCATCAGCCCCGATGACGAAGGAGCAGATCGGATTTGTGTTCTGGCCGGAGATCGAAGACCCCAATAAATTGCGACTGCGTTTTAAGAATGACCTGTACCGCTTACGCCGTGCAGTGGGGGGGGAGGCGATCGTATTCGAAGGCGATAGTTATAGTTTCAATCGCGCCATGGATTATGAGTACGATGTAGAAGCATTCGAAAGTTTTTTATCCCAGGCCGACCTTGTAAAAGAAGTTGACGTGAAGTTGGAACTCCTTGAGAAAGCGGTTGCGCTTGTGCGCGGGCAATATTTGCAGGAACTCGATGCCAGCTGGGTGTGGGTGGAGCGGGAACGTTTAAGCCAGGGCTTTTTATCTGCACTGCTGAGTCTGGCTGATCTGCTGCGCAATTCCAATCGCATCCACGACGCCATTGCCGCCTGCCAGCGGGCCATCGCCTACGATCCAACCCACGAGGCCGCCTACCAGAAGGCCATGAAGATCTACGGGCAGTTGCGCGACCGAACGGGGATCGTGCGTTTGTACGAGTCGTACACCGAAGTTATGGCGAGCGAACTGGATCTGCCGCCCTCGACGGAAATGGAAGCATTGTATGCTCATTTGATTCGTTAGATCGCCAGGGCTGCTATAAGGAGCGCTGCGTCAGGGGGCTTGCTGGCCAATCGCAGCGCGTGCGTGGTGTCGATATTGCGGGCATGACTCCAGCCTCTTTTGACCGGCTTGGCCAGCCTTCGTAGCGTGATGCCGTTGTCCATGGGGGAAAGCGGAGACCATTTGCTGGCAATTCATTAATTAAAAATTAATCTAAATTAATGTTGTTTTAATCTTTTGCAGCCTGGTTTGCAGCCTGGTTTGTTGTATGCTTAAGCAAATCCATTCATTCTCAAAGGGAGAGCACTCATGAAATCACAATTCGCGAAAGTTGCACTGTTTGGAAGCAAAATCAACCGGCAGCACATTCAAATGGCCCTGACGCTCTTGGCCCTGGTCATGCTGGTGCTGGGCATCGGTGCTCCGACCGACGGCAGTGGTGGAACCCGGTAGTGATCCTGTTGTCTGCGATTGGGCTGGGCCTGCTGGTCGGCTTTGGCAGGGCGCGCTGGTCAGGACGCAACTATGGCTTATTCCCCTTGCGTCATACCTGGATGGCGGTCCTGGCTTTTCTGCCCCAATTGCTGATGACAGCGGTTGCGAAATACTATTGGAACCTTTCGGACCAGATCATTGGCCTTACGTTGATTGTTTCGCTGGTTATCTTTCTAGGATTTGTTTGGCTGAATCTGCGCGCCCCGGGGATGCCACTGCTGTTGGGCGGACTGACCTTAAATTTAGCCGTCATGCTGGCCAATGGTGGGCTGATGCCCATCAATCCGCAGACTGCAAGCCGCCTGGTGAGCGAAGAAAAACGTCAAACCCAGATGTTAGGCGACCGTTTTGGCCAGAAAGATGTGTTATTGCTCAAACAAGATACGCATCTGGAGTTGTTTTCGGACCGCTTTCTACCCCCAGACTGGTTTCCCTATCAGGTGGCTTTCAGCCTGGGTGACATCTGTATAGGCGCCGGAGCATTCTGGTTCCTTGTTGCAGGCAAAAAATATAACATGCATAGGAGTTCATGATGGCTGTACCATTTACCTATCAACATACAAGTTCCTTTGGTTACATTGAGCCAAAACAGAATGCGTCTGGATTGAGCCAGCTATTTGCTGCTGCAGTCGTCAACCAGCATTTTTGTAATTTGTTGCTCAACGATCCGCGCTCTGCTCTCAACCAGGGTTACCTGGGAGACAAATTCAACCTTACCCGGGAAGAGCAAGCCCTGATCCTTTCGATCCAGGCGAGATCTCTGGCAGATCTGGCTAATCAGGTCAATCAGGTCGTGTAACCCTATTCGCTAGGGTTCGAACCACCTTTTGCCAGAGTGTGGGAGGTGGTGTACTGCACGAAGAAGTGAACCTCGTGAGATTGTAAAGGAGCGCCCCTAAAGTTATAAGGAGATGGATGCTTCAAGCTGTCGTTAAAGCATTGCCGCTATTGCTCTTAGAAATTGATCCGGATGGGAAAATCCTCGATTACAAGAGTGAGGATCCATCTCTGTTTCACGTTCATCCGGACACCTTCCTTAACCGAAGTTTTCAGGAGGTCCTGCCATTGAAGGTGGTCAATGAGTTCAAGAAAGCCTTCTTTGAGGGCGGCAATGGCAATAAACCTTCTTCCATAAGCTACACGTTGGGAATGGAGGATGGCGAACACTGGTTCGAAGCGCGGTTGATCTCATCTGCGCTTGTCACCAAGACTGTGATCATCCAGGACGTCACCAAGTACAGAAAAAATGAAACAAAAATCCAGCGGCAATTGGATCAAATGTCCGCTTTGCGAGCGATTGATCGCACCATTGCCTCAAGTGTGGACTTAAATCTGACGCTATCGGTCCTGTTGACCCAGGTCATCAACCACCTTCAAATCGACGCAGCTGCAATACTTCTGTGGGATTCAAGCACCGAGAGGCTGGAATTTGCCACAGGCATGGGCTTCCATACGAATGCGCTCAGCCACACCAAGCTGAAGTTAGGTGAAGGCTATGCGGGCATCGCAGCGCTTGAGCAGAAGGTCGTGTATGTCGACGACCTCTCGGATCGTAAGACGGATTTTCTGCGCTCCCCTTCGTTCTTCGAGGAAGGGTTTATGTCGTACTACGGCATTCCTCTCATCGCGAAAGGGCAGGTTCATGGGGTGCTTGAAATCTTCAAGCGCTCCCCGATCGATCCCACGCCGGAGTGGTTGAACTTTCTCGAGATGCTGGGAGGCCAGGCGGCGATCGCCGTAGATAATGCAAGATTGTTCAATACCCTGCAGAGGGCCAACGCAGAACTGATGTTTGCCTACCAGGCCACCATTGAAGGCTGGTCGCAGGCCCTTGATTTGCGCGATCACGAAACAGAAGGCCATACACAGCGGGTGAAGGAACTCACATTGAAACTTGCGCGGATTGTGGGCGTTGATGAAGCTGTGATTCCCCATATTCAGCGCGGCGCCATCCTGCATGATATTGGGAAGATGGGGATCCCTGATAGCATCCTGCACAAACCGGGTCCATTATCCGAACAGGAATGGGAAATTATGCGCCGCCACCCGAAGTACGCCCATGATTTGCTTGCCCAGATTGAATTCCTCGCCCCCGCCAGGGATATCCCGCTGTACCACCATGAGAAATGGGACGGCACTGGCTATCCATACGGGTTGAAAGGGGAAGATATTCCTAAGGCAGCCAGGATATTTGCTTTGGTAGATGTCTTCGATGCGCTGACTTCAGACCGTCCGTACCGCTCCGCCTGGACCAGACAAGATGCGGTAGGCTATATTCAGGAGCAGGTCGGCAAGCACTTTGACCCGAGCATGGTGCCGGAATTCCTTCAAATGATCAAGAGTGAGTACAAGCATTAGTCGGCTGCTCTCATAGCACAGAACAAGCCTCCTTGTCTGGAAAGAGGCTTGTTGGATTCTTATGCTATGATCAAGAGCGCCCCGAGTAAAATCAGCCTGATCCCCTGAAAAGAATTGTGAGCGCGGAGAGACTCGAACTCTCAACCAATGGCTTAAAAGGCCACTGCTCTGCCATTGAGCTACGCGCCCAGGAACGAACCGCCTCGTTTGGGAGGCGGTTTGCATTCTAACATGTGCCCAAGCAGCCGTCAACGTAATATCGAAAGTCATTGTCGCGTCTACATGATACGGAGGAACAATGGCTGATATATTCAATGTGACGCAAGACTCCTTTCAATCTGAGGTGCTCGACTCGTCTGAACCGGTATTGGTGGATTTCAGTGCTGTGTGGTGCGGGCCGTGTAAAATGCTGGATCCGATTATCGAACAATTGGCTGGTGAGTGGAAAAACAAGGTCAAGGTAGTAAAGATTGATGCCGATCAAAACCCGGATATCCTTATGCAATACAGCGTGTTGGGGATCCCGACGCTGTTATTCTTCAAGAACGGCGAATTAAAAGATCGTGTAACCGGATACCAACCAAAAGAAAAGTTAGTTTCCAAATTCTCCCCACATTTCAATTAGCCCTTTTATTTGCTAAAGTCAGGTTGAAAGACCTGGCTTTTTATTTCCCCCGCAAAATTGACTCGAGGGTTGAAAATTCTACGCGGGATGTCATATCCAGCGTGATGGGCGTCACGGATACCAACCGTTTATTGCGCAATACTGCCACATCGCTGTCCGGCGGCTCATTTTTTGTGTCAGCGACCTCCCTGTAGCTCAGGGTGGTCGGCACGGACCAGGAGGCCCTGTGAGGCGCTACCGGGTCGTAGTAACGCTGTCGGGCCAGGCGAGAGAGTTGCCAGGGTGTTTCGCGCGTGGCGCCCTCCGGCACATCCACTTTAAGCAGGTTGACATCCTGGGGCATTTCTCTCTCAAGCAAGATCCCCGCAAAGATCCGCGTAAAGTGAGCAGCTGTGGAAAAATCGATCTCCTTGGAATACGACAGGTGATGTTCCGTAGCGGTTTCCAGTGACACGGCCAGGGCGCGGAAGCCCAGCGCAGCGGCCTCCATAGCGGCCCCCACTGTTCCGGAGATGGTAATACCGGTACCGAGATTAGAGCCATAGTTGATCCCGGATACGACCAGGTCTGGTGGTTCGGGCATGACTTCCAGGATGCCGTGCAAAACGGCTTGGGCCGGGGTGCCGCCAACGGCATAGGCATTCCATTCCTGCCCCTGGATGGTCAGTTTCTCTGGTTGGATAATCCCGTCGGAGGTGATCGGCAGGCTCCTTCCCATGCCGGAGGATTGCTCGCGAGGAGCAACCACCGTCACGAAGCCGAGTTCCGACAAAGCTTCGGCCGCCGCCCATAAACCGGGCGACTGAATCCCATCATCATTCGTGAGTAATATTTGATTCTTGGACATGGTCCTCCCTGAAAGAAAAAGAAGCGGGTTCGACCCGCTTCAAGTCAGGCGCCCTCGGCGCGACTCGAACACGCGACCTATTGCTCCGCAAGCAAGCGCTCTGATCCACTGAGCTACGAGGGCATTGACAGGGATGGATTTTAATGCAGAATTCAGGTCAGGTCAAGTACTCTTGCTGCTCGAAACCATTTAGCCTCTTCCCTTGACATCCCTGCGTTTTTGCAGATAATAAACCTAACAACCAATCGGCGATGACGGAGAAAAGTAGGTTAGCGGAAGCCACCAGAGAGGTGAGGAGAGCAGGCTGAAACTCCTCCCGGACGGAACCTGACCGAAGTTCCCTCTTGAGCCGCTTGAGCGAATGGCAACTAGTAGTTCAAGCCGCAATCCCAGCGTTACAGGGGAGGCTGATGACAGTCAGCGCAAAGTGGACCATGGTAGGGTCAATTTGGGTGGTACCGCGGGAACTTCCTCCCGTCCCAATGTGGGCGGGAGTTTGTTGTTTGTGGAACGGGCATCGCCACCACCTGCTCACTTGTTGATTATTCATGGTATGGCGGCAGGATTGGCGTTCTGAAGTTTGAGCTCATACGTATGCGGAGGTAATGATGTTGGATCGACTTGAAAAAATTGAAGCCGCGGCCTTGAAGGCGTTGCAGGAAGTTAAAGACCAGGCCACCCTGGAAGCCTGGCGAGTTGCCCACCTGGGTCGAAATTCCCCGGTCATGCAGGTTTTCTCGGATCTGGGAGGGCTCTCAAAGGAAGAGCGCCCGGCTGTCGGCCAGGCGGCCAACAGGGTGAAAGTGGCCCTGGAGGCAGCCCTGGAAGAACGCTCCTATGCCATCAAAAATGCGACCCTTGCGAAGTCGTTGGAAGAGGAGCAATTAGACGTGACCTTGCCGGGACGCAGCGTTCGCGTGGGACGGCTGCATCCTTCCACGCAGCAATTACGCCGCGTGCTGGCGATCCTGGCTGAAATGGGCTTTCAGGTCTATACCTCTCCTGAGGTCGAGACGGATGAATTGAACTTCCAGGCGCTCAATTTTCCTCCCCATCACCCAGCGCGGGAGATGCAGGATTCGTTCTATGTTGCGGCCGGAGAGCGTGGGGATAATCCCATCCTGTTGAGGACCCATACCTCTCCCGGCCAGATCCGCGCCATGCGCGAGTACAGCGAGAAGAATCCGGATAACCCACCCCCGATCCGCATCGCGTTACCCGGAATGTGCTTCAGGTACGAACAGATCACGGCCCGCTCCGAGGTGCAATTCAACCAGGTAGAAGGGCTGGCGGTGGGCGAGCAGATCACCTTCAGTGACCTGAAAGGCACGCTGGCCGACTTCGCACGACGCATGTTTGGACAGAACGCCCGTGTCCGTTTCCGGGCTTCGTACTTCCCATTTACAGAACCTTCAGCCGAGATGGATGTGGAGTGCTTTGTGTGTGCAGGTCAGGGTTGTTCGGTTTGTAAGGGATCAGGATGGCTGGAAATCCTGGGGTGTGGCATGGTGCATCCCGTTGTACTTACCAACGGCGGATATGATCCCCGCCGTTATACTGGCTACGCCTTCGGGATGGGGCCAGAGAGACAATTGATGTTGCGTTATCGCATTGACGACATTCGCTATTTCTGGGGAAACGACCTGCGTTTCCTGGAGCAGTTCTAATCGGAGGCCTGCATGAAACTACCCCTCTCATGGTTACAAGACTATATTGAAATCGATGGCCTCTCTGTCGAAGAGATCGCCCAAAAGCTGACTCTGGCCGGCCTCGAAGTGGAAGAGATTCGCTATGTAGGCTGGCCAATGCCCGAAGATGCTGCACATGACATGCACTCCAGTATCCGCCACGAGTTCAAGACCAGCGGTTTTTCCTGGAATAAAGACAAGATTGTCGTTGCAGAGATTTACGAGGTGCTGCCGCATCCCAATGCCCTGATGGTTGAACTGACGAACCACTGCCAGCTCCGGTGCATCACCTGCCCGAGGGAATATGCGTGGGGCAGGGAAATGAACAGGGGTCACATGAACATCGATAAGGCGAAAA
>CAZULT010000111.1:0-7383 GCA_964621295.1 uncultured Anaerolineaceae bacterium | reverse complement strand
ACTTTCGTGATCGCCGCCGTCAGCGTCGTCTTCCCGTGGTCGATGTGCCCCATCGTCCCTACGTTTAGGTGCGGCTTCGTCCGCTCAAATTTCTTCTTCGCCATGCTCGTTCTCCTTCTATAATAATGAACAGATTTCTTATTTCAGCATTTCCTGCGCCACCGCTTCGGAAACCGGTTGGTAGTGGTCGAATTCCATGCTGAAGACACCGCGTCCCTGAGTGGCCGAACGCAACTCAGTCGCATAACCGAACATTTCTGCCAGGGGAACCATCCCGCGCACCGCTTGCGCGTTGCCCGGTCGCATTTCCATCCCCAATACATTGCCTCGTCGCCCGTTCACCTGTCCGATCACCTCGCCCAGGTACTCTTCCGGGACAACGATTTCAACCTTCATCATCGGCTCCAACAATACCGGCCCACCTTTTTGAACGCCTTCTTTAAATGCCATCGAACCCGCAATTTTGAAGGCCATTTCGCTGGAATCCACTTCGTGATAAGAACCATCAAAGAGCGTCACTTTCAAGTCCACAACAGGATAGCCAGCCAGCACGCCGCTTTCCGCAGCTTCCTTGACACCTTTTTCTACCGCCGGGATGTACTCCTTGGGAATGGCACCACCAGTGATTTTGTTTTCAAAAGCAATACCGCTGCCTCGTTCATCCGGGGTCAACGAAATGACCACGTGGCCGTATTGTCCATGCCCACCGGTTTGTTTGGCATACTTTAAATTGACTTTTTCGACTGGGCGCGTGATCGACTCGCGGAATGCAACGCGCGGCCGGCCCACATTGGCCTGAACCTTGAACTCACGCAACATGCGGTCGACCAGCACGTCGAGATGCAGTTCGCCCATCCCGGAAATGATGGTCTGCCCGGTGTTTTCGTCAGATCGCACACGGAAGGTTGGATCTTCTTCCGAAAGTTTGCGCAGTGCTTCACCCATCTTTTCTTGGTCTGCAGTGCTCTTTGGTTCAATTGCAATGGAGATGACAGGCTCAGGGAAGGTGATGTTTTCGAGCAGGATCTTCTTGTTTTCACAAAGCGTATCACCCGTGAAAGTACCTTTAAATCCGAGTACGGCACCAATATCACCTGCGCGCACTTCGCTGATATCCTCGCGCCGATCGGCATACATACGGATGAGACGTCCGATCCGCTCTCGTTTGTCTTTGGTGGAGTTGTAAACCATGGCGCCCTGGTTGAGCACACCTGAATACACGCGGAAGTACGCCAGGCGACCTACGTATGGGTCGGTGACGATCTTAAAGACCAACGCGCTCAGCGGAGCTTCATCCTCAGGTGGCAGCTCGATTGTCTCCTCTTCGTTGTCAGGGTTGGTGCCGACAACTGGAGGCACGTCAAGGGGTGAAGGCAGATAATCGATGACAGCATCCAGCAGGATCTGTACACCTTTGTTGCGCAGGGAGGAGCCGCAGAACACAGGCGTGGCCTTGCCAGCGATAGTCGCCCGACGCAGTGCGGCTTTCAACTCCTCCAGTTCGATTTCCTGGCCCTCCAGGTATTTAACCGTCAGATCATCGTCCAGTTCGGCGATACGTTCGATCAAATGCAGGCGGGATTCCTGAGCTTGTTCCTTCAATTCGTCCGGGATCTCGACCTGCATGGGTTCTTTCCCTAGATCATCCTCCCAAAGGGTTGCAGTCTGCTCGAGAATGTTGACCACCCCGTGAAAAGTGGCTTCCATTCCGATCGGGATCTGCATCACGATCGGATAAGCTCCAAGACGATCTCGGATAGACTCGATAGTGTGCTCATAGGAAGCGCCTACGCGATCCATTTTATTCACAAAACAGATGCGAGGAACTTTATAGCGGTCGGCCTGACGCCACACCGTCTCGCTTTGCGGTTCAACACCCTGAACCGCATCGAAGATCACCACGCCTCCATCCAGCACACGTAAGGAACGCTGCACCTCAGCCGTGAAATCGATATGACCGGGGGTGTCAATAATGTTGATCTGGTAGCCTTTCCACTCGGCAGAAACCGCGGCCGATACGATCGTGATACCACGCTCGCGTTCTTGTTCCATCCAGTCGGTCACTGTAGTGCCATCATCTACCGAACCAAGGCGATAAGTCTTTCCGGTATAGAACAAGATGCGCTCCGTCGTCGTAGTTTTGCCAGCATCGATGTGAGCGATGATTCCAATATTTCGATATTGGTCTAACGGATGAGCGCGGGGCATGAAACGGATACCTTAATGAGTGATCGCAGAGGATTACACGCGGTAATGTGAAAAAGCGCGATTGGCTTCGGCCATCTTGTGAGCCTCATCGCGTTTCCGGATTGCAGCCCCAGTTTCGTTCGAAGCCTCAACCAATTCAGAGGCCAGTTTGTCAGCAAAGGATTTTCCAGAGCGGTCGTGTGCAGCTGCAAGGATCCAGCGAATCGCCAGAGTTGTGCGACGGCTGGTGGGTACTTCCATTGGCACCTGGTAGGTGGCACCACCCACACGGCGTGGGCGGACTTCCATTGCTGGAGAAACGTTCCGCAAAGCCGTATCGAAGATCTCCATCGGGTTCTTTTTCGTGCGCTCCTCCACTAGATCCAAAGCATCATACATCAAACGGATCGCAAGACTTTTCTTGCCACGCTTCATGATGTGCAGGATCATCGTTTGGATATTTTTGTTGTTGTAGCGTATATCGGGCGGGATGACGCGTTCTTCAGGACTACCTCTTCGCATGCTATTCCTCTCCTGTACTACTTGGGGCGCTTGGCGCCATATTTGGAGCGACCCTGCTTACGATCGGGGACACCTGTGGTGTCAAGGGACCCGCGTACAATGTGGTAGCGAACGCCAGGAAGATCTTTGACACGGCCACCACGAACGAGTACAACTGAGTGCTCCTGTAATTGATGACCTTCTCCAGGTATGTAGGCGGTGACTTCGATACCATTCGTAAGGCGTACACGCGCGATTTTACGCAGAGCCGAATTAGGTTTCTTCGGTGTCATCGTGCGAACAATAATACAAACCCCACGCTTCTGTGGCGCGCCCCTTTCCTGACGAAACCGGCGCTGGTTGTAACTGTTGAGTGTATATTGCAAAGCAGGTGCCTTGCTTTTGGCCTTCTTTATTTTGCGACCCTTACGGATCATTTGGTTGATTGTCGGCACTTTTTGCCTCCGTTTACTATCTTTTTCACAATAGCTTCTCGCAATAAATGAGACCATCAGGTTGATGATGATGGCCTCATTCGTAGCTGCCATGCATGGGCGGGATGATAGCCGCCTTCAAGAGTCGGCAACGAGGGCTGATTCTATCATCTGCCCTTTCTTACGTCAAGGTCGCCGATTGTTCACCAGGTTCTGACCAATATCCAGCAGGCCGGTGGCCATCCTCGGCGGATGGGCCTTCTCCTCATCTTTTCCAAAGCGGACGACGTCGCCGCTTTCGTTAATCGCCTCCACAGCCAGGCCCAGGCTCTGCAATTCCTTTACCAATACTCTGAAGGAGGCTGGAATGCTTGGTTCTTCGATCGGCTCGCCTTTAACGATCGCTTCGTAAGTATTAACTCGTCCCTGGACATCGTCCGATTTTACCGTCAGCATCTCTTGCAGAGTGTAAGCCGCTCCATAGGCCTCCAACGCCCAAACTTCCATTTCGCCAAATCGCTGGCCGCCAAACTGGGCTTTACCGCCCAGCGGTTGTTGCGTTACCAGGCTATACGGACCGGTCGAGCGCGCATGGACTTTGTCCTCCACCAAGTGGTGCAATTTGAGGATCGTCATTACGCCAACCGTTACGGGTTGGTCATAGGGTAAACCTGCTTTGCCGTCGCGCAGGATCTGTTTCCCCAGAATCGGCATGGGTACTCCGGTTTCGATAGTTACGGCGCGAGCCTCTGCTAACAATTTATCTTCCTTGATCTTCGCGGACTTACCCAGGCTTTCAAGCCACAAACGTAAGCAGGTTTTGATTGCAAACTCATTGAATGAAACGCGGTCGCGTGGATCAACTTCTTCCCCGTAGAAGATTTTTTCGGGATCATGCCCGTGATCCTTCAACCATTCGCGGACGGTCGCGTTCCTGGCATAATCCAACTGATACAAGTTGTAGATATCGTAACCGCGTTCACCAAGGTACATTTCAAGGTACAGTCGCCGTACTTCGCCGTCATCCTGAATCGAGTTTGGATCGTATTCTTCCTGCTTGAGCCATTCCCAGGCCTTTTCGGCGGCTTCGCGCCAAGCCTGATCCACTAACCAGGCTCGCGCCAGTTCCGCTTCGATCTCCTCTTCCGAGGCGCCATCGAATACCGGCGTGAGAGCCCGGAACCCTAGGCGTTTGGCAGCCCAGCCAAGGTGAACTTCCAGAACCTGGCCGATGTTCATACGTCCCGGTACTCCCAGTGGGTTCAGGATCAAATCGACCGGGGTGCCGTCTTCCAGGAATGGCATATCCTCTACCGGAACCACTTTTGAGACAACGCCTTTGTTTCCATGGCGGCCAGCCATCTTATCCCCGGCTGTGATCTTGCGGCGTTGCGCGACCGAGACGCGCACCATCATATCCACACCGGCTGATAAATCTGAGTTCTCTTCACGCGTAAAGACTTTTACATCCACTACCTTTCCGCGCTCACCGTGCGGCATACGCAAGGAGGTGTCTTTGACATCGCGTGATTTTTCGCCAAATATCGCGCGCAGCAGCCTTTCCTCAGGGGTAAGTTCTTTTTCACCCTTTGGCGTAATCTTGCCAACCAAAATATCATTTGGCCCGACTTCAGCACCGATACGAATGATGCCGTTCTCGTCCAGATCCTTGATGGCATCCTCGCCGACATTGGGGATATCGCGAGTGATCTCTTCTGGCCCCAGTTTCGTATCGCGCGCTTCAACTTCATACTTTTCAATGTGCACCGAGGTGAACCGGTCTTCCTGGACCAGCCGCTCGGAGATCAGGATAGCATCTTCAAAATTGCCACCCTCCCACGAGATGAACGCGACCACCACATTTTGCCCGAGAGCCAGCTCGCCGCTTTCAGTGGATGAGGAATCCGCGATGATATCGCCCTTCTTCACGATCTGCCCTTTTTGGACAGCCGGACGCTGGTCGATACAGGTGCTCTGGTTGGAGCGCTGGTATTTACGAAGGGGATAGGTATGCAGGCCGTTCTTCTCTCGAATGACAATGGTGCGACCCGTAACTGAGGTCACCTCTCCGCCCGCTTCTGCAACGATCACCTGCCCCGAGTCAATGGCGGCATGATATTCCATTCCAGTCGAAACCAACGGGATCTCAGGACGCACCAGCGGCACAGCCTGGGCCTGCATATTCGATCCCATCAGCGCGCGATTGGCATCGTCGTGTTCAAGAAAAGGAATCAGCGCCGCGCTGATCCCAACCACCTGATGAGGCGCCACGTCCATGAATTGTACATTTTCCGGAGTTGAAAAACCAAACCCGGAATGGAAGCGGCTGGAGATACGTTCACGCACAAACTCATTTTCGTCGGTCAGCGGCGCATTGGCCTGTGCGATTTGATATTTATCCTCGGCATCCGCCGATAGGTATTCAATGACGTCCGAAACGAAGGGTACAACATTGATATCATGGCCGAGCTTGGCGATCTTCTTGAGCATCTTCTCGTCGATACGTTCACCGGCTTTGACGATCACGTTGCTCGACTTCGCGTCTTTCACATCCTCGCGCGACTCTCTTCCAACCATGTTTTGGTCGTCGCAAGCCATAGATTTTCTAACCTTGCGGTAGGGTGTTTCGATGAAACCGTACTCATTTACCCGCGCGAAGGACGCCAGACGGCCGATAAGACCGATGTTGGGGCCTTCCGGCGTTTCGATCGGACAGATCCGTCCATAGTGAGAATGATGCACATCACGCACATCAAATCCTGCCCGTTCGCGGCGCAACCCGCCAGGACCGAGCGCCGAGAGAGTACGTTTATGGCGCAGTTCAGCCAGCGGATTGGTCTGATCCATGAATTGTGATAACTGGCTTGAACCGAAGAATTCGCGTAAGGCCGCAACTACCGGTCGAATGTTTACCAGAGTGACCGGCGATAGTTGCTCCTGGTCGCGAATGGACATGCGCTCTTTGATCACCCGTTCCATGCGGCGCAATCCAATACGCAATTTGTTCTGGATCAACTCACCGACCGTCTTAACGCGGCGATTGCCCAAGTGATCTATGTCATCAGGTTTTTCAACGCCATTGTTGATCTGGATCATGCGCCGCACCAACCGAATGATATCTTCCTTGGTCACATTCCTGTGAGGGATCGGCACCTTCAGGTCCAACTTCTGGTTCAATTTGTAACGACCCACGCGTTCAAGGTCATAATGACGCTGGTCGAATAATTGCTCCTCCAGGAACTCGCGTGCATTCTCGATCGTGGCAGGGTCGCCTGGCCGCATCTTGCGGAAGAATTCGATCAGGGCGGCCTCTGAAATAGAATGTCCATTAGAGAGGTCCCACTCGGGCTCTTGCCGCAGTGTGGAGGGGATGAACATGCGCTCTGGATTGTTGTCCACCTCCTGGAAGAGCGCCAGGATCTCCTCATCTGAGCCAGTCTTGATGGGCGAGTTACCGTTGCCATCATCGACAACAGCCAGCGCTCGCAAGAACACCGTGATCGGTACCGTTCGCTTGCGGTTGAATTTAAGGATGATGTAATCACTCTTACGGGTCTCGAATTCCATCCAGGCCCCGCGATCTGGGATCAATTTAGCCATGGCCAACGGCCGAGCGGTCGAGCGATCAATGGGCGCTTCGAAATAAACGCCGGGCGAACGGATCAATTGCGATACCACCACCCGCTCGGTTCCATTTATAATGAAGGTACCCTTATCAGTCATCTCCGGAAAGTCCCCCAGGAAGATGTCCTGCTTAATCGGCTCGGGCACGTCCGGACCCGCCAGCAATACCGATACATATAAAGGACTGGCATACGTCAAGTCACGCTCGACGCACTCGTCGATGGAGTGCTTAGGTTCACCAAACCAATACTTCAGGCCCCATTGCTCAGACTCCGGGCTTCGGCTGGGGAAGTAGAGTTTCATGCCTTTGTTATAAGATTCAATCGGGGACACTTCGTGGAATAGATCCGCCAGACCATCTTTCTTGAGGCGCTTAAAGGAAGAAAGCTGAACTTCAATCAGGTCAGGCAGAGAAAGTTTTACCGGGATCCGTGCAAAATTCTTACGGGGAAGGGATGAAGCCATCGTCTCTCCTGGAGCTATTTTAAAAACGAGATTTAAACACACGAATATCCTGCCAGTCAAAGCAGGACAGCAATCGTTTATTATACACAAAAGATTGCAGCTTGACAAGCCTGTTTTTCTGATATTCAGACATAAGTTCGGACATGGAGAACGAGTTGGTCGAAAGCTAAAC
>CAZULT010000110.1:0-7458 GCA_964621295.1 uncultured Anaerolineaceae bacterium | reverse complement strand
GGTGTGGCAAAAGAATCTTGCGTGACATTATAAAGGCCGATTGCCAACCATGCATTTAATCCTGCAATTCCGACAAATCGCATCAGCCCTGGTTTGCGCAAGAGGACAAGCGTATCTCCAAGGAGCCCGGCCCAAAATGCCAAGTACAGCGAGAATCCCACCAATCCCGCCTCAACTAAAATCCGGAGATACATATTCTTGGGATTAGGAAATAAATGATTTGCAGGGCTGAGTTGCCGCGCTATTTCAGGCACCGTCGTGAGAGCCCAGTCTGGGAGGAAATCGTAAAGGTAAAATCCGCTCGCGCCCAAGCCAACGCCAATCCACGAATGTTGATTGAATACGCTCAATGCACCCCATGCATAAGCAACCCTCGCGCCTGCTGAGTTTTCAATGATAAATTCAGATAAATCTTCGGCCCGAGTATTCCAGAGACGGGCAAAGTAATTCTTCTGATTTAACAAAGCAAAGGATCCGATTACCACCAAGAAGATCAATAGAACTACGCTCAACCGCTTACCAATGGCAAATACCCTTTTTTGGATGGTTGGTTCGTTGTAAAAGAATCCCGAGAGAAACCACTGCCAACTATTCTGAATTTTTTGCCGACCCACAAGCAAAAAGGTAAGCGCGCCAGAGATGAGACCTGTGAATAATCCCCCTCGAGAATAGGTTGACAGTAGGAGCAACGTGCCCAATCCAAATAGGGTTGCTTCCAGCCACTTTACGCGAGTCAGGTGGGTTTTCGTTAGTACAGCCGAAAACAACCACGGCAAGTACAATGTTGCGATCTGACCAGCCAACCAGGCAGGTTCGTACGCCAATCCAGAAATACGGTTGGTCTTTACCAGTTCTCGCATCGAAAAGGCCAATTGCCAATGGGTGACAGTTTCCTTTTCCAATAAAGGTGTGTGAAACGTCACTGCCTGTAATCCACTCCACAGCATGGTAATGACAAATCCAACACCCAACCATTGCAGGGAAAACTTTAAATCTTTTTCATTTCTGTTCATCCAAATTGCTGACAAAAAAAAGGAAAAGCCGATCAAGATCGTTACCCATGCTCGGATGGCTCGGCCCCAATATATTTGGCCTCGCATTTCCAAAGGTGATTGCAGGGCTCCGAACATCGAAGTCCCAAACAATACCAGCAGGAACGCCCCGAACACGATCAAACTTCCCGACCATGGGAAAGGGATTTTCTTTCTTATGAGTTGAATAAATAGAATCGGAAGCAATAAGGCCAACGGGTAAAACGCCAATGGTCGGACGTAAGTGGTTTCTCCAAGGCCAGGAAAGTATCGAAAACTCGTGACTGGCAGTGTCACTAACACGGCAGCCCAAAGAAACCGTATTAGCGGTTGTTCTATTCCTAATAAAAAGGTTTTTCTCATGCTGGTCTATTGGGTTTCATGAATAACAGGAAACCTATCATTACGATCAATACACTTGCAGACCCAGAAAGCAGGTAGGTCCCGAGCGGTATACTGCGGGATAAAGGCACTTCCATTACCTGAGTAGGCTCTACTCGAATGAACATATTCAATCCTGATTGGGAGGCGATCTCTAAATGGGTTGCTTTTACGAAAGCTTCTGCCCACGCAGAGGCCAGCTTCGCAGCCATTTCAGGGTCACGGTCTTTTGCATAGAAATGCCAGCCCGCTTCGGCAGGTTGACTGAGCGCTAATACTTGTTCCCTTAAGTCGGAAATGCTTGAATCGGTCAGGCTCGACACCTCCTCCAGGACACCATCCGACCAGGCGATCTCCTTAAGTTTTCGCACTTCACGTTCAAGGTAATAGAACTGTTGCCGGTCTGTTTCCTCAGGCCAGGCTTCTTCCAAGTTGAAATCTACATTAACCGTGGCGCGCGCTAGGTAGGGTGGTGGAAAAATAACGTAGATCAACCAACTCAATGCTGCGCCGAGCAACGTCCCGATGACCCAAAACCGCCAGGCTTTCAATATCCGGATCAAATCGTCAATCGTAGGGGGAAGCAAGATCCATTTCATGAGTTAGCCACCAATAACCTTCTACGCCATTTCAAAACGGGCGCTATCAGCTTTCGAATGTAATACTTTAATACGATGAGTGAAAAGAAACTTCCTCCATCCCGAAAATGGACGCGAAGCATCTCAGGCCAACAGCGATCATCAGCAGCGATCGTCTTTCCGGAAGAATGCAAACGGAAATTCGCCCAAGTTTGGCCTGCTTCATAATGAATCTTTGTCCTGGCCGCGATACGTACCCATAAGTCATAATCCATCGCAAAATAAAAGGATGGGTCCAGTGGGCCAAGCTCATGCCACAATTCTGAACGAAAGAATGCCGCCTGTTGCGGGATATGGACGTACCCCCGGCGCAAGCGAGTATAATCCGTTTGCGCAGCGGGGAATTTTCCAATTACGCGCCCTCGACCATCTATATAGTTTGTATCTCCATAAACGAGACCAACTTCAGGATGAGCCCGCAAATATTCGACGGCCGCAGCAACTGCGCCTGGCTCATACGTATCGTCTGAATTTATCCAGGCGAATATTTGTCCCTTTGCACGCGCAAACCCCTTATTAAGAGCGTCCGTCTGTCCAGCATCTTTTTCACTGACCCACCAGGTCAGACGGTCTGCATAATTATTGATAAGCGCCAGACTTCCGTCCGTGGACCCGCCATCCACAATGCTGTATTCGATGTGTGGGTAAGTCTGCCCCAAGACTGACCTGATGGTTTCTCGCAAGAAATCGGACTGATTATAGGAAGGGGTGATGATCGAAACAAGCTCGTTGTGGGATGTCATGAGTCTCTTATTTTCGTAGATCGAAGATCAAGTAACCATCCCCTTGCGCATACACTGGATAATTCTCCTCAAGGAGATCCTTGACGGCTGGCTGGCTATTCAATTGATTGAATTGCGTCACGACGAAGAATTGGTGGCTATCCAGGACATCGTTGAGTTTCTGGGATAGATCCAGCTCAACATTTCCCAATTCACGAATTTTAATGTCACCGGTCAACAACCAGGGGTCAGACTCCTGCCAGCCAAAGTATGCCAGGCGATGACCGTAATCATGCGTCAAGCCCACAACTTTGGAGGTATGCCCAAGCAAATCTCCAAGGTTCTGCCAGAATTCAACCTCATTCCGATAATTTTCGCGTAACAAGGTTACACGAGCTCCCCATGCAGAAAAAATGATGCCTATCAAAATAAATCCGCCAACGAACAGTTTGGGAATAAATGTGTTCTGATTGGCTGCTACGAGTGGATCGAAAAGTGCTTTTGCCACTATTGATAAGGAAAGTGAAACGATCAGGACCAACGGCAATTGATAATAGTTATGCGTACCAATAAAATAAGCAAATACCAAACCGTAAAGAAAATAACCAAACCACAATCCCAACACCATGAAACGATCGCTGCCACACCTGAGGATGAAAATCCCCAGCAGCGAAAGTAAAAATGCGCCAGTCCCAACCGTGTTCCCGATCATGTTATACCAGCGAACGTAAAACGCTGGGTCCAACCAGAGTTGAGGAAAAATCCGCAACGAAGAATTCACATCGAGATATTTGTGTAGGTAGATTCCATCCAGGAGGTAAAGACTGACCGGCATGATTGACAGAATCAATATTGACCATAATTGCCTGTTCTTCAGCAATTCCTTGAAGTTAGGCCGGTACAGGCCTGTAAGCGCATATGCGCCGAATAAAAAGAAAACTGCCATCGGTTTGACATAGATAGACAAGCCGCTCAATACCCCGGTTAATAGTGCCCACTTCCAGATACCCTGTTGTTTCCAATGATGGAATGACCACAAACTGCCTGCTATGAGTGCGACCATCAGCGGATCTGGCTGGAAGGAGCGGCTGGCAAGAACACCAAACTCAAGGAATAAAAAATAGAACAGAGCCAGTAGCGCGCCATCCAGTGAAGTCATGCGGCGCGCCAGAGCAAATAAAGCCAGGCCAGCAAGGATCCAGAACAACGCTGAGTACAAACGGGCAATCCAAAGATGCTCACCCAAAAGCAGGTAGGTTCCGGCAACAATGGTTTCAAAGAGTTGGGGCTCCAGGACATCTTCTTCTTGCCATTGCCGGAGTGCCATCTGGCGCTGCCAATCCGGAACATTCACAGCAAATTGATAATACATGCCACGCGCAATCAAAGCTGAGTGTAATTGACGGGTTGGATGGAAATCAAGCGGCAGATCAGTAAGGTCCAGGAGACGAAGGGAAAGACCAGCAATCAAGCTAAGAAATACAAGCACATAGATTAGTTTTTGCTTCCCGAAAAATGAGCGGGATTCCATCGGTCACCATTCAATGTCTGGATAATATTCTAAGGCGATGTCTTTGGTTACCGCGCGGATGCGCGCGAGTTCATCCTGGTTCAATCGTTTTTTCCAATTCTTTACGTTTGCACGACTATCAAGCTTGACCGAATGAACGCTTCTTTTTGTAAGCTCTACAGGATTTTCTGAACTGCTTGAGTTCAAGATTGCACGCTCAACCTGGGGTGTAAATTCAAGACCGAGCGATGCATACAGGTTTCTGAAACCATGTAAAGGATTGTGGGAAAGATCTTCGTGACGGACAAAGTGAAATTCTGGATGGGAACGGCGAATCCGGATCAAGAAACCGTAGATCATGCGCCAAAGCAAAGCAGCCTGTCCAATTATATCCTGTCCAGGCATAGCCTCCATTTCGGCGCGATCTTCTTCCAACCAATTCTCCATCAAGCTGGATTGTTCCAATAATTCTTTGAAATCGAATGGCCAATTCAATTTTTTCAGGCTACTGGCAAATCCGGCAGGGTGACGGACGGTAATGACAATTTCACAATCCAGGCGTCTTGAAAACCATTCAACAGAGAACACAGCAAAAGGATCCTTGATTAGCGGACGCTGTTGAAGGAGTCGACCGCGCATAAAAATACCGAGATCGCGTCCCAAGCGAAGTAAATCTTTGGCCGAACGCAATGCGAGGATTTCTCGTCCGAGACTGTAACGAAATTCCAACATGGTCTGCAGAGCAGGCAAATACTCATGCTCGTTTTCCAGTGAAATGTAGGTATACCAATCCTTCACGGGAGCTTGCATCACCCCCGGTCTATGCCAGACGTTAAGAGGCTCGCTCAGATATGCAATGCGCGAATCAGCAGCCAACATCTTACCAACCCAGGTTGTTCCCGTCCGGTGTGCACCCGTTACCAAAATGGGTCTTTCGCTGGTCATGGTTGCCCTCGATACGGATGGACCAGATCGAAGATCACGAATCCTTCTCCCTCAGAGAAAACCGGGTAGTCTGCGTACAAAAGCTGTTTTAATTCGGGTTGCCGCTCAAATTCCTCCAGATTGGAGACGAGAAAATAGACTTTCTTTTTTGCTCGCTCTGCAAAAAATGTTCGTAAATTAAACGTACCGCCACGCTCGTCATGGTAGTTCAATTGGTCTGAGGTCGGCCAGACGGCCGCATTCTGCCAACCCCAATAAGCCAATCCCGAGCCATAATCATCGGTAAGCGCAATCACGGAAGCCTGTGGCCCTAATGCGTCACTGATGCTGGCCCAATACGCCTGTATAGGTCGATAGTCTATCGCCTTCATTTCATTGCGTACCGCCCAGAGCGACGCACACACGCCATAAAGGATGATGAGAAAAACCGCGATTCGCATCCGGGTTGTTTGGGCAACATCGGCCACACGTGCGAACAATAACTCTCCAAGCGGTGCCAAGGAGAATGCCACAATGGGAATAAGCGGCAGGCTGTAATAATCATGGGTCGAAATATGATAATTAAAGTACAGGCCAAATAATCCATACATGATCCAGATACTGACAAGGAACGCAAAACCCCCCTTTTGCCTGGTCAGGAAGAGTCCTAATAACGCCAAGGCCACAACCACGCCGCCGACAACGGTTTGCACGTTGGACTGCCATTGCAAATAATAGGACGGTGAAAGCAGCAGGGATGCCAGAAAATTGCCCGAGAATTCGTTGTTCAGGAAGCCAGCTACAAAGAGGCCATCAAGAACCCAAATCGCACCCGGTAGAATATCCAGAGTGAGCATAGCCCAAGCCTGAGCATTCCGGAGGATGTCGCGAAAACGAAAACGTCCAATAAGCATGCCTACCGTACCCCCTGCTACAAAAAAAACGGCAACAAGCTTTACAAAGATTGCAAATCCGCCGACCAGCCCGGCCAGGATCGCCCATTTCCAGGCAGGACTTTGTCTCCAGCACCAAACCAACCACCAATAAGCCAGGATGGAGCTCACCATTAACGGGTCGGGCTGGAAGCTGCGGCTGGCGATGATCCCGTAAGGAACAAACAAGTAAAAAGCCAATGCCAGGACCGCACCATCCGTAGTTGCCAGGTCCCGCGCCAGTAGAAAAAGAAAAATCCCACCCAGGACCCAGAAGACAGCCGAAATCAGGCGCGGGACCCACAGCTTCTCGCCCGTAAATCGATAAAAGAACGCAGCCAGCCTGGGCAATAGCTCTGGCTCAATCGTGACTTTTGTCTTCCACATCTGAATGGCGACCGTTCGCTGCCATTCGGGCGCTTCCTGAAGGTTCTGGTAATACATCCCGCGCGCTTTGATTGCTGAAAATAACTGGCGTGTGGGATGGAAATCCAAAGGCAGGTCAGTGATATCGTATAAACGGATGGCAATGCCCAATCCAAATATCAAGAATAAGGTAATACCCAATACAAGGCGCGATTTTCCAAAAAAGGAACGGGGAGTCTCAACCATACGCAGCGCCCTATTGTAACGTGACTTAAGGGTTTTGAGAAATTCAGTGCTTTAGACGTGTTTGCCTGGATCGCAAATAGATAGATCGCAAGCCAGTTAAACCACTGAGAGCAAGCAATGCAGAGACGAGAATGTTCAAACGGGCGAGGGCTACGGCGGGGTAAACAGCGAATGCCCGCCACCAGGCCAATAGCGAACGCCAGGCCTTGTTACCATCCAGCAAGTAGCGTGCATCCACGCGATGGGCTGAGGCACGCGCTTTTCGCTTGTTTTTCTGCAGCACTTGCATCAGATCTGCCTGTCCATTTGCCCAATCCAGAATCTTGAATGCTTCGCGACCAAATTCACCGGCCCTGGCACGGTTTTTTGCGGCAGGATGGTAACGCGCGGCGGACCAGGTCTCCTTTACGTGAACAATTGGGCCTTTTAAAGCAAGGCGCAGCCACAGCTGGTGATCCAATAAGCAATGGTAGGATGGATCCAGAAATCCGGCCTCTTGAAGTGCGCCTCGCCGCATGAATACCGCCGGTTGACCTATGATATGAAAGCACAAAAGGTCTTCAAGCGTCAACTGGCGATAGGTTAACCGGTTAATGATCTGGCCGTCGCCATCTACAGCCAGCATGTCCCCGTATACCAGCACGGCTTCCGGATGCGCGTGGAACGCATCCACCACTGAAGAAATGGTGCCGGGGAGATAGGTATCGT
>CAZULT010000109.1:0-7489 GCA_964621295.1 uncultured Anaerolineaceae bacterium | reverse complement strand
TCTGCGCCAGGAAGCGCGCCAGATCGATATACCGATCCACAAAGACGGCCCAGTAAACCTCGTCCACCCAATATTTGTTCTCGAAAATGGTAAAGACCGGACCAAGCATTTTCTTGAGCGGGTCATTCTCACCCGTGGCCATCGGCATGCGCCCATACACCAACCAGGAGAGGAAGATGGCCAGCAAAGCCAAAATCGTCGAACTTAGCGCCACCGTCAGGTTGAATTCGCCCGGATGGATGAACTCGATCGTGTGTTCGAGCCAGGCAGTCAGCGTATGCAGACCGGGCAGATTGAGCACCCCACCGAAGACCGACAGGGTGGCCAGGATAATCAGCGGGACGGTGATGACCGCCGGGCTTTCTTCGGCATACTTGGCAACTTCCGTGCGCTCCTTGCCGAAGAAGACCATAAAAATCTGGCGGCCCATGTAGAAAGCGGTCAGGAAGGCGCCCAGCACCAGCAGCCAGTAAACCAGTGGATAATACAGGCTCGAATCGGCCAGGATCTCGTCCTTGGACCAGAAACCAGCCAGCGGGAAGACTCCGCCCAGCGCCAGGGCGCCAATCAGGTAGACCCAGAAGGTGGCCGGCATCTGTTTGCGCAGACCGCCCATGTTGCGCATGTCGCCCGGATCGAGGATTTCCTCTCCGTGCTCACTGTGACCGTGCGCCAGATGATGGTGGCCGCGTTCCATGCCCAGGATGACCGAACCAGCCGACAGGAACAGCAGCGCTTTGAAGAAAGCATGCGTGATCAGGTGGAACATACCCGCCACGTAAGCCCCCATGCCGACCGCCGCCACCATATAGCCCAATTGGCTGATGGTCGAATAGGCCAGCACCTTCTTGATGTCATATTGGCCGACAGCGATCGTGGCCGCGAAGAAGGCCGTCGCTGCACCAACCAGTGCCACCACGAACTGCGCCTGCGGTACCAGTGTATACAGCGCCGCTGAGCGGGCGATCAGGTACACACCGGCCGTGACCATCGTCGCCGCATGGATCAGGGCCGAGACCGGGGTCGGACCGGCCATAGCGTCCGGCAGCCAGACGTAAAGCGGAATCTGCGCGGATTTGCCGGTCACGCCGATCAGCATGAAGAGCGTGATGGCCACGATGATCCCCGGAGATGCCTGGGCGACTTGCGGTGTCAGTTCGAAAATCTTGTCGAACTGCAGGCTGCCGAAGGTCCAGAACATCAGGAAGGCTGCGATCAGGAAGCCAAAATCGCCGACGCGGTTGGCTACAAAAGCCTTCTTGGCAGCGTCGGAGTTAGCCCAGGAGGCGCGGCCGAGCGTATCCATCTCGTACCAAAAGCCGATCAGCAGGAAGGAGCACAAACCGACGCCCTCCCAGCCGACGAACAACATCAGGTACGAATCACCGCTGACCAGGATCATCATGGCAGCGATGAACAAATTCATAAAGACAAAGAAACGGCGGTAACGGCCCAGGTCATTTTTAAAACGCACATCTTCGTGCATATAACCGATGGCGTAGATGTGGATCAGCGTCCCAACGCCTGAGACGACCAGCATCATCGTCACCGAAAGCGTATCGACACGGAAGGCCCAATCCAGGATCAGATTCCCAATGTGGATCCATTGGGCAACCGGGACAATGACCACCTCCGGATGAACCGACAGCGAGTAAGCCAGCAATACGGCCACGACAAAGGAGGCGAAAGAAGCCAGGCTGGCCAACCAGCCGATGGCCCGCTCGGGCAGCCTGCCCCCAATGAGCAGGTTCAGGATAAGCCCGGTCAGCGGGAAGAACACGATCCAGGGTGCCAGAGAATAAAAGCCTGCGGTAGTAGCTTCACTCAAGAGCATAGGTTATCCCTTCAGGCTGCTCAACGTATCGACGTCGATGCTTTGTTTAGTCTTGAAGATCGCTACGATCAGCGCCAGGCCGACCGCCACTTCCGCTGCGGCCACCGCGATCACGAAGAATACGAAGATCTGGCCGCTGAACACAGGCGTACCTGACACGATTTCCTGGGCTCGGCCGAAAGCCACGAACGCCACGTTGGCAGAATTGAGCATTAACTCGACCGACATGTAGATGATCAGCGCATTACGACGAATCAGCACGCCCAATGCGCCGATGGTGAATAAGATCGCCGAAAGAGCAATGTAGTAGGGTACAGGAACGGCAGGAATCATCTACCCCTCTCCTTTTTCTTGCTTGGTCAGCACGATCGCACCGATCATGGCCACCAGTAATACAATAGACGTCACCTCGAAGGGCAGCAGGTACTGGCGGAAAAGAGTCTCGCCAAGATCTTGGACAGCCTTCAACGCATTGGCGCTTTCTGCAGGCGGAACGATCTGCCCGGCCGGTACACCCCGGACCAGCAACAAATACCCAGCTTCAACCACCAGTACGAGCGCCAACAGGATCGCCAGGGGCCGCTGCCATGGCAGCGCCTGGCTGGGCGCCAGCCTTTCCGCGCCCAACAACATGATAACGAACAGGAACAGCACCATGATCGCCCCGGCATAAACTGTGATCTGCGCCATGGCAATGAAAGGCGCGCCCAGCAGCAGGTAGAAGACGGCTACTGTCGCAAAGTTCAGTACCAGGAATAGTGCCGAATAAACTGCGTTGCGGCTGAACAACATCCCCAGCGCAGTCGCAATCGCCACCAGGGCCAGGACAAGAAAGATGACCAGTTCAACGGACATAATGCTCCATTTACCTCGCCCTTCTCACTGAAGGGCATTCCATAAGGGGGTAGGGAGAGGAAAATATCATCAATCGCTCGGGTTTTTCATCTCAGGCACCGAACGGGTATACATACCTGGCTCGACCTTACGGGGCGTGGTCATGTCAGGGGACGCCACCGGTTGTAACAACAGTTCCTTGGTGTAGATGGCGTCATGTCGGTCTGTGAACGAAAGCTCGTAGTTATCGCCCAGCACGATCGCTTCGGTCGGGCAGGCATCCTCGCAAAAACCGCAATAGATGCAGCGCAGCATATTGATCTCGTAGGTGCTGGCGTAGCGTTCTCCAGGTGAGAAACGTTTCTCATCTGTGTTTTCAGAGGATTCTACGAAGATGGCATCCGCGGGGCAGGCCGCAGCGCACAACGAACAGCCGATGCACTTCTCAAGGCCGTTCTCGTAGCGATTTAGCACATGCCGTCCACGGAAGCGCGGCCGCACTGGTCGCTTCTCCTCCGGATACTGAGTGGTGACCGGCCCTTCGATCACCATTTTGAACGTGGTCCATAAGCCACGCCCGAGTTCTCTAAGCATAAGACTTCCTCCGTATCGCGCGGTTCACCGTTAAGACAGCGATCCAACCCGCTACCAACGAAAGGATGGGGGTCAGCCACATCAGCCAGGGATTGACATCCTGTGCCATCAAAATTCCTGCCGCAGTGATGAAGACCACAGCCAGTGCCAGCGGCAGCAGCACCTTCCAACCAAAGGCCATCAGCCGGTCATAGCGTATGCGAGGCCAGGAAGCGCGCACCCAGATCATGATGCCCAACAAGACAACAAGTTTGGCAAACATGTAAATGGGACCGAGCCAGGGGAATTGGTCAACTCCCGGACCAAGATAACCGCCAAAGAACAACGTCGCAAGGATCGCGCTGACCACGATCATCTTCTGGTATTCAGCCATGAAGAACAGGGCGAACTTCATGCCGGAGTACTCAGTGTGATAACCGGCCACGATCTCCTGCTCGGCTTCGGGCATATCGAAGGGGTGACGGTTGACTTCCGCAATCGTCGCGACCCAGAAAATCGCTGCGCCAACCGGCTGCACCAGGAAGAACCAGCCGTTGCGCTGCGCTTCCACGATGTCCACAAGGCTCATCGAGTTGCCCAGCAGGATCGCCACAATCATTGCAAGGCCGAGCGTCAACTCATAAGAGATCATCTGCGCCGTAGAGCGCAAGCCACCCATCATGGCGTACTTGTTATTCGACGACCAGCCCGCCAGCACGATGCCGTAGACTGCGATGGAGGCGATCGACATCAAATAGATCACGCCCACGTTTACATCGGCAATATATTGGTTGATTTCACGCCCAAACAATGTCACAGGCGGCCCCCATGGGATTACGCCTGCGATCACGATCGAAGGCACCATCGTCACAACAGGCGCCAGGAAGAATACCAGCTTGTAGGCGCTCTTGGGAGTCAACTCTTCCTTAAAGATCAGCTTGACCGCATCTGCCATCCATTGCATCAACCCAAACGGCCCAGCCCGGTTCGGGCCCAAGCGAGACTGCAAACGCGCCAGGAAACGGCGTTCGTAATAAGTCAGGTAGCCGAAGCCGATCAACAACGTGAAAATCAGCACCAGGGATTTTATAGCCCATTCCAGCAACAAGATCCAATCCATGTCATTTCACCTTTACGGCGGTCGGAGCCGAGATCGGTAAGCCCATACTGCGGGGCACCAGCACTACGCCAGTGGAGATGGTTTCGTCGATCCTGAGCGTAGCCTCGCCCTTGAAACCGTTGAAGCTGACCTTCACGCGCTGGCCCGCCTGCATGCCCAGCTTTTTGGCAGCCTTGGGATGCAGCGATACGGTCGCCCCTCCGATGCGATCCTCAAGCAATTCTGCCGGGGTCACCGTAATGCCCCGGTCGTACAACCTTGTGATTGGAACGGCCAACAGTTCATCCTCTTTCGGACGCAGCCCCGGCGTTTTCTTGACTTTGGGGAGGGTAACTTTTTCACCGCGTTCCGCAGCGCTGGCCAACTGCACGCCCAGTCCCTGCATGTTCTCATACGTCGTCCCGCCATAGTACAGGTCGCCGCGTCCAACGATCGGCCACTGCTCGGTCACTTTTGCCAGCTTCGCGTACGAAAGGCTCGAAAAGTCTTTGAGGTTGGCAGCCAGCCTGTCAAAGACCAGCCCTGCTGAACGGCTTTCCAGGTCGAAATCCAGCCGATTGGCGATCTCTGCCGTAATGGCATAATCCGCTCGGGTTCCTTTTAATGGTGTGATGGCTGGGAAAAAGCGCTGCACGCGCCGTTCTCCAGAGGTGAAGGTACCATCGCGTTCAGTATAGGCCTGTGCGGGCAGTACCACATCAGCCAGTTCCGCAGTGGCAGTCCGGAATAGATCCTGTACGAGCACGAATTTCGCACCCTTGAGAGCTTTGGCGAGTCCCGGATCATCGCCAGCCAGGTCAGCACCCACGATATACACCGTTTTGCCTTTGAGCGCGCCAGCCAGATCGGGTTCTGGGCGGAAGCCCATCTCCCAGGCACCCTGGTCGTTGACGCGTTGCCAGACGCCGATCAGACCATTGTTCGGCTTTCCGGTATGCCCGGTCTCCACCAACAAAGTCGCGCAGGCGTCAGCCAGGTTTGAGGTGCCCGCCAGGCCTAGCCCATCGCTGCCATACAACAAAACCGCGTTCTCAGCCTTGGCAAAAGCTTGTGCGATCTTCCCCTTGGCGCCTATATCCTGAACAGTCCTGACTTCGTCGCCATGCGCGTAACGAATGACAAAAGTTGCAAAGGCATCCAGCTTGGTTTCGCGCGCGTTGGCTACGATCAACGTCGCCCCACGATCTGCGGCTTGCTTGACGCGCAGCCACCAGACCGGGGCTTCCTCGTACAAATCCGAGGCAACCACCAGGATCGCGTCGCCCTTTCCCATGGCAGAGAAGTTCGTGCCCTGCCCTACGCCCACCTGAGCCACCAGGTCACCTCCGCCCATCCCGGTGTACAGCACGGCCTCAGCCTGCAGGCCGTCCGCCAGTGACTTCAGGTTGAACAGGTCTTCGTTCGGTAACCTGCCGGAGGTCAGCACCACGCAATCCTTCTGCCTGGTAGAGCCCAATTTTTCAGCAGCCTTTTTCAGGGCCGCTTCCCAGGAGGCCATCCGCAGCTTACCATCCTTGCGGATGAGCGGCTTCTGCACCCGGTCCGCGCTCTCGGTGTAATGATAGGCAAAGCGTCCTTTGTCGCAGATCCAGATCTCGTTGACCTCTTCGTTCTGGCGCGGCATAACGCGTTTGATAACCACTTTGCCATCTGCCTTGGCTTCTCGGCGAGTATTGAGGTTGACATTGCATCCCACCGGGCACTGTGCGCAGATCGAGGCGGCCGAGTGTAATTCCCAGGGGCGGGCTCCGAAGCGGAAGTCCGCCGAGGTCAGAGCGCCTACCGGGCAGATATCGGTGGTATTACCCGAAAAAACAGAATCGAACCCAGGGTCTGATACCGAGATGATCTCGCTGCCGCGACCGCGCTCGTCGATGGCCAAGACGGCCTCTCCCACCACTTCATCCTGGAACCGCACGCAGCGCCCGCACAGGATACAGCGCTCGCGATCGAGTACGATCAACTCACCCAGTGGGACATGCTTGTCCAGGTGCAATTTGTCGCCATACAAGAAGCGACTCTTGCCGGGTCCGTGCTCCATCGTAAGGTTCTGCAGAGGGCACTCGCCGCCCTTGTCACAGATCGGGCAATCCAGCGGGTGAGAGGTCAGCAAGAACTCGATGATGCCCTTCTGGCCTTCCTTGGCCAGTTCGGACTGGGTGAGCACGACCATACCCTCGGACACCAGGTTGGTGCAGGCTGTTTCCGGCTTGGGCATGAATTGCATCTTTGGCTGGCCGTTCTCGTCGCGCACAGGCTGCCCGCTGGCGCGGTCGATCATCGGGCGACCGATCTCCACCAGGCACATGCGGCACATGCCAGCCGGTTCCATCTTCGGATGGTAGCAAAAGACCGGAATGTCGATGCCAGCCCGCTTGGCGGCGTCCACCACCAGCGTCCCAGCCGGAACGGTTACCTGTACCCCGTCAATCGTTAGCGTCACTTGTTTCGTCATAGTGGTTTCCTATTTCCGCGCCGCTTTTCCAAAGTCTTGCGGGAATCGTTCGATGCCGGTCACTACGGCCATGGTAGCGAACTCGCCCAGCGCACACAAGCACTTGTTTTGCATCTGCTTGGCCACGTTGAAGAGCAGGTCCACCTCCTCTGTGCCACCCTGCCCGTTGTGTATACGTTCGGTCAGGTGCAGCATCCAGTAGTTACCTTCGCGGCAGGGCGTGCATTTACCGCATGATTCGTGTTTGAAGAAGTGGATGGTCTTATTGATGATCCAATCGATGCTGACGGTGTCGTCGATCACAATCACAGAAGCGGACCCCAGATCAGCGCCGAGCGTGCGCACAGAGGCATAATCCATAGGGGTGTCGAGCGCCTTGTCATCCACCACGATCAAGGAGGAAGAGGCGCCTGCCGGCATGATGGCCTTGACCGGTCGCCCTTCCAGGATGCCTCCGCCATGTTCGTAAATCAATTGCCGGAAGGTAGTACCAAAGGGCAATTCGTAATTGCCAGGTTTGCGCACGCGCCCAGAGAGCGAGAAGACCTTCACGCCCGCGCTATCGGCGGTGCCGAGAGACTTGTACCAGTCCGCACCTTTTTCGAGGATCAGGGGCACATTGGTGAGCGTTTCGACGTTATTGACCACCGTCGGTTTGCCATACAGGCCGAAC
>CAZULT010000108.1:0-7587 GCA_964621295.1 uncultured Anaerolineaceae bacterium | reverse complement strand
GGAGGTAGTTCTTCTCTCTTCGAACTGGGCGGGTCAAATGCAGGACCCGGGCGTTGGCCACAACTGCAAGCCTGAATTTCTTACTCACGCGATAACTATAATCAAGGTCCTCGAGAAAGCCATGCCCTTCATACCATTCATCATAATCGAATTCCGAGATCACCTCTCTGCGCCAGATCGTGGCGCCGCCCGACAACCACTGAGCATACTGCACCTCTTTGATGGTTCCAAAATCGGTATGGTACCCTGATTTCAATACCGCGCCTTTCTTTTTGCTGTCGATCAGGAATAACGCTTTAAACCATCCAACGTGAGAGACATAATCGTCCACAATATTGAAACGCGCACCACCCACATCTTTGGGTGCGGTTTGCCAAAACGAGAACATGGCCTCCAGGGCGCCCTCCAGGAGAACGATGTCATCATCCAGATAACCCGCCAGTGTGATCTCGGGACGCACAAGCCGCATGCCAGCGTTGCGTTGATCGGATAGGGAAGGGGGAATGACGCGCGCATAGGTAAAGTTCACTTCCGCAAATTCTTCCAGCACAGACTGGATGGGTTCGTCGCTCGCGTCGACGATGATGCACTGATCGCACTTTACAGATTGTTCCGACAGGCTTTTGAGCATGCGACGCAGATCTTCGGGCCGGTTGTAGGTGGGGACCACGAAGGCCAATTTGTGGGAATATTTCATGCGGCTTACTCCAGATCATGGTTCATGAAGGCTTACCCGAAATGGCCTATTCCGAGCAGCCAAGAACTTCAATCTTCATCAGACTCAGATTTTCTTAGAATCTCTTCCAACTTTGCTCCATCGCGCAAAAACATCTGCACGGTTTCTTTGGAATATGGGTGCACCAACATGGTCGAAAGGAGAGGGGGTAGCACAGTCACAATATGCGCGCCAGCTTCCAGCCACTCGATCACATTGAGAGCTTCCCGTGTAGAGCCAATAATAATGCGTGCTTTCAAATCGAAGGCGTCCAGCACTTTGCGCAGTTTCACGATCTCGCCGCACACGTTGTAGCCCATGTTGTTGACCCTGCCCCCAAAGATGGACACATACGTGGCTCCTGCCAGGGCAGCCAGCAGGCATTGCTGGGCGCTCATCATGGCGGTCACATTGACACGGATATCATGAACTGTTTCCAGTTCGTGGATGATCTCCATGTTCTCGAGCTCACCCTGCGGCCCGTGGACCGTGACCTTCACATTGATATTGTTCGCCCAGGATGCAAAGGTTTGTGCCTGCTTCAAGGTCTCCGCGCGGTCACTGGTGATGACTTCCACCGAAACGGGTAGGGGGTCCACAAGGCGTGCAATGGCTTTAGCGCGTGTTTCGATCCCTTTCATCCCCCCGGTAATGCCGTCATTGACCATGATGGTGGGATTGGTCGTCACGCCGCGGATGATGCCCATGCGGTGGAACTTTTCAATTTCTTCCAGATTACTCGAGTCTAAGAATATTGGCATTGGGATACACCTCTACAATTATTTCGTGGATTCCCACTTCATGGCACCGGTCTGTACCTGCGGATGACAAACCAGCAGATGCCAGATCAGGGCCTGAAAGGATTCGGTATGCACGGTCACCGTGGCCGGGTTGACGGTGGGAACAATCACGCACGCATCCGCCACCTGCGCTGTATAGCCACCGTCGCGGCCGACAATGCCGATGATCTTTGCCCCAACCTCTCTGGCCAATTCAAGAGCCCGCACCAGGTTCGGGCTGATATTCTTTTCCAGGCTGCCCCCCCCCACGGAGAAGATGAACAGCATGTCCTTGGCATTCAAGCGACTGCCCTTCAGCCATTCGGAGTAGACCGTATCCCACCCCTCGTCGTTCGTCCGGGCGGTTAACTCTGCAACGTTGTCGCTGGGTGCATACGCCTCCATGCCGGCGATCTTGCGGAAATCACAAACAGCGTGGGAGGCATGCCCCGCGCCACCACCGACGCCAAGAAGGAAGAGACGCCCTTCCCGCTGGCGAGTTTCCGCCAGCAGATGGGCCATTTTTTCCATCACATCGGTGTCAAGTTGCTCAATGATCTGTGCAGCTTCCGTAAGATAATTTTGAGCGTGGGTCACTTTATCCTCCTGAGCTTTCGAAACAAGATGCCGATCGCGCTCCTGGCTGGACGGGTCCACGCGCGTAAGGCAAGGTCAAAACGATAGGTATAGTATTTTAGCCGACCCAGCAAGCCTTCCTGGTAGCCTTTTAGGTAGGCCAGTAGTATTGCCAGATCCGGTTCCTGTGTAAATTCACGTTCAAGCCGTTCGCAGAATACACGCAGTGCTGCCATCTCCCTGGTTCGTATCAAGATCCAGGCCCATTGTCGCGCAAGAGGAATGAACCAGGAAGTGTTCGTGGTAGGGGGGAAGCTCTGCAACCATTCAAGGTCCTGCGCAGCAGGTTTCTTTCGCTGTGCAGCCAGCTGGCGAATCCACAACGATTGCAGGATCGCCTGGCGAAACCCTGGACCGGCGAATTGTCTGAGGGCAGTCTGGTCGGTGGGTGTGGCCCGATAGTGGATCAGCCTGCTCAATGCCTCTGCGCCGGCTCCGGTCTCAGCACTCCGGCAGTGGTCCAGAATGGACAGGGCCTCATCCAGTTGCTGGAGCCATGCCTGGTACAACGCCAGATCGAACCATTGCCGTTCACTGGTTTTTCGCCCTTCGGCATGGTCGGCAGCCTTCGCAATGCGCGCGCAGGTCAATTTCCGGGCCTGTGGGGGAGTATAAGGCAGGTGCGCGGCCATAAAGGCTTCATAGATGCGCATCTTGTTGTCTGCGTCGTTTATTGACTCGAGAGCGCGTGGTACATCCGCCGCTTCCTTGACGATCAACTCCTCCGGAACCAGACCGTGAAAGGGGGTCTGTATACCCGTATCAAGAATGACGACAGGGATTTCTTGCAGCAAGGCTTCAAAGCAGACCTGCGAGACGCCCCGGTTGAGCAGGACGTCAGTGGCTTGCAGCAATTCCAAGATACGTATATCTCCCGGAATCACCTTTGCCTGAGGAGCAAATTCGCGCACGTAAGGCTCTAGACTTTCGAGCGTCTCGATAGGATGTGGTTTCACCACGAGTTGGTACTCCTCCGGCAGCCCGGAAGCCGCCACGGCCAGTTGCCGGCGACGCACCGCGGGACTTTCTCCGGCGTCCCCCAGCGCCGTCAGGGTCAAAGACGCCACCGGCCGGTCCGCATCAAATCCGAAACGCGCTTTTTGATCCCGCATTCGGTCGGATGCTATTTTACCCATTCGGCCGGTATAGAATGGCCAGCCGGTAACCTGTACGCATTCAGGCCGCACGCCCTCGGCGATCATTCCTGCACGTTCATGCTCAGACGAAACAAGAATCTCATCCAAGGAAAGTAAATAATTGTTGATGCGGCCGCTATTGAGGGCCACCTGGATAGACTCCTCAATAGCCAGCGATGGGATATTTCTTATTAGGGATTCCCGGAATAAGCTCACAGGCGTATTGCGAAGCTGAGTGGCTGAAAAAACAATCGCGCGTACATCGCCTGACCAAAGTGCAGCCGGAATACGGTCACCAGAAACCGGATGAGCATCAAAAGTCAACGCCTTCATCTGCGCCCGATTGAACCAGGGGACGTTGGCCTCATAGGCGATCCGAAACTCCCATTCTGGCATTTCCTGTGCGACCAGTTGCATATTTTGCAGATGTACCGGACCGACGATGTAGTAGATAATGACGCCAGATGGCATGCCTAACCACGACCCCCCAGGAATTTAAGCAGGTTTGCCACCGCTTTGGTTTCCATCGCCACGCGGGTTTCGATAGTCAGGGTGGCCTGATGAGGGCTCATGATCACGCGCGGGTTATCGCACAGCGGGCCGGTATACGGTTCCTTTGGAAATACATCCAATCCGGCGCCGCTCAACTGACCAGAATCCAGAGCGGCATTCAAGGCGGATTCGTCCACCATGTCTCCCCGGGCCATGTTGACCAACCAGGCGCCGGGTTTCATTTGGGCGATTTCATCTGCGCCCAGGAAAAGCCGGTTCTCCCTGGACCTGGCTGCGTGGATGGAAACGATATCTGCGCGGGCGAGTAAAGCCGGTAAATCCACCAGCTCGACTTCGCGGCTTTTCAACCAGCCGGCATCTGGCCTGGGCTCGACCGCCAGCACCTTTGCCCCAAATGGTTGAAGCAGTTCGACCACCCTCCGGCCGATACGGCCTAACCCGAGGATCCCCAGGGTTTTCTCGAACAACAAGTTGCCAGGCACCCTTTGCCACTGGCGCTCATGGGTCAGGGCGTTCACCTTCGGGAGCTGCCGCAGCAAGGCCAGGATCATCGTCAGGGTCAGCTCCGCCACAGCGATGACCGGCTCGTCCGGTGTGTTCAAAACTGCGATGTTTCGTTGTTCGGCTGCTGCCAGGTCAATGCTGTCGATGCCCGAGCCGCAACGGCTGATGCACTGAAGATTTGGGAGTTGCGTCAATGTATCCGCGGTATAGGGTTCCACGCCGGCCACCAGTCCACGACAGGCGCCACCAAGCTCAAGGACTTCCTCCGGCTTGATGCGCCGCCCATGCGTGTTAACCTGGAAAGAGAAGCCGCTTTGCTCAAGCAGGCGCAGCGGTTCGTCGGAGTACTCCCCAAAGGTGGAGAGCGTGACAAAGATATCCACGTCCGAAGCCATCATGCCGTTCCTTTCATACGCTCGCGGAGGACCTTCGCGATGGCGAAAAAATCTTTGTGCAAAGGGATGGGCGCCTCAGTGAACCCAAAACCGCTGTCCCTGCCGATGAATTCCACGCCGGTCGCCAGGGTAGCCTGGTAGTCCGAGGCGGAATCGCCAATGAAAACCGCTTGAGAGGGTTCTAAGCCCTCGCGCACGAGGATCTCCCTGATCGCCTCCGCTTTTTGGACAGGCGGGTTCCCGAAGACCTCCTTGAAATAGGCTTCAACCCCTCGCAACTCGACGATCTCGCGCAACTCGTCCTGTGGCGTGACCGAGGAGATGTAGAGTGGGATGCGCCGGGAGAACTCTTCCAGGAATTCGCGCGCGCCGGGCACATCCGGAGCTGCGATCACACGCTCCTTTACCAGGCCGGAGAACTGGGCGATCATCGTTTCCAGGAGGGTGTTATCCTCAGGTCGACCCATCAACTCATTAACATAGTAGGCGAACTTGGCCATACGCGAGGTCGCGTAATGCTCCAGATGGTATGCCCGCATAGCCTCGGCATGGGAGGGGTACAATGCAAAAAAATCTTCGAAGGCGCGCGACTTGGCCTGATTAGATTCGGCCAGCACGCCATCGAAATCCAGGATAATGGCCCCGATCATTTTTTGGCTGGGCTGCTTTCCAAAATCTTGCGTACCAGCTTGTGAAGGTCCCGCGCCGAGTCGCCCAGGAAGAGGATGTCCGTCCCAAGTGCGATAAATCGGTAGCCCAGTTCTACACAGTGCTGAATCTCTTTGGAGGCAGAATCAGGATGCACCAGGTGGATGCCCGGGGCGAGTCCTTGAGCCCTGGTTGCATCTAAAACACGCTGCTTGGCCGCTTCGACATCAGGGTGGTTCAACTGGCCAGCCAGGCCCAGCGACATGGACAGGTCATAGGGTCCGATGAAAGTGCCATCGATGCCCGGGACAGACAAGATCTCATCGATGTTCCGGACGGCCTCGATGTGTTCGATCTGGACGATCAGCAAGCTGTCCCGGTTTGCAACTTGGACGTACTCGGCAAAATTCGGTCCGTACGCATGCGCGCGAGCCAAACCTGCGCCCCGGGTCCCCAAAGGCGGGTATTTGATATTTCTCACGGCTTGTTCAGCATCGGTCTTGGAATTCACCATCGGCACCAGCACACCGGCTGCGCCCGAGTCCATGACGGCTTTCGCCTGGACCGGATCATTCCAGGCCAGACGTACGAGCGGGACTGAGCCGCCCGCATCTACAGCCATGAGAAGCCGCAGCACTTCCGAAACGTCTATGGCGGAATGCTCGGTATCGATCACCACCCAATCATATCCGCATGAGGCCAGGATTTCGGCGATTGACACATGCGCCATGGACATCCAGGTGCCAATGGTCACTTCTCCATTCTTCAGCTTCTCTTTTATAGTTGAGGCTAACATGCAGGAATTCCAATCATGGTTTTCTATCCTGGTTTCTGTAAAACCAGCCTGGCAAAAGAACTCAAGCGGTAAGCTTGAAGATACTCTTGAAAGGCGTTCAACGCTTCTTGATCGCGGTTCTCAACCAGGTATTTGATGAACCGAGGCCAATCTTCATCGGGTTTCTCTTCGATGGCACGTTGCACAATTTCCACATCAAATCTGCCCGGAGTGCTGAATTCCAGCGCCTCGAACCCATGGCGCTCGAACAACGCCGTCAGGCCTTCCACGGAAAGCAGGTTCAGGCGATCGGGAGGATAAATGCTGCCGGAGCGGTCCCATAATACTTGATGGTCGAACCCGCTGATCAATGTTGTGCTGGCAAGCACCAACCCCCCTGAGGATAGGATCCGCTCGGTTGCGGCAAAGAGCCCTTCCGGATCAGTACAACGATCGAGGATATCAAAGGCCAGCAGGAAATCAACCTGGCCGAGAGCCTCCAGATCCTGGATCGACATGGGATGAACTTCAACCTGCGGCAGGGATACCCTGGCAAACTCCACGTCCGCGATAGGATTCGTAACCTGGATCAGAAAGCGGGCCTCGGCCTGCTGGACCAGTTCCTCGGCAAAGAGCGCATTGTGGTAACCCAGCATAATCCCCTTTTTCGCGCTGCTGTAGTACCGGTCAACCGCATCGAGGACCCAGCGAGCCTGGGGGCGCATCAGTTTGTCGCGGCGCGCCTCGCTGGTCTTCGGGAGGATTTGTTCACGCCACAGGAGAGCCGATCTCGAATTTCGATAGAGTTCGACGATATCTTCCTCAACCGGGCGTGGGTTGACATAGACCGTATGGCACTTCGAACACTCGATGTACTTAAGCCCGAACTTCTCAAAAGCCAGCGTTCCCACCTCCGACCGGCACCCGGGGCATGGATAATGAATGAGTCTGCCCGGGCGAACGAGGCGCTCTTGGACGTCCTGCTCGATCAGCTGCTTGTATTGATCCAGCAGTTCCTTTGGCTTGATCTCCAACTCGAGCACGTCAATTTCGAGAACGGTTGTCTTCATAAGGATTCGCTCCCTGGAATAGCTTCCTTTACCTGTCTGGCTTGTTGGTAGACCTTATCGACAATTTCCATCACACGCAAGGCGTCCAGCGTGGTGCTATCGGTGACCGGCAGGCCGTTTTGAATACAGCGCACCAGGTCCTGCACCTGGATATGCCAGGACAGGTCCTTGTCAAAGTAAACAATCTCCTCCCTGGGATTCCCAATAGCGGCCTGATCGCCATCATCCGGTTTCCGACCGATGATTAGGGTTTCACGTCCATAGCTTCCCGACTTCGACAACAAGCCTTTGACGATCAGGTAACCGCCTTCCAGGCCAATTTCCAGCTGAAAGGTATGCTTCCACAGGGTGGCCGACGAATGGAGCTGCGCGATGAGCCCCCGGGTGTTACGCAATAAGACAAAGGCGTTGTCCTC
>CAZULT010000107.1:0-7995 GCA_964621295.1 uncultured Anaerolineaceae bacterium | reverse complement strand
CTACTTATTTTGTTCGTGCGGGGCTTAGCCCTGCACAAGCGGGATTCGTTCTTGATTAATTCTACTCATTTTTGGCCTGCCCTTCCTTCAGCATGAGCTTGAACAACACCGCCTGATCGAGTGCGTCCTGCAGGGCATGGTGGCTGAGCACCTTTCGATCCTGGAGTTGTTTTGAAACAGCGTCCATGCCGGTATCGCTCCAGGGCACCCCCCGCAACCCCATGTAGTAAGCTTTCATGTCCAGCGCGCTATGCCCGAAGGGGTTGTGCCCCAGGTAGCGGTGGAAATATTCGTTGACGAAGGCCCAATCGAAGGTTGCGTTGAAGGCCACGAAGACCGGCCGCTTTCCGGCCGGCGTGCCTGCCTCTAGCCAGTCTGAAAACTGCCGCATGGCTAGGTTGGGCGGCTGGCCGTGGTGTTTGAGCGTTTCCAGATTTAGTCCGCTGATCTGTAACGCCTCGGGCTGGTTGTCCTCCCTGTCAGGCTTGAGTTCAACATAAAAGGTTTTATCCGGTTGGAACACGGCGCAGGCGCCAATCGAGAGCAGAGCGTAACGGCCTGGGAAGGGTCCGGCGGTCTCCACATCGACAGAAATGTAGTACTCATGTTTGGGCATACCTGCATTGTACTTGGGTTTTATTTGCAAATCGACTTTTTGAGTCTATAATGCTTGTGCATGTCCACCATTGACGAAATCAAAGCGCGACTCGATCTTGTTGACCTGGTTTCCGAGGCTGGGGTCAAGCTGAGAAAAGCAGGGCGCAACTATACCGGGTTTTGCCCATTCCACGATAACAAACGCACGCCAGCCTTTGTGGTCTGGCCCGAGACGGGCACCTGGCGTTGCTTTGGCGCCTGCAACGAAGGCGGCGACATCTTCAAGTTCGTGATGAAGAAGGAAGGCTGGGACTTCAAGGAGGCCCTGCAGCATCTGGCGGATCGTGCGGGAGTTGAGCTCCAGCCGTACTCGCCAAAGCAGGAGGCCCAACAAGAACTACACGAATCTCTGCGTGCCCTGCTGGATGAAGCCGTGCTGTACTACCGGAACCATCTGCTGAATACCCCAGAAGTGCTGCGATATCTTCGCGAGCAGCGCGGGTTGAGCGATAGGACGATCGAAACCTGGGGCCTGGGGTACGCGCTACAGGGCTGGGACAACGCCCTGAAGCACTTCACCGAACGCGGGTACAGTGAGCAAGACCTGCTGGACTCGGGCCTGCTATCGGAACGCGAATCGGGCGGCTTCTACGACCGCTTCCGGCAACGCATCATGATCCCCATCCGCGACGAGCGTGGGCGCATGACCGGGTTTGGCGCGCGCATTGTAGACCCCGAGGATGTACCCAAATTCCTTAACTCGCCGGAGACGCCGTTGTTCTCGAAAGGGCGCCTGCTCTACGGCCTGGAGCGGGCGCGCAAACCGATCCGCACAGCCGACCAGGTGGTGATCGTGGAAGGCTACCTGGACGTGATCGCCGTCCACCAGGCCGGTTACGAAAACGTAGTCTCGCCGATGGGCACGGCTTTGACTGAACAACAGTTGCGCCTTTTGAAACGATTTACGCGTAGGATCGTGCTGGCGCTCGACCCGGATACTGCCGGACAAAAGGCCGTGCTGCGAGGGTTGGATGCGGCTCGCCAGGCTATGGATCGCGAAGGGGAACTGCGATTTGACGCGCGCGGCTTGCTGCGCAATGAAGCGCGCCTGCAGGCCGATTTGCGCGTGGCCTCCCTGCCCGACGAACTTGACCCTGACGAAATCGTGGCGCGGGATCCTGATGAATGGGCGCAGTTGATCTCAGCGGCCAAACCCATTGTCACGCATGTCATGGAAACATTGGCCCAGGGGCAGGATTTGGCTGACCCAAAGGTTAAATCTGGCATTGCCGCGCGGGTCGTTCCGTTGATTGAGGATCTGCCCAACCCGGTAGAGCGCGATACCTATCGCCAGCAGTTGGCGCGCTTCTTGCGAGTGGATGAAGATGCGCTGTTGGGCCAACGCTATGTCGGGCGCAGGCAACCACGGAGGTCGCGTACGCGGCGGCCGCAGGTGGGGGGGGAGACAGCGCCGGAAGGGGTGCCCCTGCTAAGGGCGGTCGGCGCTTCTTTCCGCTCAGAATCGTATTGCATCGGGGTACTGTTCCGCCGGCCGGAATTGCTACATCGCCTTGACCGCCAGTTGCAGTCCACGGGCTTGCAGAGACTAATGAACGAAGATTTCGAGTATACTGACAATCAGATCCTCTTGGCGTTGATCCGTGAATCGCTTGAGCAGGACGAGCAAGACCCCCACCCGTACGTATTGGAGCGTTTGCCTGAAGCCCTGAGGGACATGGCGAGTGAGTTAATGAAGCAAACCGACGAACTTGATCCCGTCGAGGAACGCCTCCTGGAGGAGCTGGAGCGTAACATCATCAAGCTCCGCCGTCTGGGACTAAATGAAAACCTGAATCAGTTGCGGTTTTTATTGGAAGAAGCCCAACAGCAGGGCGATTTGAAAGCAACTTCATACCAGGAACAGGTGTTGCAACATACGCGACTGATACACGATCTGGACAACGCGGGGAAAAGCCTGGCCCTGCGCCGGATAGAATAAAGCCACCATGTCCAAGTCTGAGAAGAAAACCAAACCCAAATCTACAAAACCTCCAACATCCATTGAGGAGCCCATGAAGGCTGTGGAAAGCGATGAATCCACAGTGGAAAGCCTCTCAGATGAGGAAATCGAATTGAACGAGGAAGACCTGGAGGAAATCGCGGAACCGGACAAGGACAGTCTGGCCCAACAGGAGGAGGAGCTGGAAGAGGACGACGATCCCATCGTCCCGAAGACGCCTGAAATGGCTGTCGAGCTTTCTGAAGACCCGGTACGGTTGTATCTGCGCGAGATCGGTCAGGTCAAGTTGTTGGATGCCGATAGTGAGTTTCGTCTGGCAACCCTGATCGAGGCGGATCGCCTGGTAGGTGTCCTGCTGCGCCGGCCACAAAGGCGCGGTGTGGGGGTCTCCTGTAGCGTTTATCGTGCGGCGATCAGTGAAATGTTGACCTCCTGGAAACGATTGGAGGACGATGCACGCCGTCTGAAGATGGACCTGCCGGATGTGGAATTGATCGTCACAGAGGCTCAGGCACTGCATACCAATTGGGAGACCGAGGATCCTTCATACTTGCGCGCCTACCTCGATAACGGCATGTGGGGGCAGGATCCTGCCTGGGATAGTATGGTGCGCAAGGCCTTCAGCGTATTTATGTGTCTGTACCTGCTGCCTGAGGCGTGCGCTACCTGGCTGATGAATACCCTGGGACAAAATCAAAAGTTCCCCACTGCTCGAACCTTTCAGCGCAACCTGCCGGAAGATGCCCTTCTGGACGAGGAGCTAAACTCTATTGCCATTCGGGCAGAACAGGCCAATCATGCTCTGATCCGGGCGAATTTACGTTTGGTTGTCAGCGTGGCTAAACGGTACCTGGGGCGTGGCATCTCCTTCCTTGATTTGATCCAGGAAGGGAATCTGGGCCTGCTGCGTGCGGTCAATAAGTTCGATCCGCGCCGCGGCTACAAGTTCAGCACCTATGCCACCTGGTGGATTCGCCAATCTATCAACCGTTCGATCGCCGAGCAGGCACGCACGATTCGCATTCCGGTGCATTTATTTGAATCAATCACGCGTATCCTGCGCGTACAACGCCATTTGACCCAGGAATTGGGGCGCGACCCTACCAAAGAAGAGATCGCCCTGGAAGTTGGTTACCTGCCGGCGACTGATGTGCAGGCCATTTTACGCTCCAAGGCCGATGAAGGACCGCTGGATCCGGCCATCCAACGACGCTGGGAGTATGCGACACAAAAAGTGGATCGTGTGCTGCGGTCTGCTGAAGAGCCGGTCTCGCTGGAAGGCCCGGTGGGCGACGAGGACTCGAGTCAGTTAGGGGATTTCATCGAAGATGAAGATGCACTTGAGCCGTTGGACGCAGCATCGCGTGAGATGCTACGAGAGCAGGTTCAGGCAGCGCTGACAGCCCTATCAGATCGCGAGCGTCAGGTATTAGAATTGCGCTTTGGATTGCTGGATGGAAAAGACCACACCCTCGAGGAAGTAAGTCGGTATTTTAGTGTCACCCGTGAACGCATCCGACAAATCGAGGCGAAAGCACTGCGAAAATTGCGCCACCCCACGCGCAGCCGACAGTTACGAGATTACCTGGGATAATTCACAGGGGCAGAAGCTGCCCCTGTTTTTTTATGTCACATGAATGGTATGACTATCCTGTACAATTTGTGAATTGTGACACATTGTCTGGCCCTCAAAAATACCTTATGATATACTTTGCCGGGCATGCCAGTACTATTGCGTCAAAGAGGTGTCTATGTTGCTTGAATACCTGGCCATTGCTGTATTGATTGCACTGGCAATCGTGGTGGCACTGATTGCCATTGGTCTGGGGGAACTGTTTGGGCCAAAGAAAAAATCAGACCAAAAGTCGATGCCTTATGAATCAGGGATGACCCCATACGGAGTTGGAACGCGTCGAATGCCGGTGCGCTTCTACTTGGTTGCGGTGTTGTTCATCCTGTTTGATATCGAAGTGGTCTTCTTCCTTCCTTGGGCCGTCGCTTTCCGCAAGCTGGGCATATTCGGGCTGATCGAGATGGTCATCTTTATTGTGATTCTATTGGTAGGTTATGTGTATGCGTGGAAGAAAGGAGCCCTGGAATGGGAGTAGAACAAAAACTCGGCAACATGGGGATCGTGACCACTACGCTGGAAGAGGTGGTCAACTGGTCGCGTACCCGCGCCATGTGGCCGATGCTCTTTGGTCTGGCTTGCTGCGCCATCGAAATGATGTCCGCCCAGGCTGCGGACTACGATATGAGCCGCTTTGGTATGGAATTGATGCGCGCCAGCCCGCGCCAGGCCGACCTGATGATCGTAGCCGGGCGCGTTTCACGTAAGATGGGACCTGTATTGCGCCGCCTATATGACCAGATGCCGGAACCCAAGTGGGTGATCGCCATGGGGGACTGCGCTTCCTGCGGAGGTGTATTCAATAATTACGCGATCCACCAGGGAGTGGATGAGGTCGTACCGGTGGATGTCTATGTAGCGGGCTGTCCCCCACGCCCTGAATCCTTGATCCACGGCGTGGTGACCTTGTACGAGAAGGTCAAGGCGGAGAAGTTCAAAGACCTGGCAAAATCCTAGTATTGTACGCAGACGATAGCATTCACGAGTCATAATTATGGAACCCAAACTTGAAAAAGTCGTTCAGGCCATGCAAGGCGAATTCGAATGTCGGCTCGAAGAATTCCGCGGGGAAGCGCATGTCTTCTTAGGACCGGAGCAAATTGTGGCTGCGGTCACTTGGTTGCGCGATAAGCAGAAATTCGAGTTGCTTTCGGCGCTAACCGCCGCGGATTACTGGCCTCAGATGGATCCGCGTTTTCACGTCATCTACCAGTTGACCTCTCTTTCGAAGAACCTGTCCTTACAAGTGCGCGTCCCGGTACCGGGGACTCGCCCGGTCGTCCCAAGTATGACGGGGGTATTTGCCAGTGCTAACTGGCGCGAGCGTGAGATCTGGGACATGTTTGGCATCCATTTCGATGGCCATCCTGATCCGCGACGTATCTTGATGCCGGAGGATTGGGAAGGGCATCCGCTGCGTAAGGACTACCCATTGGGCTACGAGGAGCCGCAGTTCACCTTCAACTTCGAAGAGATCGATCTGCGCAAGCCCTACGCGAAGGAATGATGGTATGGCCCAATTACAAGAAGTGACAGTCGGTGAGCTAAAACACCTGGTTTCGAACCGTGCGCTCGCGGGGGAAACTGTGTTGCTGAATATGGGTCCTCAGCACCCTGCCACCCACGGCGTGTTGCGTCTGTTGGTGGAGCTGGACGGTGAGACAGTGGTGAACTGTGTGCCCGACATCGGATTCCTGCACACCGGTGTCGAAAAGAATATGGAGGCCAAGACCTACGCGAAGGCGGAGGTCATGACCGACCGGCTGGATTACCTGAACACGGTTGGCAACAATCTGGCCTACTGTATGGCGGTCGAGAAGCTGGTCGATCTCGATGTTCCGCCACGTGCGCAGGCCATCCGGGTGATCCTGACCGAACTCCAGCGGCTGGCATCGCACCTGGTCTGGATCGGGACGCATGCACTCGATCTGGCCGCCATGTCGATGTTCATGTACGCTTTCCGCGAGCGTGAGATCATCCTGGACATCTTCGAACTGGTCTCTGGCCAGCGCATGATGACAACCTACATCCGCCCGGGCGGCGTCTGGCGGGATGTGCCGGTCGAGTTCGAAGCAGCTGTGCGAAATTTCATCAAGTTATTTCCCAAACGCATCAATGAGTACGAAGCCCTGCTGACGAAGAATCCGCTCCTTCTGGACCGTCTGTTGGGGATCGGCGTATTGACGAAGGAAACCGCCCTCAGCTACGGGGTGACCGGCCCGATGCTGCGCGCAACCGGCGCAGATTGGGACCTGCGTAAGAAACGTCCATACATGGGGTACGAGCAATATGATTTCGAAGTACCTGTGCGCACTGAAGGTGATAACTACGCACGTTATCTGGTGCGCGTGCAGGAGATGCGCGAATCCTTGAAAATCGTCGAACAGGCTTTGAACAAACTGCCCATGGGACCGGTGCGCAGTGACAACCGCAAATTTGTGCCGCCTCCGCGCTCCGAGATCGGTACCAGCATGGAAGCGCTCATCCATCATTTCAAGTTGTGGACAGAAGGTTTTGAGGCGCCGCGCAACGGAATTTATTCAGCGGTTGAATCACCGCGCGGGGAATTGGGCGTGTACCTTGAAGGGGATGGCGGGCCGAAACCCTATCGAATTCATATGCGTACGCCCTCCTTTGAAAATGTAGGTGTATTGCCCGTACTGGCGAAGGGCCACCTGGTCGCCGATTTGATCGCGATTATTGGCTCGATCGATTTTGTCCTGGGAGATATTGACCGATGAGCCTGGCTGAAAAATATCCCAAGGAAGTCAAGCAAATCCTGGCGAAGTATCCGCCTGAGCACAAGCGTTCGGCGGTTATGCCGCTGCTATACCTGGCGCAACGCGAAAGCGGATTCGTTGACCGGCATGCTATGCAGGAGATCGCTACGCTGACAGGCATTACGGAAACGGAAGTTGCATCGCTGATCGGCTTCTACACGCTGTATCATGACAAACCCGAAGGCAAGCTGCGCATCCAGATTTGCACGGACTTGCCCTGTGCGCTGCGTGGCGCTGACCAATTCCTGCAGGAGCTTTGTGAGGCGCTCAGCATCGAACCAGGCGGCACAACCCCCGATGGTCTCGTGACAGTTGAGGCCGTGATGTGCCTGGCCGCCTGTGACAAGGCGCCCATGTTCCAGACACAAGGCCCCCAGGGCATCCAGTACCACGAGAACATGACTGTGGAAAAGACTATAGAGATAGTAGATGCGCTCAAGAAGGCGAACAAGGCGGTGAAGAAATGACTCACATCCTGTTGCGCCACCGTGAGATCCCGGACATTCACACCCTCGACGTGTACCGCAAGCACGCCGGGTTTGCAGCTTTGGAAAAAGCCGTCAAGACCATGGAGCCGGCTGCGGTGACCGAGGTGGTCAAGAACTCCGGCCTGCGCGGCCGGGGGGGCGCCGGTTTTCCCACCGGCATGAAGTGGGCTTTCATGGACAAGGACAGCTGGCCCCATTATGTGGTAGCCAATGCGGACGAATCCGAGCCGGGCACCTTCAAGGACCGCGAGATCATAGAGAACAATCCTTTCCAGTTCCTGGAGGGCGTGGCCATTGCCAGTTATGCGGTGGGAGCCGAGGCAGCCTACATCTACCTGCGCGGCGAGTTCTGGCAGGTGGCGGCTTTCCTGGATGCGAAGATCGCAGAGATGGAAAAGGCTGGCTACCTGGGCGAGGAGCTGTTCGGTACGAAATATGCCTTGCGCATTTACACCCACCTGGGCGCGGGCGCGTACATCT
>CAZULT010000106.1:1644-8505 GCA_964621295.1 uncultured Anaerolineaceae bacterium | reverse complement strand
CGGAACACCCTTGAATCCAACGGCTGCAAAGTACTGCGTTGGCGCGGCAAAGGGCAGGATTGTTATATCCAGGACCCGTTTGGCGTGATCTTTAACCTCTGGGAAGAGTAGTTTCGAATTGCAGTTGCTCAGCGTCAACCTCGGCCAGGAGCGGACGTTCCGGCGCAATCGTAAAACCTTCGTCAGCGGGATTTACAAGGAACCCGTAGCCGGGCCGGTCCAGATCAACCCTTTGGGACTGGCTGGTGATGTGATCAAAGACAGCAAAAATCATGGCGGTGTCGATCAAGCTGTCTACGTGTATGGACAGGCGGATTACACCTGGTGGATGAGTGAGTTGGGAGGCGAGTTGGTTCCCGGCACCTTTGGCGAAAACCTGACCATCAGCGATCTCGAAAGCGCCGTACTCATGGTTGGTGATCTGCTTCATATCGGTGATGGGGTAATCCTGCAAGCCACGTCACCGCGCATCCCCTGTGGAACGTTTGCAGCCCGCATGGGTGACCCGCGATTTGTCAAGAAGTTCCACGCTGCCGAGCGGCCAGGTTTCTATTGCCGAGTGATCCGACCTGGAATGGTCGAATCCGGACAGCCTGTTATGGTAAAGCCTTATCAAGGTGAAACCATTTCGATCCTTGCGATGTATCGTGATTTCTACGAACCGGATGGTTCCGAAGCAGGCCTGCGCCGTCTACTGGCCGCGCCGATCGATGTCCGCTCACGGCGGGAAAAAGAAGCCAGACTTAGGGCCTTACGAAAGGAAAGCAATGATGTCACCTAAACGCCCCCGTTATCCCATGCCCGACTTCATCCGCGAGGTGCTCGAGGCGCGCGGACTGACGGCTGCTTACCAGACCCGCCCGCCCTACCAGCGCAACGATTACATCGGCTGGATCACGCGTGCCAAACGCCCCGAGACCCGGGAGAAGCGTCTGAGCCAGATGCTCGAGGAATTGGAACAGGGGAATGTATATATGAAAATGGATTGGAACCCCGGATCGAAATAATCAACCATATAGGAATACAAGGTCACGAAGGATCAAATCATTGAGTCCTTCCTGTTTAGACTCAGTCCGTGGCCTTGAACCCGGCCGGCGACTGGTGATCGGAATAGCGATTGGCGCGTCTGATCAGGACCAGTGCAGGAGACAGCAGCAGGCCGGAGGTGGTGATAGCCGCGGCTACTGAGACAAGGTTGGCGACCAGCCCTACGCCCGGGCCTCCGGCGATCTGGCCGATGGCGTCCACCTGCCCGAACATGGAGTGCACTGTGGCGCGCACCTTCGAGTCAAGTTTCTGGTTGATCCACGCGGTTTGCAGCGGAATGTGAATATCTCGCAGCACATCAATGATGAGGTACAGCCCGAGTGCAAGGACGAGGAACGGAGAGTACGAAAACCCAATCATCGCCAAGGAGATGCCGGCTGTCACTCCCAGCACAGCGCGCCCGATCGCTAGCGGGCTGCCGGTGTCCACACGCTTCTCCACGAACTTGACGGCCAGGATGGTGAGGATTGTTCCGGTCACACGCAGGGCAGCGAAGAAGGCCACCTGATTGGTGCCAAAAAGGATGGGCAGGTTGAAGTTATCCAGCAGCAGTTTGACCCACAACCGATCGAAGCCTTCGCTGTACAGTCCGTAGAAAAGGCCAATACCGACAATATTCATCAGACGCGGGCGGCTGCGCACGGTCCTGAGGCCCTGGCTGAAGGTGTACCATATCTGCTGCCCGGTATTCCGGTCTTCTGTGGGAGTCGCTTGAAAGCCGGTCTCGGGCATGATGAATACCAGCGTAATCCCAATCAGGATGACCCCGGCTGCGCCAACTCGGATTGGCAACGCCAGATTTTGCGCGCCGACCAAGGACGCCAGGCCCATGCCGATCAGGGAAGCGAACAATCCCACCTGCGTGGCGCGCAGAAAAAGTTTGTTGGCTGGCCCTTCGCCGATCTCATCTGTGATCCAGGCTTGCGTTGCGCCGCTGGTGAAGGTGTAGCCTAGTCCCCACACGACCTGAGCCAGCAGGATGGGCAGGAAGAAGGGCAAGAAACCCTCGATCAAAAAACCGAGTCCCATTAGCAGGTAGCCTATGATGATGGACAATCGGCGCGAATAAACATCCGCGACAATCCCGGTCGGCACTTCGAAGACAAATACGGATAACTCCAGGAGGGTGCCGACCAGAACCAACTGCAGCGGTGATAGGCCAGCAACAGTGACCTCGTACAAAGACATGCTGACGAACATCATCGCGAAGCAGGCCGAAGCGGCGAATTCAATAAACAGGTAAACTCTGGTAGCGTTAAGTCTTGGTGGCATATGCACCTATAAAGTTCTTGCTGATCCGGCGTGGCGGTTCTTGAGCGCCTTTATTGGAGTGCGAGGTCAGGCCAAGGGGAAGACATCCGACAATTTCTTCGGGAACAGGATGTTGATCAAGATGCGCACGTCTTCGTGCTCGCACCAACAATCTGGGAAAGCGAAGCTCAGTTCATTAAAGTTACGGTATCCAAAGAGGGCTTGTAGGAAGGTGAGATCGGGGAAGGCGATATCCCCTTCATCCGTTAGTGTTGGCAACCAGGGCTCGATCCTCTTCAGCTTACCCTTTTTGATTACGATTCTCAACCCTTTACGATAAAAGCTGAGCTTGATTTCGCGGCTGTGCCCGGCGGCAATGGAATTTTTCAATCGCCTTTCCAGTGCGGGTTTGATATGTTCGAGGAATCCAGGCAGATCAGGCACACGCATGTAAAAGGCGTACGGTTGCCGTGCGGTGGGCAGGTTCTTTCCCAGGGCTTCATAGACCGGGTGCTGCGTACCACCCATGAAGCCAATGGAAGTGCAGGTTTTCCCCTCGCGCTGCGCGTACATCTGGCCCTGCTTCCAGAGAAAGCGTACCACGCTCGGGGTCACTGCGAGCCAGGAAAGGCCGCGCTTGAGTTCATACCAGATGGCGGTCAACCCTATCCTGTTAAGGGAACTGACGAGCTGCAGGTACCCGACGCGTTTTCCAGCTGCGTCTTCGATGATAAACATCGGGTAGTGATTGATATTCTCTTCGCTTTGTCCATCCAGTTCATACTTGAAGATTTCTGGCGTGCGTACACAGGCGACCGCATGCCGTTGAATGGCTTGACGGTAGACCTCGGCGATAAATGGAAGGTCCGGTTCCTGCGCGGGGCGGATAAGATAAGGTTCGCTCTCATCTTCTTTGAGCTTGGGCACCTGCGGTTCGTACCCGAAACGCTTGCCCACGAAATCGAGCGCCATTTCATATTCGAACTGGCGATAGAAATATGGGATGCCCGTGATGGCCTGGACCATCAAACCGCGCTCGTCACACCATTTATGGATCTCTTCGAATTGAACTCTCACCAGTCCCCGCCCGCGATACTCTGCTAAAGTACCGACCAGTTCGGGTCGTCCTACGCTGAACTCAATGCCTTCATATGTCCAGGTTTGCGGGATTAGGTTGAGGGAAGAGACGATGCGTTTGGTGGATTTTTCTTCAACGATGGTGAAGTCACCCGGTGATAAGGTTGGATGAGGGCGGGTCAGCAGATCACGCGTCCAGGCAGCGATACGCTGCCCGTCCGGTTCATCATCGCCGTGTATACCGGCGTTAAATGCGGCGAGTGTGTCCGCATCCTCAGGCGCAGCGCGGCGCAGCACCAATCCATCGTTTAGTTCACGGATCAAGGTATTTGTTCCGGGCAGCATAGCTTTGTCCTGGCTGGTCGCTACTCACGCTACTATCCGCGCAGGACAGCCGCCATCAAAGTATCTTCTTGAGTTGTTTCAAGGTTGATTCGGGATCCTTGAATTGGATCCCTTTGACGCCAACCTTTTCACAACCATCGATGTTTTCACGAAAATCATCCACGAAGACCGCTTCGCCTGGACTTACCCCCGCTCGCTCCAGGGCAATCTCGTAGATTCCGGCGTCAGGCTTCATCACCCCCACTTCGGCCGAGATGGTCATGTGGTCGAAGGCATCGTCGAATTTCTGCGTCTGGATGTACTCGCGCAGGTCTGGCCAAGCGTTCGAGATCAGCCCAACGTAATACCGTGGACGTAAGGCGCGGATGAAATCAAGTAATTCGCGGTCGACGACATCTCCGGCAAAGAAGGCGTCGCGGAGGCCTTGAGTCTCAGAGGCTGGTTGTCCCAGCCGTTTGGCTACAGCTGCCCAGTGTTCTTCGGCGCTGATGGCCCCGATCGAGGCCTGCACGCTGCTGGGACTGTCAAACACCACGCGTACGATGTCTTCATATTCCAGACCCAGCTTTTCGGCCAGGTGTTGGCGCGGGGCCTGGAATTCCGTGCGCACGATAACGCCGCCCAGATCAAAGAACACGGCGTGGATGCTCATTTGCTGCTCTTGGATTTGGCCTTCGTGCTCGTTTTCTTAGCTTTCGTCCCGGACGATCCAGGCTTTTTGGTAGTAGCGGGCTTTGTTTTTTGGGTCGTTTTGCTGGTTGCCGGTTTTGTCTTTGCTGCGGGTTTGACGGGAGTTGCTTTCTTCGCAGAGTTGTTTTTCTTGGCAGGGGTGGTCTTTGGCCTGGTCGCCGTTTTGCTGGCAGTCTTCTTGGCGCCCGTAGTCGTTTTTGCTTTCACGGGTTTTTTCGCGGCTGGTTTGGCGGAGGCTGCTTTTGCAGGCGTCTTTTTCGGCCTGGACCGGGCTGGCTGAGATGTAGTTTTGGTCCTTGCCTTCGGAGCGGGGTTGGCCGGCTTGGCAGCCACTTGCGCCTTTGGTTCCTGGCCTGCTTCTTTCGTGACGACCTTGAGCGTTTCCCGCCAATTTGGGTTGGCGCGTTCCAAGCGCAGCCGCTCGACCCGGTTGGCACGGCGGCATTTGGGGCAATAGAAATCATAATGGGTCAGGTGCTCTGTTTCAATAGTTTGCAGGCCGATCAGCATGCTTTCACGGCTCAAGGCAAACATGGTCTGGCAATACATACAACGCATATTCATAGTACTCTCCTTATGTACCAGCGAGACGATCAATTCCCAAGTGATTCTACACTGATTTCCAAGCCAGGGCGAATTTCCTTTTCATACATGTCGAAGGCCATGTGGACGTGCATGCCCGCTTTTTCATACAGGCGTAACGCGCCGGTCAGGTTCTCCGCGTCCACACCCAGGCCGGCTTTGCGCTTGCCCCGGCGGAAGAACTCACTGAAAGCATGCTGCAGGAGTGCCAGGCCCAATCCACGCTTGCGCCAGGGGCGGCGCACACCCAGTACGCTGACATATCCCAGTTCAGGGTCATCATAGGAATGTGGGCGACACAGGCAGATCCCCGCCAGTTCTGCTCCTTCCATGGCCAGATACCAAAGTGAGGGGTCAAATCCCTCGTAGCCAGTCATGAAATGCTTGTATCGTTCCAGGCCCTCTTCATAAGGCTCTTCTACAAATCCGAAATGGTCCCGGAAGGAATCCGTATCTGCGTGGTAGACCGCCTCCAGATCGGTTTTAGGATCATATGTCCGGACCTCGATTCCAACAGGCCAGGCGGGCGCAGGAGGGGGGGCGGTCAAATCAATCATCATGCGGTAGGAACTGCGCAGGTAGCTGTATCCAAAATCCTCGAACAGCTGCTTACTGGCCTCTGCCTGGCTGTAGATGCCCAGCCGCGGTGCAAACCGCAGGTCAGAAGGGATTTCATCGAGCGCCTGCAAGGCGCGCTTTTCAGCCCATTTCAACATCCAAGTGCCGATACCTAAATCGCTGTAATCCGGGTGGACGCGGCCCCAGATCCAGGGATGCACGGGCGGTTTGGCTGTCGTCCAGGCTTCGATGTAACCGACCAGCGTGCCGTCCGGGGAGAAGACCAGGCGGATATCCTCGGCCGGGTCAAAGCCCGGTGAGCGCCATTCGTTTCGGATTGCCTCGACATCGTTGACATCATCCTCACCGATGACTTTCTGTGCCCAGAGATTGTACATCTCCATGGAAGCTTCCACATCCTCCAGTGTAGCTCCACGGACGGTAAAACCGGTCGGGAGAATGAGGCTGATGTCTTCATGAGTATCTTGATGAATAGTCTGCATGGCCAATCTCCTGTTCTATTCCGAATTCACCTGCGGTTCAAAGCCGGGTCGTAATTCTTTTTCATATAGGACGTACTGAGCAGCCACCTGCATGCCTGCTTTCTGGTACAGGCGCGTCGCGCCGTTGGGATTTTCGGAATCCACACCCAGCATCACAAGCGGTGTGCCTCGTTCGTAGAAAGCACCAAAGGAGTGATAGAGCAATGCCAGGCCGAGGCCGCGCATGCGCCACGGACGCCGCACGCCCAGCGTACCAACCCAACTGTTGCCCAAGCGATAGCGGCACAGCGCATATCCTGCGGTCTGGTCGCCTTCCCAGGCGATGAACCACAGCGAAGGATCGAAGTTTTCATCCCCTGTAAGGTGGTGCTGCCAGTATTCATAAGGGCGAGGCGTAAATCCCCAGTGATCGCGGAAGGCTTCCTGGTGCGCGCAATAGACCAGGTAATCGTGCCCTTTCTGGTCAAAGGGGCGCAGTTCGATCCCCTCAGGCCAGGTGGGTAAGGGCGGTGGGGTTTCGAGCCTGATCTCCATACGCCACGAAAAGCGCACCGGTTTGTACCCTTCCGCCTCGTGCATCCTGCATGCAACTGTGTCGTTCATCGCCATGCTGTTGCGGATGTAAACCCGGTGCTCAGGTTCAGCAAGGTCCAGCTCATATCGGGCGCGCTTTTCCAAAGCGTGCAGCAGGGTGGTGCCAATACCCAGCCCCATGGTGTCAGGATGGACGTAGCCGTCCCCCATCATAGAGGCGTGTGCATACCGGTTGACGAATTCCTCGTAGCCATCCACTCGACCTTCGAGGTTG
>CAZULT010000106.1:0-1544 GCA_964621295.1 uncultured Anaerolineaceae bacterium | reverse complement strand
TTCGAGGTTGAAGCCGGGACCTTCCCAGGTATTGCGCAGCTCTTCAGGCTCCACGGCGACGCTTGCGTCACCGTCGTGGGTGCACACATCGAGGATCAATTGAGCCACGGCCTCCAGGTCGTCGTTGTGGGCGGGGCGCAGACGCAGACCTGTCCAGTGCACAGCCGGGAGTGCTGTATCAGGCTGTGCTTCATTTGGTATTCGTTTTGTTCCCATTTTCTTCCATCCATTCTTCACGCAAGAGACCCGTGTGCAAAACATCGTAACGACGGCCTTCGCGCGGCACGAACTGCGGCTCACGTCCTTCTAATTTGAACCCGGCTTTTTCGTACGAGCGAACGGCGCGCTGGTTGTATTCGAATACGTTCAGCGACACGCGCCTCAGATTGAGCTCCAAAAAGGCGTATTGCAGCATAACACCCAGGGCATCACTACCATAGCCCTTGTCCCAGAATGCCCGCTCGCCGATGCCGATACCCAGGAAGGCGTCGCGACTGCCCCAGTTGATGACCGCCAGGTCGATATCCCCGAGCAGGCGGTCATCTTCCAGGGCGCGCACGGCGAACCAGTAGGTGTTTTCTGGCTCTTCTTGGATGTGCTTCTCCAGCCAGTCCTTGGTGGCTTTGATCGAATGCAGGCGTGTAGGGTCGGTATCCAGGAGCCGTTTGTACTCCGAATCACGGTTCCATTGGGCAAAGGTTTTACTGACTTCCTCGGGGTCGACCCCGGCCAGGCGTACGAATCTGCCTTTGAAAAGGTCTTCCATCGCCGGCCTACCCTTCGACTTCCCGGGTCTCCACGGCCCACTCCGAGCGGAGCAGGCCGAAAACCAGCAGGTCCCAAATTTGGTCATCTCGCAGGATGGCCTGCCGACGGCGGACTTCCTCGACGAAGCCAAACTTACGGACTAACCCAAGGGCAGCCTGATTGTACTCAGGGATGACGATCGTCACGCGGAACAGGTTCAACTCGGCGAAGGCAAAGCGCAGTAGCAGTTCCAGGGCTTGCGATCCGATGCCCCGGCCGCGGTCCTTTTCCGAACCAATGCCCAGGCGCAGGTAGCCGTTTCCGTTCGTCCAGTCGATCCATTCCAGCACGGCTTTGCCGAGCAGGCGGTCATCTTCGCGGGCGCGGATGGTGAAGTAGAACAGGTTCTTGTCCTCTTCGATCTCCTTTTCGAGGGCTTCGTACCCTTTCTTGACCATCGACGGCGCCAGAGGGCGGATGGGCTTGAGTCCCATCAAGCGCATGAACTCGCTATCATGTGTCCAGCGAGACTCCACTTCCGGGTCGTGTTCGTAGTCGATCGGACCCAGGCGGATGTCCTGGTCTTCGAACAGGGGGGTTTGGATGGTAAACATGATTCACCTGTTTCTTTGGTGCTCAATACAATAACACGAAGGTCTCGAAGGGGCACAAAGGAAGAACCTTTCACGTATTTGCCTTCGTGGATTCTATGCCCCAGGTGTTTGCGTCTCTTTTTTGTTCATTTTTCCTCCAAAAAATAAAAACGGCCACGGGTGTGCCCATGGCCGTCTGGAATC
>CAZULT010000105.1:0-8582 GCA_964621295.1 uncultured Anaerolineaceae bacterium | reverse complement strand
AGTCGTTCGGCATTCAGCGACGGATGTCGCTATTCCAGTCGAAATCACTTCTTGAAGAGGCGCGATACCAGGATGAGCACGACAGTCAGCACGATCGAAACCAGGATCGAGCTCGCCAGTGGGAAGGTAAAGCTAAATCCATCGCGTTCAAAGCGAATATCGCCCGGCAGCCGTCCAAGGGGTATTCCAAATTTGGCAGCCAGGAAGACCAGTCCGCCCACCAGGAACAGGACCACACCCCCGATCATCAGGTACCGGCCAATGGTTTCCATATCTCTTCAAGCGCTGGTCGCGTCTCCTGTGTAGGCTCGAGTCGCATATCGCATACGATGCCACCATCGCAGCAAGCCCACACTATAACAGCTTGGGCTGCTCCCCTTCCACGAAATCCAACCCTAAATGTTCGTAGGCTGCCTTTGTCGCCACCCGCCCCTGCGGGGTGCGGTCCAGGAACCCCAGCTGCAACAGGTAGGGTTCTACCACATCCATAATCGTGTCCGACTCTTCACTGATGGAGGCTGCAATGGTGTTCAACCCAACCGGTCCGCCGCTGTACTTCTCGATGATCGTACGCAGGACGCGCCTGTCGACGTCGTCCAGGCCGAGCGGATCGACCTGCAGCAGATCGAGCGCTTCTTGCGCGACCTGGCGGGTGACGGTCCCGTCCGCGCGCACCTGGGCGTAATCTCGCACGCGCCGCAGGAGGCGCAGCGCCACGCGGGGAGTCCCCCGTGCGCGTAAGGCAACCGCCTCGATCCCGCCTTCTTCGCAAACCACTTCCAGCATGCCGGCCGCGCGTCGCACAATAGCCTGCATGGCCTCCACGTCGTAATAATCCAGGCGGTAGACTGCACCAAAGCGAGCCCTCAGGGGCGCAGTGACCAGCGCCAGGCGCGTGGTCGCACCGACAATCGTGAAATGCGGCAGTTTCAGGCGGATGGACCGCGCAGAGGGTCCTTTGCCGATCACGATATCCAGTGCGAAGTCCTCCATGGCCGGATAGAGCACCTCCTCCACAGCCCTGCCCAGACGATGCACCTCGTCGATGAAGAGCACATCACCGGCGCGCAGGTTGGTCAATATGGCTGCCAGGTCCCCCGCCCGTTCAATGGCTGGACCGGAGGTCACTTTGATATTGACCCCCATCTCATTGGTCAAAACGTGTGCCAGGGTGGTCTTCCCCAATCCGGGCGGGCCGTAGAACAGCACGTGATCCAGGGCTTCAGCACGCTGGCGGGCTGCCTCGATCAGGATGTACAGGTTTTCCTTGACCTGATCCTGACCGATCAGATCTGCCAGCTTCTGTGGGCGCAGCGCATTGTCAACGTGATCGCCTGCCCCGGCTTCAGGGTCCAGAGGGCGTCGGGGGGAATTAGCCATGGTTTTGATTATACACAGGTTCGCGCACAGATACCCCTTCGTATTGCTATAATGGGTCCATGCAGGAGAACGAACTGACCACCTTCGTAATCGAGAGTTTAGCAGGGGGTGAAGATCCCGATGACATTATCTACGCCCTTTGCGAGAAAGCTGGCTGGACGTGGCCAAAAGCCGAGGCCTTCGTTCTGGAGATCCAGGAAATGCACCAGGGCCAGGTTGTCAAGAAGCAATTTCCCTTGCTTTTGATCACCGCTGCCGTAACCTATGCGGCCGGGATCGGGCTGATGGCTTACAGTTTATATTCTATCCTTGAAAGGGTGAGGATCCATCGCATCATGGGGTTCCCTGCACCGGATGTGTTCAGCAGCATCAGACTCGTCCTCGATTTCGGCTTTGGTCCCGTGATCCTGTTCGTCACCGGAGCGGGGATGGTCGTGGGCAGCCTGATCGGGATGCGGGACGCCTGGAAAAGCCTGCTCACGCGCGATTGACGAGCAAGACACCCGCACCCCATTTCAATGCTTAAAGATGTTCCGGGGTCCTGGTTACCTTCCACAACCATGAACCCCGGAACGCAATGGTTAGCCGATCACGCAGGTGGTATTGGGCGCCTACTCCAGCGACTTAAAAGTCACCTCAACCGTCATGCCCCAGCGCAGGCGCGGATCGACTTCCTGGGCCAGAATACGAACGGTATACAGAATATCACCTCCCTGCGACTTGTAAGTCCGGCTGATCTTCTCGACAGTCCCCCGCATGGTCACCCCGGGCAGCGCATCCGCAGTGAAAGCGACCGGTTGGCCTTCGGCCACATCGACCACTTCCAGTTCAGTCAGGTCGCTGGTCTCAACGATCCATTGACTGGTATCCGCCACGATCGCCGCAACCTGGTCCGGCCTGACGGTTTCATTGACGGAGACGTTGACCTCCATGACCATGCCGCCAAAAGGTGCTTTGAGCTCGTACTGATCGAGGGAATCTTCGGCTGATGCGACCTGCGCTTCCGCATTGCTCAGACGAGCATCCAGCAACGCCAATTGATCGGCATTCGGGCCTTTGAGGGTCAATTCATAGGTATGCTGCGCTTCGGCCTGCGCGGCAATGGCATCGTCAAGCGCGGCTCGTTCGGTATCCCGATCGCGTTGCGTCTCTTCGAGATCGCGAATGGCTTCATTGTAGTCTTCCTGCGCGCGCTCCAGATCGTCTTCGGCAACCTTGCGCTTGGAATTGTCCTCGTCCAGGTCTTTGAACTTATCAAATTCATCTTGAGCGTCGTCCAGATCTTCCTTGCGGTCTTTGACGTCCGCCTCGCGGTCCTCGATGCGGTCTTCGATATTGTCGAGGTTAAGGTCCTCCCAATCGCGTTCCGCTCGAGCGCGAACGATCTGCGCCTCCATATAGGCCTGCCAGGCCTCCGCGCGGGCCAATCCCTCCGTGCGGACAAGCTCATCGCGGGCCTGTTGGGCTGTGACCAACTCCAACTTGGCAGCTGCAAGGGCAGCTTCCGCCTGCTCACGGTCGCCCAGGCGTACAAGCACCTCCCCTTCGTGCACTTGATCACCCTCAGCGACCAGGATTTCGGCGACTTTTCCGCGCACGCTGAAGGCCAGGGAGAGATCATCTTGCGGGACAAGATGCCCCTCGGCGATCACCGCCCCGGCCGGGGCGGAGGGCGGCAGCACAGTCGCTGGTTGCTCCTGTCCACCACAGGCACCCAGAAGGAGCGCCAAAGGGATCAACCACAAACAACACATCATCCATTTTTTCATGTGAACCTTCCTCATCTTCTTCTTTACTTATCCACGCTCAACACAAAGGCGCCCCGCGTCTACGAATAGGCCGCCTGTGTGCCTCGTGGTCCTATTCGTAGGCCAGGACCTCGCGAATGGTCAGGCGAGCCGCGTTGCGAGCCGGCAAAAGGCTGGCGAAAGCCGAAAGCGCCAGGACCAGCCCCAACCAGATCAGATACCCGATCGGCGTAAATACCACCTGGATCGGGGTCTCAAATACCGCCAGGCTAACGATGGTCGAGAGCAGGTAAGTGAACGGGATGGATAAGAGGATGGCCAGCCCGAAGGAGATCAGACCGATCACCACCCCTTCCGCGATCACCGTACGCATGATGACCTTGTTCCCGGCCCCGATGGCGCGCATGATGCCGATCTCGCGCGTGCGTTCCAGCACATTCATGCCCATGGTACCGGTCAGGCCCATGCTGCCCACGGAGGCGGTCAACAGGGCCATGATCATCAGGAATGTTACCAGGATACCCAGGCTGTCGGCGGCCACGTCCAGCGAGGCAAGGCCTGCCCGTGCCTGGCGCACTTTAAAACCGTTATCGCGAAAGTATCGATCAAAGACCTCAGCCATCTGGTCCTGATATGGACGGTCGTGGCGATCGAGCACAATGCGGTAGGTGTAAGCACGGTTGGTCAGGTTGTTCGCCACCGAGACGTATTCGTACGGCGCATAGGCCAGGATACCCTCCTGGCCGACAAATTTAAAGATGCCCACCACCTGCCAGTCTTCCTCCAGCCCATTGATCTTCAAGCGCAGGTTGTCACCTGCCCTCAAATCCGGGAAAGGATCGTAAACCGCCTCGCTGATCGCCAACTTACGCACGTCGCTGGGCAGAATCCAGCGTCCTTCCACCAGGATCGGGTTCACCAGCTTGCTCTCGGCGGGCGGCGCGAGCAGATTCATATTTTCTGCGACCGTCCCATCCGGGTAGAGTAGCTCAGTGCCGACGAACTGCCAGCCCTCCACCGCCTGAACACCCGGCACTTGAGCCGCAAATTGCTGCACTTCATGGATACGGTAGGGTTGATCGAAGTCCACGGTCACATCCGCCAGGAAGTAACGTCCGATCGCACCGATGTAATCGAACAACGTGACACGCACGTTGAACACCGCAATAAAGATGGCTCCACCCATCGTCAATGTGAACAGGGTCAGTGCCAGCCTGCCCCGCCGCCGGAAGGTGTTCCTCAGGGAGATGAGCAGCGGCCGGGGGATATGAATGCCGCGTTTCGCCAGCGCATTCGTCACCCTGGTTTGGAAGCGCTCCCAGCGAGACTCGCTTTTCGGAGAGGCGACACGCGCGTCCTCATCACCGTCCTGGGATTCGTCCAGCGCAAGCTCCCCGCTGATGGCGCGCAGTACTGTGACTCGCGAACCGCTGATCACAGGCGCCAATCCGGAGACGAGCGGTACCAGCAGCCCCACCGCAATCTGGATCCCAAACGCAAGTGGAACGATGCGGTAACCGAGCAAATTGAAGCTCAGCTGGCTGGCGATGAAAGCCGCCAGGCCGTAGGCGCCCTGCCCCCCCAGCAATACTGCCGGGATAAGCGCCAGTACGCCGAAAGCCATGATCAACGTCAGGTACATGGCCAGCACCTGCCGGTTTCGGCCACCCACCAGTTTGATCACGCCAATGTGCCGTAAGTGCTGGTTGAGCAGCGCGCTGAGCGTATTGGCGATCAATGAACTGGACAGAAAGACGATCAACACCCCTAACGCCAGCAAGATACCCAGGATGGCATTGACCGTGGCCGCCAGAGGGTGCTCGTGCGATTTCGAGAAACGGGTGCGAATAACCGGTGTTCCGGCTTTCTCCAGCTTATCCTTCAGGTCGGTCCCAACCGTGCGAATGTGCGCCAGGTCGTCGCCATTTTCCGAAACGGTTGCATAAATGCGGTTGAAGGTCCCCGGCATGCGCAACGTGGGCAGGGTATCCATTGCGATGTACCCGTAAGGCGGCGCCAGGAAATCGTCCGCACCCGTCGTAGGATCCTGTACAATTCCGACCACCGGCAGGGTCTTGGTCGTGCCGTCCGGCAGCTCGAAGACCAGGTTCCCCCCTACATCCACCTTCAGATCCTCCAACGCTTCCCGTTCCAGCAATACCTCGTTTTTCCCGGGATTGGTTGACCCGCGCATGGGCGTTAGCAGGTTGACCTGGTTGGCTTGGAAATCATCCATAGCGATAATATCGAGCGTGGACCACTGGTCGCTATCCGGCGTGCGTACGCGAATATTGAATACACGCCGGGCCTCCGCCTCCCCAATTTCGCGTGTATTGCGAACAGTCGTCAGGATGTCCTCATCGAAGTCTTCCATGCGGAGTTCCAGGTTGGCTGGCTGGTTGGCCGCATAGCTGGCACTCATATCATTGGCAATGATGACGTACGCACCTGCAATCACGCCAATGGAAAAGACGCCGACGAAGATCGACAGCACCACCAGCAAGGTGCGGCCTTTGTTCTCGATCAGGTCCAGCAGGACTTTACGCCAGCGTGGTTTCATAGCTCATCCAAACAACCGCCACTTTTTCCGGCGGTCCGTGGCTTTGTGCTCCTTCAAACGTTCCTGCACCACTTTAGAGATGGCCTCTTGGGTCAGTGGAGAGACTTCAAGCATCTGATTGAAATCTGCCCTCGAAAGCGCCAGCAATTCCACCGGGCCCTCTGCTGCAGCGCGCACATTGGCAATCGATTTGCCGCCACGCACGAGTTCGATCTCACCAAAGAAATCGCCGGGTTTTAGACGCGCCAGAACAGTATCATCTCGACGCTTTCCCTGCAAGACCACATCCACCTCGCCATTTTCGATCATGAAGAAGTAATCCACACGTTCATCACGACGAATGATGTCCTCCCCGGGCTGGAAAGTTTGGCGCTCGAATTTTTGCGTCACTTCCAGCATTTGTGCGTGAGAAAGCAGAGGCAGGGCTCGTGCCACAATTTCACTGATCAGCACCCCATCGGAAATTGTCACGGTTCGGGACGTGCGCGAGGTCAGTGAGGGGTCATGGGTGACCATCACGATGGTCTTGCCGTCCCCTACCAACTCGTCGAACAGATCGATGATGGCTTCCGAGGTGCGCGAATCCAGATTGCCGGTCGGCTCGTCGGCCACCAACAGGGGCGGATTTGTGGCCAGCGCGCGCGCGATGGCAGCCGCCTGCTGCTGCCCGGTGGAAACTGCCAGCGGCAAGGTATGCGCCTGTTTTTCCAATCCGACCATTTCCAGCAGGGCCATGGCTCGTTTGGGTCGTTCTTCGAAGTCGTACAGTCCGACGTAATCCATCGGCAACATCACGTTCTCCAACAGGGTCAGCATGGGCAGCAGCTGGAAGAACTGGAAGACGATCCCCAGATTCTGCCCGCGCCAGAGCGAGCGCTGGCTCTCGGTCATCCGGTAGATATCCACACCACCGATCACAACGCTGCCGCTGGTAGGATGGTCGATTCCGGTGATCATGTTCAACAACGTGGACTTACCGCTGCCTGATTTTCCCACGATGGCGGCAAATTCCCCGCGGTGGATATCCAGGTCCACGCCCTTGAGCGCCGTGAATTCCCCGGCGGCGTTCTTGAACGTCTTGACCACATCGCGCATCTGGATCAATACATCGTTCCTGGATCCAGCCGGTTGGGCGTCTTCCTGTTGGCGCGGGTGTTTCCTCCCACGGGAGGCCGGCGCGGATGAAGTCTGGCGATCGGCGCTTACCATAACCACCTGCGTTTCTTGGTTGCCGGCTTTTCCACTTCCGTCTCAGGAAGAGATTCTTCCGGTTTCACAAACTGACCATCGGAGATATGCAGCGTACGAGAGAAGCGCGGGATCAGGGTATTATCGTGCGTCACCATGATGATGGTCTTCCCATGCTGGTCGACCAGGCGCTCGAATACTTCAAAGATATGGTCCGCGGTCAACGAATCCAGGCTGCCGGTCGGTTCGTCCGCCACCAGCACCGGCGGGTCGTTTGCCAGGGCTCGGGCGATCGCCACGCGCTGCTGCTGTCCCCCGGAGATGTAGGTCGGTAACTTTTTAGCGTGTTCGCTCAACTCCACCAGTTCGAGCAATTCCATCGCCCGCTCGCGACTCTTGCGCGGGTGGTACAGGCCGCACAGATCCATCGGCAGGGTGATATTCTCTATGAGGGTCAACATGGGCAGCAACTGGAAGGATTGGTACACGATCCCCAGCGTGCGGCCGCGCCAGAGCGCCAGCGCATCCTCATCCAGGTCGTGGACCGAGATGGCAGACCCGTTGTTACGCAATACGACCTCACCGGTGGTGATACGGTCCACGCCTGTGATCATGTTCAGCAAGGTCGACTTGCCGGCTCCGGATTTACCTACCACGCCCAGAAACTCACCGGCCTCGATACGGGCATTGATGCCTTTTAACGCCAGGTATTCGCCCGCCACCGAATGGTAGACTTTGGTCACTTCTTTTAATTCGATCATCCCAGGAGCTTCTGACAAACTTTTCCCTGTTCAGCAAACAACGGTTGCCTGGCAACCGTTGCATGGACGCACGTTGTGCATATATTTTACTCCGGTTACACAGAGTTGTGTGATATTTCTCACTTACAATTAAGATAACTCGGGGATACCCATGCGAACCAAAGTTTTAGCGGTCATCCTGAAGGATCTCTATCGCTGCAGGGAGGTCCTTCACTCAACCGCCCCCTGGCGAAGGCAATGTGTGGCCGGTATCAGCCCGCCGCAATCCCACCTGCCCCAGGAGCGCAGTGGATGGGATCGCCCATCCCGCCAGTCCGGTGCATTGTCCTGGCGATCGTCCAGGACGCGGTATCAGGTGGCCCAGCATTCACGAACATCATCCTGAATCACTGACAAACGCTTCGATCCAGCCGAGATGCTCTGAGAAATGGTTCGTGGTGTTGTCACGGATGAGGTCGATTATTTTTCGGCGATCTTTGCCCGTTGCCACAGGATTATAGGAGTTAAGCGGTTGATTCAGATCGGCATCATTGAGTGATTTAATTAAGGAGATGAGCTGGCTATGGGCGGATTGAAGTTGGGAGGCGGCCTCGGAAAGCGATAGATCTTTGCGAAGCTGTTGGACAACTTCGTTTACCTCGTCAATCGTGCCGTTCTCAAAGAGGAATTCCTTTACGCCGAGCCCCTCAAAGCGAGGCTTGCCCTGGAGGAAGAAGACGACCGAGTTCTCCCAGGCCAATAGGTGGGTGATGTGATCTTTCACTGTCCATTCGTGGTCGTCGCGAACGGTCGTCATCTGTGCTTCGGAAAGACTGTCCAGGTAGGAATTAAGGGCGATCCAGGACCTGTCAATTTCGGCGAGAAGTTGGGCTTTTGTTTGGATATCCTGATTGTCCATCGTTATCTCCGTAAGCTGTAAGGGTCACCTGACGGTTTGCGTTCGCG
>CAZULT010000104.1:0-8608 GCA_964621295.1 uncultured Anaerolineaceae bacterium | reverse complement strand
CGAACAGGCTGAACAACATGCCCAACAGGGAGCGCAGGCCCTCCCAGCGGCTGATGACCAGGATCGAAAGAACGAAAACCAGGAACAACCAGAGCAAGGCCCGGGTGCGCACGAAGTCCACGAAGTAGGCTGTAAGCACGTTATCGTCGCGCTTGCCCAGCGTGATCAGGATCTGATCGCCCGGATCGAGATAGGTTTCGCCGGTGAGCACCTGGCGTTTGCCGTAATCGATCTCCATCAGGATGCCTTTGTAATCCCCTTCCAAGATTTCCACCCGGGCGATCTGGTAGTGCTGCTGGGCGCCGCCCAGGTCGACCTCACCTTCCTCAATGATCTCAGTCACATCGGCGCGCACGGTCTCTGAGCCAAATGGAGACACCTGCACATCGGGCAATTCCACCTGCGAGAAATAAGGGGTGAAGAGAAAAGCGGCGATGACCGCAACAGACAACACGATCGGGAGGTAGAGACTTCTAGGCTTCATCAGGCTGATGTTCTCTTTTCTTCGATTTTTCCAAGTAAAAGCATGCTCAAAAGGATGCACACTGCGCCGAAAACGAACATCGAAGTATACCCGACCCAGCGGCCGGGCCACAGACCGTTCAACCAGTCCAGCGCCGGCCCCTGCAGGCGCGCCAGCGCACCAGACCCGGCTGTAGCCAGGTTGGTCAGGCCCAGGAACTTGCCTGCCTGGTCACCGGGCACCAGGCGATTGGCCAGCGCCCAGTTGGCCGTCAGGAACAGGCCGATGCCCGCTCCCAGCACGCCGCCAGAGGCCATCAAACCGGTCATGTCGCGCGGCAGCATCATCAAGAGCATCCCGGTTGCAGCCAGGCCGCTGGCGACTGCCAGCACACGTCTTGGGCCAAAACGATCCGTCAGCCAGCCGCCCGCCAGCACCAAGGCCACCAGGGAAAGCGTCAGAACCGCCAGCAGATCGCCGGTCTGTTTGGGCGGGTCCGGGACGTGAAGCACATCCTGCAGGTAATACTGGGCAAAGGCCTGCACTCCGTAAATACCCAGCAAGAAGGTCCCGCGCTCCGCGATCAACCACCAGTAGTCCCGGTTGGCGCGAAGATCGATGCGGAATTGCGCCCGCAGCGACTCCCAGTCCGGTCCTCGTCTCACCTGGAAACCTTCGTTCGAGGACTGCTCGGGCGTTCCCAGGACGGTAATGGCCGTCGTGACCGCCAGCGTCCCCATCAAGACCAGCACAATCAGTGAGGGATCGCGGGTCCCAGGATCGAGCAGCCGTCCCGCCAACAGCGAGGCCACGATCAGACTGGCCATGTCCATGAAGTTCTTCCAGGAACTTGCGACCCCAAGTTGTTCCTGCGGCACGCGGTCGGGCAGCAAGCCTTGCGCAGGGCCCTGGGCCAGGTTCGAACTGAATTGCAACCCAATGTAACCGACCACCAGCCAGGCCAACCCGCCCGCCCAGGCCATTAGGGCCAGAAAGACCAGATCGAAGATCGAGCCTATCACCATCAACGGCCTCCGCCGGCCCCAGCGCGAAGTCCAGCCGTCCGAAAGGGCGCCTGCCAGAGGCTGGATCACCATTGCCAGCAACAATCCGACGAAGGTCAACAGGCCCAGGGTGGTATTCTTGCGGGCATCCGGGACGAAGTTCAACAGCACGGCAGGCAGGATGATCGGGTGCAGCGCATTCCATTTGAAGGAGAGACCCACCCAGTAAGCATTGAGCACCAGCAATTCAGGCAATTTGAGTTTCTTCACACGAATTCTCCTCGCAAGGCTGCAGGCAGGACTTCCGCAATTCTTTTCATCATCGTGCGAGCCGCCTGCTGGTCTCTTTCCACCCCAGGGCCCACTGACGACCTCTTCAAGTGGTAAGCAGGGCCAAATCGCAGGCACAACCCCCCGTTCATTTCATACACGCCGGCGGGGACGAAGGCGGCGCCCAGACCTGCCAGCAGCAGCCCGAAACGTCCCACCCCGGGAGCCGGCGCCATCAACCGTCCGTTGAGCGGGTCCATCCCTTCTGGCGCCAACCCGAGTACGCAATTTCCCGAACTTTTCATCCTGTCCAATACCTGCCGGACGGATCTGGCGCGCGCTTCTACCTCCTCCGGGCGCGGCGGCAGGGGCGGCATGGTCGTAAAGCCATAGGTCCTGGCCACCCGGGCAAGGATCCAACGGGAAAGCGGGCTGCCAAGCCTCCCCCAATATAAAAGCTCAGCGGTGATCACCCAATGCATCTCAAGCGGGATGGCCGCCGCCACAGTCAACGCGATCCACCAGGCATCAAATCCCGGCCGGGTGTAGTGATTGACCGTGACGACACATGGCCCGTGATCCGGGATATGCTCTACGCCGAGCACCCGGGCTGCCGGTTGCAAGGTGCTGACGCAGCGTAGCGCGTCTGCGCGAAAACTTCGGGCGCGAACGAACAGCCCGTCAAAAACAAGACCGGCGACCACATCGAAAGGGAGCCCATACGTCGAGAAGTCGTCGGTCATCCAATGACGCTAACCGCTGATAGGTATTCGAAAATTGCCCGGATCACCATGCATAGGCTTCCGGCGCTTCCCCGCCGGGACCCGGCCAGATCTCGTCGATGCGCTTGAGCTCGTTCTTCTTGAAATGGATCTTCAGGGCGCGCAAGGATCCTTTCAATTGGTCCAGCGTACGCGGACCGAGAATGGGCGCGGTGACGGCCGGGTTATGCAACAGCCAGGCCAGGGCGACATCTGCGGGTTTCTCGCCCATTTGCGCACAAAAAGCCTCCCACTTTTCCAATTGAGGGCGCTTTTGCGCGATTTCTTTCTGCACATCTTCATCTGCCCGGCGTCCGGTTCCTGGCTTCTTCAGCGCGCCCGCCAGCAGGCCGCCGGAAAGCGGGCTCCAGGGGATCACACCCAGGCCGTATTCCCGGCAGGCCGGGAGGACTTCCAGCTCGACCATGCGATCTGCCACATTGTACAGGCTTTGCTCGCTGACCAGGCCCAGAAAATGCCGTGCGCGAGCGCGCTCCTGCGCCTGGACGATCTTCCAGCCCGCAAAATTGGATGAGCCGGCATACAGGACTTTGCCCTGCTGGACCAGCACTTCCATGGCCTGCCAGATCTCCTCCCAGGGGGTATCGCGGTCGACGTGGTGTATCTGGTACAGATCGATCCAGTCGGTCTGCAAACGCTTCAGCGAGGCTTCCACGGCTTCACGGATGTGCCGCGCCGAAAGGCGCGACTGGTTGGGCCACCTCCCCATGCGTCCGTAGACTTTCGTGGCCAGTACGACCTTCTCACGGCGTCCCCCGCCCTGCGCAAACCAGCGCCCGACGATCTGTTCTGTGATCCCCTGGCCCAATTTCCATCCGTACACATTGGCAGTGTCGAAGAAATTGATGCCAAGGTCCAGCGCCTGGTCCATGATGGCAAAGCTGTCTTTTTCATTCGTCTCGGGTCCAAAGTTCATCGTCCCCAGGCATAGCCGTGAGACGCTCAGGCCAGTCCTACCCAGGTGTATATAATCCATGATCGCCTCCTTGAATGCAGATGGGTGCGTCGTCAGGAGAACTTATTCGCGATTGCTAATTTCCGCAAACAAAAAGCAAGCCTTATCCCCCGCAGGAAGCGCAATTCCCGCCCGCGCACGAACCGCAACCGCCCCCGGCGCCGCTGGCCGTGCTGCCTCCGCTCTGGGCGTAGATCACGGACAATTTCCGTTTCACATGTTCCCCGCCGCAGGCGCTGCAGACCATGGGCTGGTCAGCCTCATTGAAAGAACGCAACTGCTCGTATTCTTGCTTACAATCCAGGCAAATGTATTCATAGATCGGCATAGGAAATCCTTCAAGACTATTATACCGGCAAACTTTTCCCGGGCGTCCAGCCGCCTCACCTGTTCAATTCAGTCACCAGCGCATCCAATTGCGCCAGGATCGCCGGCACCTGCCCCACGGGCGTATCCACCCGGAACATGAAGGTGAACCCGTCCCCCAGAGCCACGCGCACGATACGCCAGTCGCTGGTCTGTGGCGTGATGTGCGCCTCCGGCAGCAGGTTCACGGCTTCTTCCCACTGCGGGTGCCCCCTGGCGTAATCAGTCAGCTGACCAAGCGTTGAAGCCTGCAGCGGGAAGAACCCGGCGCTGTTGACCCATTCGGCCTGGACCTCAGGGCGCAGCATCCAGCGCACCAGCAGCCAGGCCGCCAGCTGCTCGGCACGTTCTGACTCAAGCAGGATATAGGTAGAACCGTACACGACCAGGGCGCTCCCCTCCGAACCAAGAAACGGCAACACGGTCCACTCATCGCGATTGCCGGCCAGCGCAAAAGCGCGCGCCAGGTCAGGCAGGTCTTCGAGACCCGCCGTGGCGAAGAGAGCCTGGCGATCGACGAACTTGCCCAGAGGTTCCAGATCCCGGGTCTGCCAGGCGCAGCCGGCTTCGGACAGGCCTTTCACGAAGCGCGTGGCTTCGATGTTCTCAGGCCGCAGGAAGCGCAGGCCGTCCCCCTCCTGGGCGCCGCCTCCAAAGGCCAGCAGCCAGGACAGGTCGGAGATCGGGTGCGTATCGATCAACCAGCCGCCAACGCCGTCGTTCTGCGGATCCTCATCCCCCAGGAAGGATTTATTGGCTTTGCAGGCCTGCTCCTGGAACTCCTGCGCATCGCGCGGCGGGGCTGAAAAACCCAGCTCTTCGGCCCAGGTCCGGTTGTAGACCAGCAGGCGCGTGGTGCGCTGCGCGGGCACTCCCAACCGTACGGTTCCTAACTGGTCCTGTTCCCAGAACACAGATGGAAAATCCGCCACTTCAGCCGGGCTCAGGCCATACAATGGGTCATTGACATAACGCGTCAGATCCACCACGCCTTCATAAACCTGCCACTCCACCGCATATTCCGGCAGGCCGACGACCACATCCGGCCGGTCCGGGCCGTGCACCGCGGCGCTGGCCAGCGTGTAAAGTTCGGTATAGTTCTGAAAACCATGCACGCGTGCCAGGATACCCCACGGGTTGGACTGGTTGAATTCGTTGATCTGCGATTCGAACAGGCTGGCCGGTTCGCCGTACCAGGCGTGCCAGACATCCAGGGTGATGCCGTCCAGCGCAGTCTCCTGAACGCCCAATCTGCTGGCCACCGCCGGCGTCTTGCTCGGGGTTGGGATGCGGGTAGCTGCGGGGGGAGCGGTCGCAGCGGGAGTTTCCATCGCAACCGGCTGGCAGGCGCACACACCCAGCAGCAGCGCCAGGAACAGGGGCAGAGAACGGCGCATCATGCCTGTAAAAGCGAAAACGGCACCGGGGTGAAGACCAGCACGAAGACCAGGATGACAAGTGCCGCCACCATGCGCCGTTTGGTGTCAAGCTGGGTGATCTGATCCAGGGTTTCCGCGTTGACGCGCCCCAACCAGAAGAGCAGAACCGCCCACAGCCACCACCCGCTCCAGTAGAAGCCAAGCAGCACGAGGAGAGCGATAATGAAGGGGAACGCCTTTCTGGCCTTATCGCCAAACAGGGCGTGCACCACGTGACCTCCGTCCAGCGTGCCGGCCGGGATCAGGTTGAGCGCCGTCACGAGCAATCCGGCCCAGCCGGCGAAGGCCACCGGGTGGATGAAGACGTCCAGGCCGCCGACGGGCGAGGGCTGGCCGGTGAAAAAATAGCGCAGCCAGTACAGGAACGGTGAAAGCCCACTGAAGGTGGCCGGCTCGGGCAGGAATTTGCCGAAGACCAGGTATTTGGCCAGCAGGTAGACCAGCGAATTCCCTTCGAGAATGGCACCGGGGGAGGCGCTGATGTGATCCAGGGAGGACATCGAAAGCCCCAGGAACAGCACGGGGATGGCCACCACCATACCGGCCAGCGGGCCGGCCACACCGATATCGAAAAGGATACGCTTGTTCCTGGGCACACCTTTCATCAGGATGGCCGCGCCCATGGTGCCCAACGGACTGAAGGGAAATGGGATGAAATAGGGCAGCGTCGCGGCCGTGTTGTGGTAACGGCTTACCAGGTAATGCCCGAACTCGTGCGCCAGCAGGATGCCCAGCAGACTTACGGCGAACGGCCAGCCGCTGAGGATACCGGCCAGCATGGCCAGCATCTGCCCGCCAAGGTCCGCCGGCATCGGGCCGGCGGGCGTGGCCCCGGCCAGCATCACGCTGAAGACCGTCAGGATGAACAGTCCCAGGTTGACCCAGGGGTTGGCCGGTTTCTGGACGGGCGGGGACGTGACCAGGTAGATCACCTGCTCGCCCTTCTCAAGGCGGAAGAGCGGCGTCAGCCCGTGCGGCTGCAAAGCGGTTGCCAGCTGGTCGTACGCCGCTGCCGAATCGTCACCCAGGAGATGCCCGCGGTAGCGCAGCAACTGCCCTTTCTGGGGATCGAGCGAGGTGACGTCCTGCACGCGGAAAACACGCGCGACAATGGAAGTCAGGATTTCAGTTTCAGGGTAAGTCATCGATACACCTCTAGAAAGAAAGGCGGGAGTGGATGGGTGTCGAACCCACCGCGGCCCGCAACGCGACCCGCCACCGGTTTTGAAGACCGGGAAGCCCACCGGGACCTAACCACTCCCGGGGCAAGCATAATCCAAGCAAGGTGGATTGGCAAGTGTGGATCGGCGCATAACCCGGGAACGACCTGCCTGGAATTGAAGGGAGCGGCAGTTCTGCTATCACCTGCTTTTTGGATTCCGGGTTTCCCGGCGGAACTGTTATATAATTTCGGCCATGACACACCCGACCAGTTGGGATCGATCACAGAAAGCGTATCTGGCGCTGCTCTTCGTGGTTTTCATGGTGGTATTGGTGCGCAGCGCCTGGGTCTGCGACGACGCCTATATCACCCTCAGGACGGTGGACAACCTGTACCACGGGTACGGCCTTACCTGGAACATCGGTGAGCGCGTGCAAAGCTACACGCACCCCCTGTGGCTGGGGTTCCTGGCCGCCACCTATTTCCTGTTCGAGAACCCCTATTACCTGCTCATCCTCCTCTCGATCGCCATTTCGAGTGCGGTCGCACTCCTGCTGATGACCAGGCTGGCCACTTCTCCGGCCACGGCGCTGGTCGGGCTCCTGATGCTGATGGCCTCCAGAGCCTTCATCGATTTTTCCACGGCAGGGCTCGAAAATCCGGTTTCGCACCTGCTGGTACTGCTCTTCATGATCGTTTTCCTGAGATCGGGGGTGAGCAAGAACCGGATGTTCACCCTGACTTTGATCGCTTCGCTGGGCATGCTGAACCGCATGGACCTGCTGCTGGTCTTTTTGCCGGTCCTGCTCTACGCGGTCTACAAGCAGCACACCAGGCGGGACGTCCGCAACATCGTCCTGGGGCTGGCGCCGTTTCTCCTCTGGGAATTGTTCGCAGTGTTCTATTACGGATTCCCTTTCCCGAATACCGCGTACGCCAAACTGAACACCGGCATCTCTCTCGCTTTGCTCGTCAGGCAGGGCGGGTACTTCATGCTGAACTCGCTCTCCCGCGACCCACTCACGCTATCCGTCTTCGTCGCCGGCGCGCTGTTCTCCTGCATAGAACGAGATCTGCGCCGCGGGCTGCTGTCGCTCGGGTTCGCTCTCTACCTGGCTTACGTGGTACGCGTTGGCGGAGATTACATGTCCGGGCGTTTCCTGTCTGTCATCGCACTCGGCGGGGTGGCATTGCTGGTCAGTTCCCAACTGCTCAGGGAGAAAGGGGCGTTTCGCGCGGCGCTGATCGCCGTGGCGCTGCTCAGCCTGGCGACCCCACATCCCCCGTTGCTCTACAATGCGGCCGATGCGCGGGAGGAGAACGGCCCGCTGGGCATCTACAACGGGATCGAGGACGGGCGCACCTTCAACTACCAGCAGACCGGCTTATTGACCCTCTCGAGCGACAAGCCCATGCCGAAATTGGGCTGGGCGTACGAAGGGCGGGAGGCGCGCGAGCGCAAGGTAGAGGTGATCGATGTGGGCGCGGCCGGCGCGTTCGGCTATTACGCCGGACCTGACGTGCACGTGGTGGACTGGTACGGCATTGGGGACCCTTTGTTGTCCCGGTTACCCGTGGACGATCCCCTGCACTGGAGGGTCGGGCATTTCTACCGCAGCCTCCCAGAAGGGTACCTGGAGACTCTTGAACAGAACACCCTGGCCATCCAGAACCCCAACCTGGCGGAGTATTACCGGAAGCTGGTCACCGTCACCCAAGGCGATCTGTTCGACGCGAACCGCCTGGTTGAGATCTGGCGCCTGAATACCGGGTATTATCAGCCGTTGCTGGATGCCTACCAGGCTGCGCTCAAATGATCGAGCCGCTTCACCTGAGACCCAAGAAAACCATTCCGCTCCAGAAAGCAAAACGCTCACATGAAAAGCATCATGTGAGCGTTCAGGTCGGGGCGAGAGGATTTGAACCTCCGACCTCTTGCACCCCATGCAAGCGCGCTAGCCGGACTGCGCCACGCCCCGAATGGCAGGCCGTATTATAGCGCCTTCCTGGAAATCTGGCAATGCCCGCCTGGATCGAGCGAATTTCCAGGCAGGATCCATCAAGTGAGTAAGCGACTCACATCGCATGAGTAAGCGACTGGCATCACATGAGTCGGCGACTCCTGTCGCAAGACTCGGCGACTCCTGTCGCAAGACTCGACGACTCC
>CAZULT010000103.1:0-8736 GCA_964621295.1 uncultured Anaerolineaceae bacterium | reverse complement strand
CGCCCACGCAAGAAGAAACCCTGCAGGCCCTCAAGTCTGAAGCAGATTGGCTGAAAGGGCAGATGGAAGCTGTCAACAAGCGTATCGAAGAGCTTGAAAAGTGATTCGCGGGAGGCTGTCGCCCACGACATTGAGCGCAGCCTCCTGAAAAGGAGAAAATATGAATAACCAATTTTTTCGCGGGAGACGCAGCGGCGGTGGGGGCCAGGGAGGCGGTCAGGGGGCAGGTCAGGGTCGGGGGAGAGGCGGTGGGAACAAACCCGGCTCCGGCCCGAGCGGCGACTGCGTTTGTCCCAAATGCGGTCACAAAGAGCCGCACGTAGCCGGTCAGCGTTGCCTTGACCGATCCTGTCCCAAGTGTGGAACAAAGATGACGCGCGAGTGACAACAAAGGAGAATACGAAATGGGAAGCAAAGGTAAGCAAATTGTTGGTTTGGATGTAGCAGAACTTTTGATAGACCTTAACCGCTTATACGCAGACGAATGGTTAGCCGCTTATGCCTATAACTATATGAGCCAGGTGGCCACCGGCCGGCCAGCTGCCAAACAATTGGCAGCACTGCTCCTGGACACTTCGAAAGACGAATTGGAGCACCAGCAGGAGCTGGCTGAGCGTATCGCCTCGTTGGGTGGAAAGCCAGTGGCTGATTTAAGCAAGCTGGTCGAAGCCAGCAATGATGGCTACCCAACTCCCCCGGCCAATGAGAAAGATTTTGAAGCAATTGTCCGGACTGTGATCAAGGCCGAGCACGGCGCCATTGAAGCCTACAACCAACTGGCTCAAAAGACACATGGCAAAGACCCAATCACATATAACCTTATCATTCATATCCTTAGCGAAGAAGTCGAGCACGAGGATGAATTTGAGAGCCTGTTGAACTGAACTATGAAGATTATATTGACGACTGTTTCCCCAAGCATTGATTCTGAGGTTGATTCGCGTTTTGGGCGCGGAGCTTATTTCCTTGTTGTGGATCCTGAAACACTGGAATGGCTGGCGCATCCCAATCCGGGCTTGAACGCATCAGGCGGTGCTGGTACGCTGGCGGCGCAGTTTGTTGCAAACCAGCACGCCGAGGCCGTCATCAGCGGCGATTTTGGGCCCAATGCCTATAGCGCGCTCCAGCCTGCTGGCGTGGCCATGTATCGATTTGGTGCATGCCGTACCGTGCGCGAAGCCCTTGAACACTTCAAGGCAGGCCAGCTCAAATGCGTGGAAGCGCCGACGAGCGCGGGACACCCTCATTGAGGCTCATGGATGAAAATAACCGCTACAAGCGGCAAGGGCGGCACGGGCAAAACAACCACCGCGGCCAGCCTGGTCACGATCAACCCCGAAAAGCCACCCTTGTTTCTGGATCGTGACGTCGAAGCGCCCGATGCCCATTTGTTTCTCAATCCCGCATTCGCGCAACGTCAAGACGTAGCGGTCCCGATTCCGTAGGTGAATGAGAACAAATGCACGCATTGTGGGAAATCCGCGGAAGTCTGTCAGTATCACGCCATCGTGCTCGTCGGGCAAAAAATGCTTGTCTTTCCGCCATTGTGTCACGGCTGTGGTTGTTGTACACCGATCTGCTCCGAGCGCGCCATTCGTGAAGTGCCCGATGTGATGGGGGTACTGGAACGCAGCCCAGGCGAAGCCGGGATTTCGTTCGCGCGCGGTGTGCTGTACTTCGGCGAGCCGATGGCGGTACCGATCATTCGCCAATTGAAAAGATGGCTAAAGCCGCAAACGGGGCAGGTCGAAATCGTGGATGCACCGCCCGGTACATCCGCCAGGTTGTGGAATCCAGCGCGGCACAGATTTCGTCCTGCTGGTCACAGAGCCGACGCCCTTTGGGCTGTACGCGGGTTGAATGTCCCGACAGGCCTGGTCATCAATCGCGATGGCTCGGACAGCACCCAGGTGGATGAGTTTTGCCAGGCGGGGGGCATCCCAGTTTTGATGCGCGTGCCCTTCGAACGCAACATCGCTGAGGGCGTCGCACGGGGACGCTCTTTGATACAGATCCTTCCTGAGTATGCGGATCGGTTCAGGCAATTGATGAACGAGATAGCCGCGCTGTTAGCAGGTACGGAAAAAACAGAGAGTGTCTTATGAAGCAATCGAGATTTTTCGGTGGAATCCTTATCGCCAGCACGCTGATTGTCGCGCAGTACGTTCTGGCCTTTTTCATCTATAAGCTGCCAGGGCTGCCTGCGCTTCAATGGATAGGCTGGGGTATCTGGGTACTTTCGGCGATTTTTGGCATTGCACCTATCTTTATCTTGCGCCGCAGGGGCGGTGTGGCAAAGGGAAAAAGCTATGTGGAGACGACGCACCTGGTTGATACCAGCTTGTACGCCATCGTCCGCCACCCCCAATATCTCGCCGGGATCTTGTTCAACGTGTCCATGATGTTACTCGCTCAGCATTGGCTGGTGATCCTATTAGGTGTCATTTCCGCAGTGTTGATCTACGCAGATATTCAGGCGGCAGATCGGGAAGGCATCGAGAAATTCGGCGATGAGTACCGCCGGTATATGCAACGCGTACCCCAAGTGAACTTTCTGATAGGGGGTGTGCGTCTCCTGCGAAGGAAAGGATCGTCTGATGTCGAAGCACCGGATTGAAACCAGGGCTTCACAGACGGCAGGCTATACCTGTTTCTCGCGTGCTTGCGCCACGCGCGAGACGGACCCGCGTCTGCGCGGGCCCGATATCCTGGCGGAGGTCATCCTCCCGCCTACGGCCAGGTTCATGCTCAACTTCGTGCCGCTACGTAAATTCCTGATGCACAAGATGTTCCCACCGGGGATCTACGAATACGTCATTGCCCGGACAAAGGTGATGGACGCAGCATTTCTCGAAGCGCTGGACACGGGTTTTCCTCAGAGCGTCCTCCTGGGAGCCGGTTTCGACACCCGGGCGCTGCGCTTCGCCAGCCGCAACCACGGAACGAAGATCTTCGAACTCGACGTTGCCACCACGCAGGAACCAAAGATCGAGATTCTGCACAAGCAAAAGCTCACCGTTCCTTCCGAACTGGTATTCGTGTCCATCGACTTTGACCGGGAAGATATTTTCGAGATGCTCTCGAAAGCCGGGTTCAAGGATAGACAGAAGACCCTGTTCCTGTGGGAGGGCGTGAGCATGTATCTCTCGTACGAGGCGGTAGACGGTACGCTGGCATTCATCCGTGAGCACAGCGCCTCCGGCAGCCGGGTGGTTTTCGATTACCTATACGCCTCGGTGCTGCGCCGTGAAAATCGCTTCTACGGGGAGCGAGAGATATACAAGACGGTATCGCGAGTCGGCGAAGGCTGGACCTTCGGTCTGGAGGAGGGCGAGATCGAACCGTTCCTGGCCGCGCGCGGGTTCGGTCTAGTCACCCATTACACATCACCTGATCTGGAGCGGAAATACCTGATGACCGAAGATGGGACGCATCTGGGGCGGATCAATGGAACCCATTGCATCGTCATTGCCGAGGTTAAGTAAAGGAAATGGATCGATATTGAAAGGACCAGGAACTGGATCGGATTGCAAAAAAACATGACTAGAAAAATGGAATCGCACCCCAAGCATAGGGCTCACGACAACCGGGATATGATTCTTATGTCACTCTCGGACGGAGCCAGGACCATGGATGAGATCAGGGAGAATTTCTTCGCGTTCGCGCGACGTCTGGGTGTTTTCGCACCTCTCTACCAACATGCTCCCGCGGACTACGACATTTTTATGCAGGAACTATCGCAAGATCTGGATAAGCTGGTTGACTTGGGTTGGGTCAACCGTCTAGGGAAAAGGTACACGTTATCCGAGGTCGGCCGTCAACAGGCAAGTGAACACCTTGCTGGTGTACGCCAGGCAGCGCGACTGGCGCGTAACCTGATGCAACCGGAAACGGTATCGAAAGTTGGCGTGGTTGTGCACCTGATGCTGGCAGCGCTCAAATTGCCGGCCGCGATCCTTTCGGGCAGCATAGGATTGTTCAACGATACCGCGGATACGCTTCTCGATGGTCTTTCGAGCCTTATGGTTTACTTCGGGATACGCTTCAACAGGGAACGCGCGGCAAATGTCATTTTGGTGTTGATGATGTTATTGACCGGGGGCCTGGGATTCTTCGAGGCAGTGCGCCGCTTTTTTATCCCCTTCGAGTCATCCGTAGATTGGTTCACTTTCCTGGCGTCGATTCTCTCTGCGGCGGTGTGCCTGGTCCTGGGATTCTACCAACGGTATGTGGGATTAAAGAATGGGAGCATGGCACTCATCACGCAATCGATCGATTCGCGCAACCATGTCATCGTCACTGCCGGCGTCATTTCCGGTTTGATTGCTTCCCTGCTCCGCTTTCCTCTCCTGGATGCCTTTGTGGGTGTTTGCATCGCGGTCCTGATTCTCAAGACCGGAATTGACCTGGCCGTCGAACTCATCCGCTCTCGTAGCGGAGATGCATCTGACCTCTCGCATTATGCAATGGGATTAACAGGCAAGTATGATGAATTCAGACAGGTCCAGTTGCGTGACTGGATGCTCTTCCTGGTGCATACGCATCGGGCAAGGACACGTGCTGCGCTCCTGGCAGAAGCCTCCCGGGCGCTCGACTTCGATCAGTATCCGGTATTGCGAGCGTTTGGTCTAGGGGATCAAGGACAGACTCAGGAGATGATTTCCCGTGGAATAGCCGATTTGTTCGAACTGGGCTGGCTGGACGAGGATGAGTCCTTGCAGGTAACCCGGGCCGGGAGGGCGCATATGCAATACCAGGCGCGCAAGGTAGGCCGAATGATGGGACGTTCGTTTATCGAAGAAGAACCATTGAAGGCAAAACAAAGAGGCTAAACATGAAAGTTCTTGTGTATGGTGCCGGACCTCTTGGCAGCCTGTTCGCTGCCCGGCTTCAGGAGGGCGGGCATGACGTCTCCCTGCTGGCGCGCGGTCAGCGTCTGGCTGACTTGAGGAAATTCGGCGTTGTATTGGTCGATACCCAGACGGAGAAGGAGACGGTGGCGCATCCGCGCCTCGTCGAGCGGCTCGCACCGGAGGACGCCTACGATCTGGCGCTGGTGATCATGCGTAAGAACCGGGCTCTCGAGATCCTGCCGATCCTGGCGGCCAACCGCCATACGCCCAACGTGCTCTTCCTGATGAACAACGCCGTCGGCCCGGGGGAACTGGTCGAAGCTCTGGGACAGGATCGGGTTATGATGGGCTTCCCGGCAGCTGCCGGCTACCGGCGCGAGCACGTAATTCATTATCTCGTCGGTGCCAGGAAGGACCGGGATGTCGCCATCCCGATCGGCGAAGTGGATGGCCGCATCACTGCCCGCTTGCAGGAGGTTGGGCGTGTCCTGGCGAGCATGTCTGGCTTAACCGCCGACCTGCGCACCGACATGGATGCTTGGCTCAAGACCCACGTGGCCTTACTGATGCCATCCCTGGCGCCAGCCATGCGGGCGGCAGGCAGGGACAATGTGCGCATGGCACACACCCGCGACGCGATCATTCTGGCGATTCGCGCCATCTGCGAAGGGTACCGCGTCTTGCGGGCGCTGGGTTACCCGATCGTGCCCAGGAGCGCCCGCATCTTCGAGCGCCTCCCCGAACCGATCCTGGTCTGGGCCTTCAAGAAATTTATTGTCAACCCTAAGATACGCGTTGCCATGCTGGAGCATGGCGCAGCGGCTCAGGACGAGATCAAGCACCTGGCAGACGAGTTCATCGCCCTGAAGCGCCGGACCTCGGTCCCCACCCCGGCCATCGACCGCCTGTATGTATACTTCGACCCCGCTGCGCAACCCATGCCGGTGGGTAGCGCCTGGTTGACCCTAGATTGGCGTTTCCTGTGGATGTTTGCCAGCGTGCTTGCGGTCATACTGCTCATTGTATGGCTGCTCTTGATATTTCTCAGTTGAACAACAATGAGAGGCGAGGTGTAGATGACCTAACTGGTCAAAGGTGGCAAATGGGTGTTTGGCTGGACGGCGTGCTTTTTATTGATCGTATCGAGAAATTGGAAGACTTATACCGGCTCTCTGTAAATGAGAATAGGGACCTCGTGCGTATACAAGTGTCAAGTGATTTGAAGTAAGACGGTACCGTGAAGGAGGTGGTGTGGCAAATTACAGAGTGCTGCGTAAATATTTGAACCTGATCGTTATGATTTACCTGTGTTTTGATTTCTCAAAATTCACATATTTATGCAAGAAGCAGTAGATTGTTGATATCGATAAAAAAATTGGTTCTCCAGGCTTTGCCGTGGTAGATTCCCGAAAAGCCGATACGCGCTCGTCTCTTATATATGACATTAGTTATATATTTGTAATAAATATCTAACGAACCGCGTCTAAGTAGAAGGTAAATGGATATTCCTTTTGAGATCGCTGGTACATCTGGAGGCGAGAAATGTCTGAAAAATCTGTCGACCTGGACCTACTTTTAGCAGGGAACTCTCAATCGATCCTTGAACGTACATTGGTTGCGGAGTTTTTGCTCGGCAAAGGATACCTGACGTCAGATTTAGAGGTGTTACCTCCTCAGGTAGCGAAAAGCCTGATGGGCGAAGCATATCGGTTTGCGGCTCGCAGGTTGTCCGAGCTCGGGTTTATCGAGAGATTCCAGTTCAGGCTGCCGTTTTCTCTTAATTAGGCAGATGCAGGGACTGTAGAATCAGATGATACTTTCACACACGTTTAGGCCGTTCTACTGGCCAGTTTCCTCGCCTGCGTGGTAACCACTGTTGGCATAGTTGTTATCGGCCGTTATGAAAAGTGGGGCACGGATAATGCAGCGTACTTCATGAGTTACTCTGCAGGCGTATTGATATCCGTCTCTTTTATTCACATTATCCCAAAATCCTTTGTGATGAACACTTCCGCACCGCTTTTTCTGTTAGCCGGGTTCATGGCGCTGCACCTGTTCAACCGTTTCCTCCAAGCCTACAACTATGAATGCGAAAATCTTACCCTGGGCATTATCCCAATGTTAGGCGTGGGTTTGCATTCCTTCCTGGATGAGGTCATTAATCTGTGACCTTCAATGTGAGCATTTTCACCGGCGTACTTGTGGCGATCGGGATGGTTTTGCACGAATTCCCGGAAGGAAATGTGACTTTCTTGCTCCTCGAACGCGGCGGTTTCAACAAGAAAAAATCAGCCTGGTTTGCATTTTTGGCTGCGGCCATCTCAACACCATTGGGTACGCTGGTTTCCTATCCCTTCATTGAAAGGATTGAACGCTTCACTCTGGGAATCCTGTTAGCCTTTTCCGCAGGGGCCTTGGTGTATGTAGGCGCTTCCCATTTACTACCTGCGGTCGAGAGAGAGGCAAATAATACACGCTCCTTTCTATGGCTGTCGGTATTCTCGTTGCCACATTGATCGTAATATCGAAAGGCTGATTCAAATGACCTTGCAAATAAATGGCATTACCGAATCCGTCGGAAGAATCCTGAAAACGATACCGCCGGAGGTGCTGTTGCTAGCAGCCGCCAAGACTCGCTCACTTGAAGAGGTTGAGGCGGTCATCCGCGCGGGTGTGACCCATATCGGATACAACTACGTCCAGGAAGCATTGCCGATCATCCAGGCAGTCGGCAGCCGGGCTACATGGCATATGATCGGCCATTTGCAGAGCAACAAAGCAAAGCTGGCTGCGCAACACTTCGACATGATCGAAACCATTGACTCGTGGCGGCTTGCGCAGGCTTTGGATCGTCACTGTGCGGATATGAAGAAAACGACGCCTGTCTTGGTAGAGATCAACAGCGGCCGCGAGGCAAACAAAACCGGTGTAATGCCAAAGGATGTCGATGAGTTGGTACAACGGATGAGCACGTTGGAACATATCCACGTGGAAGGATTGATGACCATGGGACCGCGTTTCGGTGATCCGGAGAATAGTCGGCCATACTTCAAGACCACGCGAGAGGCTTTCGAGCGTCTGGCTGCCAAGAATTGGCCGAATGTAACCATGCGGTATCTTTCCATGGGTATGAGTAACAGTTATCGTATCGCTATTGAAGAAGGCGCAAACATCATCAGAATTGGCGCTACACTTTTTGGCGAGCGATAACACCTGTGTGTTTGTATCCTGGACAAAGAGAAAGAGGAAAGCCATGACAAAAATCGGGATCATCATTTGCGATCGCTATCGCACCTGTGCCGGCGGAAAGTGCTTGCGAGCTTTGCAGAACCGGGAAGGCGCCTTCTCGCGTTACGCAGGTGAGCAAGTTGAGCTGGTAGGCTACACCACCTGCGGCGGGTGCCCGGGCGGCAATGTCGAATACACCGGCGAGGAAATGGTGAAGAACGGGGCACAAGTTATTCACCTTGCAACCGGGTTGTTGGTCGGCTACCCCCCCTGTCCTTACATCAATACGTTCATAAGTTTTCTTGAGAAACGCTATAGTGTAAAAGTTATCGCCGGCACACATCCCATCCCACAAAAATTTTTGGACATGCACACAAATCTGGGAACATGGGAAGATTCTGATGAATGGCAGCCGCTTTTAGCGTCAACCATGTCGGATCAAGCGACTAGAGAAGCATACGACTAGGCATGAAGACTTTCCTGGATTGTATTCCCTGCATCTTGCTACAGTCCCTGGACGCGGCCAGGATGGTATCCACGGATATCACCGTTCATGAGCAAATCATCCGCGATGTCTTACATTGGACTGGCGTGATGGATTTAAACCAGACCCCACCTGCCATGGCGCAGCGTATCCACCGGCGATTGCGTGAGA
>CAZULT010000102.1:0-8836 GCA_964621295.1 uncultured Anaerolineaceae bacterium | reverse complement strand
CGGCGTGCATGAACATGGACGTGAAAATGGTAAGAAGGTCTTCGCCGGGATTGGCCAAAAAGCGGTTGGGGACAAAAGCCCACTTCAATATAAGTGCGTCACCTCTGCCAAGTTCCACCAGAAAGAACAGGACGTTCAAGGCGATTAAGGCATAGGTGACCAGCGGAATCGTTCTTCGACCACTATCATCATCACCGATCGGTAACATAGTATCTTTTCCTCTTCTATAATGAGAAATAGGACTGCTTTATGTATCCTGCAACAAACACCCCCCGGTCACATCCGTCGACCGGGGAGTATGTCCCTCCGCTACTTGGGGGAAACGCTGACTTCCAAAAGGATAGCATAAACGCATAATTCAGCAGAAGACCCTCTTATAAAAAACGTTTGTCTTATTTACTGAAAAGTGTTTGATCGCCAGCGATCTGGTTATTTGCCGGCGCGGATCTTGGGACCGCTGAATGGAGCACCGAAGAGCGGCGCAAACACGCAGAAATCAAATATACCGGCGAGAAGAGGCACCAGTCCAACGAGCACTACGATTACTGCAGTTGTGGTGTTGTTGATCCCAAAAAAGCCCCAAACGACCAGCACCAGGCCCGCCACGATGCGTACAATACGACCATTCCTTGAAGCCATGAAAGAGATAAACGGGTTCATTTCCTACTCCTTTTTTGAATGATTGGTTCAATAACTCATCCTACATCAGATTTCCCCTGGCCGCATCCATCGACCGGGGAGCGTGCCTCTCCGCCACTTGGGGGAGAAGAAACACTTTTCTCAGAAAATGTTGAAGTATTCGCGAGCCGGAAAACGCTCACGAACCCGTAATGCGACCTGGTGGTTGGTTAGACTTTCGGCGTCGTATACGCCGACCACATTCTCCAATTTGCCTTCGATCTCAAGGCACTGTTTGAGTTCGTGCTTGGCATCTCCCGGTCCGAATATAAGGATCGACGTTGCATCACCAATTTGAGCGATCACTTTTTCGTAATATTCGCCGAGATGATTCCAGAAGCGCCGGTCGCGAACATCCTCAGCGGAGCCGTCTTCGGGGGCATGGCTGGAATAACGGACGTAATGTTCCATATCCGACGTGATGATCCTTCTTTCTTCAGCGTTGTTGGAGATGCATACGATCACAGCCTTCTTGTGGTCGAGCCATAAACCCACTTTTCTATCCATTCGATTTCTCCTCATGAATGGCCTCATACGCAGATACGCGATTATTGATTTCTGTTTTCGCCTGTTGGCGGGAATAGCCGTACTTGACCTGGAGCAAGGTGAGATATTTATCGAACTTGATCGCGGACTTATCCACTTTTTCCAGATCGGAGTCGCTCATCAGACTCCACCAGGCTGTCGTTTGGCTCCGGATCTGTTTCCACTTGCTTTCGAACTGGTCTTTATTCACGATGCGGTTCTCCTGGATTTCGAGTGGATGGTTTGGCGTTGGAATGGGGAAAGGGAAAAAAGTTGGGGCTAGCGGTTAATGATGAACAGGACACCGGAGATCAGCGCGCAGATCCCTGCAATGATGTTGAATATTCCACCAAGACCTATACCAAGCAGGCCCAGGCCGGTGATGATCAAAAAGATTCCGAGCAAGATCCATTTCAGGTTATGCATATTCATTTTTTTACCTTTGGCATTTATGATTGAAGGTTATCTGGGGTGTAGCTTCCCCTCAGAGAAGGCACACCAGGTTGCATGCTCTTGCGAAAAGCACTACGGTCAAAATAAAGGGGGGCGGAATGCCCTCAATTGAGGCTAACCAACAGCATTCCATTAAAGGACAGCCCCCCTCAACCAAATCGCTTCTGACTAAAGACCCTTCATCAAGTTTCCAAGGGCCAATAAGACGAACCCGGCCACCACTAGCCAGAACGCGTAACCGGCGAGTCCCGCGAGTATCCCTTGCGAAGCCAGGACGCCCAATACGGCGAGGATCACCGCGATCCAAAATGTGACAACTTTAGGTTCACTGAGTTTGATGTTCATGATTTTCATCTCCTTTGATTCTTCTCGATTGACACGTGCTGTTTCAGCCTCAGGAGCTCAGGATGGCCTTTTTCCCGGCTTGTGCGGCTTCGGACACGTGCTCCAATTGCCCTGCTACCAGTTCCTGACTGTGCTGTTTTAATGCTTTGATCTTCTCGCGGCCATCCAGCGTGATCTTGTCCACGCTTGAGCGCACTTGCGCCAGGGTATCTTCCACGATTTCGTCCGTCCTGTCGCGCAACTCGACGCTTTTATTCCGGATTTGCGCCCTGGTGTCTTTCCCGGATTGCGGCGCCAGCAGCAGCATCGTCACAGCGCCGGCCAGGCCGCCGATCAACATGCCAACCACTACGTTCAGGATGTTATTGGAGGGGGACTTATATTCTTGAGTCTCATTGATCATTCTTATCTCCTACTGCTTCTTGCATACTTATGTGAATTTTGAAAAATTAAAACACGGGTAAATCATAACTATTTAGTTCATATATTTGCGCAGCACTCTGTAATTTACTTATGAGGATCTGGTATACGCAGGGCTGAAAGCATCTGATGGATATTTAATCACCTCCCAGGCGACCAAGATAAACACCTGCAGCCTCTTGCTCTTCTTCCGTCATCTTGAGGAAGCCAGCCAGCCAATTGAAGAGGCGACCCAAAACCCAGGTTCGGGCTAAAAAACCGTTTTTTTGCTGGGCGTCGAACCCTTTTCGATTTAAGGATTTATCCATGTCTGCCTTTTGGTCTATGGAGGTGGGAGGTGGTGCTGTGCTCGCCGGCCTAAGTCTCAGTAACCGCCTGCCAATGGGCTATGCGGCGGTTAGAAGGTCATCACAACCAGGCGTTCTTTTCTACAGGCCACCACGCGCTGCTCAAGCCATCGGTCAACATTTGCGCAGGGATGGATCGCACCCCCGCTCGGCAAATTCCCAGATATGAATCTGAATCACCGAACCCTGTGCTGCCCTTAGCGGCGAAAGACCATCTTGTAGATCCACAGCAGAACGACGGAACCCAGCAGTGTGACCAGCATGGTCGGAAGGGTGATGGCGTCGTTGATCGTGCCAACGCCAAACAGCGGGCTGATAAAATAACCGGCCAGGAACGCGCCAACCACGCCTACCACGATATCGAGCAGCAGGCCCTGTTGCGAATTCGTATGCATGATCCGGCTTGCAATATAGCCGACGATCGCTCCAGCAATCAGATAGATAATGAGGTTCATTTTTCACTTCTCCTTTTTGAGTGTTATTAGAATACACAGTTGCCCGTGTTGGTTATGGTTCGAGACCTGCTCCTGATAGATAGAAGGCGCAGCATCCTTCCATTCATTTAACGGGGGTGGGTTGAGTTTTCTCTTTCAATTTGTCCTCAAACCCTGTTACACGCTTATCGATTTCATCCGCCGCTTGCTGGCGGGTATAGCCATATTTTTCCTGGAGAACACCTGCAAGCACTTCGAACTTGCCGGCAGCCCGGTCCAGATCGTCGTCGGTGAGTTTGCCCCACCACGCTTTGGCTTCGCCTCGGATTTGTTTCCACTTGCCTTCGAATACATCTTTGTTCATAGATCCTCCTTTGGATCCATAGATTGAAATTTCTACGGTTTGGCTAGAGCCAGCATGCATTAATTGCTTCTGGCCTGGCTCTCTTCGGCTTCTGCCCGCAATTTTTCCAGCCGGGTGAAGTAGTCCGGAATTTCCTGCATATGAGCCAGGACAACTTTTCCAGTATCAAGCACCCCATTAAAAGTCAGTCCCGTGTCGGGATCTACGGTTTCCTGATCACGATTTCCCATCAGACCCTGGCGAAATTGCTCGAGATCGACCTGCTCCCAATCAAGGTACAGGGATTCTCCAATACGTCTGGCTTCTTCTGCGCTGATCCGCTTTTGCTTTTTCATCTGACAGTGCCTCCATTCTCGTTGCTATGAGGTGATTGGTGCCTGGGGGGCATCCAATCTATGGAATTTCTATCCCAGTGTGCACTTTGGTACAGGTAAGACGGTCCCAACAGCGCCGGATTTCAATCGCGCCATTAGCCAGCAGATGGCTTGGTGCGAATGCCGGCTGCCACCAGGCGCAGGCGTTCGGACACGCGCTCTGGCGATTCATCTTTGCTGATGAACGCATCGGCGCCTGCGGAGCGCGCGGCTTGCTCGCGGGAGTCCAGATGGCTGATGAGCACCACCACGATTGCACTGGGACAGGCCACGCGCAATGTCGCCAGAGATTGCACGCCCAAATTGATCGGCAGTAAGTCCCAATCCACCAGCAGCATGTCCAGACGGGTAGCCGGAGCCTTGGCCAGGGTGGTGGGCCAATCAGCCGCCTGGCCAACGACTTCCATCTCTAAATCACGGACCAGCAGGCGCAGGGCGGTACGTTCTTCGGGTTTGGCATCAGCGATAAATACGCGGGTCATATACTTATCGTACAACGAAGGCTCCCCGGCCGCATCCAACGGCCGGGGAGTATTTCTCTCCGCCACTTGGGGGAGGCCCCAAATCTACTTGGGAAGCTGCATGAATGCTTCTATCGCCTGCGGATCAAAGTGCGATCCTGATGAGGCGCGGATATGCTGGAGTGCTTTTTCCTTAGTCCAGGCGGGGCGGTAGGGGCGGTCTGAGGTTGTTGCATCCCATACATCCACCACTGCAAACAGGCGCGCAGCCAGTGGGATCTGATCGCCTTTTAATCCTCGTGGATACCCGCTGCCGTCCCAATTTTCATGATGGCAGTAGGGAATATCCAGCGCCTCCCGCAGGTAGTGAATCGGAGATAATAATTCGAAGGCAAGGGTTGGATGCATCTTCATTTTCACCCATTCTTCGTCCGTCAGAGGGCCAGGTTTGAGCAGGATCCCATCCGGAACGCCCATCTTGCCAATATCATGCAACAGCGCCCCCCAACGGACACGCATCAATTCCGCCTTACTAAATCCGAAGCTTCGGGCGAGATTCACGGTCATCTCGGTTACCCGCTGTGTGTGCCCTTCAGTTTCTTTATCGCGCAAGTCGAGCGCATGAGACCAGCCTTCTATCGTAGCATCATATGCTAAGTGGAGCTCCAGGTTGGAGTGTTGCAGGCTACTATACAAGGTAGAATTCTCAATCGCGATCGCCGCCTGTCCAGCCAGGGAATTCAGAAATTCTAACCATTCTGTCTTGGGTGTAAACTCGGCGCGGTGAAATAGCTCCAGTACGCCATTGATCTGCCCTTTGACAATTAATGGCAGGCCGTAGTAGCAGACAAAATCCTCACCCTTCAAAAGTGTTGTCATGAACAAGTTGCCAGGTTCTTCTTTTAGATTTGGGATTCTGACAAGTTGACGCTCCAGCATAACACGGCCGGCAAAGCTCTCGCCCATACGCATACTCGCCTCGCTGATGACCCTGGTGCGGAAGCCGTGATCGGCGCCGTACTCCAGCAATTGCGAACCTGGATTAAATACCAGGATATCGGCTGCATCAATACCAAGCTCTTTCGTGACATACTTGAGAATTAGTGAAAGATTGAGTTTTAGGTCAAAATTAGCGGTGATGGCCTGATCTATGGCGCTTATGGCGTTGAGATGTTCAAGTTGCTGTTGTATCTTACTCTGTTCTTGTTTGCGCTCGGTAATGTCCATATACGTTCCGAGCACGCCGATGACCTTCTCTTCAGAATCTCGCAGAGGCACCTTGCTCGTAAGCAGCGTGATGGTATTCCCTTCAGGGGTCGTTTGGGGTTCTTCGATTTGGAGCTTGGAGCGACCGCTCTCGATGACCTGGCGATCATCGCTGCGATACAATTCCGCCTGATCGCGCCACACCATCTGGAAATCATCTTTCCCGATGATTTCCTTTGGATCGGTGAAGCCCGCGTCGCGCGCGAATTCTGTGTTACAACCCAGGAACACGAGATTCTTGTCCTTCCAGAACACTCTCAAGGGTATCGTGTTGATGATCCCTTCGATCACCTGCTTAGAACTTCGCAGCAGCCTGGCCGCCTGCACCCGCTCGGTGATGTCCTGACAATAAGCCATAAATCGGTCTTTACTCAACCTCACTGTGAGAACTGTTGACCAGAACTGCGTGCCATCCTTGCGGCGAAAAATTAACTCCGCAAATGCAAAACCATCTTGTGTCACTTTCTGAAATTGTTGCAAGCCTTCTTCCAACGCTTCCGGCGCTAATACATCTGGAATCGACAGATGCAGTAATTCAGACTCAGTATATCCTAGCATTTTGGTCGCAGTCGCATTAACCTCGACATAGCGGCCTGACTGATCGGCGATGAACACACCTAGGGGGGCATTCTCGATGTATGACCGGAATTTGACCTCACTCGCCCGCAACGCTTCATCCGCTTTCTTGCGCTCGGTCACATCCTGGATTATGGAAATAAAGTGGCTGATGTTGCCGTCCGTGTTTATTAACGGCGTTATCGTCTTTTCTTCTGTGAAGAGACTGCCATCTTTGCGTCGATTGATGAGTTCACCGTGCCAGACTTTTCCAGCGAGGATAGTATCCCACTGAATTTTGGTTAATGCTGGATCTTGTTTAACTGACTCTTCCAATTTCCGCAGGTTCTTGCCAATGACTTCTTTGGCAGTGAAACCTGTGAGCGTATTGTAAGCCGGGTTGACCCACTCAATTATGCCATCGCGATTTGTGATAATGATTGAGTTGGCGGCGGCATCGAGGGCGGTGCTTTGAAGGTGCAATAACTCTTCGCTACGTCTTTGTTCCGTGATGTCTCTACCATAAAGATTCACATAGCCTGCCTCGACAATAGGTGTAACCCTGAAGGATAATATCGTCCCTTGAATTAAGACTTCTAAGACTTGTGATGAATTGGTAGACAGCGCTTCGTTCGCTTTCATCCGCCAAAATGCCGGCGCTTCCTGGCCGGTCGTTGTTTTCCATTCCTCGAGCAATTTCTGGCTGGCCTTGTTAGCAAAGAGGATGATACCTTTGTCATTCAATCTCAATACCGGAAAAGGATTCTCATTGGGAAACTTGGCCAGATTCCCTATCTCCTCCTCTGCGCGTATCCGCTCAGTGATATCGTGCGCGATTCCTTGAAAACCTATAATGTCCGGACCGCTGTAATGCGGAGCTGATAGAACATCTATATAATGTATCTCTCCATCCTTCCCCTGCACCGTGTATTCCGCTGCTATATCACTACTCTTTCCCCTAAGAACTTTTGACAGTCTTTTCCTGTGTTGACCCAAATATTGCGTTGGGACAATATCCCAGATGTTCATGGAAAGGAGTTCTTCCAGGTTGAACCCAAGCTCCCTGCACATGGCAGTATTGGCATATATAATTTTGCCTGAAAATTCGATCACAAAAAAACCGTCAGGGCTTTGATTGATCAAGTCGTGATATGTCTTCTCATTTTCCTGCAAAGCAGCAACGATCCGCTTGTGCGCTGTGATGTCGCGGATATTGCATTGGATCACTTTCTTATCGCCCACCAGGTAGACGTTGCTGATAAATTCCACCTGAATAAACTGCCCGTCTTTTGTTTTAAGCGGCAGGTTTTCGTAGCGAATGTATTTCTTCTTTTGCAATGCTTTGAAGGACTTCTGATTGGCTTTGATATCCTTGAACGCCCCCATATCCCATAGCTTCTTTTTGATAAACTCTTTACGCGAATAGCCCAGCAATTTTATCAGGTAAGGGTTGACATCCTCGATCAATCCGGTCCTGGCGTCCAGTATCAAGATCCCATCCTGGGCCGATTCGAACAGACGGCGATAACGAATCTCTGAATCTTTCAGGGATAGCGTGGTTGCCTTCTCCGCTATCCTGGCTTTACCGCTCATGATATGCAGGACACCTTCCTTATTACGGCCCTATCTGCAGGTGATGGGGGTGCGCCACTCAGTAAGACGCCGAACCCACAAATATTCGAGCCGGTACTTAATCTTATAACAAACACTCCCCGGTCACATCCATCGACCGGGGAGGATGATGCTCCACCACTTGGGGGAGGCGCTGACACCTTTCTTTTTCTCAGGATCAGCAATACTTGGTGGCCTCACCAGGGAACGAAGGGTTTAATTGGTTTCTCAAGTCCTGTTGAGAAACAACGTTTCACCGCAGGGCCACCGGACTGTGAGCGTCAAGGTTGTGGCATTCGCCTTCCGCAATGTGCACTTTTCCCGTCGGGCTGATTCAGACAGGATTATCCGGCGAGAATTCTTCCCAATCAGTCGTCGATAAGGAAGGTAACCTTCAACTGGACGCGGTATTCCGTGATATTTCCCTCAGAGTCAAGTTTGACCTGCTGACTCTCGATCCATGCGGACTTGAGGTTCCTGAGCGTTTTCTGAGAGCGCGCGACGCCCATCTTTAGGGCATCATCAAAACTCTTTGTGGAAGAGACTATGATTTCAGATACTTTTGCAACAGACATGGAAGGACTCCTTTTTTGTTTGGGATAGATTTCAGGTAATTTCATAAAACCAGAAAGCGGGTGTTATGGCAGGAATGGCAAGGCTCTGATGACGGTGCAAAATGCTGAATTTGTTTCCAATGACCAGCAGTTGAAATAAATGAGGAGGAGTAGCACGAGGACGAGCACCACCAGGAACCCGCCAAAATTGCGAAACAACTTTGAAATTGCCAGAAGGATGATGGCTCCTCCTAATGACACTAATAAGGCAGGGACGCTAAAATTGCCCTCGTTGATCGTGCTGACGTGGAACACAGGGCTCAGGAAGTAGCCTCCCACGAACGCGCCCACGATGCCTACAATAATATCGACTATCAGGCCTTGCCGACTGTTCGTCCGCATGATGCGGCTGGCTACCCAACCGATCACAGCCCCTGCGATGATCCATA
>CAZULT010000101.1:0-9423 GCA_964621295.1 uncultured Anaerolineaceae bacterium | reverse complement strand
ACGAAGGCGATGACAAAGAAGATAGGTGGGGCCAGGTACAGAGTGTTCATCAATGATCCTTTATTTCCTAAAATGGTTTCTTGGAAGCATCACCGTTTAGGCTTTACTCTGCAACAACTTGCGCAGTTTGCCAGGAAGGAGTTCAGCCATCAGTTCTGTGTAGGTTGCTTTAAGAATGCGAACGTTGTCGAAGCCCAGGGTTTGCAGATAGGCAAATGCTACGCCCGCACGGTCGCCACCTGAGCAGAATGCTGCCACCAATTTGTCGCGTGGAATTTCGTTCAAGCGCTGTGGTAATTTATCGATGGGAATGGCAAGCGCAAAGGGTAAAGCGACAAAATCTTTTTCCTGCGCGGCACGAACGTCCAGCAGAATTGCATCTCCTTTTGTCCATTTCTCGAAAAAGATGGCGGGCGCAACCTTATGTTGACCCGTGCTCCAGAATTCGAAATCCAGATTGTTTAGCCATTGTGAAAATGTATCTTCAGACATTTCAACCTCCAGTGTGGTTTTGTTGCAAGGTATTTTTAGTTTCTGTTTATTTTGGTCACATACGATATCCAACTTTCCGACAAAACATATTCGTCAAATAGAATACGTTTTGTCGGAAAACATCCCCGCCATTTAGCGGGGATGTCTCGACTACTTCACCAATTTTTCATCTGGCGGACAAACTTCTGCCGCCGCAGTCACCATTTCCGGCGCGGACGAGACCGAACCGCTAAACAGACGCTTCTGGAAAAAGAAAGCCACGTTCACCAGCCCGATCATGACCGGCACCTCGATCAACGGTCCGATCACCGCTGCAAAAGCGGCACCGCTGTTGATGCCGAAGACGGCTACCGCAACCGCAATCGCCAGTTCGAAATTATTGCTGGCCGCGGTAAATGACAGGGTGGTGGTCTTGGAATAATCTGCGCCGACCGCCCGCCCCATGAAGAAACTAACCAGGAACATAATCACAAAGTAGATCAAGAGCGGGATGGCAATGCGTACCACATCCAGCGGGATGGTTAGGATTAGCTCCCCTTTGAGCGAGAACATCACCACGATGGTAAAAAGCAGGGCGATCAGTGTCAGCGGGCTAATCTTGGGCACGAATTCCTTATGGTACCAGTCCTTGCCTTTGACGCGCACCATGAAGAAACGTGTGAAGAAGCCGGCCAGGAAGGGGATGCCCAGGTAAATGAATACGCTCTTGGCTATTTCGCCAATGGTGATGTCCACGATACTGCCGGTCAGGCCAAACCAGGTCGGCAGCACGGTGATGAAGACCCAGGCGTAGACACTATAGAACAGTACCTGAAAAATGCTGTTGAAGGCCACCAACCCGGCAGCGTACTCGTTATCACCTTTGGCAAGTTCGTTCCAGACGATGACCATCGCAATGCAGCGCGCCAGGCCGATCAGGATCAGCCCGGTCATATATTCCGGATAGCCACGCAGAAAAGTGATCGCCAGAACGAACATCAGGATTGGCCCGATAACCCAGTTTTGTAACAGCGAGAGGCCGAGTATCTTCCAGTTACGGAAGACATCGCCCAATTCGTCATAATGGACTTTGGCCAGTGGCGGGTACATCATCAGGATCAAGCCGATAGCGATCGGGATGTTTGTGGTTCCAACTGATACCGCTGTGTTGAAGGATTGCACCGCAGCAGGGAAGAGAAAGCCAATTCCCACGCCAACTGCCATCGCCAGGAAGATCCACAGAGTCAAGTAACGATCCAAGAACGAAAGCCGTTTAGGGGAAGCTTGTGTCATGTTGTCTCCATTTTAAAAATCTGCAAGAGTCTTTAAAGCATCAAGCGTCAGTTTTTGCAACTTTGGGGGTCAGGCCGTTTCCAGCGCGTCCGCCAGCCAGGTGGTGACTTCTGCCGAAGTGGGAATGCGCCCGTTGCAGACAACCTTTTCATTCACGACCAGCCCCGGCGTGGACAGGATATTGTAGGCCATGATGTCGGCGTAGTCAGTTACTTTGATGATTTCCGCCTCAAGTGACATTTCTGTCACGACTTTGTGGGCAATCTGCTCGACGCGTTTGCAGTTGGCACAACCTGAGCCAAGAACTTTGATGGTAATCATAGGTTCCTCCAAATTAAGATGAATGAGCGACAACAACGGGTTCCGCGTTTCGGCGGTTCACCAGCCACATGATCCCGGCCAGTGCGGCCAGGAATAACGTCAAATAAAGTGTAACCAATCCCAGGCTAGCGCCATCCACCCAGGCACCGTAGATGAGACCCGCCAGGGTACTGAACAACGCCACCCAACCCACATAGGTCCAGGCTTTGGTGCGTCCAATAATAGCAGCCGTGATCAGGATGGATTGCAGGCTGAGTTCAGGGTCAGAGATCAGGTAGGCCAGCAGCGGACCGCGGTGCATGCCTAAATCCAGAAACATCTGGGCGATGGGCACTTCCACCAGGGTCGGGAAGTACATGAAGACGCCGAAGACCACGCCCACGAAATTACCCAGAATGGTGTTGCTGCCGGCAATGGCTTCGATCCATTCCGGTTTGATCAGTTCGCGGATGATGCCCACTGCAAAGACACCCACAATGAGCAATGGGAAAATCTGCTTGACGAACTTCCAGGACTCCCACAGGAAATCGCGGGTCTCATCTTCGTTTAAATGCGCTTTGAGCATCCAACCTAAAACAATAACAGATAGCAGTACACCAATGAACTTGCCGGTCAGCGCCAGGGTTAGCCCGCCTGTGTGCGGTGTCATAGCGAGGGCAGCTACCAGCAGAGTCAGCCCGACCAGTCCGATAGAAATCCAGGTCCAGGCGTTGAATCCCTCGTAGATGTGTTCGATGCCCTTCCAGGAAGTCAGCCCGATCAAGACAAGCATACCGATCAGGATAGCGCCCTGGGCGGTGACACCTTCTTCGCCACGCGCCGGATCAAAGGGAACCAGGCGATATAACGCGGACTGGAAAGTATCCATCCCATTGATGGGCAGTTCGATTTGAGCATAAGTATGTTTAAGTAAGTCGATCTGGAAAGTGCCCGCCACCAGCAGCGCCACCAGCACCAGCATGAAGATCACCGCGGCGCGGCGCATAGCAGCTTGCCCGGCAAACATGGCATCCGTGGCTTTATCGTGCTCGGCGTCTTCTTTTCGGAAGATGAGCGCCATGATGATCCCTACGCCAATGCCAAAGGCCAGCGAGAGCAGCAGACGTGCGGTTGCCAGGTCCATACCGATCACCCCGCCGGTGTAGACCAGCGCCAGGATGTTGATGGCCGGGGCCACGAACAGGAAGGTGATGGCCGGGCCAATCCCCGCGCCTTTCTTGTAGATACCTGCAAAGAGCGGGATGACCGTGCAGGAACAGACTGCCAACAGAAAACCGGCCGCTGCCGAGGCCGGGTAGGAAATGTACTTGGGAGTATTGCGTCCCAAGAAACGTGTGACAGTTTCTTTGGGGATCAGAGCAGTCATTGCCCCGGCGATGTAGAAGGCCGGCAGCAGGCACAAAAGGACATGCGCGGCCAGGTAGGAGGCCAGGTTTCCGAGGCCGCTGTTGAGAAGCTGCAAAACAAACCCGATGATGTTCATACGATTTTAAGCTTCCTTAACGATAGAGAGATTTGTTGAAACAGGCGCGGCATCAAGGCTGCACTTGGGACATTCACAATTGGAATGAACTTGAACAACCAGCGCTCCTTCTGTGACACCGGTGATAGCCCCAGCAGTCTGGATTAGTTCCAGCACTTCCGGTTTCAGAAGGTGGTAATAGATGTACTTCCCCTCGCGCCGGGATGTGATCAGTTTTTTCTTGCGCAGGGTCATCAACTGCTGGGAGATGTAAGCCTGCCTGAGGCCGAGTAAGGACTCCAGGTGACAGACACAGGCTTCCCCCTTCCCGATGGTAAGCAGGATCTGTACACGCACCGGATTGCTGATCGCGGACAGCAGGTCGCTGATCTTTTTGTAGGGTTGATGTGATCTTTTCATATTCCAAACTCCGAATATATTATACAAATATATTCAAGTTTTAGAATGTGATAAATGTCATCAATTAGTCATTTAAGGGAAAAATCCCCTCATTTTTATGAAGATAGGGATCAAATCTCAATTGTCTAATTAATGGACTTTGATGCCCTGTTCTGCAAGCCAGTCTTTTATCTTTTCCTTGATCAAATCTCGAATTTGACAGAATTTTTCCAACTTTTATTCATCGGTCTCCTGGAAAGCTAGCGGATCTTCAAATGACCAATGCAACCGTGTATTTACCCCAGGCCAAATAGCAGGGCAATTCTTGTCGGCATCGTCACAGACAGTGATCAGGTACTGGAACAGAACTTTCCCAAGATAGGCATCCACGCCTTTGGAAGTTTGGTCTGAAATATCGATCACGACTTCCTGCATGACCTGGATCGTGAATGGGTTGACACCCGCAGGTTTCAAACCCGCGCTGAGTGCCTCGAAGCGATCACCAGCGTATTTCCGCAGGAAGGCTTCCGCCATCTGGCTGCGGGCGGAGTTGCCGGTGCAGAGGAATAGAACACGAGTTGACATGTAATAAACTCCTAATAGTTAGAATTAGCCATAATATCTTAGCTCAAGTTGATTAACAACCGTTTAAATGCGGGTAAAGGTTGTGTAATCATTAGAAAACCAATAATTGCTTCTAACAAGAAGGAGTTTGGGTTTACTTGTGGTTTGAAATTATTGATCTGGTTAAAGGGGCATCGAAATGAGAAATTGTGGCCTTCTAACTGGGTATTGGACTACCCAAAGGGTACGCTGTCGAACCGTTTCAATCTATTTTTTCATCCAAATTACCAAGCTGAAATCCAATTTTATCCAATTTTCCCATTTGTTCAAAGTGTAGAGAAGCAAAGAACCGTTCGACTGAGCCGTCAAACGGTTCTTGTGGGCGGTATTGGACTCGAACCATCGAACTCAGAATCCAATGTTTCAGTCAAAAAAAGTAACAAAATAAGAAAGAAGATTCGAACTCTTATTTCTTCCTCGATGGGGATAAATCGTTGCTATCTATCCCTAAATCCTCTATTTTCCCCTTTGAATCGAACCGTAACATACACAAAAACCGCTCAACATCAAGTGTTGGCGGTCTTTTTAGGTTGGATGCCCCTACGCGGATCTGTTCCGAACTACACCCTGCCCGAAATTTAGGGGAAAATATGATACAAAAGGGTTACCTTTCACAAATCTAAATGAATTTCGAGAAATCGTCAAGGAACAGCATTGTTACCTTTTGTTTAGAGTGAACGGGCAGGCTTTACGCCCACCCGTCAAATGTTTGTTATTGTACGGCCCAGCGGCTGCAAGACGAATCTCATCAATAGTCGACGGTCTACAGGCCTTCGCAGTCTATGTTGATGATCGCGAAGAGATAGCTCCTTGTGTGTGGGGGACGATTGTCGAACCAGTCGTACCACGTCTCTGATGTTGAGATCAGGTCCAGGCATCCCCTCCCGTCCAGGTCGATGGGCACTCCCCTACCCAATGTCGGGGTTGCGTTCTCGTCCCAGGTAAGGGGTTTCTTGGGGAGGTGGTCACTCTCGACTGAGACGAAGTTGCCATTTCCATCATTCACAGCGATGTGCGCACCGCTGAAGGGCGATTCCTGGGACTCCCCGAAGACTGATTCTTGGGGCTGCAGTGAATGGAAGATGTCGAGGTCTCCGTCACCGTCGAGGTCCCTGAGGTAGATGTTGCCCTCACCGTGATGCCTCTCGGCCCTGGGCTGAATCGGGAATCTAGTTGCGGTCTGGTCATCCAACCTGCCGGTACCGTCGTTGATGAGGACCTGGATGTGGGCCCCTTCGTAATAGGGGTCGCGTCTTGTCACTCCTACTACGGCATCTGCGAACCCGTCGCCATTGAGATCGCCGCTGGCGGCATGGTTGTACTTGTTGTAGTTGACACCGAATGGACCTGGAGGCAGCTCGAATCTCTGCCAGGCGGCGATGTCTGCAGTGCCGTTGCTGAGGAGGATCCATCCCTCTTCCGGCCTGGTCTCGATATCCCAGCGGTCGTCGAAGTTCCAGAAGACCAGATCATCGTAGCCGTCGTTGTTCAGATCGACAACCAGGCTGCTCATCGGGTTCTGGTGCTGCTGTTGCCACTCGAGCCCGATAAAGGGGTGGATGGTGAAGTGGCCCGATCCGTCGTTGACCAACAGTATGTTGCAGGCGTAGAGGTCGACGTCCCCGTCGTTGTCGAAGTCCCCTCCGCTGGCCTCGTGCGCGAAGTTGCACTTCAGGCCCCTACCCTCGTTCTCATCATCGATGTTCCGAGCAGCGTCGACGAACGTACCGTTCTCGGTGCTCAGCAAGAGAAGATGCGGGTAGGGAGCGATGTAGTCCAGCGAGGGATCCTCAAACCGAACTTGGATACCGCTTGACCCAGCGAATACGTCATCGATACCGTCACCGTTGAGATCCGCCACCACCAGTCGGTAAGCGAACGGATGAGTGGGAGGTACCCCATCCAGGAAGATCGAGGTGTCTTCGTAAAGATGGCTGTTCCCATCGTTCAAGTAGATGTGGATCGGGGCCTCTACCTTCTGATCCTCCGGCGCGGTGTGGGGGAAGAGCGCCCAGGCGACGACGAGGTCCTCGTATCCGTCGTTGTTGAAGTCGCCCGTTGCCATGTTGTGGGCATCGGGGCCGAACAGCGTGTCTTCTTCAGTGAAGCAGTCATCGGGAGTCGGGTAACAGATCGTTGCTGTGTAGGTCTCGGTGACTTCGATACCCCCGAACCCGAAGTCGGCAACCTGGTAGTAATCCGTCGAGAGGACGTCGGTGTTCAACGGCAAGTCGTCGTACTTCAGCGGGCTCTGGTTGACGGTCAGATTGAGCATCTCGGTCTGCGAGGGGCAGTCCGAGTTCTCGATTGACCTGATGCCGATCGAGAACTCCTCTGAAAGTTGATACACGATTGGTGCATTGAATTCGAAGTTGACCTGATCATCTGTTTCGATCCACAGAAGTTCTGGAGCATCCAGCTCAAACCTGCATTCAGGAATGGTCGAGACAACACCAATGGCCAATCGCTCGTAGCTCATCACCTCGTCCGGCAGACCGAGAACCGAGAATGACAGCGAGTCGACCGCCAGGGTTCCTGGCGGCACTTCGTCGGCAAGAGCCGTCGCCGGACTGGCTCCAGTAGTCGTGGTCGCAGGTGGCTGGCAGGCTCCAAGCCCTGCTATCAGCGCCAAAATAACGAGACAATTGAAAACAGATCGTTTGAAAAACATGCCCTCTCTCCCTTCCAAAATAGAAAAAGACCACTTCCCTTAGTAAGCAGTCTCTACGAATCCACAAGATTAATGATTGTTCCTGACAAGTACATTGCCCCGCCCGTGAAGTTACTCGTGGAGTGTTGATTTGTGAATTATGTCACTGTCATTCTATCACGAGACTAAAAATCTCCTTGAAGAACAACGGTACTCCTCACTTAAATATTGTTCATCATACTAGTTCAGGTTGAAACAAATTCAATCAAAGTTTGATCGGTAATTCTTCAAGTTTTCCCCTATGTTCAAAACGTAAACCAGCCAGGAACTCCTCAATGTCTTTGGAATTCTGGCTGGAATTGTCTAAATAAGATGCCCCCACGGAGACTCGAACTCCGGTTTTGGCCTTGAGAGGGCCACGTCCTGGGCCACTAGACGATGGGGGCGTATCCCGCGTTTATTGCGGGGCGTTTAGCGGGCGTGATTGTAACATAGCGTATTCGCTGCGTCAATTAAAACAAATTTTTTTTCGGACACTGTGTTTACAACCCGCAAAATAGTCTAAATGATGCTCCCGCCGACGTCCCCGGCAGCGATTTTTGGAGGGTTCTGAGCACCGTCCCCGGCGCTCAGAGCTTAAACGGAATGCATTTCGGCAAGATTTATCGAATTACGAATATCTATGGTATAATCCCGCCGCTCTCGTCTGACAAGACGGAGGGCTATCCTGCCAGGGACGACAGGCTCAATGTCCCAATCTCACACGCCCCCGGACCGGCCGGTGCGTGCCACGGACTTACCGACGTGGTTCCCGGACGGGTTGAACGGGGCGGAGGCCAAACGCGAAGGAGGTATTCCCTATGGCCATTGTATCTATGAAAGCCCTGCTTGAGAGCGGCGTGCATTTTGGGCACCGCACCAACAAGTGGGACCCCCGTATGAAACCGTTCATCTTCACCGAACGCAACGGGATCCATATCATCGACCTGCAGCAGACCGTCAAGATGCTCAACCAGGCGCACACCCTCATCCGTGACAAGGTTGCCGAGGGAGGCACGGTGCTCTTCGTGGGCACCAAGCGCCAGGCGCAAGAGACCATCATGGAAGAGGCAACCCGTTGCGGTATGCCCTACGTCACCGAACGCTGGCTGGGCGGCACGCTCACCAACTGGTCCACCATCCACCAGCGTGTCCAGGAACTGGAACGCCTCGAGGGTTTGCGCGATTCAGGTGAGATCAACCGCCTGACCAAGAAAGAAGGCCTGATGATCGAGCGCGATATCGCCCGCCTGGAGCGCCGTCTCTCGGGTGTACGCAACATGAAACGCCTGCCGGACATGCTCTTCATCGTTGATATCTGCCGAGAAGACGCCGCCGTGCACGAGGCAAACTTGCTCGATATCCCAATCGTGGCGCTGGTCGATACCAATTGCAATCCCCTCAATATCGATTACATTATCCCCTCCAACGACGATGCCATCCGCGCAATCAAGCTGTTGGTTGGTAAGATCGCGGATGCGGTCCTGGAAGGTGTGGCCCAGCGCAAGGAAGATGAACTGGCTGAAGAGGAACTGGCGCGGTCCGAGGCCGAAAAGCCCGCTTCGGACAGCGCGGCGGTTCTGGAGGATGTGGTCGACGAGGAAATCGAAGAGGAAGATCTGCTCGGTGAGGCCACGTTGGCCAAGCTGAGCGTCAGCCGCAAGTCCACTGATGAAGAGGAAGACGACTCCGAAGAGGATGAGAAGAAAGCCAAAGATAAGGAAAAGGAAGAAGACGTGGCCAAAGGCCGCGGCCGTAAGGTAAAGGAAGAGGTCGTTGAACTCGTCGCGGCCGTGCCGGAGGAAGAAGTGCCGGAGGCTAAAAAAGACGAAGCCGAGGAAGGTAAGGCCAAGGACGAAAAGGCTGAGGACGATAAGGCCAAGGACGACAAGGCCAAGGAAGAAAAAGCCAAGGAAGGTAAGGCCAAGGACGATAAGGCCAAGGACGACAAAGCCAAGGAAGGTAAGGCCAAGGACGATAAGGCCAAGGACGACAAGGCCAAGGAAGAAAAAACCAAGGAAGGTAAGGCCAAGGACGATAAGGCTGAGGACGACAAGGCCAAGGACGAAAAAGCCAAGGACAACAAGGCCAAGGACGAAAAGGCTGAGGACGACAAGGCCAAGGACGAAAAGGCTGAGGACGACAAGGCCAAGGACGACAAGGC
>CAZULT010000100.1:0-9721 GCA_964621295.1 uncultured Anaerolineaceae bacterium | reverse complement strand
CTCCAGAGATCACTGCGATCAAATTGATCTCTTCGCCATCATGTAAGCGCTCATCCTCGAGGATCAACTCTCCCTGACGGGAGGCGATGACCGATTCAGGCAGGATTTCACATTCTTCGAGAGCAGCCTGCAAGGTCATACCTGGTTTCACTTCATAACGTCGATCGCGCAGGATCAGAGTAACCATCAATCTCCTTGGGTCGTCGATTCTACCTCAAAATGAAGCTTGACAGCCCATCTGCCATATCGTACGATTCAAATGGAAAGGCAGGACTCATGCGCATCGGCATGATGGTAGATATCTACAAGCCCTACGTCAGCGGCGTCACCAATTACATCGACCTGAACAAACGTTACCTGGAAAAAGCCGGGCACGATGTATACGTATTCACCTTTGGCGACCAGGAGTATCAAGATGACGAACCGCGCGTCATTCGCAGCCCGGGTCTGCCACTGGCCGATACGGGCTTTTACCTTTCGCTGCGCTACTCGCGCGAAGCCAAAAAGCTGTTGCAGACCATGGACGTGGTGCACGTCCACCACCCCTTTTTGAGCGGCCGTCTGGCCCTGCACTACTGCCGGCCGCTGCATATCCCGGTTGTGTTCACCAATCACACACGTTACGATCTGTATGCCCAGGCTTACCTGCCGATGGTTCCGGAGGAGATCAGCGATGGGCTGCTACAGGCTTACATGCCCTCGTTTTGCGACGCCGTCGATCTGGTGATCTCCCCTTCGCCCGGTATGGAGAAAGTCTTGCGGCAGCTGGATGTGACCAGCCCGGTCGAAATCGTCCCTAATGGCGTCGACTTACAACGTTTCTACCAGGCCACTCCGCTGGTCCGTGCGCAACATGGCTTCCTGGATGAAGATATCCTGCTGATCTTCTCAGGACGTCTCGCCCCTGAAAAAAATCTCGAATTCCTGCTGCGCGCATTCGCAGGTGTAGCCCAGGCGGTTGATTCAACATACCTGCTCTTGCTGGGCGGAGGCGGTAAGAAGGTCGCCCTGGGAGAACTGGCAGCCGAATTGGGAATCGCTGACCGTGTGCGGTTCGTAGGCATGATCCCTTACGATAAACTGCCTGCTTACCTGGCCATGTGCGATGCATTTGTGACCGCCTCTGTCACGGAGGTGCATCCGCTATCGGTAATTGAAAGCATGGGCGCCGGCCTGCCGGTGATGGGCATCCATTCTCCGGGTGTAGGCGATAGCGTACAGGATGGCGTAACCGGATTCCTCTCCATGGAGGACCAGGCTGCTTTCGCAGCCAAATTGACGCGCCTGTGCCTGGACCGCGACCTGAGGCTGCGCATGGGTGAGGCTGCGCGACAGGCCTCCACCACCTTTGCCATCGAACGCACGACAAAACTGATGCTCGACCATTACAACCGCCTGGTGTACGACTTGCAGCCGAAAAAACGTAATTGGCGCGTGCGCCTACGCGGGTTGCTGGAGCGATTCCGCGGATGACCAAGCACAACCGCAAGCTAGGGGTTTGGGGCGAATCCGTAGCAGCGCGTTACCTGGAGTCGCGCGGCTACCGCATGGTCATGCGCAACGCGCGCACGCCCTATGGCGAGATCGACCTGGTCACCGAGAAGGACGGCATCACCGTCTTCGTCGAGGTCAAGACGCGCACCCACACATCTTTGGGTCCGCCTGAACTGGCGATCACGCCACGCAAGCAAGCGCACATGCTGGCTGCAGGTGAGCACTACGCCCAGGAGCACGACGTCCAGCACTGGCAGATCGATGTGCTGGCAATTTCCAAACGAGCCGGTGATCCGCCGGATATCATGCATTTTGAGCAGGCTCTTGGATAAACCGGCACTGGTCCTGATCCTCGGGCCGACAGCCGTTGGCAAAACGGAGATAGCCATTCAACTGGCCAAGCGATTGGAGGGGGAGATCGTCTCAGCCGATTCGCGGCAGTTCTACCGCGGCATGGATATCGGCACTGCCAAACCCACGCTCGAGCAACGCGCCCGAGTCCCGCACCACCTGATCGATGTGGCGGATCCAGATGAGAACTGGTCGCTGGCCGTATTCCAGGGGAAAGCACGCGAGGTCATTGCGGGAGTGCACGCCCGGGGGCGGCTGCCATTCCTGGTGGGCGGTACCGGACAATACCTACGCGCCGTGACCGAGGGCTGGTCTCCGCCGGCGATCGCCCCGGACGCGCGCCTGCGGCACGTACTGGAAGGGCTGGCGACAGAACGCGGCAACACATGGCTGCACGCCGCGCTGAGCCGGCTTGATCCGCAGGCAGCCGCTGCTATCGACGCGCGCAACCTGCGTCGCAGTGTGCGCGCACTGGAGGTGATCCTCACCAGCGGGAGACCTTTTTCCGTACAGCGCAGGCAAGGGACGTCTCCCTACCGCACCCTCTCCATCGGGCTGACGCGTCCACGGGCGGAGCTATACCAAAAAGTAGACGAGCGCATCGAGGCCATGTTTGAAGACGGCCTGCTACAGGAAGTGCAAGCCCTGGTCTCAAAAGGATACCATTCCGACCTGCCCAGCCTATCTGCGATCGGCTATCGCGAAGCCACGGCGGTGCTGCGCGGCGAAATGAGTGAAGAGCAAGCCAAAGCCGCCATGCGCCGCCTTACGCGCGCCTTCGTAAGGCGACAGGCCAACTGGTTCAAACCCGATGATCCATCGATCCACTGGTTCGAAGCCGGCCGCCAGGGAGTTGTAGTGGCGGCTGCAAGTCTTATCTGCATCTGGCTCAAACAAGGTGATTGATACCCAGCTGTTCACGCGTAGCTGCGTAATTACATTTTTTACGAATTGACTTTCGATTCCTTCCTGTTATATACTAATAGTACCGTCGCCATTCCTAAGTGAGCCTAAAGGAGGAGAAAGTATGACCGAGCATCCATGGTTCGCCCACTATGACAAGGGCGTGCCTCATTCAATAGACTATCCCAAAGCGCCACTCTATCACTTCCTGGAAGAGTCGGCCAGCAAATACCCTGACAAACCCTGTACGCTCTTTAAAGGGGCGGTGATCACGTACAAGGAAATGAAGGACATCACAGACCGCATGGCGGCCGCGCTGGCGGATTTGGGCGTGAAGAAGGGCGATCGTGTGGGGATCTTCATGCCAAATACCCCACAGTTTGTGATGGCCTACTTCGGCATTTTAAAGGCGGGTGGTGTGGTCGTTGCGACCAACCCCCTCTATACGCCGTCAGAAATCGCGTACCAGGCCAGCGACGCAGGTATCGAGGTCATGTTCGTCATGACCAACTTCTACAAGAACATCAAAGCCGCCCAACCCAAGACCAAGATCAAAAAGTTGATCGTGACCAACATCAAGGAGGCCCTGCCCCCGGTCACACGCGTGCTGTTCACCCTGCTCATGGAGAAAAAGGGCGGGCACCGCCTCGAGGGCAACTTGCCAGAAGGCGATGTGTGGATGCAGGACCTGATCGCCAACTATGAGCCCTCGCAACGCCCCGAGGTGAAAATCGACCCCAAAGACACAGCCCTGTTCCAGTACTCGGGCGGCACGACCGGTGTTTCAAAAGCGGCTATTGCCACCCATTTTAACGTGGTTGCGAACTCGTTGCAGATCAGGGACTGGATGGTCAATATCGAAGATGGCAAGGAGACCGTCTTGATGGGCATCCCGCTCTTCCACGTCTACGGCATGGTGGCCGGGATGCTTTTCGGGATGGCCTCTGGTGCTTCGCTGGTGATGATCCCCAATGTGCGCGACCTGAAGGACGTACTCGAAAACATCAAGAAATACCGCCCCACGATCTTCCCCGGCGTGCCCACGTTGTACAATGCCCTCAATAACCACCCGGATGTGATCAGTAAAAAGTACGACCTGTCTTCGATCAAGGCCTGCATTTCAGGTTCTGCACCGTTGATGCGCGAGACCAAGGAGAAATTCGAGGCACTCTCGGGAGGTAAGGTCTTCGAGGGCTTCGGCCTTTCTGAGGCTCCTACGGCGACTCACTGCAATCCATTGCTCGGAGAAAACCGTACCGGCTCGATTGGCCTTCCGCTGCCGGACGTGGATGCCAAGATCATCAACCTGGATGACGGCGAGAGTGAAATGCCGGTAGGTGAAATTGGCGAGCTGGTTATTCGTAGCCCGAATGTGATGAAGGGTTACCACAATATGCCCACCGAAACCAAGAATGCCTTGCGCAAGCTGAAGGACGGCAAGACCTGGCTGTTCACCGGCGATATCGCCCAAATGGACGAGGACGGTTATTTCTACATTGTGGACCGCAAGAAGGAACTGATCAAACCGGGCGGCTACCAGGTCTGGCCGCGCGAGGTGGAAGAGGTGTTGACATCCCATCCCAAAGTCATGGAAGCTGGCGTGGCGGGTATCCCCGACCCCTACCGCGGGGAGACTGTAAAAGCCTGGATCGTACTGCAACCCGGCGAAAGCGCCACCGAAGAGGAGCTTAAAACCTTCTGCAAGCAAAGCCTGGCAGCCTATAAGGTGCCCACGCATTACGAATTCCGCGACGAGCTACCCAAGACAACCGTCGGCAAGATCCTGCGCCGTGAACTGGTCCGCCAGCACAAAGAAGCCGAAGGTAAGTAAAGTCGCTCGCAGAACTAAAAAGACTTCCCGAATTGGGAAGTCTTTTAAAATTATTCTGTACTAAGCTATCTGGGGTGTGCCGCTCTTCTTCTTATTAGGTGGCGGAAAGATCGCTTCAAACTCCTCGCGGGTGATGCTCTCTGCGTCCAATAGCTTCTTCGCCACGGCGTCCAGTTCCTTGCGGTGTTTCTTGAGAATGCTCCGCGCGGTCTGGTAGGCTTCATCCACGATCTTGCGCACTTCAGCATCGATCTTTTCGGCAATGGCTTCGGAATAGTCGCGCTGCTCTGAGATCTCACGGCCGAGGAAGATCAGCTCCTCTTTCTTACCATAAGCAAGGTTGCCCAATTGATCGCTCATCCCGAGACGGGTGACCATATTGCGCGCCATGCGTGTGACCTGCTCGATGTCGCCCGAGGCGCCGGATGTGATGTCATCGAACACGGCCTCTTCGGCTGCGCGACCACCCAGCGCATAAGCCAGCGTCGCCATGAATTTCTTGCGTGACATCAACACACGGTCCTCATCAGGACGGAACCAGGTGATACCTCCCGCCTGACCACGACCGACAATGGTCACCTTTTGCACAGGGTCGGCTTCAGGGATGGCATTTCCGACGACGGCATGCCCTGCCTCGTGGTAGGCGATCACGCGTTTCTCTTCGTCTGAGATCAGGCGCGATTTGCGCTCTGGCCCCATGACCACGCGTTCGATGGCTTCTTCGAGTTCGGGCTGGCCGATGGCCTTCTTGTCTCGACGGGCTGCCAGGATGGCGCCTTCGTTCACAAGGTTCTCGAGATCAGCTCCCACAAACCCGGGAGTACCGCGTGCCAGAGAAGCCAGGTCAACTTCAGGATCCAACGGCTTGCCTTTGACGTGTACTTTTAAAATTGCTTCGCGCCCGCGTACGTCTGGACGATCGAGCGTCACACGGCGATCGAACCGGCCGGGACGCAACAAAGCAGGGTCCAAGATGTCGGGACGGTTGGTTGCCGCAACAATGATGACATTCGTGTCCGTATCGAATCCATCCATTTCAACCAGCATCTGGTTGAGGGTCTGTTCGCGCTCATCGTGTGAGCCTCCAAGGCCAGCACCACGTTGGCGCCCCACCGCATCGATTTCATCCACAAAGACAATACACGGTGAATGCCGCTTGGCTTGATCGAATAAATCCCTCACGCGACTGGCGCCCACACCCACGAACATTTCGACGAACTCCGAACCGGAAATCGAGAAGAACGGTACCCCGGCCTCACCCGAAACGGCCTTGGCCAGCAAGGTTTTACCAGTGCCGGGAGGGCCAACCAGAAGGACACCCTTCGGTATGCGAGCGCCCAGTTGTATGAATTTTTGTGGCTCGCGCAAGAATTCGACCACCTCGGAGAGTTCCTCCTTGGCTTCCTCAACGCCGGCCACATCATCAAAGGTGACCGTAGGATGGTCGCCGCTGAACATGCGCGCACGTGATTTGCCAAACGCCATGGCAGCGTTGTTGCTGCCTTGCGCCTGGCGGAAAATGAACCACAACACACCCCCCATTAAAAGGATCGGGAGAATGTAGACCACGCTGCCTAGAATGCCAACCCAGGAGGAGGGTGGTTTGACCTCGATCTTGACATTTTCCGGAGCAAGCTGCGCCGAAGTAACGCCCAGACCAACCAATTGCTCCACTAGAGTGGCGCCCGGTTCTTTATGGGATTCCTGCTCTGTGCCATCCGTGTAGACCACGGTGATCTTGTCGTCATTTTCAACGACCACACGGGCAACCTGGCCAACCTGGATATCATGCGCGACTTGATTGATGGTTAATGGTTCCTTGTTGGTCGAATCCTGTCGGAAACCAATGACGAACATGGCCACGATCGCGGCGATCAACAAGAAATAAACGAGAAACGACTGATTTCGTGAATTCACTGAACCTCCAGATACATACAAATTATACCAATCTACCCCTCAGACGAATAGGAATAGGCAATTCTTATTACAATTCTCTAATATATTCCTGTCAAAACCAATCAAATTGGCCCTTCAGGGGGGATTCCAAGGCCGGCGGCCGCTCCAACCCTCAAGAGATCTGCAATTCCACCGGGCAGTGATCAGAACCCGTGATATCGTCATGGACGATCACATCCCGAATACGCGGGAGCAGGTCTTTTGAAGCCAGAAAGTAATCCAGGCGCCAGCCAATACCCCGTTGGCGGGCATTGAAGCGGTACGTCCACCAGGTGTACTGAACCCGATCAGGATAGAGATAGCGGTAAAGATCAACGAAACCGTGGTCAAGAAACTTCCGCACCCACTCGCGTTCCTCAGGTAAAAAACCTGAGGTGGACGCATTTTCCTTGGGATTTTTCAAATCGATAGGCTGGTGAGCCGTATTGAAATCACCTGTGATCAGGAGGCTCTCGCCGGCGGCGCGGAGGACATCGCATTGTTCCAGCAATGCAGCATAGAAGGCAAGTTTGAAGTCTACACGGTCCTTTCCGCGCTGGCCATTGGGAAAATAGATGTTATAGAGCAAGAAGTCCGGGTGGCGCGTGCGGATCACACGCCCCTCGGCGTCAAATCTTACGTCACCCAGGCCGAGGTCCACTTCCATGGGCTGCGTACGCGCAAAGGTCACCACGCCGCTGTACCCAGGTCTTTCCGCCGGATTCCAGATTGCATGATACCCAGGAAGGTCACGATGTTCGTCTGCTAACTGGTCTGGCCTGGCCTTGATCTCTTGCAAGCATAGCAGATCTGGCGTCCAGTCCAAGACTGGAAGCAAGGCTTCCTTTCTTAGCACCGCCCGCAAACCATTCACATTCCAGGTAATTATCTTCATGCCAATCTCGCTTTGTGGTACACTTGCCTCCAGGAAAACCCTATATGGAAGAAAGATCCTCCCGGCACATCTTGTGTATCGAAGATGAACCAGAAATGATCGACCTGATTCGATTAATCCTTGGGCGACGAGGATATGAGGTGCAAGGTGCATCTGGCGGGAAAGAAGGACTTCAGAAGGTGCAACAGGAATTACCCGACATGGTCTTGTTGGACTTGATGATGCCAGATATGGACGGGTGGGAAGTATACCAGCAAATCAAAGCGGACGAAAAAACCAAATCCATCCCCGTCATCGTGATCACCGCCAAGGCGCAAAGCATCGATAAAGTGCTCGGTTTGCATGTGGCCAAAGTGGAAGATTATATTGCTAAACCCTTCAGCCCGCAGGAATTATTAGACAGCATTGAGAAGGTCTTCGATAAGAAAAAACCGGCCTCTTGACCGATTTTGACCCATGACGGGGCGGCGGAAGTCGCCCTGTTTTAGATTACAGGCCGCATAATGAGCCGTTTTCTACACATCCAAAGTCTAGAACGCCATAACGACCAACCGGCCCGTGTGAAATATTGCGATTCCTTTTTTTGCCGGTTGCGAGGTTTTACATTCCACAGTCGCATCGAGCCAGAAGAGGGTCTGTTGCTGGTCCAAGCGCGAGATTCACGCCTGGATGCGGCCATTCACATGTTGTTCGTACCATTCGCGCTTACTGTGGTTTGGATCGATACATCCATGACCGTCGTGGACAAAGTGCTCGCAAAACCCTGGCGGTTGGCATACGCCCCTGGGGGACCGGCCCGATACATCCTTGAACTCCATCCGCAGCGCTGGGAAGACTTCCAGGTTGGCGACAAAGTGATCTTCCATGATGTCTAAACGTCTGGTGTCTTTGCTGGCCCTTTTTACCTTGTTGATTTCTGCCACCTCGGTGGCTGCCCAATCTGGCGAAGGACCGCGTTACGTAGTGCAATCGGGTGACACCCTGTCCTCGATCGCAGCGCGTTTCAACGTGACGGTAGGGGACCTCATGACTGCCAACGACCTTGCGGATCCCAACCTGCTGGCATCCGGGCAACAATTGGTCATCCCCGGATTGGAGGGGATCGACGGGCTGCTGCTGACAGAAGTGGTGCAATTTGGCGACTCCTTTCGCAGCCTGAGTCGCCGCTCACAAGTCCCCGAGAGTCTGATACGCCGGCTGAACCGGTTAGTCAGTCCAAGTGAATTGTATGTAGGGGTCAGCCTGATCGTGCCGGAACAGGAAAATGCAACGAATTACACCACCCGGATTACTCCAGGCCTTGGCGAGACTTTACTGGAACTTGCAGTTAAACAAAACACCAATCCCTGGGAACTGGCTCAGATCAATGACCTGCCCGGTACATGGGGTACCATACCAGGTGACGTACTATATTCACCCGGAGAAACATCAGACCCGACTGCCACCGGCTTACCGGCTGTATTTGAGCAGGCCACCGTCTCTAACCTGCCGCTTTCGCAGGGAAATACGGCTGTAGTTCGCATCCGAGTTCCAGCCGGCGTCAGCGCCACAGGCCAGCTGGCCGGTCATCCGTTAAAGTTCTTTCCAGACACAGATGGCAGTCTGGTTGCCATGCAAGGGATCTATGCCTTGTTAGACCCTGGACCTTATCCCCTACGCCTGGAAGCCGGTTTACCGGATGGCACCACGCAATCCTTCGAACAACTGGTGTTGATCGGCTCCGGGAATTACCCAAGAGAAGACCTGTATGTTGAATCGAACACCATCGACCCCCTGGTCACCGAACCGGAGAATGAACTCATCCAGTCGGTGACCGAGGCCGCCAATCCTACCAAATATTGGTCGGGGGTGTTTACTTCGCCTGCCGTCTACCCGGATTGCTTCACCTCCAGATACGGCACGCGCCGCACTTACTATGGCCTGAATTCTTCCCTAGAAATCCAGGGGTTCCACACAGGCCTGGATTTTTGTGGTGGCGAGGGCCTGCAGATCACAGCTCCTGCGGACGGAGTGGTCGTCTTCGCCGAACCAGTCACCGTGCGCGGAAACGCGACCATCATCGACCACGGTTGGGGAGTATACAGCGGTATCTGGCACCAATCCGGTATACTGGTTCAGAAAGGGGACATGGTCGAGCAGGGACAGGTGATCGGCCTGGTGGGAGGTACCGGCCGAGTTACAGGAGCACATTTGCATTGGGAAATTTGGGTGAACGGCGTGCAAGTGAACCCAATGGATTGGTTGACACAAAGCTATCCGACTCTGTAACATAAACGGTGGGTTTTTGAAAAGGTGACGAACTCTTTGATAAG
>CAZULT010000099.1:0-9765 GCA_964621295.1 uncultured Anaerolineaceae bacterium | reverse complement strand
GGATGGTATTATACCTGATTGAATTGCACCTGTCAACGCCTCCACACCTAGCCTGGAGCACGACCAGAACCCCCTTGCAGTATGGGCGTTTCGGAAAGTTCAAACCCCTAGCCATTTTGCCTACCCTATGGCAGAATAAGGCATGCCTCGCTGGATTTCAATTCTCATTGCAACGACACTGGGAATCGTGGTCGGTCTCCTCTATGGCTGGATGATCGACCCGGTGCAATTCACGGATACCACTCCGGACGCATTACGGATCGATTACAGGACGGATTATGTCTTGATGGTGGCGGAAGCATATCAGACTGAGCAGTCAGAGGATGAGGCCGCGCGACGATTGGCTATTCTTGGGAGCCAATCTCCTGCGCTCCTCGTGGGGGAGGCTTACAACTACGCCCGAACTGCGAACTATGCCGAAGCAGATCTGGCATTACTTCAAGAACTTTCTTTTGCCATGCAAGCCTGGCAACCAATCCCCGGGACAACTCTACCGTGAATCGTACCCGCATCCGCTGGGAATGGTTGGTCGCTGTTCTGTTGGGGTTTGGCATTGGGTTGGTATACGCCTGGCTTCTCTCCCCGGTTCAGTTTGTAGATGCAGGACCCGATATGCTTGCAAGCGAATTCAAAGATGATTTCCGCGTTGCGATCGCCTCCGCATTTGCAGCCAATGGAGACCTTGATCGCGCACGCGCGCGACTTGTCTTACTGGGGGAGGAGAATTCTGCTGAAACTCTAACGGCTCAAGCTCAAAGGATGCTGGCTGCAGGCGAATCATTTGAATCAATCCAAAATGTGGCAAGGCTTGCTGCGGCACTGCAGGGGCAATCGGTGTCCCGTCCAGTGACGACACCGCCCTCTGCAACCAACGCTTCTAATGTGGTGCTCCCAACCCTGGTGGATAAATCTCCAACCCTGACTCTCGAAGCTTCCAGCCAGATCATTCAAGCAGAATTGACCGCAACCTCAGCGCCCCCACTTCCGGCTACAGCACGTCCTACTCGCACCGCCACCCCTACCATCGGAGCCCCCTACCAACTCGTAGGTGAGGAGACAATCTGTGACCCAATTTTGACAGAAAGAATTTTACAGATTGTTGTGATCAACTCCACAAGAAAACAGGTTCCCGGTGTTGAGATCGTCATTTCATGGGCTTCAGGAGAAGAACACGTCTTCACGGGCTTGAAACCCGAAATTGGAAATGGCTACGCGGATTATTCTATGACTTCAGATACAAGCTATTCCGTGCGGTTGGTAGAAGGGGGCTCTCCAGCCTCAAATATTTCTACTCCGCCCTGCACGGATCCGGACGGCAATCCCTATGAGGGCGGCGTGCGACTGACCTTCCAGCAACCCTGAGGGCTTATTCGTCATGAAATTCAACCTTTACATAAATAACTCCCCCGCCTGAGAAAGCCGGGGTAGCATTCTGCTTTAAGCTCCTTGGAGCACTAATATCCGGCCGGGATCAAACCAAGCCAATCGCCACCAATGCGAATTTCGACATCCACTGGAGAGGCGGCATCCGGACTGAAGACAATCTGATTGGTGGCACTTAACCCAAAGATGCTGTATAGAAAGCGCAAGGTATATAATTTCGGACCATACATAATGATTACGGTACGGTCGTACTGGCGATCTGCAGATCCCACTTCTGTCACCTGGACACCTAACGAAAGCAGGTAATTGCCAGTACGTTCAGCCAGGCCACTCGTAAAGGTCCCATTCACCACTCTTACACGTGCCGCATCTGCTTGCATAAGAGTCGTCGGATCACCTGTCGCAATAGGACTGAGCGGGCCACCAGTTAAGAAGATTTCGTCACGCAACACACGGATCTTGTCCGGGATCGGCTTAAAAATGCTGGCATTCTCGCCACCGAGAATTACATTGTCAAACGTCACCATCGAGTAATCGATGACACCGCGTTTAATGTTTTCCCTGGGTACCTTTGATAGCAGAACGCCTAGCTTCAAAGCATCATCAAATGATAAATTCGTGCGCAATCCTGCTGAGGCCTCTTCATAAATTTTCGGGGCCTTGGATACCATCGTGGAAAAATTCTGGGGCGAAAAGACTTGGTCTACGAGAGCCAGAACTACCTGTTGCTGCCTGTTAGCTCGATCTACATCTCCCCCTTCGGTATACCGGTTTCGGGCGTACCCCAGGACCTGGTAACCGTATAATTGTTGGCAACCCGGTTTGATCGGTTCGGGCGGTTTGGGCCCGATCGGATCGATCTTGATCTTTTCAGGTACGCACAAATAGAGCCCCCCCATAGCATCAATGGCTTCTTCAAATGCCTTGAAATCCACCTGTGCAAAATAATTAATTGGGACTCCAATAAATTGCTCAACAGTTTTAACAGCTAACCCTGGTCCGCCTCCGGGTAGTTTATTTCCCTCGCCCAATGAATAGGCAGTATTAATTCGGCTGTACCCAAACCCTGGGATGTTAACCCACATATCGCGAGGAATTGACAGCATTCCAGCGGTCTTACTGATCGGATCAATCGTGAACAGAATCATGGTATCGGAACGTGGCGCACCCTGCCCGACCTCCCAATCCCGCTCATCCAAACCAATGAACAGGAGCGTCACACGGCTGGCACCATCCCAGGATGGCGGCAAGTTCTCCTCAGGGGCAACCACTTCTGGAAGCGGTACGTTCGGAACGACCTGAGTGCCATCCTCACTGACGAGGACAGGCCCCGCCAGACCTCCACTATTCGATCCGCAACTTTTAGGGGGAGTTCCCGGCAGGGCTGTAATCGTCCAACAAGCAACAATATCTTTCAAGAACACCGCGCCGAGGCTGGCGATTACTATCGCTATAATCCAAAGGATGACCTGCATGAGCGACGGTCGGCCGATCTTAAGTTTGATAGAAGGTAATTTCAAAGGGATTTTACTCATATTCTCATTCAGGATTGATATAAACCATATTCAAACCGAGACGTTCCAGGCCTTCCTCTGCCCAGTGCTGCATAAGAGCAGAATTCTCTTCCAACGCAGACATGAGAGCCGGGATGGCACGATGGTCCTGGATTTCAGCCAGGGCACGGATCGCCTGAACCCGTACTGCTAAGGGTGAGTCTGAAATAATATCCAAAAGCGGTAGGACTGCGGCTTTCCCATTGGCAACCAATGCATGTGTCGCCAGAGTCGTTACCATCGAGTCTGGATCCTTCAACGCCTGTATGAGCGCAGGGATCGCCTCCTCCCCTGGGTGACTGCAAAGTCCCAGAGCTGCTGCCTGGCGAACTTCCGGATTTGAATCGGTAAGGAACGGAAGCAACCAATCTACATGTGCGAGAGGTGATTGAGAGAGCGTACTTACAGCCCACCATCGATGATCAGGATCGGTTGACTCTAACAACTTGCGTAAGGAAGGGAATGCCGCCTCTCCCAGGTCAAGTAATCCTGCAACGGCTATTTCGGCGCGGTCTTCGTCCCCGCTGGTAAGCTCAACCAGCAGATTTTCTAATTCAACCATGGCAATGAATTCATTTCGCCGGTGGTGGAACGGGTAATTCCTTGATGGCAACCTTAATCCACTTGTCCCCTTCATCAATTAACATGACAGGGATCTCATCTACAATCGGATACTTACGGTCGCAATCCTGGCATATTAACCAGGCATCTTGATGCAGGGTCAATAATCCATCTTTTTCTCGGACACAATTCGGGCAACGTAGGATTTCGAGTAATTCTTTACTTATCATCGATACTCCATTTACAGCAAGTTGTTATTGTACCATTTTGCAAGGACCTGTTGCATATTGGCTCAAGTATTTGGCGGGAGGCACTTATTTTTCCGTTTTGCTAATTTTTCCGGCTCCTCAGTTCCTGGACCAATTTCGCATACAGCCTGCCAGGGCTCGTAGTTGGTCTTGAATTGGTCAGAAAAATAAATGGCACCATTCTTCCATACCGAACGGGTCACGACCACGTCTGCACCATTGGCAGGATAATCTACCTGCTCAATTTGGTCCTTTTTCAGCTCATCATTGACCTCGAACAAAGGCTTGGGCGCCGGGACGACATTTAGCGGGCCTGTCGTTTCCCAGGTAACTGTGCGGCCGTCACTGGTGGAGTATAGCTTCCAAGTAAGTGAACGTCCTGCCACGTTGACATAGGTTTCCATCAAGATCCAATAGGGCGAATCGTTCGTAAATTGAAAGTCCACCAATGGGAAGTAAACGGTTGCGTCCAGACCCGCCAGGTTCGTATCAACAGCGCCGCTGGCTGTTTGCTCATAGTACGATACGCGGTAGGCATGCGGGATTCGCTCAACCACCGGGTAACCCCCAAAGAATACCGCCCGGAAAAATGTGGTGCTGACCTGGCAGACACCACCACCAACCCCTTTTATGGTCCGCCCTCCGTAAATGATCAGCGCTTCGGCAAAGCCGTTGTCCAGGCTGACATCGCCCATGGCATCCCCCATCGAAAAAGTTTCTCCTGGCGCGATCAACAATCCATGAAATCGTTCAGCAGCAGCCTGGATATTCTGGATGCGTTCAGAACTCGATCCATAGAAATAGGAGGTTTCTGAACTGACCAGGGTAGTAATTCCCAAATCGGTGCCCGCTGCAGAATCTGCCACAGCAGGTTGAGATTCGACGACTGCAAGAGGAATATTGTGCTCACCCTGAATCAGCGCATTGTTGATCGCTTCAATACTGGCCTTGATGTCAACCGTCCGGCCGATCTTGGCATTTTGGATCAGCACCAACTGGCGTGTATCATCATCAAAGTAAAACCGGGCATTTTCTGATTTGCGATCCACGCGCGTGGCAATCCCAAGCAAGAGCTCCCGTAATTGGTTTGGATCGAGTGCGACCTGGATCTCAACCCTGTCACCACTTTCAACCGGTCGAACTGCCAGCATATTAGCAAGTACCAGAACATCATAGTTCCACGGTCCGGGATCCTCCCCACTTGCATTGGGAACATACAAACGCAGGGGTTGGCTGAGAATGCGCTGAGCTACCTGAGCCTGTGCAGAGACATCAAGAATATTGGGCTGCTGCTCTCGCACTACCAGCGGCACTTCCCCATCACGGAAGGATTGCATTTGAGCTGTGAGGAAAACCAGCGTTCCATCGACGTCCAGAAGACGCCCAGCCTGTCCAGGCAAGGATTCCACAGATGTGCCAACCACATTCAAGCTGGCTTCGACAACAGGTTGGTTGACCTCTTTCGCCAATACCTGCAAATATTGGTAGGCGACTCGCTGGTCGAAAAGGATGACAGGAGCGACCTCAGCTCCTTCACTCCTTGCTCGTAATTGCCCATCCAGGCTTGCGAACAACCCTTTGCTACGTCCCAACTTATAGGCGGCCTGTGCGCTGGCAGAGGCGTCAAATGCCATGCCCAGTTGAACCGGTGTTACCAACCAGATGCGCTCACCGTCCCTTAGTACGATTTTTCCATTGGACGGGTAGGAGAGCGACCGGTTCAATTTAACAGCGGCTTCTGTCGGGGTAAGGCCTGACAAATCTACACCCGCCACCGAGACACCGGGAAAAATGCGGCCGGCAAAAAGGATTTGGAAACCCAACGTCCACACCAGTACAAGTGCGAGGAAGCCAAAGAATCCGCCAAAGAGCGCAAATAGCATCTGAGGAAGCAAGGGAGTCCTGCGAGAAGTACGATAGGATAAAGTCGTCATATTAAAAATTATACCTTTTCCAGCCGGTATCCATTGAGAACCTTGCCTGGTTGACGAACTGCCATGGAATTAGTTCCATCGAAGGTGTAAACCGGGGACCAACATGGGCGTGCTCGACTTATATGCAGCATATGCAGATCCAAACTGGCGCATCAGCTTGCGTTCCTCATAGTGTGCTCCAATAATGAGGTACAAACTTGCACAAATCATAAATATCAGGGTGTTTCTACTGACAACCGGAATTAGCCACATAAAGATCAATCCAGCAGTATACAACGGGTGGCGCACCCAATGGTACAGGCCTCCAGTAACAAATCGCTCTACTTTCTGGGTCTCTGCAAACAATTGGCGCAAGCCGATAAAGGAAAACGCATCCGTCTGGTAAACACCGATAACCAGTGTGACCGCCGCCAAGGATTGTCCAACCGTGGTCAGATATACCCAAGGGGTAGGGATCTGGTAAACCGGGACATCCGGCAGAACAAGCCATAACCACAGACTGGGTAAGATACTGATCACAGAAAATAAGTTGTACGCCAGACGGTAGAATCGGAATATGGATTCCCCCAATACCTTGGCAAACCAATCCTTGACACCATCCGAAGCAAAAACGGAATGAACAAACCCCCACAATGCAATTGAAAAAATCAACCAACCCATAAAGTACCTCTGAATTCCTGTTCGAAATAAATCCAGTCAAGCGACCCCAAAGGCCGGAATTTTTAACAACTGTCCATGCAAATCAACCTGGTAATAAGGCACCCAGGCCAGCCCAAACAACTCCACATAGATATTCGATTTCTTGGGTGTAAGAGTTACTTCGGAAACGTCGTTTACCAGATCGCCCCAATGGTCGTTGATTTCTTCCAAAGCCTGTTTCCGTGCAGATTCGATTTCTGCCAGTTTTTTTTCCAGGTCTTCCAGGGCCTCCAGAGATTCCTCCACATCGGCTTTGGCTTGTTCAGTCAGACGCCGTTTGGTAAGGGATGTCGATAACCTGCGCGTACTACGCCGCCTCCCCAGTGCCCCCAGAACATTCTCGACATGCGTGCCCCACTCCTCAGCTTTGCGATGGGACAGATCGGCTTCGTCTTCGCGCAACTCTCGTTCTTCTCGAGACAACTTATCTTTTAAGGTCTGAATTTGGCGATCGAATAGAGCGTTCTTTTTATCAGCCTCTAGATCGCGTGCCTCGCGTGCAGTGTCAGCACATACTTTAACAAATTCCGCCTGTGAGACATCTGGACCTGCAAAGACTTTCAAGGCGTCGTTGGCGCGGGCGGTAACGACCGCCGTGCGGTAGACCCACTCTGCAAACTCCCGCTTCAAGGCATTCATTTGTTTGAGTTCCATAAATGGCCTGGAGAGGAGACTAAAGAACGCGTCAGGAGCAGGCTGAGTTTCGACCTGTTCATCGGGAATAAAGGCATGGAAATGATCTTCCCAGCGCATGGGTCCGTCAAGCTGGTCCTGATGAGCCAGCACTGCCTTCCTCGCCTCAGTGTCCGCTCCATATTTCCGGTCCCTGAAACGCACTCGGGCTACGGCCAGCAAAGCCGGATCGTACAATACTGCCTTAAATTTTGCATCAGGAGACGATTGACCGGCTGCGCTGAGCGCCTCCGAGAGACTGTAATTGGTTGACAGGAAATATTCGTCAACTCCAGTTGGAACAGCCGGCCGGGTTGCACTGCCAAATGCAGAAGAGGGCGCAAGGCCTGGAGAAATCAGGTCTTGATCAAGAGAACTGGATTCGCCCTCTTCAGACGAAACGGGCGGGCTGGATGCGTTTCTTGCTGGATCAGGAACGGATGATAGCTCCTGGGACTTTTCTCTCAGTTTTTGTGCACCGGCCAACTGGTTTAAAGCAGGGATCTGATTGCGCATCAACGGACCAGCCAGAAAATTCATAGCCCAGCGCGTCTTGAAGAGCACCGGTTGCCTGGCATGGACATTATGGGATAAAAAGACACGCTTCTGCAGGGAAGAGATCAGGCGATCCATCTCCGCCCGGGAGATATCTCCCGAAGCGCTTTCAAGCCCATCCATGAGTCGTGCCTTGTCCTGTTCTGTCTGTAGTTTACCGATCAACCACGTACCAGCATTTGAGAGTGCTTTGTAATCCAGGTCCACAGGGTTTTGAGTAGCCAGCAACAAACCCAATCCAAACGCCCGGGCTTGCTTGAGCAACCGCAACATGGGTTTTTTGCTCGGAGGGTTGGATTGCGGGGGCAGGTAACCGAAGATTTCATCCATATATAGGATCGCACGCAGCGAATTTGTTCCGGACTGCGTCCGCATCCAGGTTTCGACGGCAGCTAATAACAATGTGACGAAAAACATGCGTTCCGAGTCTGACAGGTGTGCCAGGTAGAATACGCTGTGCCTCGGGCGGCCATCAGGCATGTAGAGCATTCCCTCAATATCCAATGCCTGACCTACCCGCCAGGCTTCAAAAACCGGAGAGGCCAGGATATTATTGAGTTGCATGGCCAGTGACATACGCGACTTGGCAGGGAAGAACGTATCGACGTTAAAAGCACCCAAATGGTCAAAAGGTGGTGACTGGGTCTGCAAGATCAATTCGGTCAAGTCAAGGCTTTTGCCCTTGCTCCAGGCGGTTTCTAAGATATTCGAGAGCAGGATGTGCTCTCGAGAACTCAAGGGATCGAGGTTCTCCAGACCAACCAATCCCAACAATGCTGTGACGGTACTTGCGATCCTTTCGCGCAATACCTCCCGGTTATTCTCCCAGGGGATCTCGGGCGCCTTCAAGGAGGACAGAATGCTGACGGACAGGCCTGCATCTGAACCGGGAGTGTAAATTGCAAATTGAGCCGCGTTCTTTAGCGCCCGGATCCGCTCCGGGGAGATACCCCACTTTTGCAAGCCTCCCTGCCAGGCAATGGATGCGTCCTGTGCGGCCTGTTCCAGGCTTTTGCCAGACCGGCGTGCCAGTTCCGGGTCAATCCAGGGTTTAAAATCCTGCGGCGCCAAGGCAGGGAAATGCAATAACAGATTGGTCAGGTCGCCTTTGGGATCGATGATTAACGCCGGGATTTCCTGCAAGGCTGCCTCTTCCAACATGACCATGCACAGGCCAGTCTTTCCCGAGCCCGTCATACCGGTCACAACAGCGTGTGTGGTCAGATCGGCTGGATCATAAAGAAAACCCTTTTCAGACGTGGACTGATTGGATAGGTCAAACTGTCGGCCAAGATAGAATTGCGAATCGCTCATCGGGCAACTCCTGGGGTTTTTAGAACAAACATGCTAGGGCTTACTGTACACCAATTCAGCCCATTTGACAACTGAACTGATATTCATTGCGAGCCTGAGTGCATTGTTATGGGTGGGCTTCCTGAAGTAAGCGTTGAAACTCTCGCTCGAATTCTTCCGCGATAGCTTCGTTGTAGATCACAACCACGTTTTCGTCGTTGCGCGTGTCGGCACTGCGTGTGAAGTTGTATGACCCGACGATCACGATCCGCGCATCGATAATCATGACCTTTTCATGCATCTGGCCGGCGTTACCATCCTGGCGAACATCCAAGCCATCCTGTTTGAATGGGTCATATTCCGTGCCGATATTGGATTTGATCTGGCCAGCATCCATGACACCCGTTACCTCCACGCCCTGTTTGGCACGCGATCGAATGGATTCGCCCAGATTATCATCTGTGAAGGAAAACGCCATAAAGTAAATGCTCTCCTGGGCTTTATTAAGAATCGATACCAGGTGATTTCCAACGTGATCCTCCGGCGCAAACAGATTTTCCAGTCGGGTTGATTCAATATCAACCTCAGGTTTGGGTGTCTTGGCGCCCGGTTCAGACCCAAACCTGTCATCGACGAACATCTCGTCAAATTCGGCCAAATAGTTTTCAGCCAGATCTACCGACCGTACTCGGATGAGTACATTGTTGTCGTCGTACACTCCGGAATAAGTGTAATTCATCGATCCCAGCCAAACTTCCGAACGGTCAACAACCATGAATTTCTCGTGCATCAATCCTGCCCGGCGGTCTCCAAGCAGTGGTATGCCGGCCTCGACGCTCTAAATCTGTTACTTCTAAGGCATGTAAA
>CAZULT010000098.1:0-10172 GCA_964621295.1 uncultured Anaerolineaceae bacterium | reverse complement strand
TGTGTTGTCTATTGACAAATTGTCTATAGTTGTTTACACTATAGACAATTCGCTTTAAGGAGGTGCATATGCCACAGGGACGCGGGCATGGAATGGGGCAAGGCCGCAAACGAGGCGGACGAAAAATGTTCTTCCTGCAATCCTGTCTGCTGGTGCTGTTGCACCGTGAACCGGGCTACGGATACAGTCTGATGGAGGATCTGCAGGAATTCGGTTTCCAGCCCGACCAGATGGACATCAGCGTCATCTATCGCGCGCTGCGCAACCTCGAAGCGGATGGCCTCGTCAGCGACACCTGGGACGAACACAGTCTCGGTCCGCAACGTCGGGTGTATACCATCTCCTCTCAGGGTGAAGAAATCCTGAGCGAGTGGATCCAGAATTTGCGCAAGAGGCGCAAAGAGATCGAGACGCTGGAAGCAGCCTATGACGCTGTCAAGGCAAAAGAATAACAGATCCATCTGTTATTACAAAAACTGAAAGGAGGTGACAACATGCCGAATAGAGACGGAACCGGACCCACAAGACAGGGTCCCCGGACGGGCCGCGGCGCGGGCAACTGTGCCGGAGGGAGCGGCGCAGGCCGCTTTGGCGGTCGCGGTCTGGGATCGGGCCGCGGTGGACGCGGCTTTGATCGCGGACTTGGGTTTGCCCCCGGGCAGGAGCGCTCCTGGCTGGAAAACCAGATGCAAGCCCTGCAATCTGCCCTGCAAAGCCTGACTGAGCGCCTGGATGCATTGAAGAAAGAGTAGCTCATTATAAGGGCGACCCTTAAAAGCAATTCAACACCAAAATATGGGATGCAATTCTTCCAGGCACTCCCCCATCAACCCAAACCGGGTCGCCCCAAGCTATCAAAATTACTTTGAAGGCTTCGGCCTCATTTCCTGAAACAAAGGAAGGAACATGAAACTCGCAATTTCCATCTCCGGCCATACCCAACACGCTCCTTTCGATCCGCGCTTTGGACGCGCTGCCGTCTTCTGCATCGCCGATACGGATACCGGCGAATGGCAGGCTTTCGACAACCCGGCGCTGTCCGCTTCGGGCGGCGCGGGCGTCCAGGCGGCCCAGTTCGTTGCCGGAAAGGGCGCGCAGGCGGTGATCAGTGGGGCGTTCGGGCCGAATGCCTTCGATACGCTGGCCGCGTCCGGGATTGAAATGTATCTTGCACCCGTCGATGAGGCTCATACAGCCGCCGAAATCCTGGAATTGTTCAAAGCCGGCCAAATGGCGAAGGCTGAGGCCGCCACGCATGAAGGGCATCACGGAGGCCGTCGCTGATGCGTATTGTGGTTGCCAGCGGAAAAGGCGGGACTGGCAAGACCACCGTGGCCACCAGCCTGGCGCTGGTTGCCGCCGAGCGGGAAACCGTCCGCTTCATCGACTGCGACGTGGAAGCGCCCAACGCGGGCCTCTTCCTTGATCCGGCGATCGAGGTTCGCAAGGACGTTGGCATTTTGATCCCGCAGGTGGACGAGAGCGCCTGCACGTTCTGCGGCAAGTGCGCCGAAGTGTGCCAGTTCCACGCCATTGCGGTCATCGGGGTGAAGACGATGGTCTTTCCCGAGCTCTGTCACGGCTGCGGGAGCTGCACGCTGGTCTGCCCGGAGCACGCCATCAGCGAGCATCTGGACGTGATGGGCGTGCTGGAGGGCGGTGCGGCCGCCCAGCAGATCGACTTTGCCCGGGGTGTGATGAACATCGGCGAGCCGATGGCCGTGCCGATCATCCGTGAACTCAAGAAGTGGGCGCCTGCCGGCCACAATGAGGCTTGTGCTGAACTTCGTCGAACCATCGAAATTCGAGATGCCCCTCCCGGGGCATCCTGCCCGGTGGTGGAGACCCTCCGCGGCGCAGATTACGCCCTGCTTGTCACCGAGCCGACCCCGTTCGGCCTGCACGACCTGAAACAGGTTGTTGAGGTCGCCCGCGACCTTGGCATCCCGGCGGGTGTGATCGTCAACCGTGACGGTATCGGCGACAACGCCGTTGAAGCTTTCTGCATTGAAAGGGACCTGCCGATCCTGATGCGCATCCCGATGGACAGGCGTATCGCCGAAGGCATCGCCCGGGGACGACCGCTGGTCGAAACCAGGCCGGAGTTGGGGCAGCCCTTTCGAGCCATGTTGGACCGCATCGTCCGGCAGGCGGTCTGAAACGCGCCCGATGAGATCAGGAGACCAGGGTTGAAAAAGCGGAAATTCTCCGGCGCCATCATCCTCGCCAGCATCTTGCTTGTGGCGCAATACTATCTGGCATTTTTTGTTTACAAAACGCCGGGGTTAAAAGTGCTGCATTGGATCGGCTGGGTCATCTGGTTCATTTCACTGATCTTTGGCTTTGCACCCATCTTCATCCTGCGCAGCAGGGGCGGCGTGGCCAAAGGAACCAGTTACGTCAAGACGACGCGCCTGGTTGACAGCAGCCTGTATGCCATCGTCCGCCATCCCCAGTATGTCGCCGGGATGCTCTTCAACCTGGCTCTCCTATTACTGGCGCAGAATTGGGTGATCTTCCTGGTGGGCGTCGTTTCCATGATCTTCTTTTACATTGACATCCAGGCCGCAGACCAGGAAGGCATCGCGAAATTTGGGGAAGCCTACCGCGAATATATGCAGCGCGTTCCCCAGGTGAATTTCCTGCTTGGCATCCTCCGGGTCTGTCAAAAAAGAGGTCGTTAAACTCAATGAAGCAACTTGTTGTCCTCAGCGGCAAGGGCGGAACCGGCAAGACCTGTATCACAGGAGCCTTCGCCCATCTCGCCTCCCAGGGCCGCTACGCCGGCCAGATCATCCTGGCGGATGCCGACGTAGACGCCGCCAACCTGGAACTGATCCTGCAGCCTGATCTGCTGGAAGAGCAGGACTTCAAAGGTGGACAGGTGGCCGTCATTGACCGGGAAACCTGCACTTCCTGCGGCGACTGCCAGGCTGTGTGCCGTTTCGATGCCATCGGCTACTCGAACAGCCAGTACGAGATCGATGTCATTGCCTGTGACGGCTGTGCGGCCTGTGTGTACCAGTGTCCCAGCGAGAGCATCGTCATGCAGGAGCAGGTGGTCGGCAAGTTCTATGTATCCGATGGGCGCTACGGACCGCTATACCATGCCGACCTGTACCCCGGGAAGGAGAATTCCGGCAAGCTGGTCACCCTGGTCAAGCAGCGCGCCCGGCTGCAGGCCCTGGACGACAACCGCGAGCTGGTGCTCGTGGACGGGCCGCCGGGCATCGGCTGCCCCGTGATCTCGGCCACGTCCGGCGCGGACCTGGCGCTGATCGTCGCCGAGCCAACGGCAGCGGGCGTGCATGACATGCACCGCGTGCTGGGTACCGTCCAGCACTTCGGCGTGCGGGCGCTGGTGTGTGTCAACAAGGCCGATCTTTACCTGGACGCCACGGAGGAGATCGAGGCGTTCTGCAGGAACAACGGGATCCAGACCGCGGGCAGGATACCCTTCGATCTGACCGTGACGAGCGCCATGGTCCAGGGCGAACCGGTGACCGCCTTTTGCCCCGAGGCGCCCGCCAGCCTGGCCATCTCCGCCGTGTGGGAGAGCGTCCTTGCGGCCCTTGCAGAGGGGAACGCATGAGCACTCCGGCGCTGGAAGAAGCCGTCCTGGAAAGGTTGCGCGGGGTGATCGATCCGGAAACCCGGAAGGATGTGGTGCGCATGCGCCTGGTGGAAAACCTGTGGGCCGACGCGCTTGGCAAGGTGCGCTACACCTTCCGCCCCTCTTCGTTTGTGTGCCCGATCGCCGTGTCGCTGGCGGTGGAAATCAAGAAAGCCGTGGCAGAAGTGCCCGGCGTGACAGCTCAAGAAATCGCTGTGGAAGGGTATCTGGCCGCAGCGGACTTGGAAAAACTCATCAATCAGGAGGTTTCGAATGAAGATCGCAGTAACAGCTGAAACGAACAATGGCCTTGAAAGTGAAGTCGCCCAACACTTTGGGCACGCTCCCTTTTTCATCCTGGCGGACGTGGTGGATGGAGAGGTGACCGCCACACAGGGGGTCGCAAACCCATTTCTAAATGGCCATGCCCCCGGACAGGTGCCCGGTTTCATCAAAGAGCAGAATGCCGATGTGATGCTAAGCGGCGGTATGGGTGGGCGCGCCATCCAGTTCTTTGAGCAGGCAGGCATCCAAACCGCGACCGGGGCGGGCGGCACAGTACGCCAGGCGCTGGAGAATTTCTTCGGCGGCAAACTGAGCGAGGCCGCACCGTGCGACGAAAGCGTGGCACACGGACACGGGTAAAAGCTTCCTGAATTGCTCTCCGCAAAGGACCCTTTGCGGAGAGCAGGTGGGTGATTGAATTTTGTCCGAGGTTGCGCTGGTACGTTCATAAGGAGTAGAAATGAGTGACCTGACAAAGATAGGCATCATCATCTGCGATCGCTACCGGACCTGCGCAGGCGGGAAATGTCTGCGGGCGATGCGAAACAGGGACGGCGCTTTCAGCATCTATGCCGGCACGGATGTGGAACTGGTTGGATACACCACCTGTGATGGATGCCCGGGCGGCAATGTCGAAACTACCGGCGAAGAAATGGTAAAGAATGGGGCTCAGGTGATTCACCTGGCAACTGGAATGCTGGTTGGCTACCCACCCTGTCCGTATCTATTGACTTTCAAGGCTTTTCTGGAAAAGCGTTTCGGCGTGCAGGTCATCATGGGTACGCATCCAATACCCCAAAAATACCTTGAAATGCACAGGCACCTGGGATCCTGGAAGGATGCTGTATGGGAGCCGCTGCTGGAACCCAGTAGGACAGATGAAGCCACTCGAAAACTTTACGATTAAGGCCCATGATGAAGTATGTTTTCGGTCCCGTTCCGTCTCGACGCCTGGGGGGTTCCCTGGGAATCGATCCTATTCCACTCAAGACCTGTAATTGGAACTGCGTTTATTGCCAGTTGGGACGTACTGTGCCGTTGACCAACGAACGGCGGGACTATGCCCCGGCCGAGGAAATTCTCCTTGAGGCAGAGCAGGCCCTGAGTTCCCGAGCGAAGGCAGACATGGATTGGGTGACATTTGTCGGTTCAGGCGAGCCGACCCTGCACATCCGCCTCGGAGAGATGGTCCGTCGCATAAAACGAATGACAGCCATCCCTGTGGCAGTGATCACGAACGGCTCATTGTTGTACCTGCCAGAAGTCCGGGAAGAGCTGGTTGAGGTAGATGCTGTATTGCCAACGCTGGATGCCGGGACCCCGGAGCTGTACCGGAAGATCAACCGCCCCCACCCCGAGGCGACGTTCGAGCGCCTCACACAGGGGCTGATCGCCTTTCGCGACGACTATCAGGGGAAATTGTGGGTGGAAGTCATGCTGGTACGCGGGCTAAATGATACCGCGGGTGCGCTGGGTGAAATTGCAGCACTCCTGCAAAAAGTCCGTCCGGATGCTGTGCACATCAATCTTCCGACACGCCCGCCGGCCGAAACCTGGGTGCAGCCGCCAGACGAAGAGGGCCTCATGCGCGCCATCGCCATCCTGGGCGAGGTCGCCGAGGCGGTGCACCCGGCGGAAGGCAGTTTTGATCTGAACGGTTTTACGAGCGTGGTAGATGCGATCGTCAGCATTATTACGCGCCATCCCATGCGCCAGGACGAACTTGAACAGGCCCTGGATCGTTGGACGCCGGAGGAAGTGAGCATGGTACTGGCAGATTTGGAAGCCAGTGGCAAGGCGCAGATCGTAGAACGCAATGGCGTGCATTTCTGGAGCGCGGCGCCTTCGATCTACCCGGATGATGCACACAGCCAGCGGACATTCCCAGATCTAAAAAAGGGTCCGCCTGGATAGCACATCTTGCCCAGACGAAGAGGAAAGCAAACGATGGATCTTGCCACGCTGTGTGTTGAAATTACACCCTCGCCGTTCAGACCATCATCGTAAATTCCTCTCCTAACAACATCCGTAAGCAGATTCTGAATATCGAATGGGGGCGGAAGTCAATGAAAAGAGCCGCTCATTGGAGTGGCTCCAGTGGGCGGAATCGGATATTTGCGCAGTACTCTGGAATTGAAACGAAGTAAATCGCCAGGCGACCCTGGTGTTCCTCATTATTCACATTCACTGGATAAATTCGTGTGTTTATTGACTTCTTTGTAAATAGTTGCCTGAGTTCATTTCATTTATTCTTGACATTTGTCTAACAATATATGATAATGCAAGTAATTACTTGCATGCATAAAGGACCCTACATAATGAAGAAGATCAGCTCTTCCCCTGACCCAGGTCAAACTCGCGATCGCATCATGCAGGCGGCTTCCCAACTCTTTTCTGAAAAAGGTTTTGCCGGTACCACCACCCGCGCGATTGCAGATTTGGCTGGAGTAAACGAAGTTACTCTTTTTCGTCATTTTGGCACAAAGGAAAAGCTTGCCAAGGCAATCATGGATCAGTTTGGCGGTCCGGCGCTTGCAGAAGATCTGGAATTACGTTTCAGCGGAGATTATGTCCAGGATTTGATGCTAATGGGGCGTATGATGATGAAGGTCATGACTGAGAAAGTGGATGCCATGCGTATGGCCATCTGCGAATCTGGAAACTTTCCTGAGTTCAGGCATGTGGTGGCGGAAAACCCCCGTCGATTGCGACAAATGCTGGCACGATATTTTCAGCGTCAGATGGATGAAAAGGTGATCCATCCGGGTCATCCTGAAGCCATGGCGCAAGCATTCTTGGGAATGTTCTTTTCTTACACAATCTTGCAGGGCTTATTGATGGACACTTTGCAGCCGGAAATATCTTCAGAAGAACTTACGGAGCAATTTGTGATCTTATTTGTGCGCAGCACATTGATTGAACGGGAGTAAATTATGGAAAATGAAACCGCGATTGAGGTTCGTTCAGTTACACGTCGTTTTGGTTCTCTGACAGCCGTGGATGATTTGACCTTCAACGTTGGAAAGGGAGAAATATTCGGCCTGCTGGGACCAAATGGGGCTGGCAAAACAACGACCATCAACCTGATACTTGGCCTGCTGAAAGCCCAACAAGGAAATATTCGCGTGCTGGGATACGATGTAGCCTCTCAAACCCGGCAGGTATACCACAGGGTCGGGTATGTTCCCCAGGAGACAAATCTATACCAGGACCTGAGCGCTGAAGAGAATCTATGGCATCATGCTGCCCTGTATTGTCAGGATCTCAAAGTCGTCAAAGATCGTATGGAAGAACTGCTTAACTTCACCAGCTTATGGCAGCGAAGGAAAGATCCTGTACGAACATTTTCGGGGGGAATGAAGCGGCGCTTGGCTCTGGCACGCGCCCTCCTGCACGATCCCGAGATCATCTTCTTTGATGAACCTACGCTGGGGGTCGATGTACAGGGCCGCTTTGCCTTGTGGGAGCATATCCAGCAGCAGCGTGAAGACGGTAAAACCTTTATCATTTCGACCAATAATATGGTGGAAGCAGATACCCTGTGCGACAGGCTGGTGATCATCGATCACGGAAAAGCGATCACCCTTGATACTCCGGAAAACCTGAAAGCGGAGATGCGATACGATGTGGTTTCCATCCGCACTTCACCGCCAATTGATGCGCCGGAAAGCTTCCTGGCCAGTTATGCTGTCCAGAACATCTCACGCCCCCAACCGGATGAACTGCGTTTTGAAATGCAGAGCGCAGAAGCGAGAGCCGCATCCCTGATCAAAGAGATCAGTGAGGGGCACCAACTTGATTCCATCCTGATTGCACGTCCATCTCTGGACGATGTATTTCTGTTCCACACCGGGCGGGCTTTGCGGGAGTAAACTGATGAGGCGATATTTTTTACTTCTGCTGAACGAATTTAGATTATCCCGCACTGCTCTGGTCGTGAATCTGATCGCCGTTTTACAGCCGACCCTGATGTACACACTCATGGCGGTCACTATGGTTGTGCCGACCTTTGATATGTTTGTTGTGCAGCCAGAAACCGAACTGGGGCAGGATTTGGTGACCGCAATGGGTGAAGTTGGTTCTCCAATCGGGCCTGATTACATCAACCCGATCCTGATCCCCCAGGCCGACCCTGGGTACAGACAGGTAATTGAGATTGTCGACCTTGATGAAATGCCGACGGCTTTCCAGCGTTATGGGTATATTGACAGCAATCTGGTCAAAAACCTGCGCAACCGACTGACTGCGGCCCTGCTGGTGTTATGGAACGGGCAGCTTGGGAGCCAGGCGGTAACGGTCAATGAGTACCCCTGGTTGCCCAGGGATGTGCCTTACACGGTTTATTTTGGGATGGCGATGATACCGTTGGCGGCGTATCTGGCAGCGGCCATGATTGGGGGATACCTGATGGCGCAGGAATTCGAACATGGAACCATTCTGGAATACAGGCTTTGCCCCACGTCACTTTACCTGCTCCTGTCAGCCAAGATCACCCGCCTGCTGCTCACAGGCTTGTTGGCGGCAGCCATTTTGTACCTTACCCTGGGCTTGTTGACCGGGGTTTGGGCAAGTTCAGGCCTGGCAGTATTCGTCATTCTGTTACCGCTTGCGTTGATTGCAGCCTGCATCGGCGTATTGGCTGGATTGCTGACCCGCAGCAGCTTACCTTCCTTTTTGGCCGGGCTGGTCAGTGCTTTTGCCTTCTGGCTGATCGGCAGCGGGTTTGGACTGGCTGCTGGCTTTTCGCCTGTTTTTGAACGTGTCAGCCGCCTGATCCCCAACACAGCGGTCATTGAAATGTTGTTCCCCTATTTCTACTTTGGCCGGCGAGTTGCCGCCAATCCAGCCGCAGCACTATTGCAACTGGCCGGTTATTGTCTGGGGCTGCTGGTATTGGTTGTGATCGTTTACCGTCAGCGTGTACTGAAAATGCAGAGGTAATCTATGAGACGCTTATGGATACTGTTCAAAACCGAGTTCTCCGTATGGAGGCATGATCCGATCACCGCTTTGGGCGGCGTCATCCCCTGCTTTTTTATTCTGGTTGCTTTTGCACTGCTGTTCGGCGGGCGCTTGAGCTTTAAAATTGCTGTCATTAATAACGATCAGGGAGGATATGGCCAGGTTCTGGTGGATACTTTCGATGATGTTATTTCGCCATTGGACCTGGCGCCATACTATGCCGTCCAGGAGTTGGATGAAGTACAGGCCTGGCAGGCTTTTGAAGAATACCGCATTGAAGGGATCTGGGTCATCCCGGAAGATTTCTCGACCAGGATCGAAGCGGGGGATCATCCTGAGATCGACATGCACTTCATGAACTACAACGATGACCGGGCCAAGAACCACCGCATCTACTCTGCCGAGGTGCTCTGGCAGTTTTACCAGACGATTGGACTGCCTGGCCCGCCGCTGAGGATGTCGGAAGCATACCCACTGCCGGAAATGGTCGATTGGGTATCGATTATTTCGATCGGGATTGTGCTTCTGTCGGTCACATTGGGCGGTATCTTCAATATGTTCATCCTGACCTATAAAGCGCAAGCGGATAAGGTCACCCTAGAAATGGGTCTCTCACCGCGCTCATTGGGCTGGGTGCTGCTCCCCAAAACGGTACTGGCTCTGGTCTTTGGGCTGGCGACAGGCACAGTCTTCCTGGTTATCATTCGGATCTGGTTGGGATTTTGGCCCGCCGGGTATTTGTGGGCAGTCTACCTATTGGCCGGCCTGGTGGCGGTCTTCTGGATCGAGGTGGCGCTGGTCCTTGGACTGGTGGCCCGTACCTATATGGCCGGGGCAGTCGGAGCGATTCTGGGCGCCATGATCATCTTCTTTATCGGGGGTGGTCTTTCGATGGTGCGTGCTAACAAGGACGCAGTCACCTGGATTGCCTGGCTGTTCCCGAATACGTATGCCGTCGATCCGATCCGCGATCTGGTCTTGTTCAACACCTGGCCGCTGGACTTCTGGCAAGTACTGATTACGCTGCTCGCCTTTGCAGGTGGTGCGGTACTGATTGGGAGTACTTTCTCGATTCGTAAACTGCGGCGTTTAGGTTGAGGGCAAGAGTTTGAACCCGACGAGAACTGAAATTGGAAAGAAGAAACCATTTCTCCCCTGGAATTGAACTGAAGCCTGGCAAGAAACCGCTCAACATCTGAACTGCACCCTTCCCCTTTCACCCTTTCCCCTTCAGGGACCTGCGGCGGGTACCTTCGGCAAGTGGGCTTCGCATGTGTGCTGCGCGAGGGCGAAGCAACCCCATTGCGTTCTT
>CAZULT010000097.1:0-10455 GCA_964621295.1 uncultured Anaerolineaceae bacterium | reverse complement strand
GTGGTTGGGATACCCCAAATGTACCGGAAACTCATGGATTTTTCTATACTTTCATGTCAAGGTGGCAACTTGGGTTAATTAGGAGATTGACATCACCAAACTAACTATGCCTGCCACCAGTTTGCCTACCCAGCCATAACCACGCCTCTCCCTTATCCGGATTACGGGTAGCTGGCCGTTTCCCCGATGATCTCCCAACCGCGCCTTTCCGCTTCAGCACGCAACCGGTCATCGGCATGGGCAGCGACGGGGTGGTCGGCGCGCTCTAACAGCGGTATGTCCAGCAGCGTGTCGCCGTAAGCGTAGTCGAAGCGCTTTACTCCAAGGCGGTCGAGGACCTGTTCGACCTTCCTTTCATTGGCCACCAGGTCTGTGGCCATCCGCAAGCGCTCACCGACGATCTTCACCGGCGTGCCGATGGCCTGTGCGCCGATGCGCCTGGCAAACGCGGCAACGACCGGCTCAAAGACGCTGCTGGCAATGTAGACTTGCGCGCCGGCCTGCTTGTGCGAAACCAGGCGCGCGATCATATCCGGGTGCCGTTTCACCCACAGGTCGTGTGCGACCGTCCATTCGGCGACCTGTTCGACCAGTTCCGGGGTCGCGCCTTTGACCAGCGAAAGGCTGTCCACCATCAAATTCTGCCCCCAGCGTTGCCAATCGATCAACCGGCTTTTAGCCAAAACGTAGGAGGGCAGCATGCCTGCTATATACAGATCCGCACGCCAGCGACTCTGGTGGTGACGCACCCAGTCCACCACACCCAGGACCGGGGAGCCGGCGGTCAGGGTACCCATCAAATCCGAAACGACGATCATTTCAACTCCAACCTGAAGAAGTGCGGCTTATTATAGCATTCGGCATTTCGGGAAGACCAGAAAGGACTCTGGAAAGAGATATGACCCAACAACTTTGACAGGAATCCAAGGCGTTCCTTGCGCCCCGCTAAGGACGTGGTTATACTTTGCTTATGCCTCCCACGAAGATCAACCGCTACGAGGTCATCGCAGAACTGGGCCGCGGCGGCATGGCCACGGTCTACAGGGCTTACGATCCAAGCTTCGACCGCGAGGTGGCCGTCAAGGTACTGCCGCGCGAATTCCTGCACGACCCGCAGTTCCGGGAGCGCTTCCAGCGGGAGATCAAAACCATCGCCCAGCTTGAGCACCCGGTCATTGTGCCGGTCTACGATGTAGGGGAGCATGATGGCCAACCCTATTTCGTCATGCGCTATATGACAGGCGGTTCCCTCACCGAGTGGATCAGGCAGCGTAATTTCTCATTGTCCGACGCCGCACGCATCATCGAACGACTGGCGCAGGCTCTTGAATATGCCCATGCCAAAGGGGTCATCCACCGCGATCTCAAACCCGATAACATCTTGTTCGACCAGAACGGCGAACCCGCCATCACGGACTTCGGTGTGGCCAAGCTCGAACAGGTCGCTTCCACCCTGACCGGCAGCGGGATCATTGGCACGCCAGCCTATATGAGCCCCGAACAGGCCCAGAGCGGGCAGGTCGACTCCCGCAGCGATATCTATGGGCTGGGCGTCATCTTGTATGAGATCCTTTGCGGCAAACAACCCTACGAAGCCGACACTCCGATGGGGGTGATCGTCAAACACATCACCGAGCCGGTCCCCGACATCCTTGAGGTCAATCCTGAAGTACCGAAAGATATCGGCGCGATCGTCAAGAAAGCCCTGGCAAAAAAGAAGGAAGAGCGCTTTGGCAGCGCCATGGAAATGGCACGTGCCCTGAATCTGGCCACGTTTGGCAGCGAGAACCCGTCCCTTCCCCCCTCGGCCACGCGCCCGGGAAAGGCGCCGACCCGGTCTGCTAAGCCTGCCTGGCCAATCCCGGTGATCGCAGGGGGAATCGCCCTGGCCGTGCTGGCCGGTCTCTTTTTCTTCCGCAGTATCTTATTTGGTTCCACGCCTACGCCCGCCCCCACCGAGGAAAGTCCCGATCAGACAGCCGCAGGCAATCCTACCGAGACGCTGGAAGCTTCCGTGCCCGCCCCTGTCTCGAGCACTACCGACACCATAGCCTTCATCAACGGCAAAGAGATCTGGTTGATGAACGCGGACGGATCGCAGGCCCGACCAATCACCAACTCGGGAAACGGCAAGTCCAACCTGCAGTGGCTGCCCGATGGGAATCACATCCTTTATCTATCCGGAACGTGTGTCTATACGCTGGATATCGAAACCAATGATTTCGGGACCGTGGCTTGCTTCAGCCCGGCCAAATACCTGGACGGCTTCCGCGTCTCGCCGGACGGCAGCCGGGTGGCCATCAGCCTGAACCGCGAATTGTTCGTAGTCCCTTTCGACCTTGAAAGATTAAAGAGGGTACAGAACAAGCCTGACCTTCTGGCGATGGAGAGCAGTTGTTTCTACAACCAGGCGGCGGTCAAGGACATCCGCTGGTCAAAGGAGGGAGAACGGCTTGCGGTCACTTACTTAGACACTTCTTCGAAATTTGCTGACCGGATTCGCTTGCTTGACATCTCCGCCTGTCCTCCCGGCACGGCGGTGCTGGTGACCGAGTTTCCAAACAAAGACTTCGCGCTCGAAGGCTACAAGTTCAGCCCTGATATTCCAAGTATCGATTGGGATGGAGACCAGCTTATCCTGTTCAACGATTTCCTCCAGAACGAAGGTTTTGGGAATCTGTATCTCTACGATAGGACCACGCAAGTCGTGAAGGAGATCAATCCGGTGGAAGGGGCATGTTGTTATCGCGACGCCCGCTGGAGTCCGGACGGCCAGCATGTATTGTTCCTGTTCCAGGACAGCCGGGAAACAGAAGCAGTCACCAATGCCTTTTACTACGTGACCTACAGCGAACTGTTGTCGGGGCAGGTCGGGACGCCAATTGAATTCCCTTTCCGCATCCTGGAAGACCCGCACGAGAAACCGCAACCCGCCATTAAATCTGAACCATAAAGAATGGTAAGGGAAAGGGGGAATGATACAATTTCCTTATGGGCACCCTTTATCTGGTCGCCACCCCCATCGGCAACCTTGAAGACATGTCGCCTCGTGCAGTGCGCGTGTTGCAGGAGGCGTTGCTGATCGCGGCTGAAGATACCCGGCACACCGGTAAACTGCTTAAGCACTTCGAGATCGTCACCCCACTTACAAGTTACTTTGAGCATAATAAACTGAGCAAAATCGAGCTGATCCTCGGCAAACTGGCCGAGGGGGATGTGGCTGTGGTTTCGGATGCAGGCACGCCTGCCATCAACGACCCGGGGTTCGAATTGGTCCAGGCGGCCCTGGCGGAGGGATTTGACGTCCGACCGGTACCCGGACCATCAGCGCCTCTGGCGGCCCTGGCCGTCTCAGGCCTGCCGACCGATAGCTTTCTTTATCTTGGCTACCTGCCTCACAAGGCCGGCGAGCGACGCGCGCGCTTGCGTGAGGTGGGAAGCCTCCCTTACACCTTAGTATTTCTTGAATCTCCCTATCGCATCACCGGGACGCTCGCAGATATGCTTGATGAGCTTGGAGACCGCCGCATCTGTGTTGCGCGCGAGATGACGAAACTGTTCGAGGAGTACTGGCGCGGAAGTGTAAGCGGCGCGCTGGAACATTTCAAGGCTCAACCTCCCAGAGGGGAATTCACCCTGGTGCTTACAGGCGTGGAAAAAGGTCAAAACCAGTGGGCGATCGGGGTTTTGCAGGCAGAGATCAAGTCAGGTCTGGAGGCTGGGGAAACACCCAGCCAGTTATCCAAACGCCTGGCTTCAGAATCGGGCTGGGGCAAGCGCGAAGTTTATCGTCAAATCCTGAAACAAAAAGAAAATACTCCATGAAAGCCGTCCCGCAGGACTTCCTGGCGGGGGCCCGCGACACCATCCCCATTCTGCTCGGGGTGGTGCCCTTTGCCACCATTTGCGGCGTGGCAGCCGTCAGCGTGGGGTTGACGCCCTTCGAAGCCGTTGGAATGACATTCATCGTCTATGCCGGCGCCTCGCAACTGGCCGTCTTCCAGTTGATGGGCGCGGGCAGTCCATGGCTGATCATGGTTGTGACCGCCTGGGTCATCAATGTGCGCTTCACTATGTACAGCGCAGCCCTGGCGCCCTTCCTGCAAAAGGAACCCATACGCCGCAAGGCCCCTTTCGCGTATATGCTTTCCGACCAGGCCTTCGGGGTTACGATGACCCGTTTCTCGAACGAGCTGCCAACCAGGCCGGCCTGGTATTTCTACGGTTCAGCCGCCACGGTGTGGCTGACATGGAACATAAGCGCCACCGCAGGTGCCCTGCTGGGCACACTGGTGCCCGAGAGCTGGGGCTTCGACTTCGCCTTCCCGCTCAGTTTCATGGCCTTGATGTTCGCTGCATTGCAGGACCGCCCGGGCGTGGCAGCCGCCATAGTCGGTGGAGTCACCGCCGTACTGGCCAAAAGCCTGCCCTACAACCTGGGCCTGGTCCTGGCTGCGACCCTCGGCATCGCAGCAGGGGTGCTCTATGAGGGCTTCCTGAACAGACCTGAGACGGGAGTTGCACCATGAACCCGTTCGCTACCTGGGCGTTCTTCATCGCGATCGGCCTGGGCACCTTCCTGCTGCGTTTTTCTTTTATCTATTTGTTCGGCAAAGTCGCTATGCCGGACAGGTTGAAACGCGCGTTGCGCTACGTGCCGGTCTCGGTGCTGGCGGCGCTGGTCTTCCCGGCCATCACCTCCCCGGCCGGGGCGCTTGACCTGTCCTTTGGCAACGTGCGCCTGTTGGCCGGTATTGCGGGTGCGCTGGTGGCCTGGAAAACCCGCAACGTGCTGTGGACGATCGCAGTTGGGATGGTCCTGCTGTGGGTCTTCCAGACCTTGTAGCCATAATCTATTACTCTTACCATCCCCCATTTCATTTCGTGAAAAAAACCCTCCCCCGATCCGGAGATAATGCAAAGATCTACTCCGTTCTGATATTCCTGAGCAGCACCACCGCCATGACCAGGTTCAGCAAAGTGATGAGCATGAACGGCCCCAGAATCCCCAGACTATCCGGAACGCCTGCCAGGGCCATATTGATGCCCATAGCGCTGACCGCGATCCCCATAGTCATACCTTTCAAAAGCGCCACGGATACCAGCAGGTAGCCCCACGCACTCCGACGAAGCAAGAGAATACCGGAGAGCACTGCCAGCGGCACGATCAATCCCAGGTCCATGGCCTGGATGACCATGGTGGTTGCGTTCTCGAGCAGGGGTGTCTGATCCCGGATTATCGGCGGCAGGATGCGCCCCAACCATGCCACCAGTAGAAAACCAGCGATAAGAAAGAGCAACCCGGCGATCCAGCCGCGCGGCAGGCGCTCGGAAAACCTCCCGGGAAGAGCCGCCAGGTCAACGGACATCGTGCTGAGGATAAAGGCGAATAAACTGAGCGAATAGAGCGCCGTGTAGACCAGAAAAAGTGCGTTGAAGGCAGCCAGAAAAGCCATGGACATGTAGGTGTACAGGATAAAGCCCAGGGTACCGGTCAGCAGCAGCTGCCCGTGTAAGGAACCGCGAAAGGCCAGCCAGGTTGATACAACCAATAACGGCAATCCAAGAACCAGCATCACAAGATCATTGGCCTTGGCCTGAGCAGCCGAACTGACCGTATCGTAGGAATACAAGCCCTGTCCGTAGATCATGACGGTTTCACCACGATGGCTGGTGAATGGATAAGGCTCGCCGGGAGTCTGGTAAAAGAGACCGGTCCCGGCAGCAATCAGCGCCAGGATGCCGATCAGGGGAATGGTCCAGCGAAGAGCGAATTGATATTTCATGCAATTTCCTGTTTAACTCAAGTCGCACCCATTAGTATCAATAGCTTTCCTGGTCCAATTCTACCGCTTAGACGCCGAGTGCGCGGAGTAATTAGGGATTTTCTCTGCGTTCTTTCCCAAAGGACACCGGGACGGTGCGCGACTTTGCAGTGTGATTTGGTCAGGGTAGCAACTTTGGTTAAATATGTATCGCGGCGCCCTCCGCACCGTGCGCTGCTTCCATCAAAGCTTCGCTCAGCGTTGGGTGGGCGTGCACATTGCGGGCGATCTCATGTGGGGTAAGTTCCATCAAGTGCGCCAGGGTCAGTTCGGGAAGCAGTTCGGTCACTTCTGGACCGATCATGTGCGCCCCCAGGATTTCGCCGTATTTCTCGTCCACCACCAGCTTGACGAAACCGGCATAATCACCCAAACCAAGGGCCTTGCCATTTGCCTGGAAGGGAAATCGACCGACCTTGACGGTGTATCCGCGTTCCACCGCCTGCGCCTCGGTGTACCCAAAGGAGGCCACCTGCGGCTGGCAATAGGTCGCGCGCGGCATCATCTCGTAATCGAGCGTGACGGTATCAACACCCGCGATGTTCTCGGCGCACACGATGCCCATGGCCGAGCCGACGTGCGCCAGCATTAGCTTGCCGGTCACGTCTCCGATGGCCCAGATGCCCGGTACGTTGGTAGCCATGCGCTCGTCGATCTCGATGAATCCGCGTTCGGTGAGCTTGACCCCGACTTCTTCCAATCCAAGATTAGTGGTATTCGGGCGAAAACCGATTGCCACCAGGGCCTGGTCAGCTTCGAGTAGCGTTTCCTTCCCCTCCGCAGAGACTGTTACTTTGACCTTGTTCTTGAGAGTTTCGATCCCCTCGACCTTATGCCCGGTCAGGAAGTTTATGCCGCGTTTTTTAAAGGCCTTCTCAAGCTCCTTGCTCACTTCCTCGTCTTCCAAAGGTACCAGGTGGGGCAGCATCTCGACGATGGTCACATTTGCCCCATATGAACTCCACACGGTAGCAAACTCCACGCCAATGGCACCCGCGCCGATGATCACAACTGATTTGGGCAGCTTTTCTTGCAGGATCGCTTCCAAATAAGTGACCACACGCTCCCCGTCTACTTTCCACGAACCGGGCACCATGGCGGAGGCGCCGGTCGACAGGACAATGTTCTTCCCCTTGAGTTCAGTCGCTTTACCCTCATCACTGGTTACGGAGACAGTGTCTTTGGCGAACAATTTGGCTGTGCCCATATGCACATCAATTTTGTTCTTTTTCATCAAGAATCCAACGCCTTTGACCAGACGGTCGGAAACCTGGCGAGAACGCTTGACCGCTGTGGCAAAATCCAGTTTCAGGTTATCGAACGAGAAACCAAACTCTTTCCCGCGTTCGCGCAATGTGTGGGCGATTTCAGCATTTCTCAACAGCGCTTTGGATGGGATGCAACCCACATTCAGGCATACGCCGCCCAACCACTGCTTGTCGATGATGGCGGTTTTCTGGCCGAGCTGCGCCGCCCGGATAGCAGCCACGTAGCCGCCGGGGCCAGCACCGATGACGAGGACATCATAAGTTTCGGTCATGTTTATCTCCATTAGAGTTAATTTCTATCAACATTTTACTATGCCCAATTTTCCAGTGTGTCCTTTACTTTCATCAAGAACCAGTCCGCTGAAGCCCCATCAAGGATGCGGTGGTCGAAAACGAAAGACAAGTATACCAACGGACGGATGGCGATCGAGTCGTTGCCTTCTGCATCCGTAACAACCACAACCCGTTTCTGCATAGCGCCAACGCCTAATATGCCGCACTGGGGCTGGTTGATGACCGGAAAAGCGAATAGAGAGCCGCTTACACCATGGTTGGTCAACGTAAAGGTGCCGCCCTTGACATCGTCCGGAGACAATTTTTTCGAACGCGCACGGCCCGCCAGATCATTGACGGCGCGCGCCATCCCCAACAGGGAGAGCCCATCCGCGCCTTTGATGACGGGTACGATCAGGCCTTCCTCCCCCAACGAGGTGGCCATGCCGATATTGATGGCAGCATGAACCAGCAATCCTTCATCCTTCCAGGAGGAATTTACCCTGGGAAATGCTTTAAGCCCGGCGCTGATTGCCTTCAGGAAATAGGCGGTATAAGTCAGGTTGGCGCCGTCACGGGCAAAGCCCGCTTTATGGGCGGCGCGATGGGCGACAACCCTGGACATATCCACTTCCATGGCAGTCAGCACATGCGGGGAAGTACGCTTGGACATGACCATGTGCTCGGCGATCTGCACCCGAATGGTGGAATGCTTGAGGAGTTGATCCCCCTGAGCCGGTACGACCGCGGTCTGTGGCTTGCGGTCTACTTGCGTTTCTCCAGCCTCCACGAATTTCAAGATATCCTTCTTGGTAATGCGACCATTCAGACCCGTACCTGGCACCTGGCGCAGATCCAACCCGTATTCAGCCGCGATCTTTGCCACCACGGGAGAGATAAAGCCAAGGTCTCTGGATGTTAAACCTTTGACTTCAGGCTTCTGATTGGCTTCTGCTGGTTGGGTAGACATTGTTTCCGGTCTTGATTCAGATACCCCTGCCACTTTGGGCGTTGGTACGCTGGCTTCCTCACCTGTTTCCCCGGGCTGACCGATCAATGCCAGGACCTCGCCCACTTTTGCAACCGTACCTTCCTGCAATGCGATCTTCAGCACCACACCCGAAACCGGCGCAGGGATTTCGGTGTCGACCTTATCTGTGTTGACTTCCAGCAGTGGCTCCAACTCATCGATCGCCTCCCCCTCCCCTTTAAGCCACTTCGTGATGGTGACCTCTTCCACGCCTTCTCCCAAAAGAGGAACCAAAACTTTTGTTGTCATAAGTTCTCCTTCGTAACCACAATGAACATAATAGACATCAGGTAAAACCTTTGTATCCTTTGTGGTCAAAGAATTTTCGGAAACTCCGCTGGGTCAACCTCGTTCATCATGGCGTAGACTGCATCAAAGATCGTCTCCGCGTTAGGTTTGGACCAGTAATCACCGTCAGAGCCGTACGCTGGCCTGTGTTGTGTCCCCGACAGGGTTTGTGGAGGGGAATCGAGCCAGGAATAACCGCCCTGCCGTTCAATGACCTGCTGCAGCATATAGGCTGACGTGCCGCCCGGCACATCCTCATCCACAAAGAGCACCCGGCTGGTCTTCTTAAGAGACTCGACGATCTTGCCGTGGAGATCAAACGGCAGCAAGGTTTGTACATCGATCACCTCAACCTCGATGCCAGCTTCAGAGAGCTTACTCGCGGCATCCAGCGCGATACGGCAGCAGGCGCCGTAGGTGACCAGCGTGAGGTCTGTGCCTTCCCGGATCAAATCAGGCACGCCTAAAGGCACGGTGTACTCGCCAACATTATCGGGCAATTTCTCTTTCACGCGGTAGCCGTTCAATACTTCAACAACGATGGCAGGTTCGTCCGCCTTAAGCAGCGTTGCATAGAATCCAGCGGCGCGGGTCATATCACGCGGCACCAGCACATGCATGCCACGCACCAGGTGAATGATTCCACCCATTAAGGAACCCGAGTGCCAGATGCCTTCCAGGCGATGTCCGCGCGTACGTACGATCACCGGCGCCTTCTGCCCTCCAACTGTGCGCCAGTGCAGGGTGGCCAGGTCATCCGACATGATTTGCAAGGCGTAAAGCAGGTAATCCAGGTACTGGATCTCACAGATAGGCCGCAACCCTCGCATGGCCATGCCGATAGCCTGCCCCAAGATGGTGGCTTCACGAATACCCGTATCACTGACGCGAAACTCTCCGTACTTCTCCTGCATCCCCTTAAATCCCTGGTTCACGTCACCCAACTGGCCAACATCCTCGCCAAAGGCGACCAGGCACGGTTCCTTGGCAAGAAACGCGTCAAAGGCGACGTTCATTAACTCAAATCCCATCACGGTCGGCGAGTCTTCCGAATAGACAGGCCTGACTTCCGGAACTGCCTGTGCCTTTGCACTATACAGGTGGGAACCATACCGCTCATCGTTCAGCCTGTCCTGCGTCTCTTTCCATTCAACGAGCAATTGCTTGGCCGGATGAGACTCACCACGCAGCAGACGCAGGGCTTCGTGCACATGCGTGTGCAGATCCCGCCTCGTCATCGAAGGCAAACGCGCCAATCGCTCCCGGATATCCCTAAGAGCTGAAGCTTGCGAGGAGCTACCTGCCGCTTCATCGAGCATGTCCATTAACTGGGAGCGTTCCTCCAGGATCGGGTTTAGATAGGCCTCCCAAGCGGTTTTACGAATGTCCTCGACCATCTCCCGATCTGTCTCTTCTGCTTCTGCAATCTCCTTTTCTGAAAGAATGCGGTTGGCCTCTATCCAAGCACGCATCTTGGTGAGACCGTCAAATTCTTTTTCCCATTTCAGGCGCTCGGGAGACTTGTAACGTTCATGACTGCCTGAGGTGGAATGTCCCTGCGGCTGGGTGGCTTGGGTCGCATGTACCAGAGCCGGGATGTGGTACGCACGGGCAATTTCGGCCGCAGTGGTGTAGGTTTCGATCAAGGCGGGATAATCCCAGGCGTGCACGCTATACAGGTCGTAGCCGCGGTCGCAGGCTTCAGCCGGACAAGGTTCGCGCTGGAAGCCGCTCAGGATGGCTCCGATGTTTTCCTTGACCATCTGGAACT
>CAZULT010000096.1:0-10892 GCA_964621295.1 uncultured Anaerolineaceae bacterium | reverse complement strand
GGGTCAGAGGCTTGACAACCAGTGCAATCTGGTTATACTATTATAAACGAACGTTCGTTCATTTCTGGAGAGAGGCATGTCTGAAATTACCAGCTCGAAAGGGGAACTCACGCGCCAGGCGATCGAAGAGGCCGCTTACGAGTTATTCCTGAAACAGGGCTTTTCGGCCACTTCCATGCGGCAAATTGCGGACCGCGCCGGGACCGCATTGGGTAGCATTTACAACCATTTTGCAGCGAAGGATGAGATCTTTCAGGAACTCATCATTTCCAGGCATCCTTATCTGAAGATCCTGCCATTCATCCTGAATGCGCCGGGTGAGACAGCCGAAGCGTTTGTGCGTAACTCTGCTTGCGCGGTCCAGGAGGAATTGGGTAGCCATCCGGAATTCATCAAACTGATGTACATCGAAGTGGTTGAATTCAATGGGGAACATTTTCCGGGACTCTACGATACGATCTTTCCGCAGGTACAGCCGTTACTGCAGCGTTTTACCTCCCCAGGAAGCGGTGTGCGCGACATCAAGCTGCCTCATTTGTTGCGCGCCTTCATTGGGTCCATTATGGCGTATTACCTGACAGATTCCTTAATGAGCTCCGACCGATTGCCTTCTGAGCTGCGCGAGATGAGCCTGGAAGAATTCATGGAAGTGTTCCTGCACGGCATATTGGTAAAGGAAGGATAAGCGATGTTCGAAAAACAAGGCTGGCATCTCTTCTTAGTATTGCTCTTGCTGGGCGGCGTGGGATACCTGGCGCAGGGGGATGTGCTGATCGGCTCCCTGTGGGGCCTCAGCACGCAGACCTGGCTGTGGATCGCCATTGCAGTCCCGGTGTTTCATCAAATCTTGGTGTGGGTCATCTGGCGCGGCGAACTCTATCACGGCTGGATGACGAAGGCCTTTGGCCAGAATGGGTTCACCCTGTACAAGGTTCTCTTCACGGTGTTCTTTGCCTTGAGGCCGGTCAGTGTCCTTTTGCTTGGGGTATCCAATTTTGGTACACTGGCCTGCCCGCCGGGTCTTATGCTGGTAGTCGCAGTGATCCTGCTCATCCCATTCGTGTATACGATGTTTTCCGTCCTGCGGTATTTTGGCATGGATAGGGCTTATGGCATCGATCATTTTGAGCCTGAGAGGTATCGCTCGCAACCCTTCATCAGGCGGGGCATGTTCAGGTACACCGACAATGCCATGTATAAATTCGGTTTCCTGATCCTGTGGTCACTCGCGTTGTTCACGCTCTCAAAAGCCGCATTGCTGGCAGCGGTCTTCAACCACCTGTACATCTGGGTGCATTATTACTTCACGGAATTACCTGACATTCGCCACATCTACGGGAAGAAAGACCACGAAGGAGCTTTATGAATTCACGGCTTATCTCGATCATTCGAAAGGAATTCATCCAGATCTGGCGTGATAAGCGCACGCTGGCCATGATCCTGGTGATCCCGGTGATGCAGTTGTTCCTGTTGGGATATTCCGCTACCAGCGACGTGCGCAACATCCCCCTGGCAGTCTGGGATCAATCGCGAAGCCCCGAATCGCGCGCGCTGATCGATGCCTTCCGCGCGGCGGATTACTTCCGCATCGCATTTGATGTCGGCTCGGAGGCAGAGATCCGTGATCTGATCGAAAGAGGCGAGGCGCGCGCCGGATTGGTCATGCCGCCTGATTACAGCCGTCGCCTGTTGGCAGGGGATGCCCAGGTAGCGATGATCCTGGATGGGTCTGATCCCACGATCGGTGGGACAGCGCTTTCTACCGCGCAGCTCATCGGCCAGGCGCAGGCCACCAAGATCCTGGGAGAGCAGGCTGCCCGGACCGGGCGAAACATGGATTTCAAGCCGCCGCTGGAGGTGCGCCCACAGGTCTGGTACAACCCCGACCTGGTCAGCGCCCACTTCATGATACCCGGCGTGATCGGGATGATCCTGTTCGCGATCACTTCCATCCTGACCGCCACGACCATCGTGCGCGAGCGCGAGCGGGGTACCATTGAACAGTTGATCGTCACTCCCATACGCCCGTGGGAATTGATCACAGGAAAACTGACACCCTATGTCATCCTGACGTTGTTCGATACCCTGGTGGTGCTGGCGATCGGGCACGTCTGGTTTGGTGTGCCTGTGCGGGGAGACCTGGGGTTGATCATCGGGCTTTCCTGCCTGATGTTGCTTTCGGGATTGGGGATCGGCCTGTTCGCTTCCACCATCTCAAATACGCAGCAGGAGGCCATGCTCACCACCTGGATGACCCTGCTGCCATCCATCTTCCTGTCAGGCTTCTTCTTTCCACTCGAAGCCATGCCGCTGGTCCTGCGCTGGATCTCGTACTTGATCCCGCTGCGCTATTACCTGGTCATCATCCGGGCCTTGTTGTTGAAAGGCGTTGGCGCAGCAGCCATTCAAAATGAGATCATCGCCCTGACGCTTTTCGGCGTGGGCATCATGGGCGCAGCAGTTCTGCGCTTCAGAAAACGCCTCGATTGACCTCTATCCCAACCCAACCCTTTCCCGCGCGGAGAGGGGTTAGGAGAAAACCATGCAGCACAAACGTCCCCCTATTCAAGTGATCGTCCTTCTTTTAGTGGTTTTGTTGGTCGGCGGATATTACGGCCTGAAAGTGCTTTTCGATGAAACGAACGGAGGTCTGCAGGCTTCAGGTACCATTGAAGCAGTCGAAATCAATATCTCTCCGGAGATGGCTGGCAAGGTGAGCGAAGTCCGCGTATCCGAGGGCGAGATGGTCACGGCCGGCGAGGCGGTGCTCAGCCTGGACGACAGCCTGCTCTCGGCACAACGGGAGGTGGCCGCCGCCCAGTTGCAGGCTGCCCGTGCGGCTTTGGGATCTGTTTCGCACAACTACAATCAGAGCGTTGAAAACGCGGTCATTGCCCAGCAGGCTGCAACCGCCGACGATTGGCGCCTCTCTGCGCCGGATGAGTTCAACCAGCCGGGCTGGTATTTCACCCAGTCCGAACAGATCCCCGCCGCGCAGGTGGAGCTGGAAGCGGCGCAGGCTGCACTCAGTGAAGCCCAGGAGAATCTGGGTTCTGTGATCGCGGATGTGGCCAACGCGGATTTCCTGGGCGCCGAAAAGCGGTTGGCGGAAGCGCGCGCCACCTTCCTGGTGGCGGACGAGGTCAAAGTTCAGGCTGAATACGCCGCTGAGAGCGGCGGGCTGCTGGATGCGGCTTATGACGCCTACAATCAATCGCGCGATGAGTTGAGCGCCGCCGAGCGCGACTACTATGCCTTTTTGAATTCCGATTCGGCCTGGGAAGTGCAGAAGGCGCGCGGCGAAGTGGTTGTGGCACAGCAGCGCTATGACGTGGCCTATGCTCACCTGGTGGGATTGCAAACCGGGACGGAATCGCCTCAGGTGGTCAGCGCGCAGAAAGCGCTTGACCAGGCACAGGCAGCCACACAGCAAGCCGAAGCCAACCTGGACCTGCTGAAAGTCCAGCTGGCCAAGCTCACCGTCTACGCACCTGCTTCAGGTACCATCCTGACCCGCAATGTGGAACCGGGTGAATTCGTTCAGCCTGGTGCAACCGTGTTGACCCTGGCCGATCTGACCTCTCTGACCATCACGGTCTATGTCCCGGAGGACCGGTATGGCGAGATCTCGCTCGGCCAGCCAGCCGAAGTGCATGTGGACTCCTTCCCCGGCAAGAACTATAACGCTCAGGTGACCCTCATCGCTGATACGGCCGAATACACCCCGCGTAACGTCCAGACCGTGGAGGGGCGCAGCGCGACGGTCTATGCGGTCAAGTTGAAAGTGTCTGATCCTGAAGGCAACCTCAAGCCAGGTATGCCCGCGGACGTGATGTTTTCGAAATGAGACAAGTATGGGCCTGGCCAAATTTGATTGGTCCCGTATGAAGCCTGTCCAAAGGCTGCACCGCTTGCTCTACGCGGTCGGCCTGGGTCCAATGATCGGGCGGTTGATCCTGCTGCTCACGACCATTGGCCGGAAAAGCGGCTTACAGAGAGTCACCCCTTTGCAATACGAGCAGATCGACGGCAAGTATTATCTCGGTTCCGCGCGCGGTCTGCAGGCGGATTGGGTGCGGAACATCCAGGCCCAACCGCACGTTGAAGTGCGTGTGATGAAGGACCACTTTCACGGGCACGCCGAGGTTGTGACAAATGCAGAGCGCATCGCTGATTTTGTCGAGGTGCGCTTGCAGCGCCACCCGTTCATAATCGGCATGATCATGCAGCAGGTGCACGGGCTGCCCAGGCGGCCCAGCCGGGAACAGTTGCTCAAACTGGCAGTCCAGGAGGCGCTGGTGGTGATCACTCCTCTTTCATTCAGCGAGAATTAATGTGAATGATTTCTTGATACGAGCGCAATGTTTGCATAAATCGTTTGGGGAGAACCATGCAGTCGATGACGTCTCCCTCCAAATCGCTCCGGGCGAGATCTACGGCCTGGTGGGATCGGATGGCGCCGGCAAGACGACCACATTGCGACTGCTGGTTGGGGCTTTGCTGGCCGATGAAGGCGAGATCCAGGTCGGCGGGTACGACGTCCGACGGCAGGTCGAACAGGTGCGCTCCCAGATCGGTTACCTTTCCCAGCGCTTTTCGTTGTACGAAGACCTGAGCGTGCTGGAAAACATCCGTTTTTTCGCCGAGGTGCGCGGGCTGTCGGCCAGCGACTGGCTACCCAGGAGCCTGGAGATCCTGGAATTCGTCGGATTGGCCGCATTCCGGGACCGACGCGCCGGACAGCTTTCGGGAGGCATGAAACAAAAATTGGGATTGGCTTCTGCCCTGGTTACCCGTCCGCGGGTGTTGTTGCTGGATGAGCCCACGACCGGCGTGGATCCGGTTACCCGCCAGGATTTCTGGCAGCTGGTCTTCAAGTTGGTCTCGACCCCTGCATCGACAGGTCAGGGACCGCAGGATGTTTGCGTTCTGCTCACCACGCCCTACATGGACGAAGCTGCTCGTTGCCACCGCGTGGGATTCATGCAGGCAGGCCGTATCATTGCGGAAGGACCACCGGCAGTGTTGCGCGCCACTCTCGATGATCGCGTCCTTGAATTGCGCGGGAAACCCATGACTTTGCTGCGGCGCATTGCCCATCAGGATCAAGACGTTGAAGACGTGCAAGCCTTTGGCGACCGCCTGCATGTGCGCGTGGCGGCAGGCAAAGCCCGGACTGTGTTGTCCAGGCTCAAATCCAGCATTCGCAGTGAAGGGGGACAGGTGAACGAATTGCGCCAGGTCTCGCCTGTGCTTGAAGACGTCTTCATCGCGTTATTGGAGCAGCACCATGGCTGAACCGGTTGTCCTAACCGAGGGGTTAACGCGGCGTTTTGGTGAATTCGTGGCTGTCGATCATGTCAGCTTCACCATCCAACCCGGTGAGGTGGTCGGGTATCTCGGACCGAACGGATCTGGAAAGACCACCACCATTCGTTTGCTTCTGGGGTTGCTCGTTCCCTCGGAAGGGCACGCGAGTGTGCTGGGCTTTGACGCTTTCAAGGAGTCGGAACAGGTCCGTGCCCGCGTTGGTTACATGTCGCAGAAATTTGCCCTGTATGATGATATGACCGTGTGGGAAAACCTTTCCTTTTACGGAGGTGTATACGGGATCACCGACCCATCGCGCATCCAGGCTACCATGGACCTGCTCGATCTCCATGCTTATGAGTCCACATTGACCGGGTCGCTGGCAGCCGGCTGGCGCCAACGCCTGGCATTGGGGATCGCGCTGGTACACCAACCCAAGCTGCTGTTCCTTGATGAGCCGACCTCCGGGGTGGACCCTTCCGCCCGGCGCGTGTTCTGGGATCTGATCTACGAGCTGGCCTCAAAAGGGGTGACGGTCTTCGTCACCACCCATTACATGGATGAAGCCGAGTATTGCGAGCGCGTAGGGATCATGCGTGAAGGCAGGCTTCTGGCGATCGATACGCCAGGCAATTTGAAAAAGGAATGGATCAAAGGAGCGATCTGGCAATTGTCTGCCGCGCCTTATCAGCAGGCCTACGATCTGCTGGCCCACCAGCAGGGTGTTTTCCGGGTAGGCCTGGCTGGAGACCAGCTGCGCGTTCTCTGCAAACACGACCTGCCCAAGAGCAGGCTTGAAAAGACCCTGAAACAAAATAAGGTCCGCGTGAACTCAATGGAAAAGGGAGAACCAACCCTGGAGGATGTATTTTTAGCCTTGGCGCGCTAACGTCCGGCAAGAAAGCCCCTGGGATCCCAACGAATATCACTGTTATGGAGGGGGTAAGAAATCAAAGGGATTGGGTTTGAAGGTCGCCGTCATCAGTTCAAAGTGCAGGTGCGCGCCCGAGGAACGCCCGGTAGAACCGATAGCGCCGATGGCTTCACCCTGTCCGACGCTTTGCCCGCAAAAGCGGTAGATGGCACTCAGGTGCGCGTAAAGCGACTGCCAGCCGTTGCCGTGATCGACCATAATCATGTTCCCGTACCCGTAATTATTCCAGCCAGCATACACGACGACACCGGCATCGGTGGCGTATACGCCTTCCCCTTCCGAACCTGCCAGATCGATACCCCAGTGATTGGATTTGGGGGAGTAGTCGAACCCTGATAGGTAGTGCTTGTTGGTGGGCCAGACGAAGTTGCCGAAACCCACTGCGCCGCCCGCCACCGGGTCGCACGCGCCAGGACCCAGCACTCGAGCGAGAGCGGGGTCTTCTCGAGTTACGCCCAGCGGCGCGCTCCAGGAGACGAATTCACGGCGGCCACCGGGTATGATCAAAATGGTCCCCGGGGCTATATTGGGGCGGGAGTAGTCGCCTATGGTGGCCGGATCGAGGTTGTTGCCTTGGAAGTTTACGATCTCTTCAGGAGCGACGTTGAAGAACTTTGCGACGCCGTTCAATCCATCGCCGTCCTGCCATTCGTACAGGGTCCCGTTGACCGGCAGGATGCTCAATTGCTGGCCTGGTTGCAACGCATGCGGGTCATCCAGCAATATGGAATAATTGCCCCATAAAATGGTTTCTGGCTCTAAACCATATTTTTCGGCGATCCCAAACAGCGTATCCCCTTCCTGTACAGTATAGGGAATAATTTCCTGACGTGGGCGGGAAGGGATATTGGTATTGGGCAGAGCCAGACGGGGAATCCCTTCATAGACGGTCTCAACATCTGGTGGCACATCGCTTAATGGGACCGACAAGGTTGGTGTTGTTTCGGGAGCGGCTGCGACTTCAAACTGAGCGCCAGGGCTAGCCTGGTTGAAGAAGATATATACGAGCCAGATGACGATTGCAATCGTAAGAAGTGTCAGCACAGAGGAGCCAACACGCACCATCGATTCGCCCAACCCCATTTGGAGCAAGGCTTCTGACCAGCGCGCAAACAGGCTTTTATGGCCGGCATGGCTTTCCAGGCTTTCTCCTGTTTCCCCCTTATCACCATTCGTGTTTGGAGGCTCTTCAATAAACTGTGGGTCCATTCGCGATCCTTCTTAGTCTTGCAAACGATCATATCAGCCGCAAAATTAGTAGTCAAGCGCTCAAACTAAACGCTTATCCTGCGTTAAGCCTTCGAAAACCGGATATCGGGATTGAAATAATGAAGGATTGCGAGTACCACCAGGCAAACCGATCCACAAACCAGGATGGTCGTCGGAACGCTCAAGGATTGGGCCATCCATCCGATGAGCAGGCTTCCAAAAGGAGCGACCCCCCGAATGGCCCAAAGGTAGGTACTGAAGACCCTGCCGCGCAGGCCATTTGGAACTTGTATTTGAATGAGGACATTCATCAGGGCCAATTGTGTGACCGTTCCCCAACCGATCAGGGGCAATAACATATAAGCTGGAAACGGGGCGCGCACAAACGACAGGATGATCAGAGAAAATACAAAGATAACCTGCCCGGCCAGCAGCCAAAGTCCTTTCTTTTTATACGAAGTGAAGAAGGCGATCGAAAAGGCAGCTACCAGGGCTCCTACGCCCTGAGCGGTATAAAGGGCGCTGTTGCGGGTCGCAACTATTTGTTCGGTATCCCCCAGTTGCGCGAGTACGTCTTTGGCAATGGCAGGAATCTGCTGGAGTAGGGGAAAACCAAAAAAACCGATCACGGCCATCATAAGGATAATCTGGCTGATCATCGCATTCTCTCGAATATATTTCTGGCCTTCCTGGAACTCGGCTAACAAATTCCGGCTGGCATGTAGATCAAATTGGACTTGTGCCCTGGTTCTTAAGACCAGCAGACCTCCGATCACAAACAGGAAACTGATCCCATTCCATAGGAATACCTGGCCGGCGCCGTGGGGCAGGGTCAACAAGGCAGCTGCGAGGGTTGGGCCAATGACCCTTCCTAAATTAAATGCAGTGGTCTGGACAGCAATGGCATTGGGAAGCGCTTCGCGTCCAACCAATTCGATCAACATCGCTTGCCGGGCGGTGATTTCGATCGAACTGGCTGTGCCAAGCACAAGAGCCAGCAGGGTGATATGCCAGATCTTGATCTGACCACTCAACGTCAAACCTGCCAACACGAAGGCTTGAACCATCATCACTGATTGCATGAGCACCACCGTCTTGCGTTTGTCCCATCGTTCAACCAGAACGCCGGCAGGCAGGGTGATGAACAACATCGGTAAGGTGGTGGCAAACCCGATCAATCCGAGATCCAGTGAACTTCCGGTGATCTGGTAGGCGAGGTATGGCAGGGTGGTGTTTTGCATCCACGTCCCGATCACAGAAAGGAACTGACCTACCCAAAAAATGGCATAGTCACGGGAAGTCAGCGCCGGGAAGTGATCGGCGAGAAGCCTAATTGCTCTATTCATTTGAATTAGGAAGTGGTCAGGCAGGTACCACGCATTCGGCCTGATCGTGCTTGGGATCGTTGACGAGCGTGGAAACCGGATGGGCGGCCATTTCGCTGGCCGAGAAGGGTTGCAGCAACCCATCCAAAGTTTCAGGAGTCCGAACCGCTGGATCCAGCCATTCCGAATAGGCTGAAAAAGGTAGGATCACCGGCATTCGGTTGTGGATGGTTGTCAGGAATTCATTCGGTGCGGTGGTCACGATGGTGCACGACTTGATTTGGGATCCATCTGGGCTGTTCCAACTATCCCATAATCCGGCAAAAGCAAATGGTTGTCGCGATTGCAAGTGGATGAAATAGGGTACCTTGGTTTTAGTACCCGGTTGGGTCTTCCACTCGTAAAACCCATCCGCCAGTATCAGGCAGCGCTTGTACTTATAATTTCCGCGAAAGGCGGGTTTTTCTGCCAGGGTCTCCGCGCGGGCATTGATCATGCGATTCCCCATCGAAGGATCTTTCGCCCAGAAGGGGATCAACCCCCAAACGAAGAAATCTGCCGTCATGTTACCGTCATTCGGAATTGCAAGCACAGGTTGAGTCGGGGCGATATTGAAGCGCGGTGCAAATGGATGCGGAAAGGTATACTCGCCAAAGGTTTCCTGTAAACTGGCCGGATCGACCGTAAGTGTAAAACGTCCGCACATAACTCCTCTATTATGGACTTGATCCCATGGGGTGAAAGTTGGAACCATTTTACCACCTGAGATCGAGACCTCCTTTGTGATATACTGCCGCTTGTGAACGCTCCCAATGTAGCAGCCGGGTGCCTGGGCAGGCTACATCCTCAGGCCAGGGAAGGCCTTAAGTTGTTCAATCGGCGCGCTTATTTTGAGGCGCATGAGGCCCTGGAGCATGCCTGGATAGCGGAGAGCTCTAATCTGAGGGACCTTTATCGCGGACTTCTACAGGCGGCGGTAGTGTATTACCACGTAGAGCGCGGCAACTACGCAGGAGCGATCAAAGTGTTCGACCGGTGCTTGAAATGGCTGCGACCGTGGGTGCCTGTTTGTCGCGGAGTGCATGTTGATTCCGTGCTGGAGGATCTGCAGGTTTTGATTCACGAAGTCCGTCGACTTGGCCCTGGTAGGATTGTCGAGATCGATTCGCAGTATTTCAAACCGGTACATTGGTCCGAACCTGACCCTTCCAGTGGGGAGGGATTTCTATGCGACCGATGTGGACAGGTCATGGTTACGTCCAATTGCAGGCTCACTTGTCCTAATTGTGGAAATCGCTTTGATTGCTCAGACCTGTCGCTGTATTTTGGTTAGCTCGGGGGCAATTCGGGTACACAGGATTCTCTTTTCGAAAAGGACGGATAGTGATGATGGAGGCTGCGCCATTTGCAGACAAGGTCGCCCTCGTGACGGGATCAGGACGCGGAATCGGGCGGGCGATTGCACTCTATTTCGCCAGGAACGGAGCCGATGTCGTAGTAAATTTCTTTCGTAACCGTTCACCTGCCGAAGATACTGCGCGTGCCATTGAGGCTTTGGGCCGCCAGGCTTTGCTGGTCAAGGCAAATGTAGGTGACCTTGACGAGATGACGCGTTTGTTCCACGAAACGCAACAGGCCTTCGGCCATCTGGACATCTACATCCACAATGCCGCATCTGGATACAATCGCCCGGTGATGCAACAAAAACCCAAAGGGTGGGATTGGACGATGAACATCAACGCCAAAAGCTTATTGTTCGGAGCCCAACAGGCGGTGCCATTGATGGATGCGAGAGGAGGGGGGTATATCGTCAGCCTCTCCAGTCCAGGATCCGTGCGAGTCATTCCGGATTATGTGGTGGTGGGCGCCAGCAAAGCCGCTATCGAAGCGCTTACGCGGTATCTGGCGGTGGAACTGTCGCCACACAATATCATCGTAAATGCCGTTTCACCCGGAGTGGTGGAGACGGAAGCGCTAAGCCACTTCGATGTGGCCAGCGAAGAGGGCATCCTGGAAAAAACAGCTCGTGTGACACCCGCCGGACGCCTTTTGACCCCGGAGGATGTGGCTGGTGTGGTCGGTTTTTTATGTACTCCAGCAGCCAACATGATCCG
>CAZULT010000095.1:0-11857 GCA_964621295.1 uncultured Anaerolineaceae bacterium | reverse complement strand
GAACCCGAAATCGCTTGGTCACAGGTTCGAATCCTGTCGAGCCCACTTATTGACCACTTGCCTCTCACGTAAACAATCCAAGCCGCGTTCACAGTACGGAATAATTTTTCCAAAATGATTGTTCCATAGACAAATCCACATGGATTCGCCAGAATCTCTTGAAGATATTTCTAAATGTCCTATTGATTTGTGCGACTTTCTTGAAGAAATTCAGAAATGTCTTATTGATTTGCGCAAACCTCTCCAAGACTTTCCAGTATTGCAGAAGTTCAAGTACAATGCATTTCCTCTTGATCGTCAATAGTGGCGAATAAAAGGGACTCGGGTCTACCAGGGCATGAAAAGAATCCCAAAAAGCTTGCTTGCAATTCTTGCCACCAGCCTGCCGATTTTGATCGCTTGTGCGATCATCTATTTCGACTTTGATGCCCACCTGGGGGAGTATAGACCTTATGCATTTCAGGGTTCATTCAACGATGAGACGGGCTATTGGCTCTGGATCAGATCATTCAGCCAATACGGGTTCCAAACAGGCTACAATGTGCCTTCCGAAAGACCAGCCCCGGCAACGTTCAACCACTTTGGGGCAGGAAGTCCGCTGTATGTCTACCTGTACGGGTCCATTGGGAGGCTGGTCGGATGGATCCCTCAGCTTCCGATCCTGATCAATTTCATCCTCTTGTTTGCTGCACTTAACCTTTTCATCCTGACCTTAAAGCTCGATTCCCTTCAGATTCTTTTTGTAGGGTTGGTGGCCGTCCTTTTTTGGCCGGTTTTGCTCTTCCTGCCGACCAGTTTTCAGGAAACCCTGAACCAGTCTATTGGCATCCTCATGGCCGCGGTCCTATTCTTGTTGCTCGGCAAGAGAGTGGTTAAACCCACCATGAAATATTTGATCGTCATGTTTGTTTTTGTGAGTGCATTAACTAGATTGTCCTGGGGGTTATTGCTGTTTCCGGCCATCTTCCTTTGCCTGGAGGGGAAGTTTCTGGCTCGAAGCTCAGTAACCATCGTTCTGGGATCCGCACTGCTCATCAGCAGCGTATTCATCACAAATTACCTGGTACCTCCCGAAAACAATTCACTTTTCAGGGCGCTGCGACCGCAAAATGCCTCGATGATCGGGTTATTGATACAGAGGGCTTTCGAGCAATGGATGTATTTGTGGCGCCATAAAGACTCGAGTAGTTTCATCGTGGTCTTCGAAATGATCGCTATCATCACGTGGGGAGGGGTGCGTATCCTGGTGCTCTTACGGAAAAAGTTACCCCTTAAGACTCTCGTGTATGGTGCAAGCCTCTTTGATATGTACAATTTATCGACGCTCCTGACAGCTGGGTTTATTGTGTACCTTGCTCATGGGTTTGGGAGAACCTTTACTCCGGCTGTACTGGTCAGTGTATTCTTAATGATTGCTCGGAAAGAATATAAATTGATTTCCGTCCTCTTGATCGTAAACATCCTGTTTTCGCCAGCCTTTTTTGGGGAGCTATATCCTGCCGTAGCATACAACTTCACGGCAAAGATCCCTGGGCTTCCTCTGTCTGAAGAACTGACGCACGAATTCATTGTGTTTGATGATGAAACCGATAACCCTTGGTGCAACACATTACTGATCCCATTGGATATGTACGATTATCGACTAACCGCCATCCCCCCAGGTATCGGGGTTTCCTACATCGACCGCTGGAAGTCGATCGAATTCCCATTTAAATCCAAATACCTGTTGTTAGACCAAGAGAGCTCCGAGTATATTCGTAAAAGAATTGACGTCGAAAAAATGGTTTCGTTGCCGATCGGAGATTTATTCTACAACCTTGAGTCTGGGTGTGATACCAAGTAGGCCAGTTCCAGGCGAATGCGTTTTTCAATCCAAAACAATGCCTTCACGTGATGCACCCCGGATCAAGTATTTTGTCGAAACCCGCTTGCAAGTGACGGGATGGTGATTCTGGAAAGTTTGATTGAAACGAAAATCGTTTACAATTGGTCGATTCTTTTTCTCACCACTGAACCGGAAAGGCCATTCGGCGGCGAACGAAAGCGCCCCTAATCCAGGGTCACTCATTTCTCGGGAGCGCTTCGTCCACTTTCAGTATCTGAAGATTTATGTCAACTAGAAAATTAGGGGTTCTCCTCGCAATCATCGGCACGCTTGGCACGATTGCATCTTTCACCCTGGATTATTTTGGCTTAGGGGCGGGGGGCATCCAATCTGCACAAATTCTGGGTATTCTGACCGGCATTCTTATTTTCGTCATGGGGGCCTCTTTGGCATGGTTTTCCCCAGACAAACAGTTTGCCCTGAAGGACAGCCTGGTAGCTCTTTTCGGTAGGATCGCGAATCTGCAAGTTAAATTCTGGGCTTTTATGGGTTTTACGATCACGTATTTATTTCTTTTCATTCTACCGGTTTTCTTTGATTCTTCGCGCCGTATACGCTATTTCTTCAATTATCTGCCAGATAAATATCCAATAGGATCGGACCTATCGATTACCATGAATCTGGTTGAATCATGGGTGCGAACGCATCAATCTCCTTACCCTCAGGAATTCTATCCGCCGCTGGCTTATATCCTCCAGGCACCATTGGTGCTCGTGCGATACCCAGCTTCCTATGCCCTGATCACTTTTTTATCGATCGTAAGCTTTTTTCTCCTGGCATGGATCGTCACCAAGATGCAACCCATCAAAGGGGATCATGCACTCGCATATCTTTTTATCTTTTCCGGTCTCTTCTCTTATGGGTTTCAATTTGAGCTGGAAAGAGGCCAGTTCAATCTCATTGCTTTTTTCTTATGTCTTTTATCCATTTACATCTTTCACAAGCATTACGAATTTCGGTACTTGGCCTATTTACTATTTTCGTTCTCGGTCCACTTGAAGATTTATCCCGCCATCTTTTTCGTGATGTTCATTATAGACTGGAGGGATTGGAAGGCCAATCTCAAACGACTGGCCGGACTCGCACTTTTCAATTTTGCGCTTCTCTTCGTATTAGGGTATAAAGCTTTCTTAGGTTTCATGGGAGCTTTGCTAAACCAATTGAATGCACCTGGCTGGACATGGAATGGCAATCACTCGATCCACGCGTTCGTTTTCAATTTCATGAAGGATGGCTATGGTTTTTTTACGCCAGCAGCCTTGGCCCGACTGCAAGCCAATGCCGCATTCATTGAGGGGCTGCTTATATTTATCTTTCTTGCATGTTTTTTCTCGATCCTCCTGCGAAACATTGCAGGAAAAAAGCTCGGATTGGACCCGGATCTTCTGCTGGTCTGCACGCTTGGAGCTTTGATCGTACCCACCAGCAACGACTATACCCTGCCGGTTCTGGTCGCCCCGATAGTACTGTTTCTTAACAGCATCACCCTGAAGGGCAAATCTGGGAGAAAAGCGATTTCAATCCTATTCCTTCTGGTCCTCTCTGTAGCTTATTTCTCCTTGCTGTACCCCTTTAAATACAGGCCTGAATTCCTGAACAGCAGCTTTCCTGCTCTGTTTACGGTGTTAATCTCAGCAACCGCCCTGGCCTTCCTGCTAAAATCACAGGAGTATGCGAGTGAATCTCAAAGTACATTAACCGGTAGACCAAATACGACATCTTGAAGGGAAAAACCAATCAGGTGAGGCAAAATTCATGCACAATAGAGTAGTTGTTACCGGAGCCGCCGGGTTCATAGGATCCAATTTGTGCGAAGGTTTGTTGGAGCGAAATTACCTTGTCAGGGGAATTGACAACCTCTCCATGGGTAATCTGGATAACCTTGAGGATTGCACGAATTCTGAACGATTCGAGTTTGTCGAAGAGGATGTTCGCAACAACGAAAAAATGAACGAGCTTTGTGCAGACTCCGATGTGATCGTTCATTTAGCTGCGTACAAGATCCCCCGGTACGGAAATGCAACCGATACATTGCTCATCAATCACCAGGGGACGAAGAACATTCTCGATGCTGCCCGCCAGGGTTCCAAGAAAGTGGTGCTTGCCTCCACATCCGATGTTTATGGAAAGAATCCCAAGCTCCCGTTTAGCGAAGACAGCGACCTGGTGATCGGGCCCAGCACGGTCAGCCGCTGGAGTTACGCTGTCTCTAAAATCTACGATGAACATTTGGCGCTCGCCTACCAGGATACCTATAATATTCCAGTGAGCTTGATTCGCTTCTTTGGTGGCTACGGACCTCACCAGCATTTGACCTGGTGGGGGGGACCGCAGTCGGTTTTTATCGGCGCTGCGCTGCGCGGAAAGCCGATGGAAATCCACGGAGATGGGTCCCAGACTCGCAGTTTCACATATATCAGCGACCACGTCGAGGGCATTATTCGCATCATCGAGAGTGAAAGGGCTAATGGGGAGATATTCAACATCGGCAGCACGCACGAAATAACGATCCTTGACCTTGCAAAGACCATCAACAGGTTGATTCACGGAAATAGCGATCCATTGATCCAATTCGTACCTTACAAGAGTTTCACAGGGAAACCGTATGAAGATGTGATGCGCCGTATCCCTGATATATCTAAAGCGCAAAGGTTGTTGGGGTATTCCTGGAAAGTCCAGTTAGAGGATGGATTGAAAAGGACAATTGCATGGCAACGCCTTGTTGAGGACAGAAAGCATGAATAACCGCGAAATGATGTTGCCAGACAATCGTTATCTCGAGTTGGTGGGTAGACTCAATCGATTCTACGGACAGGTAGCTAGAGATCAGAACCAATCGATCATGAAACAAATTTCAGGGAAGACTGTACTAGAAGTTGGTTGTGGGTACGGACTGTTGATTGATCAGGTTAACATTCGAGGTCGTGCATTTGGTGTTGATCATGACTTCGACGCGGTGCACACAGGCAAACAGGTGTTCAATAATGATTTAGTCAATTCCGATTCATACTCTCTTTGCTTTCCCAATAAATCGGTAGATTCAATTGTTCTCCGCGAAACCGCCCATCATTTAGATATGGAAAAGGCGCTACCTGAACTCATCCGAGTGGCAAAAAAAGAAATTATCATTTTTGAACCGAATAGTATTTTTCTGGTAAAGGCTGCACGTAAAATCATCAGACATGAGGATTATGAAGCCCCTCTTTTGGAGTTGAAGAGAGTATTGGAGAAGAATGGATTAACGATCAAAGGTATCAGTTTTAGGGATATTCTTGCCTTCCCACTAAGCGGGGGTCTGGTTGGTTATGAATTGATCCCCAATGTCAAATGGCTTGGAAGCTTACTGCTTTGGTTTGATCATTTTCTTGTCAACATTTTTTCCTCATTGGGAATTGAGAGTTTTTTTTGTTGGCGCTACCTTGTCATAGCCAGTACGCTCGAAGGGTGAGGAAGGATGCTTACATTTATTATTCCAGCGTACAATGAAGATCAGAACATTGGTTTATTATTAGAGAAATTTTCTGTACTTGGAATCGGTGCAGAGGAGTACCACATTTTCGTGATTGATGATGGAAGTCATGATAGAACAGTTGAAGTGGTACGTTCTTTCGAAAACAAGTTGCCAATCACATTGATCAGTCATCAAGTAAACCGTGGGGTCGGAGCTGTGTTCCGCACCGGCTTTGAGAATGCACTGAAGAAGACCGCACCTTCCGATGTGATTATCACAATGGAGGCTGATAATACCAGTGATCTTGGCATACTACCTGAGATGTTGGCTAAAGTGCGATCTAATTCCGACCTTGTTCTGGCGTCTTGTTACGCGCGTGGAGGCAGAATCGAGGGGACGAATGTATGGCGGAAACTGCTTAGCTGGGGAGCCAACCTGATCCTGGTACTGGCTTTTCCCATTCAGGGAGTGAAAACCTACAGTTCATTCTATCGAGCTTACAATGCGGGCTTTCTTCAAAAAGCCATGAATACGTATAAGGAGCAATTTATTGAACAACCAGGTTTTGTGTGTATGGTTGAAGTGTTGGTTAAAATGGATCGAATCAATGCGCGCATTACCGAGGTTCCACTGGTGTTGAAAATCAATAATCGCAAGGGAGCCAGTAAAATGCGGGTCTGGCGAACGATCCGCGACTACCTCGAATTCATTTACAAGGATATCCGCAATCGTAGAAAGTCAATCCAGGCTTAAATAATAAAGATGAATAACCCTAACAAACAAGAGCAAAGAGGAATTCGTTTTTGAAAAAAATCGGCTGGGCTTTACTCGTACTCGGGATCATCACCTCTGGCATCGCGCTGATGGCAGATAGGGTAGGATGGGGCCAAAAGGGGGTGCTTGGAGCTGCCCAACTATTGGGTATTGACCTGGGTGTGGTCCTGTCACTCATCGGCATCGGTGTCATGTCAATCGACTTTGAATGGGATTTCAGAACCGGGTTGCGCAAACTACCGGAACAACTGCTCCAGATTTCTCCGAAGTATTGGATTTTATCGGTATTCCTGGTACTTTACGTGCTCTTCTTTCTCTTTCCCGTTTTTTTTGCGAAACTGAAGATCCAATATTTTGTGAAGTACATTCCGTATGAGTGGGTATCCTTTATTGGAAACGACATTCGCTGGACCATCGAGCGCATCGAAGAATGGCTTACACTAAAGCAATCCCCTTTTTCAGGCTTTTTTTATCCTCCACTCACTGTTTTCATTTTTGCTCCTTTCATGATTCTGGGCTATCCCGGCTACTTTAAGCTGATTACGATCATCACTCTGTTCGGCTACATCATAGCCACATTATTGATTCCAATCTTTGTGACCCCAAAAAAGAACACTACCCTGTTGCTTCTTTTCTTCGTAACGGGTCTATTTTCTTACGGACTTCAATTTGAAATGGATCGGGGACAATTCAACCTGATTGCATTTACAGCCTGCTTCCTGGCGATCTACCTGTTTCATTACCACCCAAAGTTACGCTATTTCAGTTACCTGCTTTTCACTTTAGCCGTTCAATTGAAAATGTACCCCATTATCTTCATCCTCATGTTCGTCAAGGATTGGCGAAAATGGGCGGAGAATATCAAGAGGTTGATAGGCCTCTTATTGTTGAACATTTCTTTGGTGTTTGTCTTGGGCGTCCAGGTGGGACTCGACTTCCTGAGGAATCTGACCACCGCGCAGCTTTCTTTCCAGAGCTCGCGCCGTGAAGATCTGTCGATCACGGGTTTTGTGCTCAATCTTACAGAAGATGGGTTTGGTGTAATCCCTTCCTCTGCTGTATCAAAACTGGCTGCCCACGCGGGAACGATCGAGATCCTATTCCTCGCTATCTTTGCTTTGTGCCTGATATCAATCTTGTATTATTCTTACCGGAAAAATAACAAGGGATTTAACATTTACCTGCTTGTCATATGCGCAATCGGTGCATTGATGATCCCATCTGCCAGCGTTGATTACAAATTACCTCTGCTGATAGGCCCTGTCGCAATCACACTTGCCAATCTGCCTTCCCTTCGCAGTCATACCAAGCAAGCCGTCTTAATTTTCCTGCTCCTTGTCATCTCCTTTGCCTACTGGTCAACTCTCTATCCATTTACGGTAAAGCCGTATTTGATCTCGAGAAACTTTCCCGCGCTTTTCGTACTCCTGCTATCGGTGACCTTCTTGTTTTTCCTGTTAAAAGGAGAAACCGAGATCAATAAGACCGCGACTTAAGCTGAATTAATACACGTAAAATGCCAGCGACAATTTCCACGCTTATCACTTTTATCATTGCCCTCGCCTTTCTCCGCCTGATGGATTCCTTGGCGGCTCGAGGTTGGATCACCTCACGCTTGAGCCGCAAGCTGATCCACATTGGCACAGGTCCCATCTTTGTGCTTTGCTGGTTGCTCTACCCAAACGTGCCAGAAGCGCGCTGGCTGGCAGCGCTGGTACCTTTTGCGATCACGCTTCAATTCGCGCTCGTTGGGTTTGGATTCCTTGAAGACGAGGCGGCAGTACAAGCCATGGCCCGCACAGGGGACCGACGCGAAATATTGCGCGGGCCGCTGTATTACGGTCTCATGTTTGTACTACTGACAATCCTCTTCTGGAAAGATTCGCCGGTTGGGACCGTTGCGCTGATGATCCTGTGCGGCGGTGACGGTGTAGCAGACCTGGTTGGGAGACGCTTTGATCGCAACAAGCTGCCGCACAACCCAAGAAAAACGGTCGCAGGTTCTATCAGCGTTTTCATTGGGGGCTGGCTGCTTTCTGCCTTGATCCTGTCGATCTTTGTAGCCGCTGCGGTATTCAACGGACCTTTCGATAAATTTCTCTGGCCTTTGACCCTCGTCTCACTGGCCTGTACTGCGATCGAATCCATGCCTTTCAGGGATGTGGACAATATTACCGTCACTCTGACAGCAGTTATACTTGGACTCGTTCTTTTCTAGCCTGAACTTCGACGATCATTGACGATAGTCGTCAATGAGGTCCCTTGTTGCACTAAATACATACCGGCTCCTATCCAAATAATCAACCGAAAAATCCATCTCGATCGAACTGACCTCGTCCAGACACTTCAACTGAATCTCGCTCAAGGTCCATTCCAGGGCAGCCAAATTATCCGTAATTGTTTTTTGCGACGTGCCCTCAGGACAGGAATGATTTGCGCTATGGCCAAGTAATTGATAACGCATTGATCCTTCTGCTCTTCATCCTGTAAGATTGGCATAAAACATAATCGTCCCCCTTACATACCTTTAAACTACTAGCTCAGGAAGGGGAATCACAATTGCGCTCCAGCAGATCGCAACGGATTCGCGCTGCCTCCTGATTAAAAGCCTTGTTCTCCACAAAATTTTCCGGTCAGTTCTCCGGTTTCTCTTCCTGTTCTTCAAGGATCATCACCTTATACGCCTCAGCATAGGGAAGACCCCTTTCCTTCCCTTCCTCTTCCGCCCACTGACGCAGCCAATCGTCCACATCATGCGTGTCCAATTGGCTGACATGCAGCTTCAGCGCCTCGATCTTGGTATCGATAGTCTCGCTGATGTCCACCCAGGTGTCGGGTTGTTCCGAGCCATGAATGTAGACGCGTTTGACGTTGTGCGGCTCATAGCCTTCAGCCAGTAAATCCGCAAACAACAACCGCGACCCGGCGGAAGGGAAAGCGGCATACAGGGCCAGTTGGGCTGCCGCACGGTGGTCAGGGTGGTTGATGTACCCGCTGCCATAAAAGACCGCCTGAGGGTCGCCGGTGATGACCACTTCCGGTTTGTTGCGGCGGATGAGTTTGGTGATTTCCTTGCGGAGTGCTACCGTCGGCTCAAGCTCGCCATCAGATTGGTGCATAAAGATCGTATTCCGCACACCAAGCCGGGTATTGGCAGCGATCTGTTCCTGCTCCCGGATAGAAGCAAGTGTCTTTTTATAATTGGCATCATGCGCAGGATCGTTCGACCCGGCGGAGCCGTCGGTAATGATCACGGTTGTGATTTCGCATCCAGCTGCCGCCCATTTAGCCAGGGTGCCTGCTACTGTAAAGTCCTGGTCATCGGGATGGGCATGGATGCTCATAGCAGACTTTGGGATATATTCTTTCTCAATCATGTCGTCTCCTACCTGTGAATGGTCCGATTGTACTCGATAGTGCTACAATACATAGCACACCGATTTCCTACAAGGAGTATGTCAATGGCCATCACACTCGACGGCTCGTCGCTCACCATTGAAAAACTCGTTGCAATCGCTCGAAAGAACGAAAAGGTAAAACTGGCTCCCGAAGCCTTGGAACGCATCAAAGTGTGTCGTGGGATGCTGGAGGAAAAACTTGCCAACAAGGAAACCATGTATGGCACCAACACCGGCATCGGGGAGTTCTCAGAAGTGTTGCTCAGTGACGAGCAGGTCAAAGAATTCCAGAAATACCTGATTTACAACCATGCTGCCGGGATAGGAGAGCCGGCACCGATCGAATATGTGCGCGGCGCGCTGGCAGGACGCATCAATGTCCACGCTCACGGTAATTCAGGCTGCAGACCAGAGATCACCCTGACACTGGTGGAGATGCTCAACAAGGGCGTCTCACCAGTTGTTTGTCAAAAGGGCTCAGTGGGCGCCTCAGGAGACCTGGCTCCGATGGCGCAGGCAGCCTTGCTGCTGATGGGGGAAGGGGAAGCTTTTTATGAGGGGGAGCGACTCCCCGGCTCTGAAGCGATGCAGCGCGCTGGCATTCCTGTGCCTGGCTTGCAGGCGCGCGACGGGCTGGCTACCATCAATGGTTCCAACCTGCTGACCGCCATGTCCGCCTTGCATATCTATGATATGGAACGTCTGGTCCAGCAGGCAGAGATCGCCGCCGCCATGTCCATTGAGGCGCTTCTGGGTAACCTCAAACCTTACAGCCTTAAATTGCACGAGTTGCGCGGATTTTCGGGCGCGATGGCCTCCGCCCAAAACATCCTGCTCTGCATCGCCGGTTCCGACCTGACAACCGGCAAGATGAAGACCAAAGTTCAGGACGCCTACTCGATGCGTTCAACCCCACAGGTGATCGGCGCCGCGCGGGATGCCATTGCCTATGCACGAACACAAGTTGAGATCGAGCTGAATGGAGTGGGCGACAACCCGATTTTCATTCCTGAGGAACGGCTGACTCTGACCGGAGCAAACTTTCAGGGCAGCCCGGTGTCCTTACCGATGGACATGGCCGGGGCAGCCATAACCATGGTTTGCGTGCTTTCCGAACGGCGCCTCAACCGCCTGACCAATCCAGCTCTTTCGGTGGGGTTGCCGGATTTTCTGGCGCACGAACCGGGATTTTACTCAGGTTTCATGCTCAGTCAGTATACTGCTGACCACCTGATCGTCGAGCAGCGTATCCTTTCTGTGCCTGCTTCAATCCAATCCATTCCTGCGGCTGCAGACCAGGAGGATTTTGTTTCCATGGGCATGAACACCGCCATTAAGAACGGGCAGATCATCGATAACGCTTACGGCGTGTTAGGCATCGAGTTCATGGCCGCGGCTCAAGCACTTGACTTTCGTGAGTTCGCGCCTGGAAAGGGGACAGATACGGCACGCAAGGTCATTCGCAGGCATGTAAACCACCTGGATGTGGATCGGCCGTTGTTTCCCGACCACAACAAGATGAAAGCATTGGTAAAGTCTGGAGAAATTCTAGAGGCGGTGACCAAAGTGGTTGGCTCATTGAAGTGATCACCAATGGTTTGTGGAGGTATCGAATACTACTAATTTTCTCCCTTACCTCAACGATAGGGGAAAGGCTTTAGGGAAAAAGCACATCTAGTCTCTGATGATTGCTACCGGAGGTAAGGCTTGTTCGCGCGGGCGAATCTGGCCAATAGCTCTTCCTCCATGGCTTTGGCTATGTTCCCCAGGTCATCATATCGGTTTAGCAGTTCTTGCGGGTCGGCCGACAAATCGTACAATTCGTGCAGGTTGTATTCGCTGCTGATGTAATTGACCAATTTATGGTGCCCCCTGACCATTGCCAGAGAGGCTTTTTCCATTTTGCTAAAAGCTGGCGAGGATTTGGCTTCGATTGTGAACGAACTGCGTGTGTTATCACCTTCTGATGTTGCCAATGGCAAGACCTCCCCTTCACACCAATCTGGAATGGATTGACCGGTGATAGAGGCCAGTGTAGGCAGGATATCCACATTGTTGGTGGGTGAATGAATGTCAATGCGCTCGCTCTGGCCAGGTGTTGAAATAAGCAGGGGGATGTGCACAAGGGGTTGAAAGAGAAGCGGCGTGGTATGCCCCAATGTGCCCCTTTCAAAACTCTCCCCGTGGTCGGCTGTCAGAATGACGTAGCTATTCTCAAGAATCCCTTCACTCTCCAAATGATCAAGGAATCTGCCAAATTCGAAATCCACACTGGCTAAATACTCGTCGTAGCGGCTGCGTTGTTTAAGGAGAACGTCCTCGGGCCTTTTACCACCCAATTCATGCCTG
>CAZULT010000094.1:0-11893 GCA_964621295.1 uncultured Anaerolineaceae bacterium | reverse complement strand
AGCGGTGTCAAACCCTTGTGCGTCCGGCATGCGTGGGCGCTATGTGCCTTCCGCGTTAATCGACGACCGTGTCGTCGGGGTGCTCCTCGTTCCAGAGCAGCACCAGCTCGTCGCTGGTTCTGGTCAGGTTGTCGTGGTTGGCGACCCTGGCGGCCGTCCATAGTGTGAGGTCGTTCAAACCGGCAATGGCGGAGCGGTCACCGCTCAACGTCATATCCACCTCACCTCCTACCTTCATACTGGCTTTGATCTTGACCAAGCCGTCGATCTTGACGATCTCGCCCGCCTGGATAGCGGTGTTGGCCTCGTCAGTGAACTGTTCCAGCACACTGAAGATCTCGGCCGGGTTGAAGGTGGTGTTCTTGGAGACACGCCTGGAGATCTCGTGCAGGTCGATGATACCCTGCCCGAGGATCCGAGGTCGTAGTTGGTTCACTACTGGCAATCTGTATGCCATGGTCTTTCTCCTTTGGTTTGGTTTGGGTCGTGCTCGTCGCGGCGGCGCAGGTTCCAAAATGCGTCCAACCGCCGCCGCAGGGGTGGGGGTGTGTGCTGTATGGGTTTCCAGGGACCTCCTTTCTCGAAGGTGGAATTCCGGCCGCAGGTGCACCTGCGCGCCGGGACGATACCGTAGGGTGCCATGGCCGGCCAGCCCGCGCCGGGGAGCGCAGAGGACGGCCTGGTAAGTGGGAGTGGCTGAGTCGCTCATGGTTCGCCTGCATCTACGTGTTACATCAACACATTCTTGCATAAAACAAAAAGCGATTGCCGTGTACCGACCGACTGGCGCCGCCGCCCCCCCTCCTGGGGAGGAAAGCCCGTCTCGTCTTAGTTAGTGTATGTATGACGTGTTTAAATTATACAACATTGCGGAGTGAAAGTCAAGAGGCAACTGACGCGCTACATCAAGGAATCTTGTGAATACCCTTTTTTTTCAAGATGTCATTGTAAGCCTTGCGAAGCAAGCTACCATCAGGCGCAGGCCGCCTCCCAGCCCCCCAAAAATTCTTCGCCAAATATGAAATTGGCAGCTTGAATTGCCAGTCGAATTTGGGGGAGGTGTCACGGAATGACGGAAGGGGCCCCCGAGGAGATCACCGCGTTTGCAGGGTCCACCGAATCCGCATTGAAACTGCAATTCGTGCTGCGCTTGCCTCGGGCCCTCAGCCATGATAAACTTAGTGCACATGAGGACAAATCTGCTGGTTGTCACGCCGCAAGTCAGTTTCGGGGAATTGATCCGCCAGAGCGTCGGAGAGACGGGTCCTTATGAAGTCCATGTCGTAAAAAATGTGACCGATGCGGTCCAGGTGGCACAATCAGAATTGTGCACCCTGGCGCTGATGGATATTGATCTTGGCGAAGAGGTGCTGCTGGAGATCGGGAGCGCTTTGCGCGCCAAGAATCCGGAGATCCAGCTGATCCTCATGGCGGATGAGGACCTGCCGCCGGCCATGGATGCCATCCGCCCCTGGGTGTTGCTGCGCAAGCCCTTTTACCTGCCAGATTTCATTGAATTGATCCAGACCACCCCGATCGCGCCGGACGAGTTGGTGGAGCTCCTGCAAGAGCAGAGCGTCGAGGAAAGCAGGATGCCTGCCGCAGAGCATGCCGCGGTGCAGGGCCTGGTCTGGCTGAACGATGTCTCGAAAGCCGCCCAGCACCTGACGCGCCTTACCTTGGAATCCTCCGCACAGGCCGCCCTGATCACACGCGACCAGGAATTATGGGCCTATGCCGGTGGGTTATCGCAACAGGCCGCTAACGAACTGGCGCGTATCGTCTCCCGCCATTGGGATGCGCAGAAGGGCAACGACCTGCTGCGCTTCGTGCGGCTGGAGGCCACCAAGGCCGAACACATGCTCTACGCTACGCAGATGGCGCCTGACGTCATCTTTGCGCTGACCTTCGACGCCGAGACGCCTTTCAGCACCATCCGCAGCCAGGCCGGGGACCTGGCCCAATCGCTGTCGATCTCGAACCCCGACTCGATCACGGTGCAGAAGCCGGCGCCAGCGCCCGCTTCTGCACCAACCTCTGCCCCGGCGCCCGTTCCTACCTCCACCCCGGTCTCCGCCAGCGCCCCGCCTCCGCCGTCCGAGCAGGAGCAGGCAAAACCCGAAGTCGAAGTCGAAGACTATGATGGCGCTGAAGAGGACATCGAAGTGCCCTCCATCATGGACATCCTGAACGAGATCCCGCCCCCTACCCCTGAACTCGAGCAAGCCGGCCTGGTGCTGGCCCCCGAGAGTGAGCAACCCGAAGGCTCCTCTGGCGCGGAGCATGAAGTGCCCCTGGAGGCTACGCGCCCCTCGGCCAAATCGCTCTACCGGCCGGCTCCGGCGGACACACGGCCGCTGCACCCACGGGAGGCGGAAGCCTCGCCGTCGAGAAGCTCGCAGAGTACCACCGAACTGGACGAAGATCTCGGCGCCACGGTACCCTCGAAACCCCAGGAGCGCAGGCCGGCGACGCCCGTTTCGCCGCCCGTCCCCGGGGAATTGGAACAGACCCGCCCGCATTCCACCACGGAAAGATCGGGACGTATGATCGTGGAATCGGCTTCAGCCGCCATGGCGCAGTTGAACTACGCCTGCCTGCTGCTGCCGCGCCTGACCGCGCATTACCTGACCGGCGACATCGCTGACAACCTGTCCAAATGGATCCCGGATATCTGTGTGGCCTTTGGCTGGCGCCTGGAATTCCTGGCGGTGCGCCCCGAGTATCTGCAATGGGTGGCCAATGTCATGCCCAACACCTCCCCGGGGTACGTCATGCGCGTCATGCGCCTGCAGACCTCGGAAAGGATCTTCGAAGAGTTTCCGCGTCTGAAGCGCGAAAACCCCTCTGGGGATTTCTGGGCGCCGGGTTACCTTATCATGAGCAGCCTGCAGCCCCACCCGCCTCAACTGGTCAAGGACTACATCGTGCAGATCCGGCGGCGCCAGGGCATTGCAGTCCCCGGGCGATAACTTACTCCTTTCATTCACTTATTACCGCAGATGCAGGCGCACTCTGCGGTAAAATTTATTTCTATCACTCAACTACCCAACCATTGCACTAACCCTATGCCCCCAACCCTTTACCTGATCGACGGCCACGCACTGGCTTACCGCATGTATTTTGCCCTCACCAGCGGGGGCACGAACCAGCGCTGGCTGACCGCTTCCGGCGAACCCACCGCCGGGACCTACGGCTTTGCCAGGGAATTGCTGCGCATCCTGGAGCAGGAGCGGCCCGATTACCTGGCCGTAGCGTTTGATACCGGCAAGACCTTTAGGGACGAGATGTATCCGGAGTACAAGGCCACCCGCGAGAAGATGCCGGAGGACCTGCGCCCGCAACTCGAGCGCATCCGCGAGATGGTGGACCGCTTCAACCTGCCGCGGCTGGAAATGGAAGGGTACGAGGCAGATGATGTGCTCGGGTCGGTGGCCAGGCAGGCTGCAGCACAGGGCCTGGGCGTCAAGATCATCACCGGCGACCGCGACCTGCTGCAGTTGGTGGACGAACGCACGGCCGTCTACGTGGCAGGGGACAACAAGACCTACATCACGGATGAGGACGTGGCCAACAGCAAATTTGGTGTACCGCCCGGGCAGGTGGTGGACTACAAGGCCATCGTGGGCGATAAGTCGGATAACATCCCTGGCGTACTGGGCGTGGGTGAGAAAACCACCCAGGTGCTTCTCAAGCAATACAAGTCCCTCGACGAGATCTACGCCCACCTGGACCAGGTGGAGACTCGCTGGCAAAAGAAGCTGGTAGCCGGTAAGGAATCCGCTTATTTAAGCCGCGACTTGGCGACCATCCATACCGACGTGCCGGTCGAACTGGACCTGGAACGTGCACGTGTGGACCAGATCGACCTTTCAGGCCTGGAACCCCTCTTCCGGGAGTTGGAGTTTCACACATTGGTCAAAAAGATCGCGGAATTAACCGGCAGGCCGGTATCCGGCGGCCCGGCCGGGCGCAATACCCAGCAGATGTCGTTGTTTGGCGAAGAGCCGGTCAGTCTGCCGGCCGTGAAGCCCCCCAGCGATCTGGAGGTGGTCGTGGTCGATACCCCCGCCGCGCTGGCCGCGCTGGTCGAGGCGCTCAACGGGGCCAAAGCGATCGCGTTCGATACCGAAACCAGCTCGACGGACGAAATGCAGGCCGAGCTGGTCGGGATCTCGCTCTCCATTCGGGACGGCCAGGGCTACTACATCCCGGTGGGGCATAACCAGGGGGAGAACCTGCCTCTGGAAGAAGTGCTGGCCGCGCTGCGGAGTCCGCTGACCGATGCCGGAATAGGGAAGATCGCCCACAACGCCAAGTACGATTACATCATGTTCGCCCGCCAGCAACTGCGAATCTCGCCGTTGACATTCGATACCATGATCGCTGAATTCCTGGTCGATCCGGGCTCGCGAAACCTGGGGTTGAAGAACCTGGCCCAATTGCGCCTGGGCGAGACCATGACGCATATCGAGGAGCTGATCGGCAAGGGCAAGGGGCAGAGAAGTATGGCGGAGGTGGACATCCCTTCCGCAGCCGCCTACGCTGCGGCGGATGCCGAGACGACCCTGAGCCTGGTGCCGGTGATGGAAGACCTGGTAAACCGGGCCGGCTGCCGTCCCCTGCTGGACGAGGTTGAAATGCCACTGGTGACGGTGCTGGCGAAAATGGAAATGGCCGGCATCCAGCTCGATCTGCCCTTCTTTGCGGGGCTGGCGGAAGACCTGGCCAAACGCCTGCACGGCATCGAAAAACAGGTCTACGACTCGGTCGGCAAGGTCTTCAACCTCAATTCCACCCAGCAATTATCCGAGATCCTCTTCAATCGCCTGCGTCTCGAGCCTCCGGATCGGGGCAAGAAGACCGCCAGCGGCCATTATTCGACCTCCGCCTCGGTGCTTGAAGCGCTGCAGGGCAAGCACGAAGTGGTGGATTGGCTGCTGGAATACCGGGAGCTGTCCAAACTGAAATCCACGTATGTGGATGCCCTGCCCGCTTCCGTAGACCCGCAGACGGGCCGGGTGCACACCTCTTACAGCCAGACGGGAGCTGTGACCGGTCGCCTGTCCTCCTCGAACCCGAACCTGCAGAACATCCCCATCCGCACGGAAGAGGGTCGCCGTATTCGCAAGGGCTTCATTGCCGCTCCCGGGTACGTGCTGGTTTCGGTGGATTATTCGCAGATCGAACTGCGCATCGTGGCGCACATGGCACGGGACGAGGCCATGCTGGAGGCCTTCCGCCAGGGCCAGGATATCCACGCTGCGACGGCCGCGGCCATCTATGGTGTGGAACTGAGCCAGGTGACTAAGGAAATGCGCCGTCATGCCAAAGCCATCAATTTTGGATTGATCTACGGCATGTCTGCCTTTGGCCTGACGCGCTCCACTGAATTGACACTGGCCGAATCGCAGGAGTTTGTGGAGGCTTACTTCAAGCAATTCCCGGGCGTCAAAGACTACCTGGACGGCATCCGCCGCACGGCGGCCGAGCAGGGTTACGTGGAAACCATGTTGGGACGCAGGCGTTATTTCCCGGCGCTGCGCAATCCCACCAATACCAACCTGAAGAACCGCGAGGAGCGGGAAGCCATCAATGCGCCCATCCAGGGTACCGCAGCCGATATCATGAAGGTAGCCATGATCAAGATGCCGGGCGCATTGGAAGCAGCCGGGTTGCATGGGCAGATGCTCCTGCAAGTGCATGACGAACTGGTCCTGGAATGCCCCCGCGACGAACTGGACCAGACCGTCCAGGTTGTGAAGACGACCATGGAAGCTGCCTACCCCCTGAGCATTCCACTCACCACGGAAGCGCGCTGGGGACCGAATTGGGGTGAAATGGAAGACCTTACGGGTTAAGAACAAATCCATAAGAGTGCTTGCCTTTCGCGCGGACAAGGGTAAAATTAGAGAGCTATGCCCGGACGTGAAGACGTTTTCCAGAAAGCCATCAACCAAGGCCATTCGTATGCCTGGGACCAGGAATGGAAGAAGGCGGTCAGCTCCTATCGCAAGGCATTAGAAGAGTTTCCCGACCATCCCAAGGCCCTCAGCAGTCTCGGCCTGGCGCTCTATGAGTCCCAGCAATACGATGAGGCCTTTCCGATCTACCAGCGCGTGGCGGCTCTGACCCCCAGCGACCCCCTTCCTTTTGAGCGCATCGCCCAGTTGTCTGAAAGGCTGGGGCAGCTCAAGGAAGCCACGGAAGCAGCCATGAAAGCCGCCGATCTGTATCTCAACAATCGCGATGTGGAGAAGGCCCTCGAGAACTGGGTGCACGTCACCATGCTCAACCCGGAGCATATCATGGCCCGGTCACGCCTGGCTCTCACGCATGAAAAGCTCGGTCATTTGCAGCAGGCCGTGGTGGAATACCTGGCTGTGGCCAGCCTGTTACAGCACAGTGGAAACATGGAAAAGGCTACCGAGTTGGTCGAAAAGGCTTTGCAGATCCTGCCTACCAGTGAGGAGGCCAAGCAGGCGGAGACTTTGCTGCGCACTGGCCAAATGCTGCCGCGCCCGGTACGCCCCAAGGGAGGCACCGGACCGCTGGCGATGGCGCAGGTCAAGCAAATGGCGCCCCCAAAGCAACAGGTCTCGTCGACCTTGAACCCGATCCAGGAAGCGCGCCAGAAAGCCCTCACGACGCTGGCGGAAGTATTGTTTGAATTCAGTGAAGAAAGCGTCGGAGCGCAGACACGCCGCGATCTATCTTCCATCGTAAAAGGGACCGGAAGTCTCTCTATGCAGCAGGCAGAGCAGTCCCGCATTGTCCTGCACCTTGGTCAGGCGATCGACGCGCAAACCAAAAACCAAGATGCCCAGGCAGCGGAAGAACTGGAAAAAGCCCTGGAAGCCGGCTTCAACCATCCTGCGCTGTATTATGATCTGGGCTTGATCCGCTACGAGGGGGAGCGCTATGAAAGCGCCTTTCGTACGCTCGGAAATGCTGTCAAACATGTAGACTTTGCCCTGGGTACGCGTTTGCTGTTAGGGGACTTGCTAGTCAAGATGGCCAGGCTGCCCGAAGCGGCGGTAGAGTACCTGGAGGCGCTCAAACAGGCCGATTCGATGGTGATCGCGCCTGAATATGCGGATGAAATCCGGCAATTATATGAACCTTTGATCGAAGAGTTGGCCTCGGAAACAGACGAAGACAAATTACGTGCCCTGTGCAGCAATATCAGCGAGTTGCTGGTCCGAGAAGATTGGCGGAACCACCTCGTCAAGACTCGGGAGCAATTGCCGACACCCCAGGAAGGGGATACTCCTTTCCCGCTGGCCGAAGTCATCATTCAGGCCGAGAGCAGCCAGGTGCTCGAGTCGATGAACCACATCAACCATCTGGCGCGCCAGGGCAATTTGCGTTCTGCCATGGATGAAGCTTTTCACGCGTTGGCCCACGCACCCACCTACCTACCGCTGCATTCCCTGATCGGCGACCTGCTTGTGCGGGAAGGTAATGTCAAGGAAGCTATTGTGAAATATGTGGTGGTGGCAAACGCCTACGACGTGCGCGGCGAATCTCACCAGGCGACCAAATTGCTGCGCAGGGTGATTGAACTGGCCCCGATGGATCTGGGTGCGCGCACCCGCATCATCGACCAATTGATCGCGCGTGGCCAGGTGGATGATGCCATCAAAGAATACATCGAGCTGGCGGATATTTATTACAGTCTTGCCGAGCTCGACATGGCCCGAAAAACCTTTACGACCGCTTTGCGGGTGGTCCAGCAAGGCAACGCCGACCGGAATTGGAACGTACATATCCTGCAGCGTATGGCGGATATCGACCTGCAGCGCCTGGACTGGAAACAGGCGATGCGGGTCCTCGAACAAATTCGCACCTTGCGCCCGGATGATGAAGGTGTGCGCAGAAAATTGATCGACCTGAACCTGCGACTGGCGCAAGAACCCCAGGCCATCGCTGAGTTGGAAAACTTCCTCACCTACCTGGACGGCAACAACATCAAAGATCTGGCCATCCCATTCCTTGAAGCGCTGATCGAAGAGAACAAAGACCAGCCCATCCTCCTTCGCGCGCTGGCGGATCAATACCAGCAGGCGGGGGACACAGCGAAAGCCATCACGCAGCTGGATGTGCTTGGAGAGATGTTCGTGGAAAAGGGCAAGAAAAAAGAAGCGACGGAAACCATCCAGCAGATCCTGTCTCTCGATCCACCCAATGCGGACGATTACCGGCAGTTGTTGCAACAACTGGGCAGCGAGTAAGACCGGACTTTCCTGATTTTGGGAATGACCCTGCAGATGGCCCCTCTGAAGTAGGATCAAATTCCATACCCGGGCAGCATGCCCTCTTAATCTACCTCTGCTAGGCTTAAGCAGAGAGTTTTACGTTTAAAGAGGTAATTATGGTCAATCACTTTAATGAGCAAAACCGCCGTGATCTCGGGATCGTCTGGTTCATGATCGGGGGGATATTCCTGCTGGTGGGATTTTCTGGGGGATTTGTATTCCTTCTGCTGGGGCTTACCTGGCTGGCTTCGGTCGCGGGAGAAGGGCTGGAACTTTTCCGTTCCAAACCCGACCTGATGCGCTCCCTGTTACAGCACGCCACCATTGTATTGCTGGGAATCGCACTGGTCGTTCTCCTGATCAACGCTGCCAGTTAGGCCGGTTATTCTCGTGATTTCCCAAGAGAGCGTGTGATCGAACGATTCACCATCCAACCGCGGCCCATACAATGCATCCGGCTGCCGGTGACCCTTCTAACAAATTTCTAGAAATGCTTTAACAGAATAATGATGTCCCTTCAATGTGATTCTTATATTGGTTGCCTATCATTAGGGCAAATCAACAAGCTAGAAACCAGGAGAGAAAAATGACTTTCTACATTCAACCTTATCCGTACCGTCGAATGGATCGCCGTGCAGCGGCCGTCAATGGCGGCGCCATGCACGACCAACTTTTAGGCGTCAATATCCGTGATGATCAGGAGGCGTTTGTGCTGACCGCGCAGGTGCCCGGATTGAAGGCGAGCGACCTGAACATTGAAATCCTTGAAGACGTCGTCCGCATCGAAGGTAAATACGAACCGGAGAAAGATGAGTATCTGGTGCGCGAACTGCCTGTGGGCGCCTTTCGCCGAACCTTGCGCCTTCCCAGCGAAATCAATGCTGACAACGTGGAAGCCAAGATCACGGATGGCGTGCTGACCCTGCGGCTGCCCAAAGTGGAATCGGCCCTGCCGAAGAAGATCAAAGTCGCAGCCAAATAACCCATTCGATTTGCAGGTTAATAGGGCACAGTAGCACTGTGCCCTATTTTGCGCTTATAATCAGCCCAATTCATTCTAGGAGATTCCTGTGCAGCGCAACCTGCTATTGACTGTTCTTTGCCTGACCTTGCTGGTCGCGATTTCAGGGTGTCGGTCGAATGACCCGGAGCCGACGCCCTCACCGGTTCCTACGGAGACGCCGGTGCCAGTCGCGACCCCGACCGCCACACCCTCCACCCCATTGGCCATTCTGGTGCTGCCATCTGATATGGATCCTGAAACGTACGATCTGTACCAGCGCACCGTCTATGATCTTGCACAGGCGAGCGGCTATCGATTTCAACTCCGCAATACACTCAGCGAATCAGATCTTGAGCCCACGCTCGGGATCGTGATCGCCTTTGGTCCCGACCCGGGGCCCGGAATTGCGGTGTTGGCCAGCGTCGCTCCACAGACCCAGTTCCTGGCCATCAACATCCCCGACGTTAGCGCCGGCGGAAATGTGAGCGTGCTCGCCAGATCGATACCGACGGACACCGTCGCCTTCATGGCCGGATACATAGGTGCCATGATCACCGAAGATTTTCACATTGGCATGGTGCTTCCGAAGGATAACCCTGAGGCCCTGCGCGCTCTGGAGGCCTACACCAACGGTATGGCTTATTTTTGTGGGATTTGTCGGGGATATTATTATTTGCCCTACACCTTTCCACAATGGATCGAAATCCCTGCCGAGGAAGACCCCGCAAGTTATGGAGGCTATCCGGTTTACCTGATACAGCAGCGCGAAACAGATTTCATCTACCTGTATCCGGATATCGCCTCGCCGGAACTGCTTGCGTATGTGGGCTCGCTGGGCGCCGTCCAGGCCGGAAGCGCTCCTCAAGGAGGGGTTCCACTGTATTGGGCCGCGAGTCTCAAATCTGACCTGGTAGGCGCCATGCAAGAAGCATGGCCGAACCTGGTCGCCGGGCAGGGAGGCCAGGAGATCCAGGCGCCTTTGACGTTTGGCGATGTAGATCCAACCCTATTGACGCCGGGCAAACAACTTCAGGCGGAGCAGGTGCTGGACGACCTTCTGGCTGGGCGCATCAGCCCTTACAATGTCCCCTGATTCTGGCGAATGTCTTGCCTGGAGGGTGCGATGAGGACCTGAAATAAGTACATCCACGATCGTCATGGGGGTATGCCGGCGCGTTTTCCTTCATCGGTTTCCTGGTTCGATCAGGAGACTCGCGTCATCGCCTGTATACAGGAAATGCTCAAATGCCAAAAGATACGGTAAGCAGGGATCGAACCCACCTCCTCCCGATGGATCCATTTGAACAAATCCGAAATTTGTGTCAGAATTAAGCGCAATGGATTCGTTTCACCCCATCACTACCAGTCACACCAAGGTCCTTCTTCCAAAGCGGCGTCCCGAGATCCTCAGCCGGCCGCGGTTGCTGGATATGATGTTCGAGTTCCTTGACAAGAAATTGGTGCTGGTTTCCGCGCCAGCAGGCTATGGTAAAACCTCATTATTAATTGACCTGAGCCAGAATAGCGATCTGCCTTTTTGCTGGCTGGCGCTGGATGAGCTTGACCGGGACCCACAAAGGTTCATTACTTACTTCATCGCAGCGATATCTTACCGCTTTCCTGATTTTGGGCCGCAGGCGAATTCTGCACTCAATACGATGACATCGCTCGACCAGGGTATGGAGCAATTGATCGTAACCCTGGTGAATGAAATCTACGATCGAATCCCTCAGCATTTTGTGCTGGTACTGGATGATTACCATCTGGTTAGCGCAGTGCCATTCATTCAGCACTTCTTGAGCCGCTTCATTCAACTAGTGGATGAGAACTTTCACCTGGTCATATCTTCCCGCGTTCTGATCAATTTGGCGGATATTCCGTTGATGGTCGCCAGGGATCAGGTTGGTGGTTTAGACTTTGCGGAACTTGCCTTCCGTACAGAGGAAATTCAATCTCTTTTCTCTAGAAACTATGGAATGTATCTGTCTGATGCGCGGGCCAGGGAGTTGCAGCAGGAAACTGAGGGTTGGATCACCGGTTTGCAACTCTCCGGTCTGGGTGTCGAAGAGGGCATGGAAGAAAAATACAAGGTGGCGCGGGCCGCGGGCGTCGACCTGTTTGATTATCTCAGCCAACAGGTCCTCATTCAACAACCGGAAGGGCTGCAGTTTTTTCTGCTGCGCAGCTCCTTGCTGGAGGAATTCGATGCGGGACTGTGCGAATCGGTCCTGGGAGGCCTGTATCCCGACCGGACGGAGTGGCGAAAGTGGATCGATGCCATCATTCAAAAGAACTTATTCACTTTGCCGGTGGACCTGGAAAGCGGCTGGGTGCGCTACCATCACTTGTTTCGCGATTTTCTGCAGGAGCGGCTCAGGACACAATATCCCGGGGAAATCCAGCCAATTCTTGAGGCGCTCGCACAGGCGTACGAAGCCCGGCATGATTGGGAGCGGGCTTACCATATCCAGAAGCAATTAAAAGATGTGGAAGCCATGGCAGGGTTGATCGAGAGGGCGGCACCGCACCTGCTGCAAAAGGCGTTGGTGACGCTTGAATCCTGGTTGGCGGATCTGCCTCCTTCGATTCTGCGCAAGAGGGCAGGTGTGCTCTCGGTTCGTGGAAATATCGA
>CAZULT010000093.1:0-11962 GCA_964621295.1 uncultured Anaerolineaceae bacterium | reverse complement strand
GGGGTACACGAACCGCCCGGGATTGACCCTGAGCGGTTTTTGTCTATGATTCGGTTTGATACCAAGCCAAAGCTGGATGTGCTGAGGAATTTTCTTCTCGATTTCAAATAGAATTTATCAGAAACGCTCGATTCCAATACCGTCCATAAGACCCCCTCAGTATTGAGGTAGTCTTAGCTCTTTTCAAGTCTACGCAGAGAGGAAAATTGGAGAAGTTACTCTCTCATCGATCAATTCTCAACTGAATGAGGATCGGATAATCTTTCACCTTCAAATTGGAAATGATCAACTGGTTCCCGTTGACTTCAAAATCCAGCGGCTGGGTATAGCCGTGCAACACATCGATCCCGGTGGTACTGGTTGGCATATCTCCGTCGAAGGTGAAGGTCAGGGTCGCGTTGACCCCGGGATCGTACTCCACCGCGGCGCCGTTGGTCCACAGGGTGAAAAGCCGGTTGCCATTGGACATCGTGAAGCCATAGGACATTATGTTGTTTGCCGAACTCTCGATCACCACTTCCTGGCTGGCTGCAGTGTGCCCTGCCATCACGGTGGAGAGGTTTCTTACCGTGTAGTAAACCATCTGATATCTGCCATCCACATCTACACCGGCAGCGATATCCATCCCAAGATGCATAAGGATGCCGCGGGCATAGTACTTTGGCATAATCAGGTCGTCGTAGGACCAGGGCTGGCCGGGATCAGCGTTCCGCAATCCCCGCCAGGTCAGTTCGTCGGCCCGATACTCCCCGGTGAATCCTGATTCAGAGGCAAGAGTCTTAACCTCATCAACAAAGGTGGGGTAGTTGTAGTAGTAATTTGCCCCGTTCGAGTATGTCGGTGAGGGGCCGTAGAAAGGATGCCAGGTCAGGCCATCCACGATCGGCATGATCTCATCAGCAGAGGCAACTGCCCGCAGATATGCCGCGGCACTGGGACCGTCCGTACCTGATGGCGCCCCGACAAACACCCTGGCTTCCGGATCGATCGCTTTGATCTCCGGCACCACCAGGGAAACGAGCGTGATGTAGTTTTCCGGTCGGATGCCCTGGGTGCAGGCAAAGTTGTCTGGCTCATTCCAGATCTCGTACTCGTGAACCCCCCGCTCACTGAGATACCCAACAATGTCCCGGACATACTGGAGGTAATCTTCGGTTTCCGGGTCGCCGGGGCCGACATTGGCAAAGCGTTCGCAGGGTACGGTCTCTCCGGCATTCTGAGCTGCTTTGTTCCAGTAGCTGATGATGTAGCTGATAGCCATACCCTGGCTTTGGAATGCATTGATGCAGTCATCGTGTTTCTCATCAAGATACTCGGACTGGTTGAGATCGTAGGAGACTTCCATCTCGTTGAAGGACAGGCGGATGCGTTTTATGCCCAGACCTCCAAGATCATCCAGAAAAGGACTGTTCTCCCAGCAATATGGGTAATATCCATGCTGCCCAATGCGGTTATCCTCAACAATCTCCTCTGACGAGAGAGAAGTAAGAACTTTTGCCAGAGACGTGTTCCCTTCCTGTATCACAAGATCCGAGTTTCTATCTGGCGTGGGCACAGAGAATTGGCTGGTGGCGCCATCCGGCGTGGTGGCGGTAGCTTTGAGGTTTGCTCCTGAGAACGGCGCGCCGATGTTGAAGCTGAATCTGCCGTCCGCGCCAGCCGTGACGCTGCCCTCATAGAATTCTGCCCAGTTGTTTTCTCCGGAAAAGATCTCAACCTCGCAGCCCGGGCAGGCCACTCCGCTGACCAATCCCGCAGGATCGAAAGAGAGGATCACCGGAGCTGCTATGTAGTCCGTTTTGTGTGGGACCAATCGAAGAACAGTGTTCTCCCCATAGATCAGGTTGCGGGTGATGGTGGTGCCCTGTGTATCTCCGGTAGTGATATCGATGCTGGGAGCGCCGCTGTATGCGATCACGTTGCCAGGTCCAATGATATTCCCCGGAGAGTGATCGTTGACCTGGATACCTGAATAGGTATTGCCGACAAACCCATTGAATTCAACCCCGATCTGGTTGCCGGCGATCGTGTGGTGGCTGCCGCCTTTTTGGATGATGATCCCATCCCGGTTGCCGGTGATCAAATTTCCCTGGCCCAGCGGTCCTGCACCAACTTCCGGGTTACCGCCGATGGTGTTGTAATGGGTATTCTCCCACAGGGTGATGGCGGTTCCTTCAAAATTGATTATATGCAATCCCTGGATGGTTACGTATTTGGCGTTGACGCTGAGAGCGCCATAACCCCCGCCACCGCCGTCCAGGATGACCCCGGCATCGCTGGCGTCGATTGTCAGATACTCCCTGTTGAGTTCCGGCAGCGGACTGAAAATCTTGATTGTAGCCGGATCCTCCGGCTTGAAGACTCCCGGATCGAAGACGATCGTGTCGTAGGGTTCCGCGTTGATCAGAGCATCACGAAAACTGCCAGTTCCGCTATCTACCGTATTCTCGACGACGATTGTTTTTCCTTGCCGGGCAGGTGTTTCTGTGGGGGTGGTGACCTTCTGCGGTATTGGGGTCACCGCAGGCGCCAGAGTGGGTAAGCAGGCAGTAAGGATCATTGCCAACGCAAACAACGCCAGAAAACACTTCTTCATTTTCCACCTCTTCTTGAGTATGCTACAAGGCAGGATTCCAGGTGGTTCATTGCTCATCAATTGAACAGGATATGGATCTATCTTGGTTTCATTATTCTACAATAATTCGTAAGAAGTGTTATAAGGCAATATTTAGGCTGTTATAACTGAACATTGAGATAGGTAACGCCAGCGTTCCTTGACGGTAGCAAAATTTCAGACTAAGCTTCTGGGCAAGTAACGCGATTGAACTGTATTTTCCCCTGGAAGCAGGGAAGGGTGTAGTTCGGAACACGTCCGGTTAGGGGTATTCGTATCTACGAGACCGCCAACCGATGATGTTGAGCGGTTTTTCTACTTCTTATAGTCCTAGATGAAGGAAATTGGGGAAATTGGGGTATTGTAGAATTTGCCAATCCCGCAAGTTTAGGGTATCTACCACAATGGTACTAATTTGGGTATGACATTTGTCGCTTGAAAGTAGGTTCTTAATCTGTTATTATGTTATCGATAACGGGAACGATAACGGGAACGATAACAAGGGCCAGGAGCACCATTCGTGCATCTTAAGTCTGGACGAGCAACCATTAAGGAAGTTGCCTCTGCAGCGGGGGTATCCACGCAGACTGTATCTCGTGTGATTAACGATAGACCGGATGTTTCCCCAGAAACCCGAGAGCGTGTTCAAGATGTCATCGACCGCCTAGGCTATCAACCCAGTGCGTTAGCTCGCAGCTTGATTCGCCAGCGCAGCTACACTTTAGGAGTTGTTACTGCAGGGCTTAAATACATTGGCCCATCCCGTACACTAAGCGGCATAACCAGGGCAGCGGAAGGAACCGGTTATTCCCTGTTACTTAAAGAACTTCCCAACTTCAACGTTAATGATGTTTCTCCTATCTTTAATACGCTCCTTTCCCGCCATGTCGATGGAATAATTTGGGCTGTACCTGAGGTTGGAGAAAATCTGAATTGGGTAAGCAGGTTATCATTGGATTTAGATCTCCCGATCGTATATTTGGCAACGAAGTCACAAGAAAAAATCAGCGTAGTTTCTATAAACAATTATCTTGGTGGGCAACTGGCCATGTCCCACTTGTTGGATCAGGGATATCGCCACATAGGGCATATCTCAGGTCCATTGGATTGGTGGGAGGCTCGCGAGCGCAAAGCTGCATGGAGCGATGGCTTGAAAGAAGCTGGTCTTGAAGTCAAGGACGAACATTGGGTCGAGGGAAATTGGTCTTCGTCCAGTGGCGCAAAGGCAATAGAAAGACTCTTCAAGCAATACCCTGAGATGGATGCTGTTTTTGTTGCCAATGATCAAATGGCCTTGAGCGTGATGCAATATAGCTGTCGAAACGGGGTGCACATTCCCAATGACCTGGGGGTGGTTGGCTTTGATGATATCTCCGAATCGGCTTTTTTCTGGCCTCCATTGACTACAGTACAGCAAGATCAACTAAACGTCGGTGAGGTCGCCGTTGAAGAAATCAACAAAATCATAGAATCTGGCTGGCACGAACATGAGCCTGTAAGACCCAAATCCATTATGTTAGCGCCGACGTTGGTTGTGCGACAGAGTTCATTAAAGGGAAGGGGTAAAAGGAGGTGATTCCAGTAAATTGATGCCAAAATCAAAAGGGAAGTGCCTGCTCAGTAATTGAAGTCTCCAAACAAGCACTTCCGGGTGAGCGACTAGGCACCTGAAAATCAGGGCCATCATCGCGTAACCTAATTATATCGTACACGTCTCCGCAAGGAGAACCAATAAATCCAATAAGGAGAGAAGATTATGTTTAGCTTCAAGAAACTCGCTTTTCTATTTGTAGTAGCCGCAATGGTTCTGACAGCTTGTGGCGGTGGCGCAGCACCTGCTGAACCTGCTGAACCCGCCGAACCTGCCGCCCCTGCCGAGCCTGCTGAACCTGCTGAACCTGCTGTAGAAGCCCCCTTTGGACAAGCAGCTTGTGCGCCCAATTGCACCTACGCAGACATGGTACTCTGTTATCCTCAACTGGGTGCTGAAAGTGACTGGCGTACCGCCAATTCTGCTTCCTTCAAGGAAACCGCTGAGCAGCTAGGCGTCAAATTAATCTTCTCTGATGCCCAGCAGAAGCAGGAAAACCAGATTTCCGCTATGCGCTCCTGCATCCAACAAGAAGTCAATGTGATTGCTTTGCCCCCAGTGGTTGAGACTGGTTGGGATGCGGTTCTGCAGGAAGCCCAGGATGCCAACATCCCGGTAATCGTTGTGGACCGCTCGGTAACGGCCGACCCCTCCATGTACGCAACCCACATTGGTTCTGACATGGTGCTCGAAGGCAAACGCGCTGCTGCAGAATTCAATAAATTGCTCCCCGATGGTGGCAACATCCTTGAACTCTCTGGTACTACGGGCTCCGGCGCTGCAGTCGGTCGCGCCGAAGGCTTCCGTGAGGATCTCAATTCAAATATCACCATTCTTGACTCCCAGACTGGCAACTTCACCCGTGCAGAAGGTAAACCTGTTATGGAAGCCTTCCTGAAGAAATATGAAGGGCAGATCGATGGGGTCTTCTTCCACAATGATGATATGGCGATTGGCGCTGTCGAAGCCATCAAAGCGGCTGGTATCCAACCCGGTGACCTAGTAATGATTTCCGTCGATGGTACCCGCGGTGGTTTCCAACTCATGCTCGATGGTTGGTTGCAGGCAGACGTTGAATGCAACCCCCTGCTTGGGCCGCAAGTCATGGACCTCGGCCTCAAGCTCATGAACGGGCAAGAAATTCCCAAAGAGGAACTCACCGACGAGCAGACTTACTACGCGGATCAAGCTGAGGAACTTCTGCCGACTCGCAAGTACTAAACGCCCAGATTGTGCAAGAGTTATTGAAATACTCCTGCCAACCTGAGTAAGATTTACTCTCGGGGGAGAGGCGGCGATGTAAGAAGCCGCTTCTCCCCAAGATATCAAGATATAAATAGTAGCAATTCCCTGTAAAGGATAGATCCAATGACTACTACTGACGAATTTATCCTCACTATGAAAGAAATTTCAAAAACTTTTCCCGGCGTTAATGCTTTGGAAAATGTGAATTTCTCCTTAAAACGAGGCGAGATCCATGGTTTGGTCGGTGAAAATGGGGCTGGAAAATCCACTCTCATTAAAGTATTGACCGGCGTAGAGCATCCAGATTCTGGCTCAATTGAATTTGATGGCGAATTTATTCAGGTACGCTCTCCCCAACATTCCCAGGAAATTGGCATCAGCACGGTGTATCAGGAAATCAACCTGTGTACCAATATTTCTGTTGCCGAAAACATCATGCTTGGACATGAGCCACATCGCTTTGGCAGAATCGATTGGAAAAAAGTCAATTCTTTTGCCAAACATGCTTTGAAAAGACTGGACATCGATATTGACGTAACCCAACCCTTAGAAAATTTCTCGGTTGCCATCCAACAAATGGCAGCAATTGTACGTTCGCTTGAATTTACTTCTGCAAAAATTCTTATTTTGGATGAACCCACTTCGAGCCTAGATGCGAATGAAACGCGTCAGCTTTTTGAAGTGATGCGAAAATTAAAAGCTGAAGGGATCGGCATTATTTTTATTACTCATTTTCTTGACCAGGTCTATGAGGTTTCCGACCGGATTACAGTCCTGCGAAATGGCAACCTGGTTGGTACGTATAATACAGATTCGGTATCACATGTTGAATTGATTGCAAAGATGCTTGGTCGTAGTATCACCGACCTGAATGAAATGTCGAAGACCAAGACAATCAGTGAACAAAAAGAAGGGGATAAGACTCTGGTTAAAATAGAAGGTCTTGGGCATAGTGGTGTGCTTGAGCCGATTGATATGGAGCTGAACAAAGGCGAGGTCACGGGAATTGTTGGTTTGTTAGGTTCAGGTCGTACAGAAACAGCAAACCTGATATTTGGCATTGATACTCCGGATACGGGCTCGATGATACTAAATGGTAAAAAGGTCGAACATTTTTCGCCTTTGGATTCGCTTAAAAATGGGGTTGCTCTTTGTCCAGAAGACCGCAAAGCTGAGGGAGTTCTGGGAGATTTGACGATCCGTGAAAACATTATCCTGGCCTTGCAAGCCCGTTTTGGATGGTTCAAATTCTTGAGCACTCAGCGGCAATACGAAATTGCCGATGAATACATCCAGCTTTTGGGGATTGCGACTCCTTCTCCAGATCAGTTAGTAAAAAATTTGAGCGGCGGTAACCAGCAAAAGGTGATCCTGGCCCGCTGGCTTGCCACGAATCCGCAGATTTTGATCATGGATGAACCTACTCGCGGCATTGATGTGGGTGCCAAGGCTGAGATTCAGAAACTAGTACTGGATCTGGCTGAAGAAGGAAAATCGTGCGTGTTCATTTCTTCTGAACTGGAAGAAGTAATGCGCACCAGCCATCAAATAATCGTGTTGCGAGATCGCAAGAAAGCTGCTGAATATCCTGGTGATGTAGATGATCAGACTATTTTGCAAACAATGGCAGGTAATGTATGAAAAATAACCCTGATTTCCTCAAACGTTTTCGCGAAAGTCGTGTCTTTTGGCCGCTCGTTGCTCTGGCTCTGATTCTCATTATCGATGCCATTTTTGCTCCCGGATTCTTCAAAATTGGTATCCTGGATGGACACTTGTACGGGAATATGGTTGATGTATTCAACAATTCGGCTCCTCTGATGCTGGTGGCGATTGGGATGACTCTGGTGATTGCTACTGGGGGTGTTGACCTTTCGGTTGGCGCAGTCATTGCCATTTCCGCCGCAATGGGTGCGGTATTGATCAACCCGGCCCTGGGGAACAAACTGATCACGAACGATATTTTGACAAAGGACGCCACCAATACGCCCTTATGGTTGATCGTTTTAGCTGATTTAGGTGCGGGCACCTTGTGCGGTCTCTGGAATGGATGGTTGGTTTCCAGGGGCAAAATACAACCTATGGTGGCTACCCTCATCCTGATGGTAGGCGGTCGCGGAATTGCCCAATTAATCACGAATGGTCAGATCATGACGATTTATTACACGCCTTATTTCTGGTTTGGGAATGGGTTTATTTTTGGTTTGCCAGTATCCATTTACATCGTAGCAGTTGTATTCTTATTCGCCTGGATTCTGGTTCGTAAAACTTCTATTGGCCTCTTTATAGAATCAGTAGGGATCAATGCGAAAGCTGCTTATTACAGCGGTATCAGTGAAAAGAATATCAAATTATTTGTTTATGTCTTCTGCGGTTTTTGTGCTGCGATTGCAGGCTTAATCCTAAGCTCCTACGTCCATAGTGCAGATGGCAATAATAACGGCTTGAACTATGAATTGGATGCAATCCTGGCCGTTGTCATTGGCGGCACAATGATGACGGGTGGACGATTTTCTTTATTATCCAGTGTACTTGGCGCGTTAGTTATCTGGACCTTTACCATTACGATGTATACCTTTGGTGTGCCGGCCAATGCCTTATTGGCGGGCAGAGCTTTGCTTGTTTTAGTCGTGATCCTGCTTTATTCAGATTACGCCCGTCGCTTATTGAATAGATTTACCGATCGGAAAGGATCCCAGCATGGCGCAACAAATTGAGCCCATTCAGGTAAACAATCGTTCCGATATTATGCAGCGTATTAAGAATTTTGTACTTAATAACGGTCCGTTATTGACCACGATTACGGTCTTTATCCTGGTCTACTTTTTGGGAACCCGTTTGTATCCTGCCATGCAAAAACCGCAGGTGTTTTTTAACCTGTTTATCAACACAGCCAGCCTGATGATCATTTCTATCGGTACAACGTTTGTAATTCTCAGTAAAGGGATTGATCTCTCGGTAGCTGGGATGATCGCCCTGACAACTGCTGCCTCCGCTGCGTTGTTGGCAAAAGGAGTGTCTCCTGCAGTCGTGATGCCCCTGATGTTATTAATGGGAATCGTATTTGGGTTTACCCTGGGCTGTATTGTCCACTTTTTCAAAGTGGAACCGTTTATTGTAACCCTGATGGGTCTCTTTTTCGCACGTGGGATGGCGTATATCATTACCCTGGAAGCATTACCGATCCAAAACGATTTTTATCGTTTTCTGGCATTGACCAAGGTGCCTATTCCTTTCTTAGAGAAAGTGTACGTATATATTCCATCACTGATTGGTCCAATATTATTATTGGTCGCAATCTACCTGGCCTTTTTTACACGCTTTGGTCGCACCGTTTATGCCATTGGAAACAATGAGCAGTCTGCTTTGTTGATGGGGTTGCCAGTCGGGCGTACAAAGATCACTGTGTATACCTTTGGCGGCTTTTGTTCTGCCCTGGCCGGGATTGTATGGAGTATTTCATTGCTCTCCGGCTATGGAGGCTATGCCCCCGGAATGGAACTGGATGCCATTGCATCAGTTGTGATCGGGGGTACGTTATTGACCGGCGGTGTAGGAAATGTCATTGGTACCCTGTTTGGTGTCTTGATAAATGGCACCATCGTTTCCATCCTCCAGTTTAATGGCACTCTAAGTTCATGGTGGACCCGCATCGGTGTTGGTGTGCTGACCTTGATCTTTATCGGGATTCAAAGTCTGTTCTATATGAGATCAAAGCATTCATAAATACACATGCGGTGCCACTTAAATTCTTTCCTGCCAGCCACGAAAGGATATCTTCAAAGGTATGGGCATGGAATCAAGTCAAGTAACTTCCAATACAGAACTGAATCTCAAGCTCGAACGCATCCGTGCGCTTCTCGCCGAATGTGATCTGGATGCGCTTCTGCTTCATAAGACAGAAAATTTTGCCTGGGCAACCTGTGGGGGAGATCCTCATATCAACACCGCCGATTCGCTGGGGATCGCATCTCTGTTGATCACGCGAACAAACCGTTTTGTTGTGACCAACAATATCGAAGCCACGCGATTGATGCAGGAACAAGGACTTAGCGAACAAGGCTGGGATTTCCAGATTTCACCCTGGTATGAGAAAAAAGACCCAATTGCCGGTTTGACTCGCGGAATGAAAGTAGGCGCAGATACAAGTTTTCCCCATGCTTTGAACCTGTTTCAAGAAATTACGTCCCTGCGCTCTCAACTGACACCGGAAGAAGGGAATCGTTTCAGGGAATTGGGAACAATTTGTGCTGAAGGGATGCGACAGGCGATTGAGGCCGTAAAACCCGGGATGAGCGAATATGAGCTTGCCGGTCTGCTCGCCCAGTCTGTCGAGAGGCATGGCGTGCAGGCAATCGTCAACCTGATCGCCACAGATGAGCGTATCTTCTCCTATCGACATCCGCTGCCAACTGCAAAACAACTTCAAAACTATGCGATGCTGATTCTGTGTGGACGCAAATGGGGGCTGATCTGTTCGGTGACGCGCTTTGTCCATTTCGGCGAATTGCCAGATGAAGTGCGCCACAAGGCAGAAGCTGTGGCACGCATCGATGCAGAAATGATCGCGGCGACTCGTCCCGATCACACGGTGGGCGATGTATTCACTTGCGCGCAATCGGCCTACGCTGCAGCCGGTTTCCCTGATGAGTGGAAACTCCACCATCAGGGCGGGTCGGCTGGATATGCTCCGCGCGAAGTCACCGCTACCCCCGGTTCGCCTGAGCCTATTCTGGTTGGACAGGCATTTGCCTGGAACCCGTCCATCACTGGCGCAAAATCCGAAGACACGATATTGGTGGGTGAGAGATCGAATGAAATCATTACTGAAATGGCCGGTTGGCCAACGATTGATATTCAAATTGGTAATCGAGTCATCAAACGCCCGGCTATCCTTGAGAGAAAGTAATTGATAGTTGCAGCAAAATCGATGAGGACCACGCTCAATGAAAGTTGTACGCCTGCACGCTCACGGGGAACTCCGTTTGCACAACGAACCCGAGCCAGTACCCAATGCTGGCGAGGCGCTGTTGCGGGTCAAAGCTGTGGGTGTTTGCGGTTCAGACTTGCACTGGTTTACCGATGGGGGAATTGGTGACGCGCATTTAGAAAATCCGCTTATCTTAGGACATGAATTTTCAGCAACCACTGAGAATGGCGAACGGGTTGCAGTTGACCCGGCCATCCCATGTGGGCAGTGCGAGTTGTGTCAGAAGGGGCATCCCAACCTCTGCTCTCGAATCGTTTTTGCCGGTCACGGCTCGCAGGACGGCGCACTACGCGAGTGGATGGCATGGCCGCGTAGTCGCCTATATCCTCTCCCGGATACGCTGGACGATACTGCTGGCGCCATGTTAGAACCGCTCGGTGTCGCTTTGCATGCAGTCGATCTGGGCAAATTACGCACGGGGATGAACGTTGGCGTCTTTGGGTGCGGACCGATCGGCCTGCTCCTCGTGCAATTGGCGCGACTCTCGGGTGTAAGCAATATCATCGCAACGGATGTGCTTTCACATCGTTTAGCGGCGGCGAAAAACTTTGGTGCGCATTGGGCCATTCTCGCAGAATCGGGCCATGAGCTTGGTGAGGTCCAGGCAGCGACGCATGGCCGGGGAGTAGATGTTGCCTTTGAAGCCGCCGGGGAGCAGGATGCAGTTGACATGTCCATCGCCGCTGTCATCCCGGGCGGGAGAGCTATCCTGGTGGGTATTCCCGCCGACGACCGCACCGCTTTCAGAGCTTCGGTGGCTCGCCGCAAGGGACTGACCATCAAACTGGTACGCCGGATGAAGCATACCTACCCGCGTGCGATCGAGTTGGTTTCAAAAGGTTTGATGGATGTTTGTTCGCTTGTGACACATCGCTTCCCACTGGAACAGGCTGCTGAAGCGTTTCGGGTGGCGCAGCGGCGTGAAGGTTTGAAAACCATCATTGATGCGTGATATGGCGAAATACACGATTGGGGTCGACTTTGGCGCAGATAAGAAATAAATTTGATGTAACGCCTTCAAATCAGGGAGATGAACATGAATCGAAGCGATACCAAAAAAGCAATTGAGAGCGGAAAGACCGCTCTTGGCATCGAGTTCGGCTCGACTCGTATCAAGGCAGTGCTGATCGGCGAGGATCATACGCCGATCGCATCGGGAAGCCATGAGTGGGAAAACCGATTCGAAAACGGCATCTGGACATACAGTCTCGAAGATATTTGGACGGGCTTGCAGGAAAGCTATCGGGAGCTTAACGAAGATGTTTTTAAGAAATACAACCTCCGGCTCCGGTCCGTTGGCGTTATCGGCTTCAGTGCCATGATGCACGGCTATATGCCGTTCGATAAAGACGGAAATCTGCTCGTCCCGTTTCGCACCTGGCGAAACACCATGACCGGGCAGGCACAAGATGAACTGACTGACCTGTTCCAATTCAACATTCCCCAACGTTGGAGCATTGCCCACCTCTACCAGGCGATATTGAACAAGGAACCCCATATCAAGGATATCAGCTTTCTGACC
>CAZULT010000092.1:0-12051 GCA_964621295.1 uncultured Anaerolineaceae bacterium | reverse complement strand
CCTGGTTTTCCGATCTGCGCACGATGGGATTCAGCCTGTGTACGGCTGGAAATGAGACTTGACACAGAACGGATGTTCGTGTATATTTATAGCACAAATGAGCGAGTATTGCTCCGGAGGTCGCTATGATGATGGTTCGTAAAAGCAAAGGATTGCGTGAGCGCCATATTCGCGTGTTAAGTTTCCTGGCGGAATACCAAACCGAGAACGGCAGGCCGCCATCCATCCGCGAGATCGGCGACGCCGCCAAGATCTCATCCACCTCGGTGGTTAACTATTACCTCGAACAGCTTGAAAAGATGGGTTACATCGAGCGGGATGGGCGCGTATCGCGTGGTTTGCGCCTGACCGATAAGGTCAACGAGGTGGTCCAGGTCGTCACTGACCTGATGCGCATCCCTGTGCTGGGGCGCATCGTCGCAAGCGAACCTGCTCCGGTGCCAAGCTCAGATTTCAATTATTATGATGTGGATACCACCGTCGAAATCGCCTCCTCCCTGCTTCCGGAACCGGAAAAGGACAAACCACTCTTCGCTCTGGAAGTCGAAGGAGACTCGATGATCGACGCCATGGTGAACGATGGGGATTACGTCATCATGAAACCGGTAAGCAACAACGCCGAAGTGCGCAACGGAGACATGGTGGCAGTCTGGTTACCGAACCAGGATGAAACCACCTTGAAATACTTCTACAAGGAAAAAGAGGGCTATCGCCTGCAACCTGCCAACCCCACCATGCAGCCAATCCTGATTGACAAAAGCATACCGCTCGAGGTCAAGGGGAAAGTGGTCATGGTGATCCGCAGGTTGGAGCCGGTCGCAGTGTAATACGTGAAAACAAATGAAAAGACGGCTGCTAGCAGCCGTCTTTTTTTGTTTATTTCAATTTGATACGCGGTTTTTGGTTCTGCCTGGGCGGTTTGTCCAGTTTTATCCTGGACTTTCCGGGCTTCGCCTGTGCAAACGCCTGCACGCCGCGGTTGAACAACCCCGGCAGGACCAGCAAGACGAGCAACGTTGCCAACAGGCTTCCAAACAACGACCAGGATCGGCCAGAGACCTCGGGCAGTACGCCGCCGGGGTTGTACTCTCCTTGCCTAACAATGCCGGTCTCGGCAAGGGAGACGGTCAGGCTGCGATTGATCCCATCACGCAACGTCGCAGGTGAAATATAGGTGATGGCGTACTCGCTCTGCAGCGACTGGCCATATTGCTGGTAGAGGGCGCTCAGAGTCCCGGCATCCGTGGCAAACGCATACTGGCCACCTGCTCGCTCGGAGAGAGCCCGTAATCCGGCCTCATCCAGCCCGGCCTGGCCGCTTGCATTGACATCCCCGATTCCAATAGCGGAAATCGTCAGCCCGCTTTCGTTGATGCCGGCCAAAACATTTTCTGCTGTATTGCTGCTTTGGTTGTCCATACCATCCGTCAGGACGATGATCGCCTTGCGGCCGGAAAGCCCTCCCAAGGCTGTTTCTGCCTGGACCAGGGCGTCGTACATGGCCGTATCGCTACCAGTCTGTAAACCATCGATGGCGCTGGTCAGCGCGTTAATATCGGCGGTCACCGGTTGAACGGTGTACACCTGCGTATCGTAGGCGATCAACCCGGCCTGGTCGCCGGAGCGCATGCCGTTGATATAGGTTCTGGCGGCTTCTTTAGCTGCACCAATTTTATTGCCCTTCTCCATGCTGCCAGAAATATCAATGACCAGCATGGTGTTGACAGGAATGGCCTCGCCCCCGACCGCCACACCCCCCCCCTCGACTGCGATCGGCGACATGGACTGGCCGTTCTCCTGGATCTGGATTGAAGCCGGATCCACGCCGACCGGCTCACCGGCTGCGTTCGCTACGGACACATACACGGTGACGTTCGGAAAATTGGATGTGTCTACCTGCGTAATGCGTACCTGCGCCTCAGCTTGCGCAAATACCTGCGCATTCGACTGGAAGGCTCCTAGCATGAGCAAAGCCGATATCAGGAGCATACGCAACACACGTTGATGGAACATGGCTACCTCTTTTCGTGATAGACCATCTCAGTGTTGCCCATACGCAGTTTCTGCCCATCGGCTAACTGGATGCGTTCGACCCGTTTGTTATTGATGAATGTGCCGGTCAGGCTCATGTCTTTGAGCGCAAAGCGCATACCATCACCGGTCAGCATGGCATGCTGGGGAGCTATATCCGGATCGGGAAGGACGATTTCAGATTTCAACGGCGAACTGCCAATGGCGATGGCCGGGCCACCTGCCCTCATGAACTTATCCAGGATAAACTCGGTGCCTTTAAGCTTTCCGGAAGTGACCTCCAGCCAGGCACGTGAGAGCAGCACCACGATCAGCGAGATGAACGCTCCAACTGCCGCACCCAGCAGCACCAGACCGGCTGCCTTGCCTGTCAACGGATCCTGCCACCATTCGTGAGCCAGTTCGAGCAACAAGCCACCCAGAGCACCACCCAGGGCACCCCCGAGCATACCTTTCCAGACCTGGCTTTTTCCAACCACGCCCTCCGCCAGGCCAATCATCAATCCGAAGACCGCCCAACCCAGCGCGCGCCCAAACAGATCCGCACCCGCCGACTGAAAGAAGAACTCGCTTAAGGGGAGCCCAACTGCCCCGGCCAGCAAACCCAACAACCCGCTGAACAGGCCCGATTTGAGTGCCTGCACCGGATTTCGCGTCAACAAGCCCTCGGTCAGACCGATAAACAGGCCCACGCTCAATCCCACCAGCGCACCCACCACGGCCTCACTTAAGTAAAGATTGGAGGCAAACGAAAGGCCCAGAAGGTCGCTGACCTGCCAGCCAATCAATCCGCCTAGCGCGCCGAGCAGCGCGTAGTAATAGGAACGCATTCGCCTACTCATTGGTAGAACCTCCTTCAATGCCATTTTTGCTTTGCGTTAAATTTTGCCAGCGCACGATACTGGACCCATCGTTTCCATCCACTTCATAAAAACCAAAGTACCGCGCTGGGTCCAGATCGCCATCTGGCTGACGAACAAAGAAACCGCCAAGCGATGAGACCGGTTCAACCACGAGGGCCACCTGCCAAGGCTCCGGAAAGAAATTCTGATGAAGCCAGGTATCGTAATGGGACAGAAAGATGCCCATACGTGGATGAGTATGATACCAACCGACGATCTTTTCCCCTTCGAAGCGTTGATCGATCTGGTCGTGGAGATCCACAAGGCTGTCCTGGGTAAAGGTCAAGTAGACGCTTCCTTGCAAGGTGTGTCGAGCCGGCAGGGCGTGTTTTACGATCACAAACTCGTCCCCTGACTGTTCTTCCTGGCACCATTCCCCAACCAATACCCCGCCTACTTCGACGGTATCGCTGCTACAGGAATGAACGCTCACACGGATATAGGCTGCCCGATTGAGAAAGACAGACACGATTGGCTGGAGATCTTCGTCGTCATGCGGCGAATCCCAGCGTTGTGAATTCTCAAGCGGCTTGGCAGCCAAGCGCGGTTGCGTCATAATGGGAGGTGCGATACGGATTCCAGATCCGGACATAAGGTTCTCAAATCAATCTCTTCCCGAGCCGCCCGAAGGTGCCGAGCGGCTCGGGAGTAAGGGAAAACTACCCCGCAGTAACATCGGCGGTCATCATCAGCCGGTCACCCTCGGGTATCCCGGCGTCCGTCAGGGTCTCTTCTTCTTTCAGTTCGCGACCCAGCGCTTTGCTATCTAACCGGTAGGACATTGGGCGTCCATCCGGGCCGGTGACGGGAAGTTCCAGGGAGGTGGTTAATTCGGGAATTAACTCCTTGACCTCAACATCACCAGGCACCTCAGCATTGCGGCTACCACCTGAGGGGAGCACAATCGTGACAGGGATATCAGACATGGTTTTCTCCTTTCTATCTATAGGGTCGGCTGATGTTCAGCCTTTTCGGTACTACTGCTGCACGTGCAGTGCGCCGGTCATTTCAAGTGAATTTTTGGTTTCTTCTTCAACAGATCAAGCGGTTTCAGCTTCACGCGGCCCGCCGGTTTCTTTTGCCCGGACTTCGCCGGATTCACTTTAAACCCCGAACCTTTTTGATCCGCACCGTCGGGCTGCAATTTCACGGTGAATTTTGTTTTCTTAGGAGGTTCGGCCAAGCCAAGTTTTACCCGTTCAGGTCGCAAGAGCTCGCGTTCATCCAGCGGGAAGGCATTGGGGTATTTCTTCCGGTATTCCCGGGACCAACGGGCTGCTTCAGCATCCCAGGGAAAGGGCGGCTTGGTCGGGTCATCATGAAAATTCTTCCACTGCAGCATTTCACCCAGCATCAACACAAGGCGGTCCAGGGAGCGACTGGCCGCCCACCAGGCGGCATCGATGCACACGCTCCCGTTGACATGATTGATGTTTGGATGCCAGATCGGCGTCAGCCACTTCATCCCGGGCCAACGATGGGGATACTGGTTATGCAAATAGATTTCTACCTGATGATGGTTGGCATATTTCGGGTTGCCCTGGCGGTCGACGCTTACAATGCTCTTGCACATGAAGGTCACGATGTACCGTTCCGGAGGCAGGTTCGGCCGCAACGAGGAAGCCTTGAAATAGATCAGGTTACTGCGAGCGGCCAGCTCCTGCATCAATTCATGGTCGGCCCGCAACCTGCGCATGCGCGGCGTATCTGCCACCGCTTTTCCCCCCGCAGTAATATCAGCCGTGATGATCAAACGATCCTGGTCCGGGACCTGCGCCTCGGCCAGCGTTTCATCCTCCCTGAGTTCCCGGCCAAGCGCCTTGCTATCCAGCCGGTAGGTCATCGGGCGTCCATCAGGACCAACCGTGGGCAATTCCAGCAGGGAAGTCAATTCCTCCAACAGGTCATGCATGCGCACATCGTCGGGGATTTCGGCGTTGCGGGCGCCCCCACTTGGGAGCAACAGGGTGACGTGTAGATCTGGCATACTATTTCGCTCCTCAAGAATTGAGATGCGGCACCTGACACGTGCCGGTGATCGCCCAACAGTCAGCGTGATGCAAGGAATGGCAGACCTCACATTCCTTCACACCGCGCGGATCCGTGCGTAAGACAGGTTCGAGACAATACGGGCAGCGATGTTCTTCGACGAGCGCAAGCTGGACATGTGGGTGACTCAACCGGAATCTCTTGGGTGCCCGTGCGACTGCCGGGCGGGGAGTTACCAGCTTTGCTCGCGTACGGCCCCTGCTTCGAGACCGCAAGCCGGCAGTAGAACTTGCTCGCGCTGCGGGCCTTTCAGCCCGTTGCTGGGGAGCTTGGATACGTCGGGGTGAAACTACTGCCGCGGATCGATGTGGTTCTACCGCTGTTGTTCCCGCCCCCTCTTTTTGTGCTGGGTGGTGCCAGGCCCACAACGCTGCCCAGGCTGCGCTGACCCCCAGAACCAGTTGGGAGAGATCAGTCCAACTCACATATCCGAGGCTGAGTGCGATTACATCGATGCCGGTCTTCCAATCAGAGAAATATCCCAGGATCGCCATGCCCATCACCGGCAGTACACCGGCGGTAATGGAACGGATAAACCAATTGCGTTTTGCCAGCAACAGCCGGGAACCAAAACCGGCGACGACCGCCAGAGTGCTATCCGCGAACACATTGAACAGCACCTGAGGAAAATCCGGGTATTTAATAGAAACCAGAACCACGCCCAGAGCATAGGCCGCTGTCAACAGAACCAGCAGCACCATCTTCCTGAACAGGTGGGGTGATTTACTCATACGCGGCATGATCTCCGCAGGGTTCATCCTGGCAGTACGTACGGCCATCATTCATCATCCATTAACATAATTTCACGCGACCCTGAGCTGACTTGGCCTGTCCCTTCTTCGTTCGCTCCGGATCCTGGGTGCGTACGCGATTGCGGGAGGCCTTTTTCACTTTCACCGCTTTCTGACTGACCCCAATGCGCACGCCTGAATTCGCGGATTTGACCACAACTTCTGCTAACGGCTTTTCGTCCTTCAGACGAATGCGATTGCGAGCCGGGTTCGATGGGGCATCCTCAAGGGTCACTTCCTCTTTGAGGCGGACGCGGCCCTCAACTGGAATTGCGTGCTCCTCTTCCGGCTGTTCGAAATGGCGGAAATGCAGCGCTTCGGCCTCGTCGCCGTTTAATTCATAAAACCGATATTCATAGCCGTTGTGAGCACGCAAGATGTGCAGTGGGGGAACGCCCACATTTGCCAGCGTACGGTGCAGGAAAGGCTCCTCACCTGTGATCATATGGGTGAACTGGGCCTCGCGCAGTTCACCGCAATCGGGGCAATGTCCGGCTTCAAACGTGATCTCGCTGACCGGGCGCAGCACTTCTTCCTTGGCATGACATTTCGGACATTCAAGCGAAGTAACCAATTCCTGGTCCAGTTCGATCATCGCCTCCTTGCCCAGGTCTGCGCGCGCGATTGTGAGCATGTCGCTCAACGTAGCCCTTTCTGCGCGCGCAGGCAGTTCGGTAATCTCCCCATACGTCCAGTGGCTTTCGCAATCCTCACGCGGGTTGTAGGCCGTGGTGTGCATGTGGTTGTTCAACCCATTGAAGTGCACAACCTTACCGGATTCCACCGGCATGTCATGGATCAATTTGAGCACTTCCTGCGATTGCATGCCGCCGATGATGGAGGCAATGGTAGGGGTGGTGGGAACTTTCCCCAGCAAGACGTTCTGGCGCGCCAGCAACTGGCAGGAGTAGCGTAAAGATAGATCCCGTAAGGCTTGCTCCGTAAGGGTGCATTCATAACAAGCGCCCTGACCGGGGACGAAAACGCGCATCAGTCCCAGCAATTCCTGGATGGCTCCATCCACCCAGGGTTTATCCAACCAATAACAAAAGCGGTTGACCGCCAGCCGGGCCTCGCGATTATCCAGGCAACCTACGACCACATCCATACGCCGGATGATCCCCAACCCCAAGCCGGTGGTCACATCGGTGTTGAGATACTGGACCTTGATCTGGGGGTTGATCGCCTTGGCTCTGGCCGCCACCACTTCAGCTTTGCTGCGCTGGTTATCCGTTTCGCGGAAAAGTACCGAACGACTCAGGTTAGCCGCCTCGATATTATCAAAATCAATGATAAAAATGTTCCCCACACCCATCAACGCCAGATTCTTGATGACCTCATTTCCCAATGCTCCGGCTCCGACGACCAGGACCTTAGCTTTGTCAACTTTTTCCCGTTCCCACCAGGAAATGAACTCAAAGGTCCCTAAACGGTCTTCCTTCAAATTGGGGATATGCAGGGGTTTCTCAGGGCTGACGGGAACCCGACGCGGTCTCGTAGCCGGCTCGTCCGTGGCAACCCGTGGGGTTTGGTTGATGTGCTCACCTGCCAGCGCTTTCGCCTGGGTAATATTCGACTCATCGATCTTGCATACAAACCAACCGATGTTCGGGCGTGATTCGATAAGACGGTTCTCTTCCAAAGATTTAAGCGCTTCTCGCAGGGTAGTCCGGCTGATGCCCAGTTGATTCATCAATTCGCGCTCGGGAGGCAGTTGGGTTCCGGGGGATAAACTGCCATCTAGCAGGGACGCTGCCAGCCTGCTGGCTGCCGCTTCCGAAAGGGTTTTATGGGAAAGTGGGTTCATATCCATCGCTTTGTGGTATGGTGGTCAGACCAAAGGTACCAACAGTATAGGGACTTCCAAACTTGAAGTCAATAGCGCGCATAGGAAATTAGTCCTATGCGCGGCTCTAGTAAGAAAGTACTATCTACCCGGCAGAATCAACAGGACGGCTCGAACGAGCCGTCCTGAGAGGGTTTCCTGGAAACCGTTACGCGACTTCGATCACCGCGCCGGCTTCTTCCAATTTCTTCTTGGCATCCTGCGCGGCATCCTTACCTACCTGCGCCAGAATCTTGCCACCTGCGGTCTCGGCCAGGGTCTTGGCTTCACCAAGCCCAAGGCTGGTCAACTGGCGAATAACCTTGATGACCTCGATCTTCTTCGGGCCGGCATCCTTGATGACCACGTCGAATTCAGATTTTTCTTCGGCCGCTTCTCCGGCGCCGCCAGCGGCAGCTGGTCCAACCGCAGCCGCCATCGCGACCGGCGCAGCGGCGGAGACTCCCCATTTTTCTTCGAGCATTTTCACAAGATCAGCGGCTTCCATCACGGAAAGCTCACTCAACTGATCAGCTAATTTTTCGATATTTGCAGCCATTGCTAACATACTCCTTGTTCTTTAGTGATTGATATATTCGTCCTATGTGTAGAAACCTGCGGCCATCATGCCGCTGGCTGGGCCTGTTCGGAATAGGCCCGGAAGACAGAGGCCAGCGAGCGCGCCGGCTCGGCAATCGTGCGTACCAGCTTGCCTGCCGGAGTTTGGAAAAGCCCTAACATCTGCGCACGTACAACCGGCAACGGGGGTAGATCCGCCAGGGCCTTTACCCGGTCAGCATCCAGCATTTCCACGCCGATGAAGCCGCCTTTTACTTTAATGGCTTCAACGCCCTTCGAAACGTCGGAAAGGGCCTTGGCGGTCGCCGCTGGATCCGAAAAGGCAAAAGAAACCGCAGTGCTTTGTTCTAGCATGCCTTCGGGAAGGCTGTAACCGCTGGCCTCGAAGGCCAGTTTCGCCAATGTGTTCTTGATCACGTGGAACTCACCACCGACTTCGCGGAGCTTGGCGCGAATTTCGTCCATTTGTTTCACGGTCGTACCAGTGTATTCCACCAAGATCACTGCCTGGCTTTCGCTCAACCATTGTTTGTATTGGTCGAGGATCTCGTTCTTTTTCTGCTTTGAAATAGCCAAAAGACATTCACCTCCTTTCATGAAAAAGTCTTTGCCACTTTTCAGGCAAAGACTTATGCAGGCACCCGAGAATTGGGTGGCAGCTCTCGAAAGAGCCGCAGGAGCAGGTCGTCCTCACCTGGGCAGGGAATTAAGTCCCGTTCGACCGGGACACCCGCCGTCACTGGTAAGTGGCTGTATCTAGGTTATCGGGTATGCTACCCGGCTACCTCCAGAGCTTGCGCCTCATTCGGATCGATCTTGATCCCGGGGCCCATCGTGGTCGTGAGGGTGATGCGTTTGATGTAGGCGCCTTTTGCGCCGGTTGGTTTGGCCTTACGCACCGCGTCCATCAAAGCCGCAAAGTTATCGTACAACTTGTCCGCTTCGAAGGATACCTTGCCGATGGAAACGTGCATATTGGCGGTTTTATCCAGACGAAACTCCACGCGCCCGGCTTTCGCCTCCTGGATAGCGCGTCCGATGTCTTCGGCGTTGACCACCGTACCGGCCTTCGGATTCGGCATCAGGCCGCGCGGACCCAGGACACGACCCAGGCGGCCCACCTTTCCCATCATATCCGAAGTGGCAATAGCCACGTCGTAATCGGTATCTCCACCTTCAACCTTCTTCATGGTTTCGTCATCGTCCACCACCAGATCGGCTCCGGCTTCACGCGCAGCGGTCGCACCTTCACCTTGCGCAAAAACGATCACGCGCACGGTTTTTCCCAGACCAAACGGCAGCACGACCACATCACGCACCTGTTGGTCGGCCTGACGAGGGTCGAGCGTAGTGCGGATGTGCACTTCTACCGTCGAATCGAACTTAGTCGAGGAGGTCTCCTTCGCCAGGGTTACTGCCTCGCGAGGCGAATACAATTTTTCTTCGTCGATCTTGGCTGCAGCAGCCAGGTACTTTTTTCCGTGTTGTGCCATAGTTTCCTCCGTGGTGCCAGCGGGCGCCGCAAGGGCGTCCTCCCACCATATTAATCAACTACCAGGATACCCATACTGCGGGCGGTGCCTTCGACCTGGCGCATGGCGCCTTCGATGTCGATCGCGTTCAGATCTTTCATCTTAATTTGAGCAATTTCTTTGACCTGTGCGCGAGTCACTTTTCCAACCTTTTCCTTATTCGGTATACCGGAGCCTTTTTCAACCCCAGCCGCCTTACGAAGCAGCACTGCCGCCGGCGGGGTCTTAAGGATGAAGGTAAACGACCCATCCGTGTAGACCGTGATTTCGGCCGGAAGCACTTCGCCAGGTCGATTGGAAGTACGCGCGTTGTATTCCTTGCAAAACTGCATGATATTGATGCCGTGACCGGCCAATGCAGGCCCGATCGGCGGCGCCGGATTGGCTTTCCCGGCTTCGATTTGCAGTCGAACGATCGCTTTCAGTTTCTTTGCCATGATTACTCCTCGCGCCGTCACGCCCGACGGACGCTCTGTGGTTTTAGCGGGCGATTGCTTGTGCCGGGATCTCTCACCGGCGTGGGATGCCCTCCCACCGCATCAGACCGGAAGTCCGATCTGCAACAATCCTTGTTAGGCTTTTTCTACCTGCAGGAAGTCCAACTCAACCGGCGTTTCGCGGCCGAAAAAGCTGACCATCACGCGCACCTTGGTGCGTTCCATATCGATCTCCGCAACCATGCCGCGAAAATCGTTGAACGGGCCATCGATGATGCGCACGCGTTCTCCGACCTTGTATGTGACTTTGACAGTTGGCGCATCCGCTTCCATACGTTTGACAATTTGCGCCACTTCCTCCGGCCGTAATGGAGTGGGGTTGTTCCCCATACCCACGAACCCTGTCACACCAGGTGTGTTACGCACAACGTACCAGGATTCCTCTGTCAGGATCATGTTGACCAGGACATACCCCGGAAAGATGTGCCGCTCAACCGTCCGGCGCTTGCCGTCGCGGACCTCGATCTCTTCCTGCGTCGGTACCACCACATCGAAGATCATATCCTTCATGCCCATGGTCTCAATACGCTGTTCGAGGTTGTGCCGGACTTTGTTCTCATACCCTGAGTAGCAATGGATCACGAACCAGGCTGTTCCATCCTCCTCTTCGAGGGGTTCGCCTGACAAATCGAGTTCGAGTTCACCCGAATCGCCAGAGTCCGGCTCTTGCGATCCTTCTTCGAGGGCTGGTGAGTCTACAGGTTCATTCGACTCGATAGACTCTTCAGACTCTTCAGGCTTTTCGGATTCTTCCGATTCAGATCCTTCATCAGAAGCCTCTGGAGTCTCCGCATCCGACGGCGTTTCGTCAGGTTCCTGCTTTACATCTTCCGGTTGAGAGACCGGTTCGCTTTCCGCGCTACCATCCTTATCAGCGTCAGACGTTTCGTCAGGTTCCTGCTTTGCTTTTTCCGGCTGAGGGGCTGGTTCGCTTTCCGTGCTATCTTCCTTAGGAGCGTCAGATGTTTCGTCAGGTTCCTGCTCTACTTTTTCCGGCTGAAGGGCTGGTTCGCTTTCCGTGCTATCTTCCTTAGGAGCGTCAGATGTTTCGTCAGGTTCAGGGGGGGCAGCCAGCTGATCCGGGTCGCTTGAATCTTCCTCAATTAAACCAGTTGCGCCCAAGGGTTGATTCAACTCCTCGGCTGGTTCAACAGGCTCTTTTTCAAGCCGCTTTTTTTCCGGATCCTGCTTACTCATCACATTCCTCAGACTTCCACTGGCTGGATCAGGCCCCAACCAGCAACACCATCAATCGTCCGGCGATACCATCAACGATCACGCCCAGAAATATGGCCATGAACACCAGCACCACCAATACGATCACGGTCAACTGCCAGGCTTCATGGCGCGTCGGCCAGGATACTTTGCGTAACTCACCGACCGTTTCACGAAAATAGCGTTGAATTGCGTTTTGTTTTTTCGAGTCTTTCCTATCAGCCACGCTAATCTCCTTACTTGCGTGCTTACGGCTAAAACGCCGCCACGAGAAGGACGGCGTTGCCCTTTAGGCAGGCCAGGCAGGACTTGAACCCACAACCACTCGTTTTGGAGACGAGAGCTCTACCAATTGAGCTACTGGCCTATAGGGGGTGGTGTCAGGCCACCCCTACTTTGTCTCCCGATGTAATGTATGTTTCCGGCACCGAGGACAATACTTGTTGAACTCGATCCGGTTCGGGTCATTCCGACGATTTTTTTCCGTCGTGTAATTTCGTTCCTTGCAATCGTTGCATTGCAACGTGATCACAGGACGAACGCTCTTCCTAGAGGCCATACTTGCTTACCAAACTTTCTTCACCTATTCGATGATCTTGGTGACGACGCCAGCGCCCACCGTCAGGCCAC
>CAZULT010000091.1:0-12408 GCA_964621295.1 uncultured Anaerolineaceae bacterium | reverse complement strand
AACAAATGCGCATTTCTTTCCGATTAAATGCGCATTTGTTGCCTGACGACTCAAGTCTCGTTCAACCTCCGCTGCGGACTCGTTCGACTTCCTCCGCGGACTCGTTTCACGCCCGCTGCGCTCTCGTCCTGCCCGCGAAGCGCAGAGGCAGGAGCGGTCTGCTTATAGGACTTGGGTCATCCCACCCGCAGGGGATAGTAATTGTGGGATAAAGTACATATAATAAGAATACCTTACAAGAATGTAAGGCTGAGGCGAGAGGAGGGTCATATGCGTACCCCGTTCCTGCACTTGTTTGTAGGAGGGCTGGGGGTCATTGTCCTGTTCGCGGCCTGCAGCTTCCCGGGCCCCAACGCACCAGAACCCAACCCTGAAGCGAACGAACCCGCCCCGTCCGAGGCTCCCAGCCCGGAACCGGTGGCGCTGGTCGAGCCCCAACACGAGCTGGGTGACACCCTGCCCTGGTACGACGGGGGCCTGTTGGTCTACATCCCTGCCGGGGAGTTCGTCATGGGCGGCGCTGAACCGGAGGACCCTGAACGCACCGTGGTCCTGTCCGACTTCTGGATCTACCGCACGGAGGTCACCAACCGCATGTACGCGCGATGCGTCTCCCTGGGGTTCTGTACACCGCCCGTGGAGGACCCGTCCTACCCGGACTACCTGGACCCGGTCCGTGAGGATCACCCTGTGGTGGGCGTGAATTGGGATCAGGCGACCGCCTACTGCGGGTGGATGGGCGGCGCACCCCCGACCGAGGCGCAGTGGGAGAAGACCGCCCGCGGCCCGGACGGCGACTTGCGTCCCTGGGGCGACGGCGAGCCGACCTGCGATCTGCTCAACTTCGACGACTGCGTTGGCGACCGCAGCAAGGTGCAGGCCTATCCGGAGGGGAAGTCGTACTACGAGGTGCTGGACATGGCCGGCAACGTCTTCGAATGGACCCTGGACTGGTACCAGGAGGGCTACTACGCCAGCGCGCCAGCCGAGGACCCGCTCGGACCCGAAAGCGGCCAGGCGCGCTCGGTGCGCGGCAGCGCCTTCGGCACCGAAGCGGAGCGCGTGCTCTCGGCCCTGCGCTTCTACCTGGAACCGGAGAAGGAGCGCGCCGACCTGGGCTTCCGCTGTGTGGTGGCGGACCCGTACGAGTACGCCCCGCCCTGCGAGTGGCTGGCCCACGTGGAGCAGGTCCCTCCGGGCGAGCCCGTCGACCCGCTGGCTCCGGAGCCGGTGACCTGCATCCCGGATCCCGTGGATGTGAACCCGGTCACCGATTGCATGAAGCTGGTCCGCCTGGTGAATATCAACTACCTGCCTGGCGATGCGGACGCCTCCTACAGCAGCACGGCCACCTGCACCGACAGCCCGGGCCAGATCTCCTGCTGGGGTTACGGCGGCGAGACGCTTGAGTATTCGATCTGCACCAGCTGCGAACCGGTCCCGACCTGAGGAACGCTCTCGCAGAACGCCGTGTGCGCTCCCGGCTACGACCTGGATACCAGCACGGGCTGGTGCAAGTTCACCCCCGATCCCACCTTCGGCAAGCAATGCCTGATCGGGATGTCCATCAACCCCGACCTGTGGTGCTGCACGGTGGAAGGCGCCTCACCGGCCGAGTACTTCGTCTGCCCGCCGGGCTCCACCTATGACTCTTGCAGCCAGGCCTGTGTCTATGAAGAGGTGCTCGGGCCTGGCAAAACGGAATGTGTCGATGGTTCGGTTTATTTCGATACCTGTAGACCACCAGACAAACCCGGCTGCGAGAACCCCGGCCAGTACGGCAGCCAGGCTGCCTGCGAAGGGGCAGGGTGTAACTGGGTTTGCGTGGGTGCGGCAGCACCTGTTTGCGGATGCGAGTAGAAAAACCTGAAGAAGGTCATTTCATTTTGTAAAGGCCATATGCAAACCAGGAACAAGGAGGACAGTATGGGAAAAAAGCACCTGATCGTATTAATAGGGGTTATTGGGGTATTGCTGCTATCGGCCTGCAGCCCGCCGGTAGAACCTCTTCCTGAGCAGGCAGCTGAGGCGCCGGGGTCAGAAGAACAGCCCGGGCAAGCGCCGGACGGAGAGATCCCCTTCAGTGATGCCCGGCCTGTGCTGGGCACGTGGACGACCTGGTTCGACAACAACATCCTGATCTACATCCCGGCCGGGGAGTTCCAGATGGGTGCGCAGGAGTTTGAGGACAACCCCCCGCGCAGCGTGACGCTAAGCGATTACTGGATCTACCGCTACCCGGTCACCAACGACATGTACCGGCTGTGCGTGGCGACGGGCGCCTGCGAGGAGCCGGCCACAGAACCCCCGTATGAAGATGTGTTCGATATTGCGCGCAAGGACTATCCGGTGGTGGGCGTGAGCTGGGAGCAGGCCCAGACCTACTGCCAGTGGATGGGCGCGGAGCTGCCGACCGAGGCGCAGTGGGAGAAGGCCGCCCGCGGCACGGATGGGGGCACCTTCCCGTGGGGTGAGGACGACCCGAGCTGCGACCTGCTCAACTACCAGGGCTGCGTGGGCGATACCACCCCTGTGCTGGCTTACTACCCGGACGGCATGAGCACTTACGAGCTGCTCGACACCGCCGGTAACACCTTCGAGTGGACCAGCGACGTATACCAGGAGGACTACTATAAGGACGCCCCACCATCCAACCCGCCCGGCCCGGAGACGGGCTCGTATCGATCCATTCGCGGAAGCGGCTTCAACAGCACCGCCGACCTGCTGCCGCTGGCGCACCGCGCCTACCTGCAGCCCGAGAAGTACCGCGAAGACCTGGGCTTCCGCTGCGTGGTGACCGAGCCGACCTATTTTGCGCCTTACTGTGAGCAGATCGCCTACATCCCGGGTGAGAACAAGGGGCCCGGCCAGCCCCCGCCAGGCGAACCTCCGCAAGGACCGGGGGACGGTACATGCAGACCGGAAAAGCCACCGCATGTCACCGTGACCTACTGGTGTGCGAACCAGGGGCAAAACCTGGGAGGGGCCACTTTACACCCGGACCCTGGTACTGAGATCCTGACCGCGGGCGGTTTGAATGTCACTTGCGACCTGAATAACTCGCCTCCTTTTTGCACCGGCCCGGTCCTGGAAGGTTTTGACATGTACGTCTGTACCTTTTGCGAGGAGCAGGTTCCAGTAGTTGTCCAGCCATCCTGTGATCAATTCTATACTCTTGATCCGGTCACCGGAAAATGCATTTTTCAAGGCGTTTCCCCTATACCGGCTACCACCTGCCCCTTTGGATGGTGGCTGGACCTGATCTCTGGCTTTTGCGTCCCGCTGGTCCCGCCGGTCGATCCCGGCTGCCCGGTAGGGTTTGCTTATAACTCAGCGCAACAGTGCTGCGTGGCGACATTTATCGAACCATCCGGAGGCTGGGCAGGCATACCTTCGGCTGAGTATTCCGGTTGCCCGGTGGGGTACGTCTACGATCCGATCACCCAGGTATGTAAGGGATCGATCACATTGACCGGAAATTTCTGTACGACGCAATCGGACCATGTGGGATCCTGCAAAGACACGCCTCCAGGAGGCGGCTGCGAGAACCCGGGTCAGTACGGCGACCAGGCTTCCTGCCAGGCCGGAGGCTGCAAGTGGGAGCGCCCACCGACGGGCGCGGGCGGAGCCGGCTTCTGTACCTACCCGTGACCGCCGAGAGAACCGGTAGGTGCACTGCGACCTGTCTCTGCGCGAAGGAAGCAAGAACCCCGCCCGGGATCTCCCGGGCGGGGTGCAGGTCTGGTTGGGTGTATGGGATCGAATGAAAATTATAATTTAATTGCCACCACTCCGGTATCACAGTTTTGGGGGATTCACAACTCTGTAAAAACCTACTATGCTAAGTACAAATCCAAACCGACCGTTCCCGGGGAACTCGCCCTCCCCGGGTTGAGGCTATTCTGAAAGGAGAGATCATGAAGAAACTTACGCTCTTGTTCGTGCTTGCGCTCGGCGCCCTGCTGGTCCTGAGCGCCTGCGGCTCTGCCCCCGCACCGACGCCCGAGGTGGTGGTCGTGAAAGAGACCGTGGTGGTGGAAGTGCCCGCGGAGGCGCCCACCTCCGAAGCGGAGCCTGCCCAGCCGGCCGCGCCGCAGTTCGCGCCCATGTGCGCCGCCCCCGCCGGTGATTGCGCCCCGCCTGAGATCGAAATGGGCGACAACAACTACTGCAATGAAAAGCAGGTCTACGCCATCATGTCCGCCCCGGGCGGCACGTCCTACGAGTCACTCGACCCGGCCATGAAGTGCGTCGACCAGGTGCACGCCGACGGCTCGCTGCGCATCACTTGCTGGGTACCCGGCAAGAAACTGCTGGCCTACGACATGAAGGTCTGCAACAGCGATTGCGCCGCGCCGCAGCTCGACATGAATTCGGACCAGTGCCAGTCCGGCTACGGCTACGACTCCGCCAACGGGTGCTGCGCCCAGCCGCCTGCTGGCGGGGAAGCCGGCTGCACGACCTACATCGTGGATATCGGCGCCTGCGCCAACACGGAGTAAGTCCATAAGGAAAGTAGCTTACGCCGGAGAACCCCCGCGTGCGCGGGGGTTTTCTCTTCTCGGAAGGCGGACACCGGTTGAAGTCTTCCAAGGTAACAAAACGGTCATAAATATCGCATCCCCCAAAGGTCATCACAGATTTGGGGGATTTATTTCCCAATAATAAAGCGTTATAGTCATAAAAATCACACGCGTGGATCTGCATGCGTGCGGATCTGATCTTGAGAGGAGAACCCATGAACCCTGCACGAATTTCATTCTTATTGCTTCTATCCCTGCTGTTGATGGCGGCCTGCGCGCCCGCGCCTGCGGCCGCGCCCGCACCGGAGGTGGTGGTCGTCAAGGAGACCGTGGTGGTGGAGCAGCCGGCCCCCGTCGAGCCGCCCCCGCCTGAGCAAGGGGCGGCCCCGCAGTACGCGCCGCTCTGCCAGGCGGCCAGCGGTTGCGCGGCGCCTGAGGTGGAAATGCTGGACAACAAGTACTGCGTCGAGAAGATCCCCTACGCCATCATGTCCGTTCCAGCCGGCACGACCTACGAGTCCCTGGATCCGAAGCTGAAATGCCAGGACCAGATGCACTCGGACGGCAGTCTGCGCATCACCTGCTACTCGGGCAAGGAGCTCTGGTCCTACGACATGAAGGTCTGCAACGGCGCCTGCGCCGCCCCGCAGCTCGACATGACCTCCGGCCAGTGCCAGGAAGGCTACGGCTACGATGCCGCCAACCAGTGCTGCGCCCAGCCCTCTTCGGGCGGGGAAGCCGGCTGTACGGTCTACCAGGTCGACATCGGCGCCTGCCCTTTGCCGAAGTAAACGGCGAGCAACGCAGGGTGCAGATCTAGTTTGTTTCTACGATTGTAAGTGGTACTGTAAGAAGGAAGCGAGCCAGCGCGTAGCGCTGGCTCGCTTCCTGTTTCGTATAATATGGGCTCCATCAACTGCGTTCAACCGCTATCTCCGGCCGGCGCTGGTTCCAGTCCATGGCGCCCTCGTAGGCCTGCCCGGCGCGTAGCAGGCGCGCCTCCTGCCAGGGACCGCACACGAGTTGCAGACCGATCGGCAGCCCCTGCGCGTTGAACCCGCACGGCAGCGAGAGCGCCGGCAGCCCGGTCAGGTTGAAGGGCGCAGTGAAACGCGTCAGCGTGGGCGCCTGGCTGGCCGAATCCTCGATACCCTCGATCGGCAGGGCCGGCACCGGCGTGCTGGGCAGCAGCAGCGCGTCGTAGCTTTCGAAGAACAACTCTGCCTTGCGGCGCAGCTCGGCCTGCAGCCGGCGCGCGCGGACGTACTCGCTCGAGGGTAGGGCCAGGCCGGCTTCCAGGCGCTGGCGCACGTCGGCGCCGAAGCGCTCGGGTTGCGCCTCCAATCGCTCGCGGTGCACGGCGGCTGCGTCGGCCTGTACCATCTGCCCGTTGGCCAGCGCCGCATCGTAGAGCCAATCCAGCTCGAGCTCTTCCACGCTGGCTCCCAATTCCCGGAATACCCCGGCAGCAGCCTGCACTGCCTCCCAGACTTCCGGCTGGCTGCCCCGGGTGAACCTCCCGACTGCCAGCGCCAGCTTCCAGCCGCGCACGCCGCGTTCGAGGCCCACTAAGTAGTCCGGCACGGGCTGGTCGGCCGAGGCCGGGTCTTGCGGGTCGTAGCCCGCCAGGACGCCCAGCAGCAGGGCGGCGTCCCGTACCGAGCGCGTCAGCGGCCCGGCGTGGTCCAGGTTCCAGGAGAGCGGAAATATCCCGCGCAGGCTCACCCGCCCGTAGCTGGGCTTCAGCCCGACTACTCCGCATAAAGAGGCCGGGATACGGATCGAGCCGCCCGTATCCGTGCCGAGCGCGGCCGGGCACATGCCCGCCGCCACGGCCGCCGCAGACCCGCCGGATGAGCCGCCGGTGATGGTTTCCGGATCCCAGGGGTTGCGGCAGGGCCCGAAATGCGGGTTGATGGAGGTCACGCCCAGCGCGAACTCGTGCGTGTTGGTCTTTCCCGGCATCAGTGCGCCGGCGGCTTTGAGACGCGTGACCACCTGCGCATCCTGCTCGGGCAGGTAGTCCGCGAAGAAGAGCGATCCGGCCGTGGTGCGCAGGCCGGCCGTTTCGATCAGGTCCTTGAGCGCCACGGGGATACCGGATAGCGCTCCCTCCGGAAGGGCTGCCACGGCAGCCGGTACCAGGGGCAGCACCGACAGGAAGGCGTTCAGGCGCGGATTGAGGCGCTCGATCTGGTCCAGGCAGGCCTGCGCCAGATCCTGGGGTGAAAGATCTCCCTGTGCCATGCGCGCCAGCGCTTCAGAGGCGGTCAGAAAGCAAAGTTCGTTGTCCATAGCTCCCATTATAGATGAAAAGACAGCCGTGGTAGAATCTGCGGGCCATGCGTTCCGAGCGCGCCTTCTGGATCTTCCTGGTGATCTGCGCCCTGGCCGGCGCGGGTCTCGTGCTGGCAGCCAGCTCTCTTTACGGGGCGGGGGTCTCGGCCGATGCGGCCAAGAACCTTTCCACGGCCGAGAATCTGGCGGTCGGGCGGGGTTTCTTCGACCACACCGGCAGCCCGCTGGTCTACTGGCCGCCGCTTTACCCGCTGCTGCTGGCCGGCCTGAGCCTGGCCGGCGGCTGGGATGTGTTCGTGGTGGGCTGGGCGCTGAATGTGGTGTTGATGGCTGTGAACGTCTGCCTGGCGGGCGTGCTGGTCTTCCTGGCTTTCCGTGAGCGGCTGGTGTACGCCTACCTGGGGACGGTCTTCGTGCTGGCTTCCGAGTCCGCGCTGCGCATCCACGCCAACGTCTCCTCGGACCCGCTCTATATCACCTTTTCGCTGGTCATGCTGCTGGCTGCCGCGCGCTACCTGGAAACGAAGTCGCCCCGCGCCCTGGGGCTGATCGCGCTGTGCGCCGCGCTGGCCATGCTGCAGCGCTGGTTGGGAGCCAGCCTGGTGGCCATGGGTGCGCTGGTGATCCTGGTCGCGCGCTGGAAGGACTGGCGCCGCACCCTGCGCGACGGCGCCCTGCTCTCGCTCTCGCTGCTGCCTGTAGGTGGCTGGATCTACGGACACAACCTGCTGCGCTACGGCACCTTCTGGGGCAACGATGCGCCGCCGCTTGACCCCTGGCAGAACTTCGAAACCTCGCTGACCAAGATCCTGCACTGGTTCCTGCCGTACCACCCCCGCCTGGACTTTCTGCTCTTGAACCCGCTGCTCCTGCTGGCCGGCTTTGCCCTGCTTTTAATCGTTCTGGCTCCGCGGTCGGCCTGGCGCGAGTTGTGGCGCGCACTCTGGCAGCCGCAGATCTTCCCGACCGTGGCCTTCCTGCCGCTCTCGCTGGCCGGGATGGCCATCTTCGTGGTGACCGGCGACCACCTCGACCTGTACTCGGACCGTTACTACGTCGGTCTGCTGGCCTCCGTGATCGTGCTGGCCTTCCTGACCTTCGACCGGCTGGTGCTGCCGCGCCTGTCCTGGGGCGCCTCGCGCAGCCGGGGACTGCTGGTGGGGGTCTTCGCGCTCTGGCTGGCGGCCTACCCGGCCCTCAGCCTGGCCAAGTACCTGCGCGCCAGCCTGGAGAACGGCGAGGCCTCCAATTACAACTATTACAACAACCGCGCTTTCCGTGAGAACCCGGCCATCCCGGAGATGCGCGCACTGCTGGACGAACACCCGGAGGCCACGCTGTACAGCAACTACGCCGACGGGGCCTGGTTCTACCTGCGGCACGAATCCCCGCTGATGCCGCGCTCCAGCCTCGACATGGACCTTGAGACCATCCGGGCGCAGTATCCCGGCTGGCCCGGCGACCGGCCGGGCTACATCCTGTGGTTCCTGCCGAACGAGTTCAAGCACGTTGTGCCGCCTGCGCTGCTGGCGGAGATGGCGGAAGTGGACCTGCTCTATGACAGCAAACAGGGCCGCATCTACAGCGTGCGGGCCAGACCCTGAAATTGATCGTCACGCTGCCCCCTTCGGGGATAATAAAAGCGTGACCTACTTACTTCAAGGAGTTCGGATTTCAGTCCGCAAGACTCATAGCGTACTATCTCTTTCACCATAATGATCGAGTTGTCCTGGAAACCATCAGAATCATGTCATCCTGAGCGCAGCGAAGGATCTCACGTGCCGATCAAACGAGACTCTTCGGTCGCAAAGGACGCTCCCTCAGAGTGACACATCGAAATGCGGAGTTCAGTCCGCTATCATGTTCTCGCTCCAGGCGGGTCTGTGACCCGCCGGTCAGCTGTGTGCAACGCCGGTCGCACATCGTACCCGAAGGGTAGACCGGTTTGGAGCAAATTGGAGAAGGAGCATCTCCAGTTCCTGCTTACGGCCTCCCGGTGCCTCATACCCCGTTCGCCTGCCCTCTGCTATTCGTTAGAAAACTCTATTTGTCTGTACGGTGGTTCGCCTTGATCAGCGCTTTTAACCTGCCACATCACTACTTCTTTGTTGTAATTAGCCAGGACAAATGTTTGAACGATAGGAAAATCCGGTGAGGCCACGTAAAAGCGTTCATAATCGATAAGATAATCTACATCCTGTTCCTTCACATACTCCTCCCACGATTTTGGGCCGGAGATTACCTGCTGGTAATAGTCCGTTCCATTGATGACTCCATCCAGATTGATGACCATCCGATCGGAAAAGTAACCAAAAATGCCCGCATTCCATGAAGCAAGCCTGACATCCCCTGGTAGATGTTCTGAGATCCAAAGGGCCGATCGATAGGCCAGCTTATGTGAAGGCAGAGCACACGTCGTCAAACGAGCATGAAAATAGACAACGGACAGAATCGTGAAAGACACGGGAAGGATAAAAAGAGAAATTCTTCCAGCTGCCGGCGCAACTTGTGAGAGGACCTGGACCGCCCCCTCTCCCAGGTAGGCCAGCGTAAGGGTTAAAAAGATAAGCGAAGGTGAGAGATGCCAAGGAGACCGAGCATAGGCGTCGATGCCTCCGGTGACAAATACGTGAACTATGACTCCAATGAGAAGACAATACCAAAGGCTGCGTAACGAAGGATCCTGCTTGATCCTGATCCATCGTTGGATGATTGTCTCGAGTAGGGGAAGAAGCAATGCTGCAATCAGTAAGCGTGTAGCCGTATGTTCGAAATGACCCCATCGCCACCACGTTTGTTTGACCAGACCTGACACGGGCAGCCAGCTTCCTCCCAGCTGGTAGAAAACTGCAAGTTGAATGACCAATCCCAAAAACGCTACCAGCGCCGATATAGCTATGAGGACTGCCTTCCCCTTTTTATCCAACTTATGCAAACAGTAGGCATAGAGAATCGCAGAAAAGATACCGGCATCCAATCGAGCCCAGGCATTCAATACCAGAGTGACTGTCAAGAAAAGAAATCTCCGTCTTTTCTTTTGTTCCTTTGTCTCCTTTAGATAGGCCAGTGTTTGTAAGATAGCCAACCAAAAAATGAACGCATGCAGCGAATTTTCCAATCCTGATGAATAAAGCTGGCTGCCCAAAGTCAGTAGAAGCCAGAAACTACCCATATAGATTCCAAGGATTGGACGCCCAGCGGTTTCGGATACTTTCCAAATCACAAGGTAACAACAGGCATCAAAGACGAAACAAATGACCAATGACAATAACAGTAAACCTGTTTTTGTATGAGTAATTTGTGCCAGCAGGAAAACAACTCCAAACCATAAGAGTTGAACCCCGTTCGTGGGATGGATCCCGTCGAAAGAAGGTATGAAGAGATACTTTAAGTTCCACGCTGTTTGAAAATAATAGAACGCATCATCAAATGTCAATGCGCAGATGACATAGTCAGTTCCCTTCAACAAGGAGCTTGTTTGTACGATCAGCTGTCCGAGGGCGAGCGCACAGTAAGCGAGAAAGCGGTTCCTTCCAGAAATCGGAATTTGCAGTTTCATCCTGGTCCCTGAACGGGTTCACCGCCCTTTTGTACTAGTGTCAGATGGTGATGAGCGCAGGGTAGTTCAATCACGGCGCGTCCTGTTGGGCTAAGAAGAAAGAAGGAAGCTGAGACATAGCCTAAAAGCTTTCTCATCTTCCGTGATACCGATTTCGCCGAGGTGCGGTTGCTCTACGAAAGCGGCCGGGGCCGCATCCATGCCGTGCATGCCAGGCCTTAAAAACGGATCGTTACGCTGCAAGCGCGACCTATGCGCACAACGGACAGTAGGTTACGTTTTTAACGTGACCCGCTCAAGATGCATCGTCAAGCCGCAAGCGTGACCTATGCGCACAATAGACGGCGCGTTACTTCTTCTTCCCTTTTCCGGCCTTCTTCTTATCCTTCTTGCCTTTCTTGCCTTTCTTGCCCTTCTTGCCTTTCTTGCCCTTCTTGCCTTTTTTCGCTTTCTTATCCTTATCGGCTTTCTTGCCCTCTCCCTTGCTCTTTTTACCCATCTTCTCCTCCGTTTCTACCGTTTGATCCTTTTTTCCCTTCGCCGCCTTCACGGGGTCGGCCGCCTGACCCTCGCCTGCGCCCTTCAGCGCCTCGGGGAAGATCGCCAGGCGCTCCTTCCGAAACCTGGCCGCCCAATACTTCACCTGGCCGGCTGTGAGACCGGTCGCCCCGGCTGCCTGGACCTGGGTGCTGCCGTCGTTCAGCGCCAGCAGTGCGGCGGCACGCTGGCTGTGCGGGGCAGCCCCACCGGCGATGCGCTGGCAGGCGCTCCGCTCCTGTGCCGTAAGAAGTGTGCCGGTCGAAGGATCCTGTTCGTTCCTTTTTAGTGTCGTCATGGTGGCTCTCCTTGGCGCTAAAGTGTCTCTTACTAACTATACTATTTTTATGGGTTCAGTTCAACCAAAATCAAACGGTTCCTTTAAAAGCGCTCAGCCGGAGACTCTGTCTCCGGCTGAGCAGAAAGGAGGAAGTGCGTTTTAGAACAATCCGACCACTTTGCCGGTCTTGAGGTCGAGGTCGACGTCATAGAACACCGGGCGGGTGGGCAGGCCAGGCATGGTGCGCATGGTGCCCAGCAGTGGGTACAGGAAGCCGGAACCCACCGAGGCGCGGATGTCGCGGATCGGTACGCGGAAACCGGTTGGCACGCCCTTCAAGGCTGCATCGTGGCTTAACGACAGGTGGGTCTTCGCCATGCACATCGGCAGCTTGTCGAAGCCCAGCTTGTTGTAGAGCTCGATCTTGGCTTCGGCTTCTGGCGAGTAATCCACACCGTCAGCGCCGTAGATCTCCTTGCAGATGATCTCGATCTTCTCTTTGATGGGCAGGTTGCTATCGTAAAGCTGCTTGAAGTTGCTGGGTTTCTCGCAGGCTGCCACTACAGACTCGGCCAAAGCTTTGGCACCCGCGCCGCCTTCCATCCAATGGCGGGAGACGACCGCGTCCATGGCGCCAGCTTCGATCGCGGCCTTGCGGACCATCTCGACTTCCGCTTCGGTGTCATCCTTGAAGGAGTTGACCGCCACGACCACGTTCACGCCGTATTTCAGCGCGTTCTGGATATGCTTGGCCATGTTGCCGAGACCGGCCTTGAGCAGTTCCAGGTTTTCCTCGGTGTATTCGGGTGCCAGCGGTTTGCCGGCTACCACCTTCGGACCACCGCCGTGCATCTTGAGCGCACGCACGGTCGCTACCAGCACCACCACTTGCGGGATCAGGCCTGAGTAGCGGCACTTGATGCCGAAGAATTTTTCCATGCCGATGTCGGCGCCGAAACCGGACTCAGTGATGACGTAATCGGCAAGCTTCAGGGCGATCTTATCGGCAATAATGGAGCTGTTGCCATGTGCGATGTTTGCAAAGGGCCCTGCGTGAACGAAAGCCGGCGTGCCCTCCAGGGTCTGCATCAGGTTGGGCTTGATGGCGTCCTTCATCAGCACAGTCAAAGCGCCGGCCACACCCAGGTCTTCAGCTGTGATGGCTTCGCCTTTCTTGTTGGTGCCGATCACGATCTTGCCGAAGCGCTCGC
>CAZULT010000090.1:8912-12409 GCA_964621295.1 uncultured Anaerolineaceae bacterium | reverse complement strand
CAGGCTAGGTGTGGAGGCGTTGACAGGTGCAATTCAATCAGGTATAATACCATCCGCTTCTGCCCTGGCAGCGAGACTAGCCAGGGCAACTGTATGTAATCCGGCTTCCCCGTACGCAGGCGTTGGGTATTGACCTCGCAGGCGCTGCGGCGAAGTGTGATGCCAGGAGAAAAGATGAAATACGCAATCGTAGAAAGCGGCGGCAAGCAGTATAAAGCTGTTGAAGGCGAGACGATCGATGTAGATCGCCTGCCAGCCAAAGTGGGCGACAAAGTGGAATTGAGGCAGGTGTTATTGACTGTTGATGAAGAGGCTGTCCAAATTGGATCCCCAACAGTCGCTGGTATTCAAGTCAGCACCACTGTTGTAGATCATTTCAAAGGACCGAAGATCGTAATATTCAAATACAGTCCTAAAAAACGGATCCGAGTAAAAAGTGGTCATCGTCAGCAATACACGCGCTTGAGCGTAGACGTCATTGGCAAACCGGGTGAAGCACGCAAAGTGACAAAAGTTGAAAAGGCTGAGCCGAGCGTAAAAGGAACGGCTGAAAAACAGGAGAAGAAAACAGCTCCAGCAAAGGCTGCCAAGACAACAAAGACAACTGCAAAACCAAGTGCCTCCAAGGCCGGCAGTTCAGCTACGAAAAAGAGGTCAAGCACAAAGTCACCTGCCAAGCCTCCTGCCAAGAAACCCAGCAAAGCCAAGCCCACTGGGAAAACCCAGTCAAAAAAGCCGACCGCTTCCAAGGCGCCGGCCAAGGCTCCTGCAAAGAAGTCGTCTACCACGAAAACAACAAAGACGACCAAGACAGATAAAAAATAGTGCGAGGTAAATATGGCACACAAAAAAGGCGGCGGCTCAAGCCGCAATGGACGCGATAGCAATTCTCAGCGCTTGGGTGTCAAGCGCTATGCCGGACAATATGTGCTCTCTGGAAACATCTTGGTTCGTCAACGTGGGACCCATATTAAGCCCGGTCAGAATGTTGGAATCGGTAGCGATGATACGTTATTTGCTGTTGTGGATGGGGTCGTTGCTTACGATATCATCCGCGGGCGCAAACGCGTCAACGTGATACCACAGGCGGAGCCATAAAAGGATAACGGTATGAAAGCTGAAATTCACCCAACATATTTTCCCGAAGCAACAGTCACTTGTGCTTGCGGAAATACCTGGAAAACAGGATCAACCCAGAGCGAAATTCGCGTGGAAATCTGTTCGAATTGCCACCCCTTCTTTAGTGGGGAGCAAGCGCGCATTGTAGACATCGAGGGCCAGGTAGACCGCTTTTATAAGAAACTGCAAGCGCGGAATGAGTACGTGGAAGAAAAGAAAGCCCGCGAAACTTCGCGTGTATCCCCAGATCGAGCGATAGCGGAGCTTGAATTAGGAACACGGCCTACGGATGCCCTAGCAAAAGCTGGTATCGAAAACGTGGGGCAATTCCTGGAGAAGCTTGCTGCAGGGGATGGTGCGGTTCTGGCGATCTCGGGCTTTGGTCAAAAATCCTTGATCGATGCAAAAAAGAAAATGCGTGCTCTTGGATATGACCTTCCAGCCAAGGAATCGTGATTTTAAGGTTCATCCCACAGTTCTCAGGTAAACTTAACAGGCAGATGTCTCACATCTGCCTGTTTTGCTAAAGAAAAGGAACATTATGAAACATCATTCAGGTTTCATCGAAGTAGTATGTGGGTCCATGTTTAGCGGGAAGACCGATGAATTGATACGTCGACTCGTACGTGCAACGATTGCCAAACAAACCGTAAAAGTATTCAAACCGGCACTTGATGACCGCTATACGTTGGAGAAGGTAACCTCGCACGCCGGTGCCTTTTATGATGCAATACCTGTAGAGCAGGCGAACGATATGAAAGAGCAGGTGAAAGATGGCACAACCGTAGTGGCAGTGGATGAAGCACAATTCTTTGATGAGGCTATCGTGGAAGTGGTACAAGGATTAGCACAGAGAGGCATAAGAGTCATCATCGCCGGTCTGGATATGGATTTCCGTGGGGAACCGTTTGGGCCGATGCCGGTTCTGATGGCAATAGCGGAGAAGGTGGATAAGTTACATGCCATCTGTATGGTATGTGGCAACGAAGCCTCTCGCACGCAACGTCTGGTTAACGGCCAACCAGCGCGATATGATGATCCGGTTGTGATTGTAGGTGCATCCGAATTATACGAGGCGCGCTGTCGCGAACATCACCAGGTTCCAGGTGCCTAAATTCCCTCTTGAGTTCTTCGGAGGCGCATATGCAAGATTATCATGAGTTTCTCTCGGAAATCTTGATCGATGAACACAGCCTGCAAACCAGGATCACTGAACTTGCAACTGAGATCAATCATGACTACGCAAATATTGATGGGTTAATTCTCATTTGCGTCCTTCGTGGGGGCATGGTATTTTTGGTGGATTTGATGCGGCAGATCAACGTTCCTCACCAGATCGATTTTATGGCAATCTCCTCTTATGGGGCTGGTGCGCGTGAGTCAGATGGCAATGTCCGTGTAACCCTTGACCTGCAAACCAATATACGGGATAAAGAGGTCATACTGGTTGAGGATATCATTGATAGCGGCCATACCATCTCCCACGTTTTGGAATTCTTACAAACCCGCCAGCCACGACGCCTTAGGGTGTGTACATTGCTCGATAAGGCGGATCGTCGTGAAGTAGCGGTTCCTATCCACTATCGGGGATTTGAAATTCCGAATAAATTCGTATTTGGGTTCGGCCTGGACCTGGATGAGTATTACCGAAATTTGCCTTTTATCGGTGTGGTTGATTTGAACAAGCTCCAGGACCATTAACCATAGCATAATCAGATTTTGGTTGAGGGGATGGAGAAACCGGATATTAACTTTTATTTTGACGAGCCTTCCTGTTATGCCGGTCGATGGATAGCGCGGTTGCATGGGAAGATCATCGCCCAGGGAATTATGGCTGAGGAAGCTCAGCGCGCTGCCCAAAGCCATCTTCATAAGGAATCTCCTGAAATTACATTCATGCCATTCACCCCCCCTTTCCCCTTTTCCCCACTTTTACAGAAAATCCTGGCATGCTTGCCACCCGACCAGGAAATCTATCTGGTGGGCGGCGCTTTACGGGATAGTCTGTTGGAGCGCGACTCTCAAGATCTGGATTTTGTTGTGCCCGAGGGTGGTATGCGATTGGGTCGGCGAGTGGCGCATGAGTTCCAGGCTGAATTCTACCCTCTCGATATTGAACGAGATACCGGAAGAGTCATCCTTTCTGAAAAAGAGGGGAGTCGGACCTCTCTTGATTTTGCTTGCTATCGTGGATCATCATTGGAAGAGGATCTACGAGCCCGTGATTTTACAATGAATGCTCTGGCCTATGATCTGCGGACTGGAGATCGTATCGATCCACTAGGAGGATCCCAAGACATTCGTGATCACAAGGTCCGTGCCTGTGGTGCCCAGACTTTCAGAGATGATCCGGTCAGGATCCTGCGCGCAGTCCGGCT
>CAZULT010000090.1:0-8902 GCA_964621295.1 uncultured Anaerolineaceae bacterium | reverse complement strand
CTCTCAAAGAAATGAAACGCTCGGTAGAATTCCTTCCGAAAGTATCTCCAGAACGATTACGAGACGAATTGTTTCAAAATTTAGAAGTCCCTCAGGCCAGCGCTGCGATCAGTGCCATTGAACTGGTTGGGGCGCTACCTTATATCCTTCCTGAACTTCCTGCGCTGAAACTCGTAGATCAGTCTACCCCTCATGTTTACGATGTATGGGCTCATACGATAGCTGTGATGAAAGCTTTGCACGAAGTGCTATCTGCTTTGGCTCCAGGATATGACCCTGAGAGCGCCGGAGACATTTTCACTGGTTTGCTTGTGATAAGACTGGGACGATACCGAGACCGTATTCAGAGTCACCTGAATTCTACATTGACGAAGTACCGGTCATTGCGAGCTTTGTTGTATTTTGCCGCACTTTATCATGACGTGGCCAAGCCGCACTGTAAGCGTATCGATGAGGAAGGAAGCATCCGTTTTTTTGGTCATGAGGAAAGTGGTTCTGAAATTGCCGCGGCGCGCGCACGCGCGCTACGCTTGAGCAATGACGAGATCGAGCGTTTGGAGAAAATTATTGGTTCGCATATGCGCTTACGCGCGCTCAGCCAACAATTGGAGCAGGTTGGGCATCAACCTTCAAGAAGGGCCGTCTACAGGTTCTTTCGTGATAACGGTGAGGCAGGAGTGGATCTGGTATTGCTAGCCCTAGCGGATGTCAGAGCTACATACGGCCACACACTAACCCAAGAGACCTGGAGTGCTACGTTGGATGTTTGTCGTCAGTTCTTAGAACATTATTGGGAAAAACCCCAGGAGGCCGTATCACCACCTGTATTGCTGGATGGACATGAGATCATGAGTGGCCTTAAGCTCGATCCAGGACCGATAGTGGGTTCGATCTTGGAAGCCATTCGTGAAGCCCAGGCTACCGGGATGATCTCAACCCGTGAAGAAGCGATGCAATTTGGCCGGGATTGGCTGGAGCAAAATTAATGAACAAAGTATTCTTTGATCTTGAAAGTCAGAACCTGTTCCAGGATGTCGGTGGCCGCAGTCATATTGATCGACTCCGATTGTCATGCGCTGTCACATATTCGACGGAGAAAAATGGTTTTACGGTTTATTGGGAACAAGATGTGCAGGCATTGCTGGATGAATTGAGGGGTGCCCATCAAATCATTGGGTTTAATTTGGTGGCATTTGACTATTTGGTGCTGCGCCCTTATGCGCCGAAGTTCAATTTTGCCGGCTTGCGAACGATTGATTTGCTCCAGGAAATCCATCGCGCACTTGGATTCCGGTTGAGTTTGGATGCTCTCGCAGGAGCAACTCTTGGAACGGAAAAATTAGCTGATGGCGTAAAAGCAGTTGAATGGTTTCGTGCTGGCGAACTCGATAAACTTGCTGAATATTGCCAACAAGATGTCGAGATTACAAGACAATTGTATGAATTTGGACGAGAATATGGATATGTACAGTACCATTCAAAATTGGGAAGCAAATTAAAGGTTGCAGTGAATTGGAGGTAAAAATGTTAACGTTCAATGTGAATGGAGTCGACCTCGCGTATGAACGGGTTGGTAAAGGGAATAAGGTGCTCGTATTGGTTCACGGATACCCACTTGACCATACGATCTGGCAGGAAATTCTGCCCTTCTTGAACGCCAAATTCGAATTGGTCCTACCCGATCTGCGTGGATTCGGGAGCAGCGGACTGTCGAATGGGCAATCCTCGATCGCGACAATGGCAGCTGACCTTGTTGCCCTGCTCAATCATTTAGATCTGAACCAAGCCGCAGTCGCGGGTCATTCGATGGGAGGCTATGTGGCTTTGGCTTTTGCACAAAAATGGCCGGAGCGCCTATCAGGATTGGGATTGATCTCGTCGCAAGCCCTTGCCGATAATCCTGATCGCAAGCAAGGAAGGTATGAAGCCGCTAAGCTTATCTTTCAGTCCGGGGTTCAACCCGTTGCGAATGATATGCCGCTAAAATTATCGCCCAATGTGAGAGTGCAAACCCTTATCCGTGAAGTGATAAACCGGCAAAGACCAGTTGGTTTAGCAGCAGCGCTACAGGCAATGGCTGAGCGGGAAGATACTTCAAAGCTCTTGCCAGGTCTTCAATCCCCTCTTATGCTCCTACATGGCGATGCCGATGAATTGATTCCCATCGAACGTGCTCTTGAAATCAAGCAGGTTGTGCCTGAGGCACACTTGGTGGAATTAGCCGGTGTCGGTCATATGCCAATGTTGGAAGCCCCACGTGAAACGGCTGAAGCCTTGAATTTTTTGAAATAATGGAAAAAAACGGTCTATTGACCGTTCTATGGGTAGATATCACTCAGAATGGGGATGTAAGAACACCTGCATCCACTTTCGTGGGAGCAGCTCTTGTGGGGTAATTGTGGAACTGCGCGTTTTGGATATGTGCCTAATTGCTCAAAACAATAGGAACAGGCTGCGGCATTCGTCAGTATCGAGATATTCTTCACGCGCGGATTTTCCTTAAACCGGCGCAGCGCCTGGGCCTGTGTTGAAAACTCAAGTAGATCCGCAGCACAGTAAATGCAATGGCTGGCTTGGTCCGGCGATAACGATTGACAAAGCGAACAGGTTTGCACAATATGCCTCCCGGAGGTGCTGCTTGTATTTTACCCCAAGCCACTTACGAGGAGGTCGAATTAGTGGGCGAAGAAAGGACGGAATTAAGGCTAGAAAATTCAAGATCACCGGTGCGTCTGATCAACCGGTTGATATGTGCAACTAGCACGTTGCTTGAAATTGGCTTCACCAAATAATCATCAGCACCAGCGTCAAGCGCGCGCGCAATCATTTCTGGATCGTTTAAAGCAGAAAGGATGATGATCGGTACATTGCTGAATTTTCGTACCTCTTTGCACACCTGCCAGCCGTCCACACCCGGCATCATCAGATCGAGGATGACGATATGCAAAGATTTATCTCGGATTTTTTTGATGCCATCTTCTCCGCTATTGGCGGTGAATACTTCGAACGCTTGTGTTTGAAGAAGCATTGATAAGAGTTCGGTAATGGCGGGATCATCATCAACGCATAATACTTTTTTTGGCATTTTTTATTTTCCTGTGCTGTCAATTATGACCTATTTTAAGTGTACTATACTTTGCAATCAGTTTACAGATTGGTCAGGATTTCCATAAAAACATATGATAATCATCAATTGTTGAAAAAATCCTTTGTGGTAAACTTCCCTGGATCTACTGCTATCATAATCATTTTTCATCAGGAGTTCAACTATGACTAAGAAATGGGTTTATCTCTTCGACGAAGTAGGCGACGCTGAAAAGTACGCCGGGGATTGGGAGGGGGTACGTGCCTTGCTGGGGGGAAAGGGTGCGGGACTGGCAGATATGACTCGAGCCAAAGTACCTGTTCCTCCGGGATTTACCGTGACCACAGAAGCTTGTAATGCCTACCGTAAATCCGGGAAATTTCCTGAAGGTCAGTGGGATCAGGAAATGAGCTCGATGAAAGATTTGGAGAAAAAGACAGGTAAGCAATTTGGCGATCCGGACAAACCACTTTTCGTATCTTGCCGTTCAGGCGCAAAGTTTTCAATGCCTGGAATGATGAATACAGTCCTGAACATCGGCCTTAATGATGTCACCGCAGAAGGCATGGTCAAATTGACCAGTAATCCTCGTTTTGTTTACGACTCTTATCGACGGCTGATTGAGATGTTCGGAACAGTTGTCATGGATATCGACGATGAGGCCTTCGAACAACCGATGGCAGAATACAAGGCCAAGAAAGGCTATAAGTCAGATACAGAAATGACTTCCCAAGATTGGAAGTCTCTGGTTGTTACCTTCAAAGAAGTATTTAAAAAGGAAACTGGCCAGGATTTTCCACAAGACGCCTATGAACAACTTGAGTTGGCAACGGAAGCAGTATTCAAATCTTGGAACGGAAAAAGGGCGGTCGATTATCGCCGCGCTACCGGGATCTCCGACGATCTCGGAACAGCCGTAAACATAGTGACCATGGTATTTGGAAATATGGGAGAAGACTCAGGCACTGGTGTGGCCTTCACACGTGACCCCTCGACAGGTGAGAAGAAAATGATGGGGGATTACTTGCTTAATGCGCAAGGCGAAGATGTTGTAGCCGGTATTCGCAATGCAGACCCCATTGGGAACCTGAAAAAACAAATGCCCGAAGTCTATAAGGAATTTATGGAAATCACAGATAGACTTGAGCAGCACTATAAAGAAATGCAGGACGTCGAATTCACCATCGAAGGCGGGAAACTATGGATGTTGCAGACCCGAAATGGTAAACGCACGGCCAAAGCCGCTGTAAAGATTGCCGTGGACATGGTAGATGAAGGATTAATATCAAAGGATGAGGCTGTGCTGCGCGTGGCTCCGGACCAGGTCGATGCCCTGTTGCACCCACAGTTTAACTCCTCAGAAAAAGCCAAAGCTGAAAAATCCGGTGCCTTCCTTGCCAAAGGTGTAAACGCTTCTCCGGGTGCAGCAGTTGGTCAGATCTATTTTGATGCCGATAAAGCCGAGGAAATGGCCAAGAACAACAAGCAAACTGTGATCATGGTACGGCCTTTCACCAAACCCGATGATGTGCACGGTATGATCGCGGCGCAAGGGGTTCTTACCAGTGAGGGAGGTGCTACCTCCCATGCGGCTGTGGTGGCGCGTCAGTTTGGTATTCCTTGTGTGGTAGGGGCTTCTGCAATAATGATTGACCTTGACAAACGCACCATGACCGTGCAGGATAAGACCGTTAAAGAAGGTGAATGGATCTCTGTGGACGGCACGACGGGAGAGGTGTTTCTTGGTCAGATTCCGACCACTGCCCCTACGTTGGAAGAGCAAACTGAATTACTGACGTTATTGCTGTGGGCAGACGAAATTTGCGCTCGCGATGGCATCCGCAAAGGTCCAAAGGGTTATCCGACGCGGGGCCTGCAGGTGTGGACCAATGCAGATTATCCCAAAGATGCTCAGCGTGCCCGCTCCTATGGGGCCGTAGGTATTGGTCTGTGTCGTACCGAACACATGTTTTTTGAGCCGGTACGTCTGCCGATCGTCCAGAAAATGATCCTGTCGCATAGCAGCGAGGAACGCACCAGGTACCTCGATAAGCTTTTACCCTATCAGCGCTCTGATTTTGACGGGTTGTTCGAAGCAATGGACGGCTGTCCTGTCATTATCAGGTTGATCGACCCACCTTTGCACGAATTCATGCCAGATGAGGAAGCCTTACTAGAAGAGGTGATCGAGCTACGTGTCAAAGGTGAAACCAAAGGCCTCAAGGAAAAAGAAGACCTTTTGGCTGCCATCAGAGGCATGCATGAATCCAATCCAATGATGGGGTTACGCGGCGTACGCTTGTCAATCTCCCTCCCTGAGATTGTGGAAATGCAGGTACGCGCGATCTTTGAAGCTGCTGCGGATTGTACATTGCGTGGTGTGGTGGTTAAGCCCGAAGTGATGATTCCTCTGACCGGGACGGTCAAAGAGCTGGAATGGATCCAACCTCGTCTGGAACGGATTGCTGGAACTGTCATGAAGGAAAAAGGCGTAAACTTTGACTATAAGTTTGGCACCATGATCGAGATTCCACGCGCTGCTGTGACAGCCAGTGAAGTGGCAAAATTAGCGCAGTTCTTCTCATTTGGCACCAATGACCTGACCCAGATGACCTTTGGATATTCACGCGACGATGCTGAGCGCAACTTTTTGGTCACCTACGTAGAACAGGGGATCTTGCCGGTAAATCCTTTCCAGGTCATCGATCGTGATGGAGTCGGAAAATTAATGGAAATGGCTATCTCTGAGGGCCGTAAATCCCGCCCAGACTTGGAGGTCGGAATTTGTGGCGAGCATGGTGGCGATCCGGAATCCATTGAATGGTGCCACCTCATTGGTAACAATTACGTTTCATGTTCTCCTTTCAGGGTTCCAGTTGCGCGTCTTGCAACAGCGCATGTTGCCTTGAAGCACAGCGGCACATAAATTGCGAGAGACAAATAATCCAGCTAAACAAACATCCCCTGGATGATTTACAGGGGATGTTTGTATTTCAATAAAACCAATCTTTTCATAGGTTTATGTGAATGGTTCTAGTAGAGCAATCAGGGTAGTGCCCAGGGAGTCTTGATCGTAACCCCCTTCCATAACGAAAAGCGTCGGAAGGTTGAGAGCCCGGATGGATCTTCCGATATTGTGTACTCCAGCCAATGATATCTTGAATGTCCCCATCGGATCGCCCTCGTATATATCCAACCCGGCGGAGACGACCATGTACCTGGGTTCAAATTCCTGTATAAATTGAATAGCCTGGCCTAGAGTTGAGCGATAGTCGTCATCTCCAGTGCCATCGGGCAAGGGGAAATTACGATGGGCACCAAAACCGGCGCCAGTGCCAGTTTCATCGATATAACCACTGAAGTGTGGGTAATGATCGTCTGGATCTGCGTGGATTGAAATCGTCAGCACATCTCCTCGGTCATAGAATATCTCCTGGGTGCCGTTTCCAGCGTGGTAATCGATGTCAAGGATTGCCACACGCCCTTTTGCGGATAGCCATTGTGTGGCAATGGAGGCATTGTTCAAATAACAGTAACCTCCACAGGTTTCACGCCCAGCGTGGTGACCGGGTGGGCGGCATAATGCAAGTGCTGCAGAATCACCCGAGAAGAGTGCCTCAGCTCCGCTCAGGGCACACGCGGCTGAGTTTAATGCAGCTTCAAAGGTTCCCGCCAAAATAGGTGCACTCAAGTCCATCATATGGTATCCGGCCTTGCCGAGCAAAGAGCGGGGACGATGAAAAGTATTCCGAGGGGCAAAGGTGGCTGGTAATAGGGCCTGTTTTTCGTAATCGGTTGCCTCAAATTGCCACTCGTCGAATGCACTTCTCAAAAACTCCACATAGTCTGAGGTGTGGACAGCCAGGATCGGTTGTAGATCGCATTCTTTTTGGGGGGTCAATTCTGCCCAGGGTTGTTTCTCCAGAACAGAAAGGATTCGATCCATCCGTTGTGGGGTTTCCAGGTAGGGCGTGCGCACACCCCCATCGACGACCTCGTAGGATGGGTTGTGCATGGAATGAGCATTTGAGTAATAGATTTTCATCGGCAGTTCCTGTATGATGTTTAAGGAGATTATACTTATTTCGATTGGGTAGTGCTTCAAAATCATGATGAGGAGGTTATATGCAAATTTTTGATGCCATTTACTCTCGGCAATCACTGGGAACTGTCATACCAGACCCTGTACCGCACGAAGTCATTGAAAAACTTTTATCTGCAGCTGTTCAGGCACCCAATCATTACAAGGTCCGGCCCTGGCGTTTCGTGGTGCTGACCGGTAGTGCAAGGGAACGTTTGGGCGATGTCATGGCTTCTACGGCCAAGGAAAAATATCCGGATCTCTCAGGAGAATCCCTGACCAAGATCATGGACAAAGAGCGTTCAAAACCGCTTCGGGCACCAGCGCTGGTGGCAGTTGGGGTTGACAAACCTGCCGAGTCCAAAGTTATAGAAATTGAAAATGTATGCGCCGCAGCAGCCGCTTGCCAGAACCTCTTACTGGCGGCACATGGGGCAGGATTGGCGGCAAAGTGGCGTACTGGTGATTCGGCGCGTGATCCGCAGGTCAAAGAATTTTTAGGATTTTCTCCCGACCAGCACTTAATCGCTTTCCTATATATCGGCTACCCGGAGAACCAGCCCGAACCACCTCAGAGACCTTCTTTTGAAGATCGCACAATCTGGATGGAGTAAGAATTATTCCGTTCTGGTAAGCAAAATCCGATAGCCTGCTGTGACAAGAGCTTGCTTGGCAATCTCGGCTTTTGCCTTTTTCACCAAAAAGTAATCAGTGTTGTAACTTGATAGCGCAAATATGGCGACTTGTACAGATGCAAGCACATTGGCAAGCTCAGCCAGGATTCCTACCAGACCTAGGTCTAAATTAGCCTCCACCTTGAAACAAACCCAGTCAGATTCTGTCCGGTCTGCCTGTAGCTTGACGGTCTCCGGGACGACCAGGGACAATTCCTCTTTTGTGCGCATCACAGCATAAAAAGGACTGGTGAATACACTTTCAGGCACATTGGCATTGGCGGGGAAACGATGAATGGCGTAAACGCCTTCAAGCAACGATAGTGTCAAGTTAGGCATGAATTCTCCTCTCGGATATCCTGTTCCTATGATTGTACTTGAGGGTCTGGATTCCGGTAAGAATGGATAGAAATTGACAACCCATCATTTTTCCCGCATAACTGACGCATGTTATCAATTTCTGCGGAGGAGGAAACGTGCATGTATTGATATTGTTGTCCGAAGCAAGTCCAAATACAAGCCTTTCCTGGTTGCTCTGGATCACGTTGGGCTTCTTCTTTTTGATGGTTGTCGTGGGCTGGTTGGTAAGTCGCAGAAATCCAACCCGCGAGGAACCGGGTTTAAAAATAAAATATTCTAATAAGTCTGCCGATGATCTGAAAATCATTGAGGGAATCGGACGAAAGGTGGCTAAGATCCTCAATCAAGCCGGGTATGCTACATTTGCGGATTTGGCCGGATCACAACCAGCTGAAGTCGATAAGGTATTGGATGTTGCCGGATTGCAAATGATGGATTCGGCCGGTTGGATCCAGCAGGCTAAGCTGGCAGCCAAAGGCGATATGGAAAAGCTGGCGAAATTATAAAAAGAACTTAAGGGTGGCAGAAAAATAGACTAAAAGGTTCTAGATCAAACCGGTCCAGCTTTTTTTGCTGGACCGGTTTTTTTTAACGCTTTAGCGAGTTGAGGGCGGAAGGTGATCTACAATCAATACAAAGAAAGCATCGTACAAATACTAAAAGATCTGTGCAAGTGGAAAGGGGTGGAGGTCATCGAGGGGA
>CAZULT010000089.1:0-13307 GCA_964621295.1 uncultured Anaerolineaceae bacterium | reverse complement strand
AGGTTTATAATTGGTGTATGTCAAAAAACACTACGAGAGTATGGGAAATTGGCGGGTCGGGGTCAGCAAGAGAGTTGCATTTTAAAGACCAGTCAGACCTGGATGCAATTACACGCCAATTACCAGATGGCTATTATTCCACCTTCCGTACCTATGCCGAAGGGCAGCGCATTCTAGGACTATCAGCTCACCTTGACCGTCTTTTCCTTCCAGCCAGTGAGCTCAATCTGAAACCAGTATGCACCAATGGGGACCTACGGCAGGCGATGAACAGTCTATTGGATCCATTTAGGCCAAAAGAAATGCGAGTTCGTATTGTAATGGATAACAAGGCAGGGCGTTTCTTTGTTGCCATCCAGCCATTAGAGCTGCCTCCGCCTAAAGCCTACCAACTGGGTGTACATGTTGTTACAACACAGGTGCAACGTGAAACGCCCAGGCAGAAGAAAACCTCCTTTATCGTCGAAAGCCAGAGTGAACGTGCTTCCATCAAGCGCACCTCCTCATATGAAGGATTGATCGTGAAGAAGGGCCGCATTCTGGAAGGTCTTACCAGCAATTTCTTTTATGTTGAGGGGGGTGTGCTTGGAACAGCCGGCAGGGGGATCCTGCGCGGTATCACGCGAGAGGAAATCCTACACCTGGCACGTGAACAGCTGAGATTCACCATGCGGTATCGCGCCCTGCGTGTGTCGGAAATACCGCTTATCCAGGAGGCCTTCATTTCGAGCAGCTCCCGAGGAATTGTACCGGTCGTAAGGATCGATGCGCTACGCATCAGTGCAGGCTTTGTGGGTGTACTGACGAAGGAATTGATGAGGGGCTACCAGGACAGTGTTCTAAAGCGCGCTGAATCTATTCTATAAAGCCCGTCTCGATCAACTTGCCTCGACTTCCAACTCTAACATCCACTAGAGCCTAGGAGAGTGATATGCCCCCGGTGATGCGTCGCCTTTTCTGGTTCCTCAACAAATTTTTCATGGTTCCGATCTTCCGCTTGGGGTTGGGCCCCTGGTTCGGCAATCCTTTCAGTGGATACATCATGGTGCTCAAAGCTATCGGGCGCAAGACCGGCAAGGTACGTTTTACACCTGTCAATTACACGATATACAAGGGGAATGTATTTTGCATTTCAGCCGGCAGGCAGACTTCCGACTGGTACCGCAATATACTGGCTTCGCCAGATATCGAAATCATCATGCCGGCAGGTGCCCTGTACGGCCATGTAACAGAAGAAAGGGGACAGGCGCAGAGAGTGCGCATAGTTCGTCAGGTACTGCAAAACGCAGGATTTGCCGGATTCTTCGAGGGATATAACCCCTATACGATCTCCGATGAAGAGCTTGGCAGAAGGATCCATGACTTACCGGTTCTGCGTATCGAACCCCTGGGGATTGCGAATGGAGCCGTCGATCCGGGAGGAAGCGCGTGGGTTTGGGCGTTTTTCGTCACGGTCATGATCATCCTGTTAGCCATTCGATGATCGTTTCCTAGCAGGTTTTAGTGACCACCTTTGGTACCTGCGTTCGTTCATTTTTCGAAAATCTCGTGATACCCACGATCCAGTTCATCGTCTGAAAGGTGGGCATAGCGTTGGGTCACCTGGATATTGCTGTGACGCGCGAGTTCCTGGGCAAGTTTTAAGTTTCCAGAGGCACGCAAAACTGTGGTCACGAAATAGTGGCGGAAAGAGTGGGGTGTAATGGTGCCAACCGCATCCTCACCCAATACCTGGCGGACACGTTCGGCAACGATGTTACGGCCGGTAGTGGTGGTGATGGGTTTAATCTTCTTACCGGCTCCCCTATCGTGACGGGCGAAGAGGGGCAGGGCGGTCAGGGGACGACCAGAAGACCCATCCAGTTTTGCACGTGCAGCAAGATACTCTCGTGAGGCTTTCAGGCAGCGACTGGAAAAACGCACAACCGCTTGTTTATCTCCTTTGCCCACGATCACAGCACGACCTTCGTTCCAGTCAACGTCGCCCCGCCGAAGGGCGCAGGCTTCGTGAACACGCAAGCCAGTATCTGCTAAAGTGAGTAAGAAGGCACGGTCCCTTAATGCGCGTAGTTTTTCTTCTTGGGTTTCGTACATTTGTTCTAAGTATCCTTCTGTAGCCTGTAAGACCTGCTCCAGATCACTTTGAGGAAACTGCGGCAGCCGGAGGCCTGGTCTGCGCGCGCGTTGACGGATCAGCAAGCGTAAGCGGGGTAGATTGACTTCAGCCAGGCGCTCAGCAGCAACATATTCGTATAAACCAACAACGGCGGTCAAATAAAGGCGTTCTGTTGGCGCAGAATAATTTTTCAGATAATTGGCCAGCCAACTGATAGCATCCTCCGATAATTCCTGAACTGGGGAGGTCTCTGGATCTGTCCAATATTCCTTTAATACTTCCTCGAACATATTCAGGGCATTCTTGTATGTTCGTGCAGTATTAGGGCTGCGTGCCAGCTGGACGCTACGCAGATACGCCCGGATGGTCTCTTGGATGGTTTGGTCGGACATATTGACAACCTCTTATTGCTTGTGATAATAATACTTATCGAAACCATAAGGATTGTAGACGAATAGTGCTCGCCTGTCAAGCCCCCTGGTACCAAGCTTGCAGCCAGTACCCGCAGACACCAGATGCGTGCAATCAAGCAATATAGGTCAACAATTCCTAGTGATAAAAATAAAGTAACGATCCCTCGAGCACCGGCACTCCCCCATCTTCCTCGCCAATACATTCTCGCGTGGAATGGTTAGTATGTATCCTAATCAATTGTGGAGCTCAATCTTGCGAAAATGGCATCTTGCAATACTAGAACATATGCTCTATAATGAGTGCGTGGACGACATCAACCGGCTTAAGCTGCTTACCCACCAGATGCATCTAGAGCCAGCGGAGGATTCACGCCCAGGATGCTTCTCTTCCAAGGAAGAGCGTGAATTATTCATTCATCCAGCCATCCTTCCCGACGGCCGGCGTATTCAACTCCTAAAGACTTTACTGACCTCCGCTTGCGAGCAGGATTGTATGTATTGTCCCTTTCGAGCCGGACGGGACATGCGGCGCGCCACTTTTACTCCCGAGGCCTTTGCCGGGTTGTTTATGAGGCTACATCATTCTGGAGCAGTCGAAGGCATATTTCTTTCCAGCGGAGTTACCGGCGGCGGTATACGGACACAAGATAGATTACTGGACACTGCGGAAATCCTGCGCCTGAAATTCAAATTTCAAGGGTATCTGCACCTGAAAATCATGCCCGGCTCAGAAGAAGGGCAAGTGGAACGTGCCATGCAGTTGGCCGACAGGTTGTCCATCAATCTGGAAGCGCCTAATCCAAATCGGCTGGCCGGCCTAGCACCAGGCAAACAATTCGTCGATCAATTAATCCAACCGCTGAAATGGATCGAGGCGATCCGGAAGACGAAACCAGCTCAACACGGTTGGAATGAACATTGGCCTTCGACTGTCACGCAGTTCGTCGTAGGCGGCGCAGAGGAAACCGATCTGGAGTTGTTGACCACCACCAACTGGCTGCAACGCAACGTCCGTCTTTCCAGGGCTTATTTCTCGGCTTTCACACCGGTGGCAGGCACGCCGCTCGAGAATAAAACGCCTACGGACCCGTTGCGTGAACACCGTTTGTATCAGGCTTCCTACTTGCTACGAGATTATGGTTTCAAGATTGAGGATTTACCGTTTACAAAATCTGGCGACTTGCCCCTCCGCACTGACCCAAAATTAGCCTGGGCACAACAAAACCTTCTCGGCCACCCTGTCGAGATCAACTGTGCAGAGGAACATGATCTGGTAAAGGTGCCGGGAATTGGCCCAAAAGGTGCGCGTGCCATATTGGATGCCCGTCGCCTTAGGAAACTGCGCGATCTCTCCATGCTGAAAAAGCTCGGTGTGGTGGCTGAACGTGCGGCACCCTATATCGTACTGGACGGTCAACATGCGCCCACTCAATTGCCTCTCCTTTCATGAAACCCAAGATCACCCGATTAAACGAGCATGCCTTTCGACAGACAAAAAGTCTCAGTCCATGGTCTTAAGATATTCCACAATGCTTCGGAGTTCCGGGGTGGACAGTGGAATCGCCGGCATAGCATAAGGCGTATACCCCTCCACGATCTTGGCATTCGGATCGAAAATCGATTCTTCCAAATAAGCATCATCCGCAACTATGGTAGTCCCATCGTTCAACTCGACCTGCGATCCGTATAACCCCGCCCAACTCGGACCGATCTTGGTCGATGCGTCCGCAGCGTGACATGCAAGGCATCCTTTGCTTGCAGCCAAATCCCTTCCCGCAATTGGATCGGGTTGAGAGACTCCGCACCCGGTAACAAAGCTAAATCCAAGAGTACAAACTACAAACAAACCAATCCGTCCCATATTACTCCTCACTCAATGGATAGATCAAAACTACTTATTGATTTCAAGAATTCAAATGGCTGGTGTCATTCCAGGTTTTGATGAATGGGAAACCGCCATCCAAGCGCACCTCACTTAATCCGGCGTTATCCATTAAAAAGGACCAGCGCAACCCATGCGACAATCCCAGCATCAAACGAGCCATTTCACTTAACGGGCCACCATGCGCAACGAGCAATACGGTTTGACTTGCATGGTTCCGCTGCAATTCCTCCAATACTGACTTCACGCGCCTGGAAAAACCAACCAGATCCTCACCACCAGGCGGAGGTTGGTTTTCATTATCCAACCAGGCGCGGATCACATCTGCATGCTGCGATTGCGCTTCATCAAACGTCAATCCTTCGAGCATTCCGAAATGCATCTCGCGCATACGAGGCTCCGGCGTCAAAGCGATCTCCCTGCCTTGCGTGACAATCTGACCTGTCAACCAGGCTCTTTGAAGATCACTGGCAAATGCAGCATCAATCGATTCTGCCGATAGGCGTAGAGCCAAAGCCTCCGCCTGGAGAATTCCTTTAGGGGATAGTGCCACATCGGTTTGCCCCTGGTAACGGCGCTGGACATTCCATTCAGTCTCTCCGTGACGCACCAAAAGCAACCGCAGGGTCATTTCAGCCTCATAGGTAGTCCAGCTACCAAGAACAGCACTTCATCGGCGTGACGCGCCAGGATCTGATTCGCACGGCCGAGCACGTCACGGTATGCGCGCCCTAACTCATAGGGCGGGACAATCCCCAACCCGACTTCGTTGGACACCACCAGCATTTCGACGTCTTCCTCTTCCACGTAGGAAATCAATCCTTCCACTTCTGTCACCACGTCCACTTCGATCTGCGCATCAAAAGGGTCGGCGCTGGGACTATCGAAGGAATTTTGCTCCGGCCCGGCGGCCTGTAAAAGATGGTTCGCTACCAGGAATGTGACACAGTCCAATAGGATTACCCTCTCGGCCCCCCTTCCCTCCCGGAGGGCGGAGGAGACTTCTAATGGAGCCTCCAATGTGCTCCACCCTGCCGGCCGCGTAGAACGATGTTTATCAACCCTCAGGCGCATCTCCTCATCCTTCATTTCAGAAGTGGCCACATAGAGTACATTTTCCCCGCCTGCCTCATGCGCTCTTTGCTCCGCATAGCTGCTTTTTCCGCTGCGCGCGCCTCCAAGAATTAAAATCAGCTTTCCCATATGATCCTTTCCAAGCGTCCCATATCCAAAGAGGCATCCAGGGTATCTGCCAGGCGGCTCAACGATTTAGAGAAGGGGTCTTCATCCGTATCATTTTCCATGTTCCAACCCAGGCTCATCAACCAGGTCTGACGAAACTTTTGATTGGCAAACAACCCATGCAGGTAACATCCCCAGACCCTTCCGTCCTCGCTGGTGGTTCCGTCTTTCTGTTGTGCCGGTTGTCCGCTGCGTTCGGTGATTTGCATCCACGGGTTCGGGCTATGAGTACGCCCCATGTGGATTTCGTAACCGCGAATAGTCATGCCTTCAAGACTGGATAGCCATCCATTATTCGCCTTTATCGTAGCGCATGCCTGATAGGTGGCTTTGTCATTCGCAAAGATAGTCTCAATGGGAAGCAAACCCAATCCATCGGTAACAATTTGCCGGGATTCGATCAGATCAGGATCACGGATCGACTTGCCAAGCATTTGATAGCCACCGCATATCCCAACTACTCTACCTCCACTTCTCACAAATGCATGGAGCGCATCCACGAACCCCTGTGCACGTAACCAGGTCAAATCGTCCATCGTACTTTTCGTTCCCGGGATGATCACAGCGCTCGGCCGGCCCAGGTGTTTGGGAGAATCAACATAACGCACGCGTACGCCTGGCTCAACAGCCAAGGGATCGAAATCATCAAAGTTTGCAATGCGAGGCAGTTGAATAACGGCAATATCGATCTGCCCGCCTGTACGATCCAGTGGGAGCGGGACCTCAAGAGCTACCGCGTCTTCTTCAGGCATGTATAGATCTTGCAGGTACGGAAGCACGCCCAAAACAGGAACCTGTCCACGTTTTTCGAGTATTTGGATTCCGTCTAAAAAAAGGGAGTTGTCCCCACGGAATTTGTTTACGACAAGCCCCTTGACGATAGCCCGTTCTTCAGGTGGAAGCAACCACAGGGTCCCAAGCAGCTGCGCGAAGATGCCTCCCCGGTCGATATCACCAACCAGTAGGGCTGGCGCTTTTGCGTAAAGGGCCATTTCCATATTGACGAAATCGCCTTCTCTCAAATTTAATTCCACTGGACTGCCAGCGCCTTCCATAATGACCATTTCATAGGTGGATCGCAGGCTATCCAACGCGGAAGTCACTTGCTTCCAGAGGAAATCCTTGTTTGGGTAATACTCGCGAGCCGTCAACGTCTGCCAGGGTTTTCCCATAACGATTATTTGCGAGCGGGCATTGGCCTCAGGTTTGATAAGTACCGGGTTCATCTCCATAACCGGAGCAATTCCGGCTGCCAGCGCCTGTGTGGCCTGTGCGCGACCGATCTCAGAACCATCCGCGCATACTGCGGCGTTATTCGACATATTCTGGGCTTTGAAGGGTGCAACGCGAATCCCGCGGCGGGCAAAATAGTGGCATAGAGCAGTCACTAACAAGCTTTTACCGGCTGACGAACTCGTCCCTAACACCATAAGCCCTTTACCGGTCATTGGCTGGTTCCCCCCAGGAAGAATAGCAAGACAGCTGTCTCGGCGAGTTCACAAAGAGCTCCGTAACTGTCACCGGTCAGACCAGGAATAAGGCGCAACACATACCAGGCGCCAATGATCACCACCACACTAGAAAGGGCAATTGCGGCCAATCCAAATAGCCCGGCGACAGCCCATGCAATCGCCAGCGCTATGGCAGTTGCCAGTATGACCTGCAACCAACCGATGTTGTCCTTGATATCGCGCCCCAACCCTTGCCGGCGGGCATAAGGATAGGCGAAGATAGCCAGAGACAGCGCCCACCGACCAAGAACCGGAGCAAGGATCAGCCCGGGGTAGATCGGCGCAGGACTTGCCAGGGACGAGAATTTGGTCAGGAGCAGGAGTGCCCCTCCTGCGAGCCCAAAGGCCCCAATGCGAGAATCTTTCAAAATCTTCATGCGATCTTCAGGAGTATAGCCACCGAACAGAGCATCACAGGTATCGATGAACCCATCGAGGTGCAATGCGCGCGTCACTATGACCCAACCAAGTAAGGTGAGCGCAGCGCTTACCAAACGTGGGAATACTGCATCAAATGCAAAGTACATTCCCGCCAGCAGGCCACCAATTGCCAGCCCCACGACAGGGTACCACCCGACAGCACGACCCATCTCCTGCCGAGTGAAGGGTCGCCGGATAAGAGCAGGGAGTACTGTCAGGAATTGAAAGGCAGCCAGAAATGAAATCAATGTATCCTCAACCCATCTAGCCCTTATCGGATACGCCGGCTTCTTCAAAAGTAGCCATCTCTGCCAAGAGCTTACAGGCTGCCTCTGCAATCGAGATGCCAAGTGCAGCTCCAGTTCCTTCACCCAGGCGCAAGTCGAAATCAACCAGGGGGTTTAACCCCAACCAGGCCACCATCTGGCTATGTCCATACTCCTGTGAACGATGTGCAGAGATCAGGTAAGGACGCACGGCCGGCGCAAGAGTTACCGCGAGCATGGCGGCTGCGGTCGAAATAAATCCATCCACCATGACCGGTTTGCGGTTGGATGCCGCGCCAAGGATCACTCCTGCCAGGCCGCCGATCTCAAAACCACCAACCTTGGAGAGCACGTCCAACCCATCGGTGGGATCGGGATTGTTGATCGCCATTGCGCGTTCGATGGCCTCAACCTTACGCTTCCAGCCATTATCATCCACGCCTGTACCGCGACCAGCGATCTTTGCAGGTTCAATCCCGGTCAGCACCGCAGCGATGGCAGCTGATGGGGTTGTATTGCCGATGCCCATGTCGCCGGTGCCGACGATATCCAGACCACCAGCAATCTCAGCTTCGACGACTTCCACCCCGGCATGAATCACCTGCTCGGCCTGCTCGCGCGTCATCGCCGGGCCCTGAGTGATATTGGCAGTCCCGCGCGCAACTTTCTTGATGACCAGGGCCGGGTGTGGGTCTAAGTCCGTTGCAATCCCCATATCCACAATGGTGATGCGCGCACCAACGTGACGAGCCAGCACATTAATCGCCGCACCACCTCTTAAAAAATTGGCCATCATTTGCAGTGTGACTTCTCGTGGGAAGGCGCTTACTCCCTCTGATACCACACCATGATCTCCGGCCATAATAATGATAACCTTTTCCCTTATCACCGGTATCGGCAAGCCAGTGATACCAGCCAGTTGCACAGTCAATTCTTCAAGCCGGCCAAGGCTGCCCGGGGGTTTGGTGAGCCTATCTTGCCGCTCGCGGGCACCTGCCATGGCGGTCTCATCTAATGGCGGAATTCGAGAAAGGATATCAATCAACATTATGCCTCCCTACAACTTCTTACCCTGGTGAATCAGAATTCAATCCCTGCTTGAGCCTGAATGCCCTGCGTATCGAAAGGATGTTTGATCGCCTTCATTTCTGTCACAAGGTCTGCGAAATCGATCAATTCCGGAGGAGCATCACGGCCAGTGATGATCAGATGTAACATGGCAGGCTTGTGTGTCCTTAACCAGGTTACAACTTCTTCTACGTCCAACCACTCCAGGTTCAAAGGATAAGTGAATTCGTCCAATACAATCAGATCGAACTCCTTACTGGTAATCTTCTCTTGAGCCAGCCGCCAACCATGCTGGGCGAGGGCAACCGACTCATCGATATCTTTGGAAAGCCAGGTAAATCCATCTCCCGTAACGAACCATGCAATGCCGAGCTTCCGCGCAGCCTTCACTTCTCCCCAGGCCCCCGTGCTCGATTTGATAAATTGCACAACACAAACGCGTAAACCCCTACCCCAAGCGCGCAAGACAACTCCGAACGCAGCGGTGGATTTTCCTTTTCCATGGCCTGTATTGACGATGACCAGGCCTTTCTTTTTCTTCTTATTCTTGACCATGTCGCCTCATATTTCGAATCATGATCGATTACCAGGGAAGATCAATGGAGCGCCAGTCAAAGGATGCGGTACAACCTCCACTGGAGTCTCGTAAGCTTTACTGATCAGCTCTGCACACAAGACTTCTTGAGGCAGACCCATTGACATCAAATCGCCAGAAACCAACAGCGCGACCTTGTCCGCGAAATGGGCCACCAGGTTCAGGTCATGCATCGCCATCAACACTGCTATGTGTTGTTGTTGCGCAAGATTTCTTACCAGGCTCAATAAATTGGTCTGGTGTTGTAGATCAAGGTGGTTGGTTGGTTCGTCCAGCAACAGGACGGGCGTTTCCTGAGCCAGCGCACGCGCCAGTAAGACACGCTGCTGCTCGCCGCCGGACAGCTTCGCAATTGGCCTTTCCGCAAATTTCTCGAGGCCCGTCCGTCTCAACGCTGACCGAACAGCCGCTTTGTCCGCCTCACCTTCCCTGCCCAACCAATTCAAGTAAGGGGTACGCCCCATCATGACGGCTTGCTCGACGCTGAATGCGCCTCCCAGTTGGCGAGCCTGCGGTACTACGGCTACAATCTTCGCCCGCTCCCCTGGTAAACAATCCGCGAGATCGCGGCCGCCCACACAGATTTTTCCAGAGTGGATTGGGAGGATCCCACTGGCAGCCCGGATCAAGGTAGATTTCCCCGCGCCGTTTGGACCGATTAACGCCATGATCCGTCCGGGCATCACTTCAAGAGAGACCTTTTTAAGAACAATTCGATCGCCATAAGCAACCGTAAGGGAGGTGATCGTTAACATACTTACCAGAATACCTCACGTTTAGCCTGGCGCAGGATCCACAGAAAGAATGGCGCCCCGGCCATAGCCGTAACGATGCCCACAGGTAAGCTGGAGGGTGCCAAAAGTATACGCGCCAGCATGTCCGCCAGAAGCAAGGCGATACCACCTGTCAAGATCGATAAAGGAATCAACCGGCGATAATCAGGTCCCCACAGGATACGAATTATATGCGGCACAATCAGGCCGATAAATCCGATCACCCCGGAGAAAGCCACCGCTACGGCAGTCGTCAACGAAGCCACAAGGATGACAAAAACCTTGGCACGGTCAACGTGTAAACCCATCTGCCTGGCTTCCTCTTCACCAAATTGAAGGACGTTTAAGGTGTGTCCTGAAATAGAAAGCAAACCCATACCTACGATCATATAGGGAAGCGCTGCAATCACAGGTTCCCATCCCGACATAGGCGAGCCACCGAGCAAAAAGGAGATCGCACGATGCAATTGAAGATCGGTACGCAACATTAAATAGGAAGTCAACGCAGAAGCAAAGGAGCCGACTGCCACGCCTGCCAAGATCAGTGTAGTCAAAGGGACCAAGCCGTTGACGCGCGCCAGGTTGTAAACCAGGATCACAGTCATGATCGCTCCGAAAAAGGCGCCCACAGGAATTAAATAGAATCCAAGTAAAGTGCTCGGCCAATTGAGTGACATGGCGAACACCGCGCCAAGGCCGGCTCCGGAAGCCACACCAATCAGGTAAGGATCTGCAAGTGGGTTTCGGAAAAGGCCCTGGTAGGCTGCGCCGCTGCTCGCCAGTGCCGCGCCTGTCAGGGCGACAAGAACAGCGTGGGGGAGCCGCACGGCCAGGATGATCGCTTCTGATGAAGCCGGCCAGTCTTGCAAAAGATGAATTCCTCCCAAGTGGTTCAATAGAATTCGCAGGATCGTCCCAGGGGGAATGAACACCGCCCCTAATGCCACGCTGGCCACAAAGGCGGCAATCAACAACAAAGCCATCAAAAAGTAGGGTCGTTTTCGACTCATGACAAAAAACCCGGGAAGGTCTTCGCACTACAAGCCTCCCCAGAGGATTTAGAATTATTCGAACAATTCAGGGTGCAGCAACTGGACGGTCCGCTCCAGGGCATCCACCAGGCGCGGTCCAGGAACCGACATGATATTCGGATCGATGGGATAGAGCGCCTCCTGCCTGACAGCAGTGATGGCATCCCAGCCTGGGCGATCGGCAACGTTCTCCGGGGTAACTCCATAAGGTGCATCAGCCAGCAATATCACTTGAGGATCAATGTGTATCAATTCTTCCGCGCTGATCTGAGTGTAGTCTCCTTGCAAAGACGCTGCCGCATTGGTACCGCCTGCCAAGCCAATGATGTAATCAATGAAAGTACCGGAGCCCGCTGTCCATGGGTTCGAGGGATCCGTTGCATCGAGCTCATAAAATACCAAAGGGCGATCCGAGATGGCTGATACCTTTTTCTGAACCGCATTGACCCGCTCTTTGAGACCCACGATCAGGGATTCGGATTCAGTCTCGTGCCCAGTCAGTTGCGCAAGGTCACGCAGGTTATTCCATAAATCCGCATAACTGGAAGGATTGGACTGCCAGTATACTGTAAGGCCGAGATCGCGAAGCGCCTGCACCTGGTCAACCGAAATGATCTGGGCTGCAACTACCAGATCGGGCTCAAGCGCCAGGATCGCTTCAGCCGGCAGCTCCTCCCAGAGGGCGCCCACGCTGGTCACCTGCAATGCCTGGTCGGGATATAGAGAAAATTCATCCCGCCCAACCACCTGGCTGCCCGCTCCGATTGCAAACAGAATCTCTGTGGTGGAAGGCGAAATGGACACGATCGCTTGTGGGTACCCTTCCAGTTCAATGGTTGTACCGGAGTCATCCACCAAAGATCGGATGGCTTTTGTAGGTGCTTCTGCGGGTTCTACTGGGAGCTCTGCATCCGGTTCTGATTGGATGCCTGCAACTGGTGGTTCTGGGGGTGCCGGACGGCAGCCTGCCAGGGCAAGGATAACTACCACGATAAACCCTTGGAAAGACCGTATGTTTTTCATAGTAATCTGCTCCTTGGATCAACAAAAACTATTGAGAATCAAAATCCCCTGCCTTTCGACAGAGGAGGTAGCGGTTTTAGGTTGATACGCGTTCCACCTCCTTTCTGCGAGGAGTGTGACGTAAGAACAAGGTGGGCGGCCTGGCTTGGTTGGTGAGATAATTACTCAGACGATCTTCAAGGTTAAGTAACTACCAAACTGGTCCCTACAGTTGCGCGACAGCGCCGGACTTCTCATGTGAGTCACCGGCTTCGCCTTTAAACCTTCCCATCCGGGGGAAAGGTGCCTCGATCCTGATTAAGTTGCTAAAGAGCGAAAAGACAATCTGATTGTACAGTATTTTTCCAGATTCTATGTCAGGTAAAAGGGGTTATTTTCGTACTCATTTTCCCAAGATGGGTTTCATAGTTTGTTCAGACTTGATGCGCCGCGATTAATTTCTGATAGGCGCCTGACCAAGGGGTTCCCATGCGGTGCCGGTCAGAGACCTTTACCTTGCTCAGTTTTTGGGCGATCTGGCTGGAAACCATCGCCACCTCAGCCCAATTATCAGAGAGCACGGCTGCCTCCAGCTTTTCGGCAAGTACGGCCGCCCAAGCCCATTCCATCCTAAAGCGATCGGCTTTTACCCAATAATTACGTTTTTCCCAGGCAGCCACCGAGGTGTCAATACCTGCAGCAATTTTCTTCAGCGCCAGCGCTATGAATGCCGCCATATCCCTTGACTCCTCAGAGACCTTCGTTTGCTTCGCAAGCCCACGGATGGATAGCACAATGGCTTTGGTCAATCGGGTTCGTTCTTTTCCGGTGCTGTCTGGATTGATTACACGGGACATCGTACCTCGGGATAATAAAGGATTGGATCATACAGGTATTGCAGTCGCCGATTATATCAGGGTTGATGGACTTCGACCGCAATGTACACTTTAAAATGTCACACCTGGGATTTCAAGGGCGGGCGCATCCC
>CAZULT010000088.1:0-13313 GCA_964621295.1 uncultured Anaerolineaceae bacterium | reverse complement strand
CTTACCGCTTGGCGACACCCGCGTACTACGGGGCAAATACGCCCGCTCAGCTAGTCTTAGCTCAAAGAAAACCCTTGAACTGGCCTCTTATTGTAATAGCAAATAAATCAGGGGGCAAGTTAAGCTCTGTTCTAGCAATTCGTGGACTCACGACTCACCAAATACGGACGCTTTGAAAAGGATGTCCTTATATGTAAAAAAAGATGTACTGACCCGTGAAAAAGTTTTACTGACTTATGTAAAAGATGCACGGACTCATGAAAGAAAAGTACTGAGATGTTGAAAAAAGGTCGCGACCTTACTCAGCGAACGGTATAACCCTTGCTCGTTTCTTCCGCCCAAAAGAGGGTGTGAAGATGGTTATTGCTCACGTTTGATCAGGCTGTTCACCAGATCTAATAGCGCATCGCCGGCTTCGCCCTCGGGCTGGGCTTCTCGCAAGCTATCTAATGCAAGGTTGGTCATCTTTTCAGACATGTCATAGGTGTACTCATAGGCTCCCTCGCTTGCCAGGAGTTGAGCTAATGGCTCCGACTCGTTGGGTGCGATTATGCCTTTCTGCCAGCGTTGCGCAAACTGGCCATTCTTCTTCAATCCATAGATCACTGGCAAGGTTTTTTTCCCCGCCAGCAGATCGCTGGCAGTTGATTTCCCCGTCAGGGCTTCGTCCCCCCAGATGCCCAGGATGTCATCCTGAATCTGGAAAGCCAGGCCCAGGGCATGGCCCACAGAACGGTACGCATCCTGTTGGCTTGCATCGGCCTCTCCCAGGATCGCTCCAATATGAAAACAGGCCGAAAGCAGGGCAGCGGTTTTTCCTGCGATCATTGGCCAGTACTCCTCAATTCCGAGCACCTGGCGGGTTTCATAGCTCATGTCAAGGTATTGCCCGCGGGTAAGGTCAAGGCAGGTTTGGTGCAGGACTTGTGCGGCATCCAGCACGATACTGTCCGAAAAGCTCTGGCGTAAATCGGCGATAGCCAGATCAGAAAGCACGAACATGGCATCGCCGACGTTGATAGCCATTGCATCTCCCCATTGAGACCATACAGTGGGTCGGCCTCGGCGCGTTGAGGAATTGTCCTGAATGTCATCATGGACGAGTGAAAAATTATGAACCAATTCAACTGCAGCCGCGGCGGGCGCTGCGCGTAGCCACTTCTTGTTGCATCCCTGCACCACCAATAACAGTAGCAAAGGCCTTATTCGTTTTCCAGTTGCATTTGAGCCGGCACCAGATCCCGTCCAGCCCATATGGTAGGTAAGCATTTCATGGAAAGCTTTGGTATGCGCTTCGTCTAATCGGGAAATCTGGCGTCGAAGTTCTTCTTCAATGGCTGGAGGAATTGCTTCAAGAAGAGGCAGTGATGCCATGCGTTAGTCCTTTCCTTTTAATTAATGCATGCGTGGCTGGTGGAAGACCATGCTGCCACGTTAGCAATGTGTAAGCTTAGTGTGGTTCAAGGAAGCTAGGTTCTTCGCACCTACCGAGAATAGGGTGACAGATAATTGTCGTTGAATCAGCTTCATGAGCTGGACAACCTGCTGGTTGGACTCGTGGGCGGCTTTTAGGAAAGGGCCGGCCAGACCTCCCAATGTTGCGCCAAGCGCCACGCATTTTGCAATATCGAGTCCGTCCTTGAGCCCTCCACTGGCAAAAACCGTCATTTCTGGGTTAATGCGCTTGACGTTCAGGATCGATTCGCTGGTGGGAATACCCCAACCGACAAATGTGGCGGCAAGTTGACGGGTCAACTCATCCGGTGCGCGATGCATCTCAACCTGTGACCAGCTTGTCCCACCTGCACCCGCTACGTCAATTGCGGTGACGCCGCACCCTACAAGCATTTTGGCAGTGTTCTCCGAGATCCCCCAGCCAACCTCCTTGACGATCACTGGAACTTCCAGGTTTCGACAAATCGCCTCGATCTTTCTGGCCAGCCCTGTAAAATTTGTGTCGCCCGCATCTTGAACGGCTTCCTGCAAGGGATTCAAATGAAGAATAAGTGCATCCGCCTCGATCATCTCCACCGCCTTCTGACAATGATCTATCCCATACCCATAATTCAATTGAACGGCTCCAAGATTTGCAAATAACAAAACATCGGGCCCTGCCTTGCGTGCTATGGCGAATGTGTCGACCAGGTCGGGATTCTCAAGCGCTGCACGCTGGCTGCCAACACCCATGGCTACCCCGAATCCCTGTGCAGCTTCTGCAAGGCGCTCATTGATCAGGCTTGCTTCCTTCGTTCCACCGGTCATAGAACTGATCAACAAAGGGAGCGCTAAGCGTTTGCCAAAAAGGGTCAGGCTGGTATCTACATCCGCCAGATCCAACTCTGGGAGGGCCTCATGTTCAAAATGATATTCCTCAAGCCCGGTGGATCGTAAGGAGCGGACATCCTCTTCCAAATTAATTTTTATGTGGTCTGCTTTTCTCTTGTCAATCGGCGCAACTTTTGTCATAAGGCAGTGTTCCTGTCATTGTAATCATATTCAGAACTAGTGCAAGCCGGGAACTTCTCGACTTGACACGGCGGTCTAAGAGAGTACAATAGGCCAGCTATCTTGTGAGATCAAATCAGGAGGATCATTATGTCTGATACATTCGCTGAAATTCGAGGTATTATTACAGACTTGCTCGGGGTGGAAGAGGGCAAGGTGACGATGGAAGCCAAATTTCGCGAAGATCTCGAAGCCGATTCACTCGACCTGGTCGAATTGATTATGGCATTCGAGGACAAATTCGGCGCAGAAATATCGGATGAAGATGCCCAGTCAATCACGACTGTTGGCGAAGCAGTAAAATATATCGACTCACACAAATAATACTTCAGCAACCTCAATATTATAATGCAGAGACGCCCATCCGGGCGTCTCTGCATTCATAGGCCTTCATTCGAATAGCGTTGGGATTTCTTCCGGGTGTTTGGCCACACGGACTCCTGCAGCTTCGAGCGCCTTAACCTTTTCTGCAGCAGTTCCTGCACCACCCTCGATGATCGCGCCAGCATGCCCCATCCGTTTTCCAGGGGGAGCGGTCCGGCCTGCAATGAAACTTGCCACCGGTTTGGTCATCTTCGTTGAAATGAACTCCGCGGCGCGTTCTTCGTCAGACCCACCGATTTCCCCGATCATGATGACCTTTTCGGTTTGGGGATCGTGCTCGAACATTTCCAATACGTCAATGAAATTCGTGCCATTCACAGGGTCACCTCCGATACCTACGCAGGTGGAGGCGCCCATGCCAAGTAATTTCATGGCATATAGGACTTCATAAGTCAGGGTTCCGGAACGAGACACCACACCCACGTTGCCGGACAGAGAGATATCGCCCGGGATGATGCCCACTTTCGATTCCCCTGGCGTTAACAAGCCAGGGCAATTAGGTCCAATCAGGCGCGTGTTTTTCTGGTCAAGATAGTTGCGAACGCGCATCATATCCTGTACCGGAAGTCCTTCGGTAATACAGACGATGAGAGGAATGCCAGCATCAGCAGCTTCGAACATAGCATCTGCCGCGAAGCGCGCTGGGACGAAGATCACCGAGGTATTGGCGCCAGTGGTCTCCACCGCCAGCTTTACCGAATCGAACACAGGGACCTTTCCATTCAACACCCATTCCCCCCCTTTGCCGGGCGTTACTCCAGCGATGACATTGGTGCCGTACTGAACCATCTGTGTGGTGTGAAAAAGACCTTCATTGCCGGTGATCCCTTGCACAAGTAACCGCGTATTCTTGTTTATAAGGATGCTCATGAATTATCCCCCTCTTGCTGCAACCACAGATTTTTGGGCGGCTTCCGCCAGCGTTTCGGCCGTGATCATATTGGCCTTAGCCAGCAAGGCCCGACCTTCCTCTGCGTTTGTCCCTACCAGCCTCACGATCATTGGAACCTTGGGTTTGACTTCCTTCATGGCCGCAAGAATGCCTTTGGCAACCTCATCGCAACGTGTGATGCCGCCAAAGATGTTGTAAAGGACGGCCTTTACACTCGGATCTGCCAGGATGATGCGCATAGCAGCAGTCACTTTATCGGCGCCGGCCCCGCCTCCAATGTCAAGAAAGTTGGCCGGCTCGCCGCCGAACAACTTGATCACATCCATGCTGGTCATGGCCAATCCGGCTCCATTGACCATGCATCCGATATTCCCGTCCAATTTAATAAAGGAAAGCCCATATTTGCGCGCCTCGGTTTCTGAGGGGGCTTCCTCGTCGACATCTCGCATTTCAGCCAGATCGGTGTGGCGGAATAAAGCGTTGTCATCGATCAACATTTTTCCATCCAGCGCCATCAATCTTTTTTCCTTGGTGATCACGAGAGGGTTGATCTCTGCCAGCGTGGCATCGTTCTCGGTGTAAGCTCGCCACAATCCTTTGCAAATTTCACCGAATTCGCGCCAGTTATCTCTTGGAAGATCGATTGATCCTGCGATGTCGCGTGCCTGATAATCGCGTAGTCCCAGAAGGGGATCAATGTGGTATTTGATGATCTTTTCCGGTGTGGCGGCTGCGACCTCTTCGATATCGACGCCTCCGGCAGCTGAGGCCATAACCACGGGTTTCCTGGCAGTACGGTCGTTCGTAACTCCCAGATATATTTCCTGATCGATAGCTGCCGCCTCATCCACTAAGACTTTTCTTACAGGCAGCCCCTTAATTTCCATGGCCAGTATTTGAGAAGCGTATGCCTCGGCTTCCTCTGAATTCTTGGCCACTTTTATCCCGCCGGCATTTCCACGCCCTCCGACCAATACCTGTGCTTTAATCACAACGCGGCCACCCAGTTCTTCTGCAATTTGCCTAGCCTCACTGGCGGTAGCCGCTACTTGTCCCTTCGGGATGGGGACATTGTATTTGTTGAATATCAATTTCGATTGGTATTCGTGAAGTTTCATCTACGCTCCCATTTTGGCTTGGTATTCCCAATTGTGTAGAAACAGGACGATTATACCACCCTGAAAAAAAGAGCCAGGGCGATGAACTGCACCCCCAAAGTTGGACACAACCAACGAAGGAGGTGCAGTTCACTATGTAGCCGCCAGGCTCTTTTTGTTACGGGAGGCTGAAACGCAAGATGCGGTTGTAGAGTGCATCAGTAACCCAGATGTGACCCATTGAGTCCACTGCGATACCAGAAGTCAGACCAAATGTTGTTGGAGAGTCTCCAAAATCGCCCCAGGTCCGAACAACTTCTCCGGAACTCGTGAACTGGACCACCCGATACTGCTCAGGATCTGTCACGAATACCATGCCATCATCATTTACCGCGATAAAGGGTTTATTGTCCAGCGATTGCCCAAACCATCCGAATACATCCCATTGGCGTTCCGGCAAGAAAGTGGTCCGATCCTCTGAAATACTGAATGTCTGAATACGTTGGTTCCATGTGTCAGTGACGTAGAGGATGTCCTGCTTGTCGATCGTAAGCCCAACGGGTTCGTCGAACTGTCCTGGGCCAAGTCCGGCCGTGCCGAATTCAGACTGGTAGTTGCCGTTCGCATCGTAGACCAGAATGCGTTTGTTGCCTGTGTCAGCTACGTAGACATACCCTTTCGAATCGATGGCAACACCTCGCGGTCCCCAGAATCCATCGGGTTGTTCGGCGGTTCCGTATTGACCCCAGGTCGTGATTGGAGTGCCGTTCTTGCTGAATTTTTGGATGCGGTGATTCCAGGTATCGCTCACGAATACTGAACCGTCCGGCCCGACAGCCACGCCCCAGGGTTCGTTGAATGTGCCTATTTCAGCGGGCGCTGATATCCCGTCGGCGAAAGAGCCCCAGGCCTGCATTTCATTGCCGCCGGCGTCAAAATGCACAATGCGGTGGTTGCGAGAATCGGCTACGTAAAAAGTGCCATCAGGTGCAAAGGCCAACGAGCGAGGGCCATCCAGGGAAAGTGTGCCTGTAGAAGTCTCGTCAATGATCAGGTCCGCCTCAAGTACGATTTGTTTGCCTTCGGTGGGATCCTCGACAGTGACCGATGCAACCGGCGCAGTACCATAGTCCCAGATCATACCCGCCACATCCTTGCGTATATAAAGGCGCATGGCATCGGAAGGCTGCCAGGTGGTAGCCGTGAGGTCGGTATGGCCTGTGGCTTGCGCATAGCGTTTGTAATCGCGATTGAGCCAGATATCCCAGATTCCGGCACGGATCTGTGGGTTTCGGATGGCTTGGGCAATGCGATAGGCATCCAATCCGAAATAATCCTGATTGGGCCACCACATGCGGATGTAATCAAATCGATAATATCCCGGGCCTAAGGCCGGCTCGATCTTGTCAAAATTCTTCGAATCGACGACGACGAAGGGAGACTCGCGAACGGACTTGGTGGGTTGATCGAACGCGCGTTGGTTCGTGAAATCCCGTAGATACCAAACGAAAGGCCATGAGACGCCCGTATCCGGAGCGCTTGCGTCATAAGAAAGAGCCATATCCAATCCCCCGGTCGTGCGCCTTGAAATTTCTTCTGCTTGTGCCATGACTTCCTTAATCGGGCCAGCGCCGTGCGCGTACACCAGGTATTCAGAAGCCATATCGTAATTCACATATGCTGCCCTGAATGCAGCCCGGGCGGTCAGTACTGCTAACAGGGCAAACAACGATATTTCAACGAATCTTGGAAACTCTCCTGCGCTGCGTGAGCGTAATAAGACCAGACCTGCGATACTACCGATTGCAACGATACCGAACAGGATGGTCAAGATCAACGTTTGCGGACCGGTATTGGATGGATCGCCAATCAATACCAAACCACCGGCAATTGCTCCTGTCAATCCGATCAACGCCAACGAGAACAATCCTACATTCGAAAGGCCGATCAATTCGGTTTTAAGAATATAGAACAGTCCATAACCACTCGCAAGCAATGCAATTGCCGGCAAGAGGAAGCTATTTGTGGCCTGCAGGCTGGATAGATCCTTGCCCTGGAATGGAGGGGTAGAGCCAGTCAGGCTACCCACGCAAAGGAAAAGGCTGATCAAGAACAAGGTGGAGAGCAGCAATTGAAGGGCGGCGCGTCCTCGTGGAATCTCAGACCAGTGGACGCGATCTACGAGATCCCCGAGGCCCCAGCCTGCCAGCAGGATCATAGGCCAGGCGATGTGGTAGGTCAACCAAGGCATGCGTTCACCCGCGTAGCTCAGCGCAACAATACTTGTGATGACCCACCATACCAAGAGGCTGAATGTGTTGGAGAAATTGGCTGTGACGGATGTGGTTGCCGGGTCGAACCCAGACGTTGCAACGCCGGCGTTTTTTGAAGCAGGGGCATCTTGATCTGATTGGCCGACTTCATCAGAAGTCTGTGTGAAGAAAGGTTGTTGGGCTAGTTTGCGGAAACCTAAATATGTAGCGAACAGGGCGCCGATCGCCGGCAGAAATTCGTACACAGGGATTTGGATCAGCACGTAAAAATACCAGGGTTGGCTGCCGCGTTGGACTCCTTGTTGTACCAGCCAGTATCCGAGAGATCCGAGCAGGCCAGTAAAGAAGCCGTCGCTGTTTGTGAACACTGCTGTGAACAGGATGACGAATATACCCCAGAAGAAAACGGCATACTTCCACCACTCGCGGTCCCAGGCTTGCCCGATAGCGACTGAAAGGGCAAACATGAGGATGATAAGAACGCCGATGATCACGACATCACGCGGGATACCCAGCAACATGGCCGGACTTGCCATCATTGTGGTTACCTCTGCGGCTGTCGTGGGGATGCTAACGTGAAGCCAACCCTCCATCAGTTTAATGGGAAGCGGTGTGAGCAAAGGCAGGGTCAGGGTTCCGATCAGGATCGTTAATGAAAAGGAGCGTTCTTGCTTCACTTTCTCCCAGGAATATCCGGACAGCAAGAATCCCACAGCAAAAATCAGGATTAATATACCCAACCCTGCTAGTACGGTTATGATCTGGTTGCCGTTTCCGTTAAATTCCAGCGGAGTGACTGGAGCCTGAGGATTTGCGGGCATGGCAGTTTCTGTGCTGGTCAGCGTCCCACCGGACCCTTCATATACTCCGTACCCGAGCGCTCCGCCGATCAGGGCAATCCCAATGATTAATGCAATGATAAAGGATCTGTATTGGTTTTCATTTCCTTTCCAGGGAGAACGAGTCACTTGCGCCACGAAATAGATCGCCAGAAACCCGATTGCTTGAGCCGCATAGATAAAGGATGTTTCCTTTGCGGTGAAGTGGATGATTAGCGCTGCTGTCACCATATACAAATAGCGTTTTCCACCAGTTTCCAGAAAACGCAAAGTGGCAAACACCATTAAGATGCCTGCGAATCCGGCAAAGGATTCATTGCGAACATAGCGGCCATAATAGAGCATAAAAGGAGAAATCACCAACAGCAGGGCGGCGATCAGCGCGCCTGATTTTCCAAGGTATCTACGCCAATACCACATCATCCAGATCGTGGCAAGGCTAAACAACACAGCTGGAATACGTGCGGTGAAATCGCTCACCCCGAATAGAAAATAGGATAGTGCAAGCAAGTGAAATTGCAATGGCCCGTGCATCATCGGCGTGTGTTCATAGCCCTGCCCACGGTAAAGTAACCATGAAAAATAGGTGTGCAGGCTTTCATCGTGACTCATGACTCGGGCTTCGAGGTCATAAAACCGGGTAAACACTGCCGCCAGGAGGATCAGAGCGAAGATCAGGATTTCATTGGTGATTCCCGGAAGGGCGGGGTGGATCGGTCGTTCAAGCCAGTTGGATTTCGTTTTCATAGGATTGTTCTTATCGCCTCTCGCAACAAAGTACGCAGTAAGTTTCGACTATACTGCAAACAGTTCAATCTGGCAAGCATGCTTCCATGTACTGCGCGTAGCCACTAATACTATGAATTCAAATCTCTTTAGCATTCACAAAATCGCCTGCCAATTGGCCGCATCCTGCCTGGATATCAATTCCACGACGCATACGAATGGTACAGGGAACTCCTGAACTTTCCAGAATTTTCTTGAACCTGGCCGCACTCTGACGGGTAGTCGCTCGGCCGTGGAAACCTCGAGTAGGGTTTAGTGGTATGGCATTGACATGACACATTAGCCCCCTGAGAAGTGTTACCAGTTTTTGGGCGACGTCTTCCGTGTCGTTGATCCCGTCGATCAATGCCCACTCGAAAGTGATGCGTCGTTTGGTTTTCTCTGCATAGTAATGGCATACGCGCAGGATGGCGTCGATAGGGTATTTCTTGTTCACAGGCATCATCGAACTGCGCTGCGTATCGTCTACCGCATGCAGTGAAATTGCCAGATTGACCTGCCTCTGTTCGTCGGCAAAACGCCTGATCATAGGAACAATTCCGACGGTGGAAATCGTGAATCGCCTTGCTCCGAAATTGAATCCTTCAGGCGAGTTGAGTCGGTCGATTGCCGTCAACGATTGATCGTAGTTATGAAACGGTTCACCCATGCCCATCAAGACAATATTTGTGACCTTTTCCCCATGATCGCGCAACAACCTGGCGTAGTACAACGCTTGTGCAACGATTTCTCCGCTTGAGAGATTCCGAGCAAAGCCCATTTGACCCGTTGCGCAGAAGGAGCAACCCATGGCGCAGCCCGCCTGGGAAGAAATGCATAAGGTACGACGTCCCTTGTTTTTATGCGTGGTTGGACTGTACTTCATTAATACTGCCTCGATCACGCGCTGGTCTTTCAATTTAAAGAGTGTCTTGAGCGTTTGGCGGTCTTCTGATTCAGATATGTGGACTGGGGTCAGAGCTTCCAATCGAAGGGTTTCCTGCAAACGTTGGCGTAAGGTCAAAGGCAATTGTGTAAACTCATCTGTGCTAGCCCAAAGGTGCCTGTATAACCCTTTCCACACTTGCTGTGTTCTGAATGCCGGCTCACCCCAGGATTCGAACAAAGCCTTCAGTTCAGCCTGGCTCAGATCGTAGATCAAAGGTACTTTTTCCATCTCACCCAACTAATGTGCTCAAGTTTTCAGCGATAACATCTATTTTCGGATTCCACATCTCCGCTTGCTCCCGGGTCGCCACGCCGGTCAACACCAGTGCGGTCTTGCAGCCGGCAGCCTGACCTGCGGCGATATCAGTCTCCAGGCGGTCGCCCACAACCAGTGTGACTTCAGGGGTTGAGCCCATTCTTTCCAGAGCAAGGCGGAACAATTCTGGCGAAGGCTTGCCAACTACTTTCGGCTGTACATCTGTAGCTGCACTGATGGCTGCCAGGAGCGAGCCAGCTCCAGGCACCAGCCCTGTAGGCGCTGGAAAGGTTTTATCAGGATTCGTACCGTAAAAGGGGACACCGGCACGGATAAGAAGCGTAGCGCGTCGAAGCTTAGCGTAGGTGCAAAGCCGATCAAACCCCACCACTACTGCGACTGGTCGCGTGTCCTCTTGAGGGTCCAGCAGCGGTTGAAAACCTGAATCGATTAAGGCTTGTTCGATTCCGTTTTCGCCGATCAGGAAGACCGGTCCGCCATTTGGAAAAGTCCGCTTAAGCTCCTCGGCCGTCGCCAGGGAAGAAGAGATGATTTGCCATGATTCCAACTCGACGCCGAAATTTGACATGGTTTGCAGGAATTCCCCTATGGTCTTGGTTGAATTATTGGTGCCGAACGAAAACTTCAACCCTCGTGCACGGATACGAGTAAAGATTTCTGGTAGGTCGCCAACCGGTTGTTTGTCACGCCAGAGCACGCCATCCATATCTAGGATAAGGGCTTTTGTCGATGTTGGCAGCATGTGAATAGTGCCTCTCCTTGTTTCCTGTCTCGCAGCCAAATTATACTCTTACCAAAAACAATGCCTGCAGCATCGGCTGCAGGCATTGCCGCTTCTTCATTTCTCAGCCTATCATACTTTTGGTGAGCCTTCCAATACCTGGTCCACCAGACCATATTTCACTGCATCTTTAGCGTCAAGGTAGAAATCCCGATCAGAATCGTGTTCAATCTCTTCAACCGTTTTACCGGTATGCTTGGCCATGATGGATGTCAGAAGTTCTTTCAAGCGCAGGATTTGCTTGGCCTGAATTTCGATATCGGTGGCCTGGCCTTGCGCACCACCCAGTGGTTGGTGCATGTGGATCGTAGCGTTCGGAAGGGCGTATCGTCGACCCTTTGTGCCGGCGGTAAGGAGGACAGTTCCAAAGGAAGCTGTAACGCCAACCGCAACGGTGCTGATCGGGTTTGAGATCATTTGCATGGTATCGTAGATCGCCAAGCCGGCATAGATCACCCCGCCGGGTGAGTTGACGTACATCTGAATCTCACGCTCAGGATCTTCATGATTCAAGAACAACAGTTGCGCCACAATGACATTGGCGATCTGGTCGTCAATCGGGGTACCCACAAAGATGATCCGTTCCTTTAAAAGGCGGGTGAAGACATCATAAGCGCGTTCCCCGTAATTCGATGATTCGATTACCATCGGTGCAATATTCTTAATATTAGGTAGCATTGGTTCGTCTCCTTAAAAGATCATACGGGAATAATACACTGGTAATGTTGGAATCTTATTAATAATTCCAATGAAATCTAGCGGGGGCTAAATGCATACATCCTTTCGTTCACTTCGCCGACGATTTCTTGTCGGTGGTTTTAGCCGGTTTGGCTTCAGCCTTTTTTGTTGAAGCCTTCGTCTCTTTTTTTCGCGCCGGGCCGGATTTTGACGCACGCTTTGGAGCGGCTTTGCTTTTTGCGGGTTTCTCAGATTTGGTTGTTGGCTCTTCCTGTTTGTACTCTCCAGTGGCAATCGCTTTCAGGCGCTCTAATGTGCGCCTCGTGATCAGGCGATTCGCCGATTCCATCGCCACCGCTTCTGCAAGCTGCTGTTGGCCACGCTTTCCTCCCTGAACCTTTCCAAGGTCCAGGCCTTGATACTTCAATTCGTTTAGAGTCTGTCCGAATTCTGATTGCAGGGAGGTATCGTCGACTTCGATCTTTTCATCTCGAGCGAGCTGATCCAGGATAAGCGATTGTTCGAGCCGTTTTATCGCGACCGGTCTGGCTTCTTCTTCCATAAATTTTACCAGGTCCGTCTGTCTCATCTTAAAGTACGTATCCAGGTCCAGCCCTTGTTGCGAAAGGCGCTGGCGCAAATTTTCTACCACGTGTTCGGCTTCATGGTCGATCATTTGTGGGGGGTACTTTAGCGTAGCCCCTTCTTTAATCTTATCGATCAACTTCAGATAATATTCATCATCGAATTGGGATTTCGAGCGAGCTTCAAGGTCCTTGGCAAGCACCTCTTTGAGCTGCTCGAGTGTATCGTGCTGGCCGGTCATTTTGGCGAGCTCATCGTCCAGTTCAGGTAAGGTCATGGCACGGACAGACTTAACCTCAACCTTATAATGGATGGTTTCGCCTTTGAGCGATTCATCGCTTTCTGTTTTGGGATATTTGTGAGTGATGGTCTTGCTCTCCCCATTTGAAAGGCCGACCAGTTCCTTTGAAAAACCAGTGTAAGGCCATTCATCCTCTTTGGCCTCCTTTCGCACAACCAGCGCGTAGCCACTGCGGCTGAGCGCGGCAACACGATCCTCTTCTTCCTTAGGTGTCTCCCTTTCACCGTTCACGTCGACAAGAATATAATCGCCGAATTCGATTGCGCGCTCGACGCTTTCGGTCGTTGCGTACATCTGCTGCACTTCTTCCAATGCTTCATTCAGTTCTTTCTCACCGGGTGCGGTCCATTTGTAAGGTACCCTGATCTTTTGATAATCACCTAATTCGATCTCTGGTGCTAGTGGCACTCGAAAGATCAATTTTGGTGGATCGAGCTCTTCGATTTTTTCCAAACTACCTGCAGCTGCTGGCTTCAATTCTGCTTCTTCGAGTAGCTTTGGGTAAACCTCGTCCACCAGCATGTCCATGGCTTGTTCGACAACGGCCTCTTCACCATATTGTCGAACGACAACATCATACGGCGCCTTTCCCGGGCGAAACCCCGGAATTTTACCGCGTTTCGCGAGTTGCCTGGCCGCGCGCCGCTTGCTGGCTTCCATACGTTCCGACTCGACTTCAACAGTAAGTTGCATCTGGTGATCTTCTAGCAGTTTCTTCTCAATTTTCAAGTTTTGCCTCCGCAATGCAGTACGGGATCCTTAGGTTTGATTGGGCTGTGGGGACGGAGGGATTTGAACCCTCACGCCTTGCGGCACATGATCCTAAGTCATGCGCGTCTGCCAATTCCGCCACGTCCCCTGGGGTGAATCGGTAGCAATCCCTACGTGGATGCGGCGAAATTATAATGCCTGTTGCGGGAAATTGAAAGTCGACGAAGAATTAAACTTTAGAATGTCACACTCCATGAGAAACTATGGAGATGAAACA
>CAZULT010000087.1:0-13551 GCA_964621295.1 uncultured Anaerolineaceae bacterium | reverse complement strand
GGGATGCGCCCGCCCTTGAAATCCCAGGTGTGACATTTTAAAGTGTACATTGCGGAACCTTACAATATACTTGCCAAACTTTTCTTGTGGATGGGATCAATCTCGAACCCGCGTTGCCAGGATTACAGGCCAACTACTTGAGCGCAGGGTCGCCCCAAGCTTCGCGCTAGGGTTTTTGACCCTTATAGGACTTATACAGTCCCATACTCTTCGAGAGAATGACACAACTTTTCTTTTCCCAAACTGACGTAAATAATTATTCTGAAATTGCAACCCACCTGAGTCAATGCAAACCCTTGTAACAACAAGACAGATCGCCCATACAATGACAACATTTTAAAGGGGTTTCTTTACCTTTGGTGTGAAGCAAAAGTCACCTTGATTTCTCCTTTTTACCCGATATAATGGGCCCATTGTTATAGAATGAAGAGTGCGGGAAAGCAGATTGCCTATCCAGGTCATCGCTCCTTCGCAGTATGGTTTCTTGAGCCACAGAAGGAATTCGAACCCTTGACCTGACTATTACGAATCGTATGCGCTACAAGTTGAGCTACCGTAGTGAGGCAAGTGCATCTCATAATTCTCTCCACGTGGTGCGTATGGCGAATCCTCAAACCAAAGAGATAATTCCAGCGCTGCTGCAACTATACCGGCTGGATGTGGCGGTTATTTCCTTTGGGGCCTACATAGCAGGTCTTGTGTTCAGCGGAGGCGTTCGTATGGCCGATCTGCCTGTCGGTCTGGGAATTAGCCTGATATCCTTCAACTACATTTATAGTTTGAATTCGATCGAAGACCGTCACGTCGACCTGGTTAATAAGCCCCAGCGGCCGATTCCGGCAGGTAAACTGCCTCTCAGAATCGCACAGCGCTATGTAACACTCATTCTCGCGCTATCGGTAGCCTATCCATTTATCGTCCAGACAGACATGATCAACCTGGCCCTCTTTCTGCTGTTACCGCTGCTAGGATGGGCCTACTCCAGGCCGCCGCTGCGCTTGAAGACGAAAACCATCCCGGCAGCGATTTCGATTGCCATCGCGTATACAACATCGGTTGCAATCGGCCTCACCTCTCGGCTGGATACAATGGATTCTGTCCATGCTGCTTTACTGAGTTACATCTTTCTCTTTTGCCTGAGCATCGTTCCCCTCAAAGATATTGAGGATGTAGTGGGCGACCGGCTCCATGGGAGCAAAAACTGGCTGGCTTTGCTCGGGCAGCGCCGTCTGCTCGGGGTTTCCCTGACCGGCCTGATCGCCTCGATTGCTCTGGTGTTGCTGTCGGATCTCGGCCTCCCTATTACCGTCCTGCTCATCGCGCTTTCCGGCGCGACAGGCTCACTGATCGTTGTCTTCCTTTTGCTCCACCTGCCCCGCAAACGTCTCTATCGCTCTATCTTGATCCTGATCGCTGTTCTTGGTTTGTTGTTCTTCTTAAATACCTTGGTTTTCGGAGGAAGTCTGTGAAGAAGATTTTAAAAGGCTACACCTCGCTGATTCGCGAGATGCTGAACATGCAGAATGACGATTCGTTCCTCTCGCTTCCAGCCGGCCTGGCAGCCCTCATTGTCATTTGCGGTACGATTGGGTTGCTCAGGAATGCACTCTCTGTAGGTTTGGATGTCCTTCCAGGTTTCTATAGCTTCCACCTTGACATTCTCTGGGCAATGTTTAGTGGTCCAGTGCACCTTTTCTTATTTGCGGCTGCGCTTCTGCACTGGCAGCTCCACCTCCTGGGCTACCGGCGCGTTCGTGTAGAGACTATTTTTGCTCTCTCATTTCACTTGCAGATTCTCCATTTGATCGTCCCCTTTTTAGATTGGCTGGGTCACCGCTTAGGCATGCCCTGGTCTTATATAATTGGCACTCATGTTGTTAGGACGAAGTGGTATACAAATGACATATATATGACGCCGGGCATCATCTTCGGTTGGTGGATCACTGCTTACGTCGTTGCCAAGGTGCTCAGACAGCGGCTGGAGATCCGCTGGTCCGCCGTCATCCTTGCGTCGCTGACAACTTTCCTGGTTATCTTTATACCAGTGTATGTAATCTTTACCACGTTCAACACACTCTTCAACAGCACATTCGGACTTTTGCTCTGGTACCCGCAGGATTACCTGGCAGACAGTCCCACCTGGTTTCTTCAGTGGGGAAATGGCACGTACCTTGCGCTGACTGCGCTGCTTGGGCTCGTGTACTTTATCAGGCGGCGCCTTCATGAAAGGACAACAGGCACATGAAGGCTTTGTTCCAAATCAACACCGCCGGGCGTGCCTATGCGTGGCTGCTTGGCTTTGCCTTAACGCGGGGCATTTTGGATTACTTCTGGTGGTTCCCACTCTATCGTGAGTTCGGTATCTGGATCTTTACCTTATTCAATACCACTGTTTACCTTTTCACACTGTATCTCCTGATCCCTGCGATGGCAGGCTTTGTGCTAGGGAAGGTATTTTCCAGACCCGTGATTGCCGGTGCTGTGCTTCGGGAATCTGTACTGGTGTGGATCGTATACCCCGCGGTGACGATCATCAGCCTCATAACTAAAAGTCCCCCAACGCAAACTATTGAGTGGTTTCGTCATATACCTACCTTCATGGTTGACGACAATTTCTTGCCTGCGGGGATGATTGCTGTGATCCCGGTTCTGATCGTTTTCTACACTCGGCTGCTGATCCGCCACTCCAGCGCTGATTGGCTGAGGGCTCTGGCATCCGTACTTGTATCTCTTTCAATAATTTATCTGCTGTATTACCAATATACATTGTGGTTGTTTTCTTATCTCTATAAGCAATACGGTCTTGTCGTTGTTTTTGGATGTGCAACTCTCACCTACCTGATCCCCCTGTTTCCAGTAGCAGAGCGCTTTCATTCGGCCTTTGGCCGCCACCGTGTCATGCTTCCCAGGCTTGTCCTGGTATCCACGATCATCAGTTCCGCATTATTGGGCCTTGGTTTGGGATCCACACTCCTGGTGGGGGAGGATAGCCAGGCTGTACTTTCCGTTACAAATTCGAGAACTCAAGTTTCCCGGATAAGTTGGAATTTCCGTTTTTTTCAGCTTTATGATCAAACAGGTGCATTGACCGATTATGGCGTTTACCTAATTCAGACTGGAGCCGGTGGGTCGGCAGGTCGCTTTAATCTATATCACGAGGTATTTAACACCTACCTCTTATTCAACGACATCAAACATGTCACATCGACTGCAGATCGCCTCTCGTATGGAGACGTTCTAGACATCCGCATTGAAGAAAGAAAACTTATCTTTGATTGGAATCGTGCCGGCGCGGAAGGCGATCCGTTTTTAGAAACCTTTAAAGGAACCGACGTTATCACGAAGTGTACAGCTACGCTACCTGGAGAGAAGCCCTATTGTTTCCTATTAGACGAAGAGCTTTCCGCTGATGCATCGAAGATTAGATCTTGGGCTGGCGAAACCTTCCTGGCAGTGGATGGAGACACTGTCGATATAATTGCGCTTGCATATGATGACTATACGGACGGTATCGTTGCTCTAGGAAATGACCACCGAAGAGTAACCAAGGTCTCGAGACAGGACTGGGAAATTACCATAGAGTTTGAGAACGGTACTGTTCATGCCAATTGCGTTCCTTTGGCGCACTATGAAATCTATGAAATCTTTCATGATTTAGATCCGAAACCAGTTAACAGTCCAATCCGCTGCGAATTGTTGGTAGGGATGAAGGGTGACACCCTTTTCACAGCCAGGGCGGATGGGATGCTTGAATGGATCGGAGATATACAAGGAGAAGGAAAGTGACCAGGGGACGTTCACCCTTTTATTAATCTTGGTGAGTTGGTTGAATTGACAATAGGGAAAAGTTGTCCTGGAGATAGGAATCAAAGATTCTCCGTATGAAAGAGCAAGGGGAGGCCCAAAGGAAGGAACAATATGATTTCAAGTGCCAACTAATCTGAAATCCATATTCTCATCCATTCGTTATCAGGAAGCGTTCATTTTTCAGACCCCCAGCCTGATGGGTCTGGCGGTGTTCCTGCCAGGCATCTCCTTTCGCTATGCAGCACCCACCCTGCTTGCGGGGCTGGGTAGTTTCCTTGTGATGGCTTCCATCTTCGCCGTGAACGACTGGGCGGATATAAATCTGGATTCGCAAAACAGCCTGAAGCGAAAGGACACTTTTTTAGAGAGGGGGATCGATCCAAACAATATGCTGGTCCTTGCCGGTTCGTTGGCGGCTGGCGGAATCTTTATCTTCGCAGCTCTCTCCGGGCTGCATGTGGTGATAGCACTCCTCGCCCTCGTTTGCGGTCTGGTGTATTCTGTTCCGTTGCGAGGCGTGCGGGGCAAGAGCATCCCGGTCGTTTCATCCTTGCTGCATTTTGGCGGCACGCTGCTTGCCTTTCTGCTTGGGGCGCTGACCTTCGCCCCCGCCGATCCGCGCAGCCTGCTGGTCGCCTGTTACCCGGCGCTCCTGATTACCGCAGGTCATCTGGTCCACGAAGTGGAAGATTACGAGCAGGACCGGCTTTCCCGGTGCAAGACCAACGCCGTTCGATTCGGGCGGAAGGCTGTTTTTATCTTTGCCTCCATTTTGTTCGGTTTTTCATTCCTGCTCCTGTATTGGCTTATCGAAGAGGGGTTCTTTCCTGGTGTCATCAAGTACTCCTCGATCCTTTATCTTCTTTACGCGGCACTCGCAATGCAGGCCTATCGAGCCGGGTTAGCGCGGGACAGCGTGCGGCATCTGCGGAATCAGTACCGCATCTTGTTCGCTGTCGTCGTCCTAATGATGCTGATCAGCAGCCTGCTGAACAAAGGGGCATTGTGATGAGTGGTAGAATGCATCTCGCTCGCATATCACACCTAGCCCGAGGGCTTCTGTCTCTGCATCCGGACCCCAGGCCATTCGATCGAGGAGCATAACTGCCACCATGTTTCTTCTACTCGCTCCGGCTCTTGTTCTTTTCATGGTTTTCGAGTTATTGTCTCACCTTCGCCAGCAGCCATGGGGTTGGCGCACATCCATGATGATGACCAGCCTGGCGTGGGGAAGCGTGCTGGTGGTTCTAACCGAATTGCTAAATCTAAATCAAAAGCTGGAACCTTTTAGCCTGGCACTCGCCTGGGAGATTGTTCTTGTCCTTCTCATAGGTGTGCTTTTGTGGCTTTTCTACCGAGCGAGGCTCAGGCTGCGGAGTCTTGTGAGGGCGCGCAAAGAGATATATCGGTGGATGAACGAGGAGGACCGCTGGTTATGGGTGATGCTTGCAATTTTGGGGGTTCAGGTAGTTCTGCTGGGCGTCGTGGCGCTTGCTTACGCGCCCAACACCTACGAATCCATGACGTATCAGTTGTCGCGGGTAATGCACTGGTTTCAGAACGGTTCACTGGCGAATTTCGCCACCAGTAACGTGCGTGAGGTCTATTTTCCTCCGTTCACTGAGTACATCTTCCTGCACCAAATCGCTCTAACGGGCGGTGACCGATATGTAAACCTTGTCCAGTGGAGTGCTTTTTTCTTCACTCTCATCGGAGTATCGGCGATCGCCAGTGAACTCGGGGCGCAGCGAGATACGCAGATCGCGGCAGCCCTGCTTTGCGCCGGAATCCCCATGGGTGTGCTGCAAGCGACCACAGCCAGAAACGATCTTGTATTAGCCGCCTGGCTGGTAGCCTTGGTCTGGTTCGGATTGCGCTGGGGCAGGCAGCCTGATTCCTGGCTCTGGGCAGCCGGAACAGGCATCTCCTTGGGTCTCGCTCTCCTAACGAAGGCAACCAGCTTCGTCTACGCTCTTCCGCTCTGTCTCTGGATCGGTGTGCTGGTCATGAAAAATGGCGGCTTTCGTGTGGGGTTTGTTCGGGGCGGCTTTGCACTGCTTCTGGCGCTTGCCTTGAATGTGGGTCATTTCGGCCGAAATTGGGGATTCTACAGTGACCCGGCAGGTATTCACGCAAGGGTCCGCAATGATTTCATGTCGCCGGCCGTGTTCGCGTCCAATACTATTCGAAACGTGGCCATGCACGTGCCGGTGGATTGCAAGCCTCCGCTGGCGATCCTGAATCAGCCGGGCCGGTGGCTATTAACCGGCTTTGAGCGCCTGCATACCCTGACTGGACTGAGCCCAACGGACACTGGAACGACCTGGGGCTTCGCTGATGTTTTTGATCGATCTCCGGGCTGCATCTACGACGAGCACTACAGCGGCAATGCCCTGCACGCGCTGCTCATCTTTACCGTCTGCCTCGCCCTTCCATTCTCGGGTTCAGATAACCGCCTCACTCGATGGTTTGCTTTAGCTCTGGTCTCGGGATTCTTACTCTTGAACTTGACCCTGCGCTGGCAAATCTGGGGCAGTCACCTTCAACTGCCGCTTTTCGTCTTATGGACCCCGATCGTCGCCCTCACGCTGAGCCGCGTCCGCCGGCCGAATCTGGCCATCATTGCAGCCTTATTGGCTGTGATGCTGTCCACCCTCTGGATCTACAACAACCAGATGCGCCCGCTCTCTGGCCTGGTTTCCGGTTCGATCCCATCCCGAGACGAGCAGTATTTTCAATACACGAAGGCCTTTTACCCCGACTATAACTCCATGACGGAGCTGATCTCCCGGACGGCCTGTGACCGCGTCGGGCTTCAAATTAGCTCGCTTGCCTTTGAATATCCGCTGTGGGTCCTGCTGCGGGAAAAAGGTTTCGAAGGCGAGATTCAACATATTGATGTCCAGAATGAGACCAGCGTCTTTCAAGACCCCGCCTTTACACCCTGCGCGATCATCTCCGAGGGTGAAAGTTCCGACTATGCGGCGACCCTGCCGGAACATTCGTTTGGCTCCTTTCGCGTTTATTTGAACGAAACCGATGGGAACTCTTCAAGTGCACATTGAGCATTCGGATTCTGCCCCCACTAACAGGATCGACCGGCAGCTTCGTTGAGGACGCGATTTTCCAGTCTGCAGGGCTCGCTCAAGGCAAGTGGGGCATGGCGTTCCCGAGTTTGCACATAAAACTGGCCAGAGCCAGCGGAAGCTGCAGGGCATCCGCATTCATGTATGCCAATGGTTCCTCCGCTGCTCACCGATACGGATCTGCACGCGCCTCCGGGCCGACGCGGGGCAGGATAAACCCGCGACTACGCCTGGGAGAAGATCGCTAAGCGGATACTGGGGGGTTACGAATAAGTACGATTGAGCGAGGTGGAGCGCACGGGCACGTGGGAAAGGGAAAGCTTCGGGGCGTGCAGCGTCTAGTGGATCAGGCCATAGGGTGTCGCATCCAGGATCTCGATGACACCGTCGCCGTCCACATCCGTCCAGCCGAACATCAGGTATGGTTCCCAGCCCTCGCTGCTGCGCACCCACGAAAGGCCGTCGCCGTACTGGTTAGGCCACCAGTGCATCCAGCCCATGCTATGGGTGAGCTCGTGTTCAAAGACCGAGCCCGGCATGGCGTTTTCCAGCGAATTTCGATCCCTGACATTGAAGGCGATATTCGTGCGGCGGGAGCCGGATGGACGGCAGCCATCGCCGAGCGATACACCCTGGCCATTGTACTGACCGGTCGTGGTATTTTCTTTATCGAGATCAATTTGAGTTAAGATGTCAAAATCTGCCGTATCCAGGCCGCTGGCAGAGCGAATCTCATCAGGAGTGATATAGCGACCGGCCTGTGGTGGAGCGCCATAAGCGAAAGTCGTAATCTCCACGTCCAGGATCGTCTCTGGCAGGCCGATCTTGCTTGAGTAATCAACCCAACGCGCCCGGGCCTCTTCCAGCCCAGCTCGAAGAGTGTCTTCTGCATCTGCAAGATCAAGGCCGGTGTTACCGTAGTCGACCAGCACCACCAGCATGCGGATCGTGCCAGAGGGACGGCAGAACCCTCCGCCTTCGTCTGAGTTGACGGTATAGGATGTGCTGGTGATCACGCCATTGTCAAGGATGCTGATCTCGTACAGGCGGTTTTCAATGTATGCGGCGCTGACCCAGCGGGACGCCTCGGTAGTGACACCATCGGGCGCATTATAGCGGGCAAAGACGGGGTCCGTCAGGTTGAGCCCGAAATGGTCCCGGTACAGCGCGATGAACCTCGATTTCATGGCTGGTACATTTTCCGCGATTCCGGCTACGTTAACTGTAAGTACTCGAGAACTGGGGATATTGCTGTTCTGCCAGTCGAGCAACTGGAGATTCAAGATATAGCGACCGTTTCCATGCCAGGGGGTCCAATCCAACTTGATTTGATTGGGAGCCTTGCCGCTCTTGTCCGCGTGGATTGCCACCAGCAGTCCATCTGCCTCCAGACCCACCGGCAGGCGGCTGTCACTCGTTTCAACCCGCACGCTTGCCGTGGGCAGGCCGGTGGCCGCATCTATACTGGCGTAGATGGTCCCACCCTGGTCAAGTTCTACAAATCGCAGCAGGGCAGAGACCGAGGCGGGTATGGAAATGGACGGTATGGAGGGGTTCCCGATATCGTCCAGGACTATCTTTGCAGGCACGATCTGTCCCCGCTCGCCGCCTTCCGGTGAAGCCGTGCAGGCGCTACTCAAGATCAGCGGGATCACAAGGAGGATGCGTGCTAAATAGGTCATCGGTATGTTTAACATTTTAAGGGATAAAGCTTGACATATGGTATGTATCATAGTACAAATTGAGTATAGAAGATTAAAATAGGCTTAATTTGAACTTTCAAAGTTGCAAGGCCGTTTATTTCCCAAAGGGAGAAAGGATATAAGCTTATGTACAGAACTCGTGTAAAGTTATTTATTTCACTGGGAATCATCGTAATTTTCACAGCAACCTGCGGCTTTCCATCTGCACAGGCTACGGACACCCCTCCTCCTCCCACTTTTCCTCCCGAGCCCAGCCCGGTCGTGATCCAGCACCTCACCCATCCGGAGGCGGGAGTCGAAGCGATTGCCAATGCGCATGATAACGAGGAGTCTGAAACCTTCACTGAGAAGAGTGCGCGGAACGGGGATGAGTTCAGGATCAACCGTTTCGAGCGCCCGTTTACCGCCAATGACATGGAATACTTACCTCACATCGATATCGTGGGCATGAGCATGACCAAGGATGACACCTGGTACTACGTGCAAATCAAGCTGGCAGGCGTTGATCCGCAAACCGGCGAAATGAGCGGCATCTACGGCGTCGAATTCGATCTCAATATAGATGGCAAAACCGAGATCCTGCTCCTGGCAAATGGGCCGCTGGGTCCGGATTGGACCACAGATGGCGTGACGGCCTACGTAGATAACAACGGCGATATCGGGGGCGTCAGCTCACGACCGGATGACATCTACACCGGCAACGGCTATGAAACGATCGTCTTCGATTCCGGCCAGGGCGATGATCCCGACGCAGTTTGGGCGCGAGCGAGCAAAGACAATGCGATCGTGGAGATCGCCTTCAAGCAGGAGACGCTGCGCGACTTTCCAAAGTGGATGTGGAACCCCTTGGCCTCTGCCAACCCACTCGATCCGACCAAGTTTTACTTCAACGACACCTTCACTGAGGAGCGGGCCGGCTCGGCGAACCGGGGCAGCGAGTACTATCCTGTGAAGGAACTGGCAGCCTTTGACAATACCTGTCGCGTGCCGGCGAACTTCGAAGCCACGGGCAGCGAACCGATGGGATGCCAGGTTGCCCAGCAGGAGGACCTTGACTTTGAACAAGGAGGAGCCGGCGGCTACCCGTAAGCCTCAAAAGGCGACCTTCGTCGATTCAGCAAGACGGGCGGATGGAACTTCCGCCCGTCTTTATTTTGCCCGCATATGACCAGGGGCGTCTGCGCGAACGACCAATTCAAACGACCGGCGCAGGCCAGGATCTCTGGAATTCGCTGTTCTACCCCACATCCTCTGAAGCTGTTTGAACCGTTATGTGATTGTACAGAACTGGATTGAAATTGTTAAATTTATACAGATCATTCCGAACTCAACCTTGGGGTATTGGGCAACTCCTCCAGCTATTCCGCTGCTCAGGCCGCAGCAGTGTGAAGAATTGCTCTCCACCTGGTTGATCCGGTACAGGATAGAATTATACCTGTGTGGGTATTGGGCTCGCACCACCGATGAGGTTCTCGTCCATCTAATCCGTGTCGAGCTCTTGACCTGCAGATCGCAAGTTTAGCCAGAGATATCGCTTGAATCTGAATAGAAAAGGCACCTTGGAGGTGCCTTTTCTGAAGTCACCCGTAGTGGACCCGTTTCGAACTACTTTTTACCAAAAATTTTCGGGGAAACTATGGTACGACAGGGTTACCTGATCAGGGATCTAATTGAGACCTGGGAAATCGTCAAGTAATAGTGGCGTTACCTTCTGATTCATTCGTACGCTAGCGCTTCAACCGGCTCCAGCCTGGCAGCGAAGATCGCCGGATAAAGTGCGGCCAACAGCACAATCCCCAGCATCGCCAGGGACAGCGCGAGGAAATCTACAGGAGCAATCTTGGCGTAGAAAGTGCTTGGATAGGCAAATCCCTGCACCATGCTGGCGATATCGTCGCCGATATAGAGCCCATTGAAGGATAGATACCACACAACCAGTGAGCCAAGGATGAGGCCCCCGATGACGCCTATCAGTGCCAGGGTGCCTGCTTCCATCAAAACCATGGTCGTAATCTGGTGCCCTTTCATTCCCAGTGAGGCAAGAATGCCCAGTTCCCGTGTACGTTCGAATACACTCATCAACAACGTGTTGGCGATGAGCACTGCCACGATCAGGATAACGATGCCATAGATGATGAAGTAAAAATAATTAGCCTGTTCAATGGCGTTCAGGATCAGCGCGTTCATATCCTTCCAGGTCACCACACTTCGGTTCGGTCCGCGCAGCGAAACTGCGACCGTATCTGCCGACTCTGTGTCTCGGGTCAACAATATGACTGCACTGATACGTTCACCGGTATTGGCGATGGCCTGCGCTTTCGACAATGGCATAAAAATCGTTCTTGCATCGTAACTCACTACTCCGGTGGAAAAAAGGCCTCGTACAGTGAAAATATCTTCGTCCGTCTCGCCGTCGGAGGTGTTGACCAGCAGGCTGATCTTCGAGCCCGCCCCGAGCCCCAGTTCCCTGGCCAGCTTATCACCGATCAATACTCCATCGCGGTCATCCACATCCAGGTATTGACCTGCAAGGATGCCCTCGCGAATCGGATCGTAAAAGCTCGATCTCGGATCGATACCGGTCACGCTCACATTGACCATTTCTTCGGGTGTGTTCACGAATCCACTGGCCCACAAAACGGGCGCCACGGCTGTTACGCCCTCCGTCCCAGCCGCGTTGTCCAGCAGCTCACCGTTGACTTCCATCAGGTCTTCCCATTTCAAAGATGGTTTTTCCACCTTGAAGTTTTCTGACCTGATCTGCACATGACCACTTTGCAGCAAAATGCTGTAAGAGATCATACTATCAAATATACCGGCAACAAAACCGGCCATCATGATCATCACGGTCAGGCCCAATGTCACCGCCAACAGGGTCAACCCGGTACGGCGTCTATTGCGACCCAGCCCTCGGAAAGCGATCACCCATAATTTATTCAGTGCCATAAAATTGTCTCCGTCGTTGTTCTGGAATAAACGAATATCGTTAAATGTGATGCAGCGACTCGGCCGGTTCTTTACGCGATGCCTGCCAGGCCGGGATCAAGGAAGCCAGAACAGCCATTACTACGAGGATCAGCCCCATCTGGATGATGCTGATCGGGTCGATGGTGGTATAAAACGCATCGCCCATCAGGGCGTAGATTTCGCCAGCGCTCGTGAAGGAGGACATATCATAGCCACCAGATTTGTTGAAGGCCAGCATCGCCAGCCAACCCAGAGTGCAGCCCAGCACCGCGCCCACAGCACCGATCATGGCACCCTCCAGCAGGAACAATCCCATAACCTGGCGGCCTTTCATCCCCAGCGCTTCCAGAACGCCCATTTCGCGCGTGCGTTCGTAAACGGCCATCAGCATGATGTTCAGGATACCGATACAGGCCATTGCAACTACAATGAAACCGAAGAAAGCTGTTGCCGCGACACTCAGGTCCATCACCTGAGAAAATTCAGGGTTGAGCGTTAACCAAGAATCAACTTCATACCCCGGCAAAACCGGCACGAGCTCAGCGATCACCTGATCTTCGATCCCCACGGTGTTCAGAGCGATGGCCACCTCAGTGGCCTGATCCCGCAGGTTGAACAAACTACCAGCTTCGTCCAGGCTGATAAAGACCTGACTCTTTTCGGCATCCGGCAGACCCAGGCTGAACAGACCGATGATGGTCATCGTGCGTTGGCGAATGGATTCATTTTTACGCTTGCCAGCCAGCGTAATACGGTCACCAATTCCCACCTGCAACTCTTCGGCCATTCCCACTCCGATCAGAATCATATCTTTGTCAGCATCTTCCAGAAATCGGCCCGTGACGATATTCTCGGCAATCAGGCTGATCGGCGCTTCAACCGAGGGCTCCAGGCCGGTGATTGTCACCGGAAATATTTCACCACGTTCTTTTATCAACCCGCTAGTGCGGATGCGTTTGGATGCCAGTAGCACCTCGGGATTTGCCATGGCACTATGCACGACATGGTCTGCGTCTTCCAATGGCAGCAGCGGCAGGTGATGAGCCCTATCGCGAAAGCCAGGGGCGTGGATTTGCAGGTTACCGCCGTACAGGCGAACTGCATTGGCAAATACCGCCTCGTCGTAACCACCATATAATCCGTCCATAAAGACCAGCAAAAGCAGGCCCAGCACAATGGCAATCGTTGCAATTCCAGTGCGGCGCCAATTGCGCCATATGTTGCGCCAGGCCAGTTTGATCATTTTGAACACCCACAACCTCCAATGAATAAAATTTTCTCTTATTTCCTTAATATCCCCATTTTCCAGCTAATTCAAAATAATTTGGATACTACAGGTACAACCATCCATCATAGCTGCTAAATCTTTCCTGTACATTGTAAAGTAAAGTGGGACAAAAGCTAATGTACCAAGAGTTTCTTTTTCAGGATTATACACTCATTGGTACATACAAATTATGCAGGCGTCTTTATTGTATTAACATACAAAAACACTTGAATATTCAGGGGAATAGTAATTCATTTGGAAGTCATCTATGCATTTAAGAAGCCTGACGGTCTTAGATTCTTAGAAATACCATTTTCTCAGGGGATAATCTGCTTAGAACTGGAATCTGAGATCTCCTGGTTACGGGTTAAAATCTTAAATTGGAGTCTAAAAGCAAAATAAGCGCCTATTAAATCTATTTTCATAGCGAGGGCAAGGCTTGAGAGCGAGGGCGTAGTCCATGCGCTATCACTCAATCCCAACGCTCGCGAAGCATCGCTCATCCTCCCGAAGGGCATTGGGACGATGAGCTTGACTGACCTCTGCCACAGATCCCTCGCGAAGCATACCCGAAGGAGGTAGGGGGAATCGAAGCGTAAGGGGCCGCGGGCTCGCACGTGTGCCTGTACGCACAGTACAGGCAATGACATGCTGAAGGGGATCTCTTGAAGAGATGCAGGTGCGTACCGCTTTCCAATGAAGAGCGTACTTGCGCCTAAAC
>CAZULT010000086.1:0-13574 GCA_964621295.1 uncultured Anaerolineaceae bacterium | reverse complement strand
ATCGATTATACGAGAGGTGTTTTTATTCCGTGTCCTGTTTTAGGGGTTCAGTTCAATTTACGGGGGCTTATTCCATCTTGTAACCAAAGACTTGGCCAAAGGCAGAGACAATCTCCCGCTTTACCCCTTCCAACGTAGGGAGAGGTGAAAGCAGATCAGCCAGCGCAGCCACCGGTTCCTCCGCCAGCCCACAAGCGATGATGCCATCCCAATACGTCATGTCCGGGTCCACGTTAAGCGCAAAACCGTGGCGAGAGATCCCACACACATCAACTTTGACACCGATGGCAGCAATCTTGGCTGGCTTCTGCTTATCTTCTGGCCTGCAGCGCGGACAGCGCGACCAGATGTCTGCCTGCACCCACACGCCGGTCAATCCCTTGCGCTGGCCTGCCACCAATCCCAAGCTTGCAAGCGCGACAATGAGCGTTTGTTCCAGCTTGCGGAGGTAACCAACGTAGTCAGCCTGGGGAATTTTATTCGCAGAACTTACCTGGCCAAGCGGAATCAACGGATAACCCACCAACTGTCCTGGCCCGTGATAGGTGACATCTCCGCCCCGGTCCACCCAAAGCGTGGCAATACCCTTTTCTTTTAGTTGGGTTTCGTCCCAGAGAAGGTTCTCGGCTTGTCCGCGCCGCCCAAAGGTGTATACAGGTGGATGCTCCAGCAAGAGCAGCGTGGGTGGGCGCCCGCCTGCTGCGATCTCAACCGCATAGGTCTCCTGGATCTCCCATGCAGTTTCATAGTCGATCAAGCCCAGATCCTGGACAACACATTCCATACCAATAACCCTGTGGATCACGCTTTGCCCTTTTCGGGTACTTTGTAAGCGTGACCTACTCTATGAATTTACTCAAATATCCTGCGATACAGATCACTTTCCAGCAACCCATCCGGATCGGTTCGTTTTTTTAATTTCTTGAATTTCTGCACCGTCGCCTCTCCCAGGAAGGCCCTAGTAGTATCAGACGAGGTTTCGCTGTTCTTCGCAAAGTAGAAACGCCCGCCAGCCCCCAGCACGATCTGGTCGAACTCCTGCAGCATATCTTTCATCTTAACACGGGTATGATCAGTCACTTTGAAATCTAACGCCAGTGAGAAGCCGTCCACGGCATGGGTAAGCAGGAACTTGTCTGGTCGGTGGCGTTTGGTCACACCCAGATAGGAAGGCAGGCCACGCTTTTTAGCGGTAGCAAGCATTTCGGTCCAGGCTTGCTGTGCGGTCTCTTTTGGCAAGAAGGACTGGTACTGGATCAACCCGCCCCTACCATAAGAGAGCTCCCAGAGCGGTACGTAGTCCAGTAGAAAGTGGAAAGCGGCATGGCTCTGGCGAAAGGTGTGACGGCGTAAGCTGGCAACGTACTTGCCAGTGTTGATGCCCCAAGCGCCCAGGTTATTGAAGAAGGGTGTCATAAAGTAATGCAACAATCTTTTAGGCATCACTCCGAACAGGCGGTCCGGCAGAGTCTGATAGCTCAATTGTAATTTGGCCGGGTCTGGATCGTCGTGTACGTAGTTGGCGGCGTGGACCTGCCCGTGACCGATGGTGATCGTATCCAGCCATCCAACGATGTAATCGTAATTAGGCGCGCCTTCTTCCAGGCTGCTGAGTTGCTCTACCAGTGTACGAGTCGGCCAGGCGTGCACCTCAAGCAAGCCCGACTCTATCTTCTTCATTTGCAATGTAACGGTGGTAATTACCCCCAGCATACCCAGCCCACTGATTATACTGTAGAACAGATCGCCGTTCTTTCCGGGCAAGCAGGTGACTTCCGCACCGGTGGGCAAAACAGCGGTGAACTCAGTTACATGCTCACCGATGGTACCCATACGAAAATTATTTTTGCCGTGAATATTCACACCCAGGCAGCCCCCCAACGTCGTTGTCATGGTACCGGAGACAACCGGTGGCCACCATCCATCAGGCAGCACTTTGTGCCACAATTGCTCCAAGGTGACGCCTGCCTCGCACCGGATTATGCCGGCGTCTGCATTCCATTCGACGATTTGGTTCATACCCGTCAGATCGAGCACGATGCCCCCGCCATTCATGGCGACATCGTTATAACTACGACCGGCTCCGCGCAAAGTGACGGTGAGCCCCATCTTCTTGGCAAGCTGAAAGGCTTCGTAAATCTCTTCGGATGTCTTAGGCGTGAGACAGTAAGAAGGGGCGCTCAGCGAGTGCCCGAAATTTTCCAGAGTGGTAAATGTGTTATTTAGAGTTTTCATTGTTTTTATTGGGGACTTTAGAACTTAGACGTTAGACTTTATTGGTCTAAAACCTGATGTCCAAAGTCTAAAAGCTGAGCCGCCTGAAAATCACCGAAGGAATGTGGGTCAACACCAGCATGACCCCGCGCCACAAGCCAGATATGTATGCGACCTGTGTCCGCTTGCGAATGGCTTTCCATATTCCGTCAGCAGCTTGCTCGGCCGTGACTGCCAACATCGGTTTTGGCGCGCCAGGCAGATTGAGCATTTCCGTCCTGACCATGCCAGGTTTGATTGTGATTACATTCACCCCATGGCGAGATAAACGATTGCGCAGGGCTTCCAGGTAACACGTTAACCCCGCCTTGGAAGTATTGTACCCGGGATTCCCAACACGCCCGCGGTCGCCTGCCACGGAGGACACACCGACGATCTGCCCGCCTCCCATTCCCTGGAAAAGCGGTGCCACCTCGCTCAGCCAGGACATCGCCCCCAACAGATTGACGTCCACCATCTTTTGATCTTCGGCAAAGTTGAACTCGTCCTGCGCCGGAAAATAGATCACGCCAGCAACATAGATGAACAGATCCAAGCCTCCCAGGTCCGCCACGACACGTCGTAATAATCTGGGAACCTGATCGAAGCCGGTCACGTCGTGTTCATATGGAATGGCTCGGACCTCTCCATACAACTGATTGATCTCCTCGCACACCTCCCCCAAAGCCTTGCCATCACGGTCCAACAACGCCAGAATATACTCTTCGCGCGCCAAACGTTTGGCTACCGCCGATCCAATCCCTCCCGAAGCGCCCACCACAATAGCCCGTTTTCGGGGATCCAGCGGAGTGGACCGGGGTACCATTTTTGGTTTCTCAGGCACATCTGCCTCCCAAACAATAGAATCGGAAGTGATTTTAACACAATCTGATTTTTCTTCGGAAATATCGTATAATCTTACTAGTGAATTCTCATGGCTGCGACGACACAGGGCGGTTGTCTGACCATTCCAACTACCTGCAAATCGTCTATCCTTATGGCGGATAAGAATGTTAGGCTTGCAATTCTGGCTGAATCCCGTAGATCACTCGATCAAGGGGGGCTTTCACCTGCGGAAAAAGAGGAATTGCTCAAATTGCTGGACTTGCTGATCACATCCATCGAAAAATTTTCCCCTGACAAAGAAATAGAGTCCGAAGCGCACATGCTGTCAGCAAACCTGGTCTCCTCGCATGCCATGCTTTCGTTACTCAAACAGCAAGCGGACGAACTGGACGCGCTCAGGACACTCAGTATTAACCTTACATCTATTCTGGATTTACCTACGGTCCTGAACGCGGTCGTGCGCGAGGCCATGCGCCTGGTCGGTAACACACGCGCAGCCCATATATTTCTACATGTGAATGGAGATCTTGAATTTGGCGCTTCCCTGGATGCCAATGGCAATCGCAATAAGCTGCTTGCTGAACCCCGTAAGAACGGCCTGACCAACTCTGTCATCCGGACCGGGGACACGATTATTGTCGAAGACATGAAAAACCATCCCATTTACGAGGATGCGCCACCAGAGTGGGATGGTTCGATCATTGGCATCCCTCTCAAAATGGGCGATAAAGTCGTAGGCGTGATGAACGTCTCGCGGGATAAGGTTGGGGGGTTCAATCTTTCGGAGCTGAGATTACTTGGTATGCTGGCAGACCACGCAGCCGTCGCCATCTCAAATGCCAGCTTGCACCAGGTCATCAGCGAGAAAGCATACAGCGACACGCTTACCGGGTTGCCCAACCGCCGCGCACTTGATGAAAGGCTTGATTCGGAAATCAAGAACGCCTGGCGCACAGGCACAAAATTCGCCGTGATCATGCTGGACCTGGACGGGTTCAAGAATGTCAACGATTCTTACGGACATGATTTTGGCGATCAAGTGCTGAAAGTCATTTTTAACGCCATCGCGCTTGGAGTGCGAGGCAGCGACTTTCTCGCCCGCTACGGGGGGGATGAACTGACCTTGATCCTGTCCCAAAGCGACTTGCCTGCTGCCAAAATGGTCACTGACAAGATCCTGGAAAATATCAAGAATGTCTTTGTGACCGCTCCGGATGAGGCCAAATTAAACCTGGGAATCTCCGGCGGGATCGCCGTGTATCCCCTGCATGGCCAGACAGCTTCTGAATTATTACGCGCGGCTGATGCCGCTTTGTATACGGCAAAGAAACACCAGCGCGGGAAATTTGTCAACGCTAGAGCCGCGACCGGCTCACTTGAAGTCTCCGAATCCTCTGAAAAGTCTGCGTAAAGAACGACTCGTTTCCCCAGGACCTCCTCTGAATTTATGGGGGGTAAACTAAGTAGAGGAGCCAACATGCCCCAAAAAGTGAAGCTCATTTTGAATCCTGTGGCAGACATGGGCAACGCCTGGCGCGTGGCCAACGACTTGCGCCCGATCATCGCCGAATTCGGCCAGGCTGATTGGAGTGGGACTGTCTACCCGACCCACGCTACCGAATTGGCCAGACAGGCAGGCGAACAAGGCTACCAACGGGTTATTGCCATCGGTGGAGATGGAACAGTACATGAGGTGGTCAACGGGTTGATGCAACTCCCCAAGAACAAGCGCCCCATCCTAGGCATCGTCCCGGTTGGTTCGGGGAATGATTTTGCGCATGCGATCGGCGTCCCGCTTCAATCTGATCAGGCTATGAAGCACGCCTTGCATGCAGCACCCTCCTTGATAGACATCGGCCGCATCACTGATGAAAACGGCCGCCAGGAATTCTTCGATAATACGCTGGGAATTGGTTTCGACGCGGTGGTCACCATCCGCTCACATAAATTACCTCTGCTGCGCGGTTTCCTCATGTACCTGGTGGCCGTGCTCCAGACCATCATCGTCAACCACCATCCCGCACACATGATCGTGCAATCGGATTCGGGGGACTGGGAGCAAGATACGATCATGCTTACGCTGTGCAACGGCCCGCGAGAAGGCGGAGGGTTCATGGTCGCTCCAGATGCAAAAATCGACGACGGCCTGCTGCATTACGTCACGATCGGAAAAGTGAGCCGCGCCATGATGTTACGCCTGGTGCCTGAGGTCATGCAAGGAACCCATGGGCGTTTCAAACAAGTCAAGATGGGCGTCTGCAAAAAACTTTCGCTGGTCTCGGACAGTCCGCTCTACATCCACGCGGACGGGGAGATCTACTCTGGCTTTGGCACTACATTGAGCAAGGTGGATTTTAAGATCCTGCCAAAAGCGCTGCAGGTCGTTCGCGGGTAAAATGGTAGGGGACCTGCGAGTCTCCTCTGCCATGCCTGACCTATTCCAATCCCTTCAAAAATTCGACGCAGGACACCTGCAAATCATCGCTGAAATGTGGGGGCTTGATCTATCGACCCGGGAGACCGATGCAGCCACCAAAGAACTATGCGGCTTTCTCCTGGCGCCTGACCTGTTGGCGGAGATCATCGACTCTCTGAGCCCCCCGGCCAAAAAAGCTTTGCAAGACTTGCAATCCAAGTCCGGTCGCATGCCTTGGGCCGAATTCACTCGCCGGTTCGGTAAAATCCGAGAGATGGGTCCCGGCAAGCGCGACCGCGAACGCCCCCACAAGACACCCGCTTCTCCGGCTGAGGCATTGTTCTACCGCGCCCTGCTGGCCCGGGCTTTTTTCAATACCCCTGAAGGAGCGCTGGAGTACGCCTACATCCCTGACGACCTGTACGCTTTGCTCGAGGCCGGTATGCTGCCTGAAAGGGATACCGTCCTTGCCGCAGAACCCCTTGGCCGTCCAGCATCGCTTGCTGAAAAGGCCGTTATGATCCCAAGCGATGATAGTCTCCTTGACCAGGCCACTACTTTGCTGGCTGCCTTACGGCTGAACCTCATCCCACCTGAAACGCACCCCCCGACTTCGACTCTGCAGGCCTTCCTGGAGGCAGCCGGGCTGCTCAAACATTCACGCCCCCAACCGGAGCCCATCAGGGAATTCCTGGAAGCGCCTCGCCAGGCAGCCTTGGGCACCCTGACAGCAGCCTGGTCTGCAAGTGGAACCTTCAACGAGTTGCGCCAAGTACCCGGCCTGATCCTGGAAGGAGAATGGCAGAACCGGCCGCGGTTGGCGCGCGCCTTCCTGCTTGAACAGGTACGCCTCCTCCCGCCAGAGACTTGGTGGAGCCTGCCGGCTTTCATCCACGACCTCAAAGCCAGACACCCGGATTTTCAACGCCCGGCCGGCGAATACGATTCGTGGTTCATCAAACGCGCCGTAGACGGGGAGTTTCTACGCGGGTTCGAGCACTGGGACGAAGTGGATGGTGCTCTGGTACGCTACATCCTTACCGGCCCACTTCACTGGCTGGGGTTGGTCGACCTGGCCACGCCGCAGCAAGGCAGCGACCCTACCGCTTTCCTGGTCAGGCTCGCTCTCCCACTATCCGGGCCGGAGACCGCCCTCTGGCATGTCTCCTCCCAAGGTAAAATCACAGTCCCCAATCTGGTCCCCAGAGCCGCACGATACCAGCTATCGCGGTTTTGCGAATGGCAGTCCCCTGGAAACGACGAATGGCTCTATCTGATCACACCGGCCTCCCTGGCCAGAGCCAGAGACCAGGGTCTCAATCTCGAACACCTGCTACCCCTGCTGGCCAGATATTCCCATAGCGGCGTTCCTCCTGCTTTGGTCAAGGCGCTAAAACGCTGGCTTGCTAACGGCACCGAAGCCCGGGTGCAGAGCCAGATCATCTTGAAGGTCAGCAAGCCGGAACTGCTGATTGAGTTGCGCAAGTCCAAAGCTGCGCGCTTTTTGGGTGAGGTACTGGGTCCCACTGCGGTGATCGTCAAAGACGGAGCGCAATCCAAAGTGCTGGCTCTGTTGGCCGAGTTGGGACTATTAGCGGAAGACGAACCACCCGCCCGAGCTGAGCGCCACAAAGATGGAACACCGGCACGGCATGCGGCGCAAAATAGCTCACACCATCTAAAAAAATAGGGTGACTGTCATTCCAAATTGGTGACAGCCGCCTTTTTGTCGGAATCGGAAAATTGCTATAATAATGATGTCACTTTGTTTGTTCAGGAGATAAAGATGTCCAAAATTGACTGGCTACAGAAAGAGATCGATGGCCTGAAAGAGGCCGGACTGTACAACACCATCCGCACGCTATCCTCGCCGCAGGGCGCCTGGCTGGTGGTGGACGGCAAAAAGGTGCTCAATTTCTGCTCGAATAACTACCTGGGGTTGGCCAATCATCCAAGGATCGTGGATGCAGCACGCAAGGCCATTGAAAGGTATGGCGTCGGGCCGGGGGCGGTGCGCTCGATCGCCGGCACGATGGACCTGCATATCGAATTGGAGAAACGTCTGGCTGCCTTCAAGAGGGTGGAAGCCGCCATCACCTTCCAGAGTGGTTTCAATGCCAACCTGGCGACCATCCCGGCCCTGGTAGGCAAGGAGGATGTGATCTTCTCGGACCGCTTGAATCATGCCTCGATCATCGACGGTTGCCGCCTGTCGGGCGCCAAGATTATCGCTTACGAACACAACAACGCGCAGGCGCTTGATGCAGTGATCAAGGAAAACCTGTCGCAATATCGCCGCGCCCTTGTCGTGACAGATGGCGTCTTCAGCATGGACGGGGACATCGCGCCTCTCCCCGCCCTTTACGAGGTGACCAAGAAGTACGACCTGCTGCTGATGGTAGACGATGCCCACGGCGAAGGTGTGCTCGGAAAAGGCGGGCGCGGCATTGTAGACCACTTCGACCTGCACGGCAAGGTGGACATTGAGGTCGGCACCATGTCGAAGGCCTTTGGCGTGATGGGCGGGTTAGTGGCCGGGAACAAGGTCATCGTCGAGTGGCTGCGCCAGCGTGGACGCCCGTTCCTGTTCTCCTCAGCCATGACCGTACCAGATACGGCTGCCTGCCTGGCGGCGGTCGATCTGTTAGAAGCATCCACAGATCTCGTCGACAGACTGTGGGACAACGGCAAGTATTTCAAGACAGAGATGAACAAGCTCGGATTCGATACCGGCCAGAGCGAGACCCCGATCACTCCCGTCATGCTGGGTGAAGCGCCGCTGGCCCAGCAGTTCAGCCGCGAATTGTACGAAGCCGGCGTGTTCGGCACGGCAATCGGCTACCCGACAGTACCTCAGGGCAAAGCGCGCATACGGGTGATGATCTCGGCCGCACACGATCGCGATGACCTGGGCAAAGGCCTGGAGGCTTTTGCGAAGGTCGGGAAGAAACTGGGAGTGATTTAGCATACTTGAAAGGGGCAGGCTTGTTTCCTTAGTGGAGGCTTTTCGAGTTTCTGCCCCTTCTTGATTGAACCTGTGACTTTCTTCCCTTCTCAAAGTATGCAAATACCAGTATCATTGAATCCATAACAACTGGCGCCAGGTTATTCTCAAAGTCGTAAGCTCGACAGTTCCCCCGAACTATTCAACTAAATCCTACGACAGGCGGCCTCATTCCAAGAAAGTGAGGACACCATGAGTCATACCTCTGCACAAAAAGAAAAGAATCGGGCTGCTGGAACTTCAGTACTGGCGGCTGTTGGGCTAACAACGATCAAGCTCGTTGTTGGCATTGCCACAAACTCGTTAGGTATCCTGGCAGAGGCGGCACATTCTGCGCTCGACCTGGCTGCCGCTTTGATGACATGGTTTGCCGTTCGTTTATCGGGCCAACCCGCAGATAGGGAACACCACTTCGGTCACGGCAAGATCGAGAACCTGTCTGCGCTATTCGAGACCTTACTCCTGCTGCTCACATCAGCATGGATCATCTACGAAGCCGTCCAACGGTTATTTTTCAAGACAGAAGAAGTCGATGTCTCCGCCTGGTCGTTCATCGTCATGGCCATATCGATTGTGGTGGATGTCAACCGCTCACGTATGTTGTACAGGGTTGCGCGCAAGCACAATTCGCAGGCTTTGGAAGCGGATGCACTTCATTTTTCGACCGATGTCTGGTCTTCGTCAGTCGTCATCCTTGGCCTCATCGGAGTGACGATTGCCCGCTTTGTACCGAGTCTTGGCTCAATGGTCCAGGCGGATGCGGTTGCTGCCATGGTTGTGGCAGTGATCGTTATCTATGTCAGTGCAGAATTAGGTTGGCGAACCATCCAGGCCCTGCTGGACACCGCCCCATCAGGCAAAAGTGACCAGATCATCAAAATAGTGGAAGCGCTGGAAAATGTGGAAAATTGTCATGCTGTACGCATTCGCCCATCAGGGGCAAGCTGGTTTGTAGATTTGCACATCACGATGGATGGGGATTGCACTCTGAATGAAGCCCACGCAGTAACCGAGACCATTGAAAAAGAAATCCAAAGCATCCTGCCAGGTTCCGATGCGACGGTGCATGTGGAACCGCTGGACATGGCGGATACGTAGACAGAAAAAACCGTACCCTCACGGGCACGGTTTTTTCTGGCGGGGAGGGCGGGATTCGAACCCGCGGTCGAGTTAACCCCGACACTCACTTAGCAGGCGAGCCCAATCAGCCTCTCTGGCACCTCCCCTTTTCAAATTCCTTGCCCGGAACGGGTGGCGGAGGGAGTGGGATTCGAACCCACGTGGGCTTGCACCCAACCTGTTTTCAAGACAGGCACCTTCGGCCGCTCGGTCATCCCTCCGGGCGGGAAGATTTTACCATATCTTGGGCAGGCTGCGCCCCGGCCCGGATTCGCCTCTGGGTGCGCATGAATGAGGACAAACTTGGTATAATTCGCGGGCTGCGCAGTCCCGCGTTGCGTATCAACAATCCCAATATTTGTAAGGAGCGGGATGAAAGACAAGAAATATCATGTTTGGACCGAAGGCTGCCAGATGAACGTGGCCGACTCACAGCGCGTCGGTTCATCTCTGGAGCATCTGGGATATACCTTTACCGATAACGCTGAAGAAGCCGATGTAATCGTGCTCAACACCTGCGTCGTGCGCCAGTCTGCCGAGGATAAAGCGCTTGGGCGCTTAAGCTCGCTCAAACCGCTCAAGGAAAAGAATCCCAACCTGGTCATCAACCTGATGGGCTGCCTGGTGGGCGTGCGCGGCACGGAGGTGCTGCGCCGTAACCTCCCCATGGTGGACGTCTTCTCCCCGCCCTCCGACCCCGGCCCGCTCATCGCGCACCTCACCCAGGGTGAGATCCGCACCCTTGAAACCGATGAGACCACTCGCCGCTTCGAAGTCATGGACGGCGACCTGCTGCTGCCCGTCCACGAGCGCGGACAGCTCGTCTCAGCACATGTTCCCGTCGTATACGGCTGCTCGCACGCCTGCACTTTCTGCATCATTCCTTTCCGCCGCGGTGTCGAGCGCAGCCGTCCGGTCGGCGACATTATCGCTGAGATCCGCTCGCTAGCGGCACAGGGCGTCAGGGAAATCACCCTGCTCGGCCAGATCGTCGACCGCTACGGGACAGACGTTCTGGATGGCCCCAACCTGGCTGGATTGCTTCGCCTGGTCCACGAGGTGGAAGGTATCCAGCGTATCCGCTTCCTGACCTCGCACCCCAGCTACTTCAGCGAAGAACTGATGGACACCGTGGCCGCCCTGCCCAAAGTCATGCCGCACATCGAAGTGCCCATCCAGGCCGCTGACGACCAGGTGCTCGAAAACATGAAGCGCGGATACACCCAGGGTGACTACCGCGACCTGGTCGCCAGGATCCGGGCGCATATCCCGGACTGCTCCATAGCCACCGATATCATCGTTGGCTTTCCCGGCGAGACCAAGGCACAGTTCATGCAGACCTACCAGGTCCTGGCAGACCTCAAGCTGGATGTTGCACATCTCGCGCGCTACTCCTCCCGGGAGGGCACCGTCGCCACCCGCCGCATGGATGACGATGTCTCTGCCAAAGAGAAAATGCGCCGCTTCCGCCTGCTGGAAGAGCTGCAGGAGGGCATCGTAGGCGAGATCAATGCCAGATACCTGGGCGAGACCGTGGAAGTGTTGTTCGAGGATAAGGTCAAGGGCCGCTGGAAGGGCCGCACCCCTACCAATAAGCTTGTTTTCGTGGAATCGGAGCAGGAATTGCGCGGTCGAATCCTGCCGGTCAGGGTCACCTGGACGGGACCCTGGTCAATGCAAGCCAGCTTGGCACAACAACCCGCAGCGATTTCACAATAACTTAGTAACGAACCCGGACGGGGCCAGGCGGCGCAAGCGATACTCGCTCTCGCGCGCCAGGGATTTGATCCCTTCCATTAGGTTTTGAGAGTACGAATACACGTGCTCAGCATTCTCTGCGTTCCCTTGCAGGGTAACGGGTGTTCCGACCGTGATGCCGTAAGGCCCGCGCAAGTACCAGTACCCCACGGTAGGCCTGCCACACTGGCGTGAGTCAATACGCTGAATGCCTTCGCGGGGCAGGTAGATGCCAACCGGGATAACAGGCACTCCGGTACGCAGCGCCAGCCGCGCCGCACCGCCGCGAGGTCTCCGAAATCCGCCGGCCTGCGGGCTGAAGTTCCCTTCTGGAAAGATACCCACACTGTATCCGCTTTTCAGGTAGCGCTCGGCTTGCTCGAGCGCCTGCTCTCCTTGTCCTGGAATGACCTGGATCTGACCAGAGCGACGGATGTATTCGCCAAAAAGCGGAAATGCAAAGGCGGTCGAGACGATCAACACGCTCATCGGCTCGCGAGACAGCAAATGCAGCACGAAAGGATCGGTTGCGCTGGGGTGGTTGGCAATGAAGATCTTGGGGCCCGCAGGCAGGTGGTCGTGCCAGTGCACGTCCATGTTGAGCATCAACCTGCTGTACAGGCGCACAAACATCCGGGCGGAATTGTAGAATAGGTTCATGAGTCACTTCATTAAAATAGGCACAGTCAACGGGGATGCTTATGATAACACCTGTTAGCATCGATGGTTCTCTTCGTGAAATAATGGATTAATCACAAACCTTCTGTAACCGTCCTGATAATCCTCCCTGTGTGGTCGGGTCCATTCTATACCTGCTCTCAAGTGTCAACAGTCGAATGCGTTCCATCACCTTCGCCGCGATAGCTCTGACCAGCGTCCAGTCATGTACATCCCCTTGAAAATACAGGGGCCCGCCGACAGTGATCGTATATGGACCGCGCAGGTACCAGGTGATCACTTCCGGCTTGCCTTCCAACGTGGTAGGCACGCGCATGCAATTCTCTACCACCAATGAGATGCCGACCGGTACCACTGGAACGCCACTGCGCAATGCCAGGCGCGCCACGCCTGTGCGAATGGGAGCGAACCCATTCCAAGGGCTGATGGCCCCCTCCGGGAAGATTGTGACCGAGCGGCCAGCCCCCAGCTTCGCCTGCGCCTGGGTGAGCACGCGCTCACCCTGCCCGTCCAGCACCTCGATCTGGTCCATTCTACGCATATAGGCGCCCAGAACCGGGATGGAGAACACACTTTGCGCGATCATCACGCTCATCGGGCGCTGTGTGATGAGATGGATGAAGATCGGGTCGGTCGTGCTGGGATGGTTGGCAGCAAACAGGACCGGTTCGCCCGGCAGGTTCGCGTGCCAGTGCACGTCTAAGGCGAGCAACTGGCGCGCATAGGCGGTGATCAGGGTACGGCCGGCTTTGTAAAGCAATTCAGAGAGCATGATTTGGCGCCTCGCTTGAATGGAATGGTTTACAAACGAGATGTTAACCAGATACGCTCTTTTCTTCCTATCCGCAGGCTAACCCAGGGCTATTGATCATTAACCAGTTTTCCCAAAAACAAAAGAGACCGGCGTTTGAACTGCACCCCCAAAGTTGGACACAACCAACGAAGGAGGTGCAGTTTTTATGACCAAGTTTACACGCTTGGAGAAACTGGCAGCGGCCCTGGCTGTGGAGGCAGGGGACAGCACGGCCAGTGTAGTCAGGCAATTTGGAATGTCGGAGAAAGTCGTGGCAAGGAGTGTGCAACTGTATCGGAAGCAGGGGGAAGCGGGCTTCCAGCCCAAAAAGAAGGCTAGCTATACAGCCGCACAAAAGCTGATGGTATTGGAGACCATGCACTCCCAGGGTATGTCGTGTGAGGGAGCGGCGGTAAAATTCGGGATACCCGGATCCGCGACGATCTGGGAATGGGAGCGCAAATACTTGGAAAACGGGATGGATGGTCTCAAGCCGAAGAAAAAGGCAGACGGCCGAGAGTGCCAAAGCCGAAAGCAGCGCTGACGCCGTATGAGCAACTGCTGGCCAAGAATGAATATCTAATAAAACTGAACGCCTTAGTGGCAGAGCGGGAAGCTCGGGAAAAGCAAGACGAAACGACCGAGTAGCGATCATCTCTGAACTGAGGCGTACCTATCCATTGGCTACGCTGCTTCGCATCGCCCAGCTTCCCAGGAGCAGCTATTAT
>CAZULT010000085.1:0-13780 GCA_964621295.1 uncultured Anaerolineaceae bacterium | reverse complement strand
ACACTACCGCCACTATCATCGTGCAGCAAGCCATGAACAGCGGCTTGACATTCAACCGCTTCAGCCAGGCACGTACTTGTTTGGCGGTAAACTCTGAACCATTTTCTGAACGCAAATGCACAGGCACACCTCGCTCAATGAACAGTTTGGTCAGCACTTCGATCACGATCTGGTGTTGAGTGTCCATTAATTAAGAAGACCTATAAGGCTCGAACTAAGAATATTTGATCATTGAAATCCCCGCATTTTCTTGAAGAAATTTGAAATTGTCTCGAACTAAATATTTAGAGTTATTGAGTTTGAAAAATAGTATCCGAGGACGGGCTCGCACCATGAAAAATAGCTTATGAAAATGGCGATTTTCGAAAGTATAGAGAAATATCCGGAGGAGCGATTGGGATTTCTAGTCTGTTTGCTCGGATTGAATCGATACGAAATGAACTAGTCAAGACTTAATCTGATGCCAGGCACCTGGCAACCAAGAAGATGATTGATACACTCTTCCCGAAGGAGGTGGCTCGACAAGATTCTAGCTCATTCGCTGTAGCAGCGTAATACCTTGAGTGTCAGAGCTTGTCTTGACGAAGCACGCTCAAGTGGCTAGAGATCGCGCTCGGTTAGTACCCGATTGGTGCTGCGCGATGTCCATTACCCGCATAGGCCCATCGCGCAGGAGATGAACAATTTCCAATTGGAGCGCATGGGACATCGTACAGCAAAGGCTGGCTTGAATTTCAAAGATAGTCTGGTTAGGCATATAGCACCTCTTAACAGAATTTCGTACTCACAGTCCTGCCAGGCGTGCTACCTGGTAAGCAAGTATTCCAAAACATAACGAGATCATGAGCAGCAATCCCACGCTGAAACCCGTCCACCGCCAACCGGTTTCCTGTTTGATGGCCGCCACCGTGGCGACACATGGAATGAAAGTCATCTGAATAACCAGGAATGCCAGCGCTGCCGCCGGAGACAAAGCACTGGAGACTTGCTTTGCCAGCCCTAGCTCAGACTCTGCACTGTATAAGATGCCCAGCACAGCTATGGTATTTTCCTTCGCGATGAAGCTGGACAAAAGCGTAACAACCAGGCGCCAGTCAGCCAGGCCCATTGGCCGTCCAAGCGGCTCCAACCAACGTCCCATCCTGGCCAGTAGACTGGTCTGGATATCGCCCGCCGGAAAGTATGCGAGCGCCCAGACAAGAACTGAGACGAACAAGATGATCGTGCCCGCCTTTTTTATAAAAGCCCGGGTATTGTTCCAGACAAACAAACCGATTGTACGAGCGTTGGGCAAGTGGTAAAGCGGCATTTCCATGATGAAGGCAGCGTGTGCCCCTTTGAAGACAACCCGGTTAATGACAATACCCGTAAACGCTAAGATGATAATGTTGATTGTGACCAGTCCCCATGTGACGAGCGTGGCCCGTTCGCCGAAGAAGGCTGGAGCCAGGAAGGCAATGACAGCCATCCGCGCCGTACAAGGCACCAAAGGAGTGAGCAGAATGGTCAGCAGGTGAGCGCGGCGTTCTTCCACAATGCGCGCCCCCATCACAGCCGGTACATTGCAGCCAAACGCAATGAAGAGCGGCAAGAAAGAACGGCCATGGAGCCCCATCCAGTGCATGAAGCGGTCCATAACATACGCCGAGCGCGCCAGGTATCCAACATCTTCTAGCAAACCGAGGACGGCAAAGAAAACCACAAGGACAGGCATGAGCGCCAGCACCATCCCCACACCGCCGATCAAACCGTCCACCACCAGGCTAATCAGCCACTGCGGCGCAGAGGCTAGAATCTCGCTTGCACCCATTGCGAGCCAGGAAATCGCTACTGTGTCTAGCCAGTCCACTATCGGCATGGCAACCGTATAGGTGAGCCAGAAAACCAGTCCCAAAATACCCAGTAGCAGCACAAGCCCCCAAAATGGATGCGTAGCCACCCGATCCAAGCGGTCAGTGAGGGCGATCACTCCCACTCTCGGCTTCGTAATCGCCGCTCGTACCATCCGCCCAATCCATTCATAGCGTCCCCCAGCCACATCCAAAAATGCATCCTCGTGCTGCTTTAACAAAGCATGAATGTATTCCCATTCTTCAGGCGCGGCTTGACGAATAGCCTCGGTAATTTCGGCATCCCCTTCAAGCAGTTTGCTGGCAGCCCAGTCTTCCGGGTAGGGTGATGGGGTCTTTCCGGCAATCAGGGAGCGGATTTCATCCAGCACCGGACGATGACTGGGACGAATCTCCGGGCGGGCGGGTGCAAAGTTGACCGGGTTTTCCGCCAGGTGGAGAGCCGCATCCATCAGTTCATGCACTCCCTGATTGCGAGAAGCTACCAAAGGAACAACCGGCACTCCCAGAGCCGCTTCTAGCACGTGAGGTTCTATCTCGATTCCCTGCTGTCTGGCAACATCTATCATATTCAGTCCAAGGACGATCCGCACTGGCAAGGTCAAAATCTCAGCGACCAGATAGAGATTTCGTTCCAACGCGGCAGCATTGACGATGACTATAACCACATCTGGTCGCTCCCGAAGGATAAAATCGCGAGCAATGCGTTCCTCTTCCGAGTTGGCCGTCAAGCTATAGGTACCCGGTAAGTCCACCAAATGGATTGTCTGACCAGCGTGTGTATATTGGCCGGTCTTCTGCTCAACCGTTTTGCCCGGCCAGTTGCCCACATGCTGGCTCAGACCGGTGAGCATATTGAAAACAGTGGACTTGCCTACGTTAGGCTGCCCGGCCAAGGCTATGGTGACGAACTTCCGACCCTCGGTCGTTCGAGTCTGATTAACCATGCTCTTCTTGTTCCTCGGGCAACACCTCGACAAACACTTTGAGTGCTTCCCCTCGACCCAAGGCGATGCGCACGTCTTTTACTGTGACCAAAACCGGGCCATGGCTATAATTCTGAATCACCATGACAACGGTTCCCGGCGTAAAGCCTAACGTACCCATACGACTGGTGAAATCTTTCCCGCCATGCAATTCACGCACCAGGGCGCGTTTTCTTATTGGCAAATCACTCAATGCTTGAAGATTCTTGTTCTGGTTTGCCATTATTCTCTCCGGCTGGGAATAATGTTCATACACGTTGCGTCCGTTGTAATGCCTGCTTGACGCGCCCTGGCGTGTACGGCAATTCGCGCATCCACACAGCAGTAGCATCGTGGATGGCGCTGGCCATAGCAGGCGCCACACCGTCAATGCAGATTTCGGCGACAGATTTGGCACCAAATGGCCCGCTCGGCTCCTCAGTCTGGACAAAGATCACGTCCATTGCTGGCATCTCGGCTGCCTTGGGAATGTGATAATCGCTCAAGCTAGGGTTAAGGGGATTGCCATCTTTGTCGTAAAGCATCTCCTCGGTCAATGTGAACCCAAGAGCCTGGGCCATGCCCCCCTCCACCTGGCCGGCAGCGGTGAACGGGTTGATCACCCGCCCGCAGTCCACAACCATAAGAAGCCGCTTAACGTCAATATGCCCACTCTCGGTGTCTACGACGATTTCGGCGAATTGGGCTGCCGTAGGCGGCGGGCTGACCGGGCTGGTATGAGAAGCGGTCGCCATGATCTGGTGCTGGTCCCGCTGGTGCAGGCTGCTTAGTGCCACCTCTGCCAGGGTGACAGAACGGCCGTCGGGGGCAACCACTTTGCGATTTTTCAACCTCAGACTCTCGGGATCAATCACATCCAACATCAACGCGGCGTGTTCCAGAATCTGATCCCGGATTTTTAGCGCTGCCTTGCGCACCGCCCCGCCGCTGATATACGTGGTGCTGCTGGCGTAGGCGCCCTTGTCGAAGGGGGTGAAATCGGTATCCGAAGAATACACGATGATATCTTCCAACGGGATGCCCAGCACCTCGGCGGCCATCTGCGCCAGGATGGTATCGGAGCCGGTGCCCAGGTCGGTTGCGCCGATCAGCAGGTTGAACGAACCGTCGTCGTTCATCTTCAGGGTGGCGGAGGCCATGTCCAGTCCAGCAATACCGCTGCCGTGCATCACAACTGCCATCCCGATCCCGCGCCGCAGGTGACCGTTTTGTTTACGATGTTTTTCGCGTTTTGCGCGAAAGTCGGTAGCCTGAAGGCCAATCGCCACACATTGCTCCAAGGCGCTGCTTTGCAAGGTCTGCTCGAAGCCTTCGCGCCCCTCCCCCAGCGCTTTGGAGAGATGCATCACCTCACCAACTTTGAGCCAGTTGGCTTGCTTGAACTCGACGACATCCAGCCCCAGTTGCTCAGCGATCTCCTCCATGAGCGTCTCGATGCCAAACTGACACTGCATGGCGCCATAGCCCCGGAACGCACCAGCTGGCGGTGTGTTGGTGTAAACCACATCACAGGTGAAGCGAGCGTTGGGTGGATTGTAGAGCGTTAACCCCTTGAATCCGCCGACCATGTTGACGGTCAGGCCATGACAGCCGTAGGCACCGGTATCGCCAAATAAGTACAGGTCAGCCGCGGTGATCGTTCCATCCCTGACGCCAATCTTGTAACGCATGATGTTCGCATGCCGCCTGCGCGAGCTGGTAAATTCCTGGGTGCGGGTGTATTCCATACGAACCGGGCGTCCCGTGGCCAGCGTGAGATGGGCGCACAGGTCTTCCAAGATCATCTCCTGCTTATTGCCAAACCCGCCCCCGATACGGGGCTTAATCACCCGGATCTGTTTGACCGGCAGGCCGATCAGCGGCGCAACCATCCGGCGGATATGGAAAGGCACCTGGGTGCTGGTGCGAATGACCAGGCGGTCGTCTTCGTCCCAATAGGTGATGCAGACGTGCGGCTCCAGATGGACGTGCTGCTGCTGAGGCGTGCGATACGTGCCCTCGAAAACGTGCTCGGCCTCGACAAAAGCCGACTCAACAGCACCAACCTGTGCCTTGATGTGGTAGACAATGTTGTGCTGCGAATCGTGAATCCCCTGCGTGTCTGGCTCGTCGTGAATGACCGGCGCGCCGTCTTGCATCGCCTGCTCTGGATCCACCACGGCTGGCAACACTTCGTATTCGACCTCGATCAGCTTCAGGGCTTCCAGCGCCAATTCCGGCGTCTCGGCTGCCACCACCGCCACACGGTCGCCGACGTGCCGCACCCTGTCGTCAAGGCAAACCTGATCGTACGGGAGCGGTTGAGGGTAACTCTGCCCACCGGAAGCGTATTTCACCCGCGGCAAATCTTCATGAGTCAGGACGGCATGCACGCCAGGCAAAGCGCACGCCCGGCTGGCGTCGATGCGCTTGATGCGAGCATGGGCATGGAGGCTGGTGAGCAACGCACCGTAGAGCATCCCATCCAGGCGAAAGTCATCCGTGAAGACTGGCCGTCCCTGAACCAATTTTTGGGCGTCAACCTTGACTTCCGGTTTTCCAACCACGAGCGTCCTTTCCATCCCTGGCGGCGTGAAAACCAACGGCGGCAACGGATGGCGATCTCCCCCACGCCGGTAGAAAGCCTCAGGTAGTTCGACTTTTGACACATCTTCAGGCAAGCTCTGCTCGAGGTGGGTTACAGGCTCGACCTGCTCGCCGCGCAGCATGGCCGCGGCACGTTGTACGGCTTCGACCGGACGAACATATCCGGTGCAACGACATAGCACACCGTTCAACGCCTTGCGGATCTGGGCCTCCGTCGGATCGGGCTCTTTATCCAAAAGCACCTTTGCCGCCAGAACCTGGGCCGGGGTACAAAAGCCGCATTGAATGGCGCCAGTCTCAGCGAAGGCGCGCTGGATAGGATGCAACTCACCATCCTGGCTCAGTCCTTCGACGGTTGTAATCATCTTTCCGACTGCGTCTACCGCTTTGACCATGCAGCTGCGAACCGGTTTACTGTTCAGCAAAACGGTGCAGACGCCGCAGGTGTCGTCGTCACAACCACACTTGACGCTGAAATAAGAGGCGTGGCGAAGCGCATCCAATAGGCTTTCATCTTTGCCAACTAACAATTTTCGATCTACGTTGTTGATTGTTAGAGCGATCTCAATAGTCTGAGTCTTCATGATCTATTCCTCCTCCATCAAGATTGATTACCATACCGACCCCGGCCTGGACAAACGTCTGTCCGTACTCGTCAGTGAACATGGCGATGGCGCGCTCACCGGTGCAATGGCAGGGTGCGACTTTCTGCACCCCCAGCCGCCGGAAATCGGCGAGGATGGCGGAAATCTCAGTTTCACTCTTATTGTCAAGATGGAAACCTCCCAGCACCAGATAAACTGGATCGCCAGTAAGCTCCATGGCTCGCTCGATGATTCGTACGATGCCGGGATGGGCACAGCCAGTGATCACTACTAGACCTTCATTGGTACGGATCAGTAACGCCTGTTCGGGTATACTCCCGCTGATCTCCCCGGTGGTCAAAATGCCATCGCCCACGACCTGACCGGGCGCTGCTTCAATCACTTGTGCCACCTGCCCAACTTGACGCTTATAGGTATCCGCAAAGGAAGGCAGCAGGTATACCGATGGCCGGTTATTACCGATATCTAACAGGGCGCTCAACCCGCCAGTGTGATCCCCATGTGCGTGGGAGAGGATGACGGACTGGATGCGCGCCGGATCAATACCCAGCACCCGCATATTTTCCAGCAGAATGCGCCCGTCTCCACCGGTATCGAAGAGCAGAGTCTGCTCGCGGTACTCGACCAGGGCCGAGAAGCCCCAGGCGGTCTTCAGACGCGGGTCGAACGGGTTGTTGTCGTAAACGATTGTTATCCTCAGAACATCAACCGGGGCTTTCATAGTTGGCGCTTTCCTTTCTTCAGGGGTTTGAGAGGTGATAGAAAATGGCGTAGTAGTCTGGACGGTCGTTGATGGGGCATCCGTGCGTGTTGAGGGCAATTGGGTGGGAAGAACCTGAGTACGCTCCCCGGACCAAGTAACACTACAAGCGCAGAGTGAAACCCCAATGACAAAGAACAAGAAAGAGCGATACACAATAGCGAGTTTCATAGCACAAGCGAAACAGGCATTCCATCTGGAAATTGGAAAGCTCATGTAGTGGTGACATCCAAATCATTAGTCTCATTTTGCGGATAGAGTTCCCACATACGGGCCAATTCATCCGATTCACAATGGATTTCCTGATAACGAGTGACCTGCCCGTCTGTGATAATCTGTACACCGCTGCCTTCGATAACCTGGCCGACGTCGGAAAAGGAGATGCCCTTTTCAACCAGACTCTGGTTGGCAGCCTCAACGAGTTCAGACGGGACCGTTGCAACCAGGGTTCCTGACGAAATCATCTTGAGAGGCTCAAACTGAAATATCTGTGCAAATCGTGAAACTACGGGTTGAATGGGAATGTGGCTGACATGCACTTGCAAGCCAACCTCCGACCTCTGCGCGATCTCTAAAAGTGTTTCTAGCAATCCGCCGCGTGTCACATCGTGTATCGCCGTTGCGCCTTGTTCGGCCAAGATCAACGCCTCCGGGATAACACTGACCTCATTCATGAACTGGCGCGCCTCGGTCAAATCCTGCTCGCTCAATCCTAGTCGCTGAGCAACATCGGCGAAGTCATACGCCAGGATGGCTGTCCCTTCAAGGGCGATGCCTTTGGTGACAAATATGTGATCCCCAGCGCGAGCGCCTCTGGTACAGACAGGTTCCCGGCCAGATATGGTCCCCAGCGCCGTGACCGCTACCAACGGCCTGGATAAGTTTGAAGAGTATCCGGTGTGCCCTCCAATAATAGAGACCCCAGTCTCACCCGCTGCACGGCCAACATCGCGCATGATTTCCTCAAGAAGACGTTCATCATCTTTACGAGGCACCAAGACCAACGGCAAAATCCAGCGTGGCGGCGCGCCGCTGGTGGCAACATCGTTGCAAGCCACATGTACGGCCAGCCAGCCAATGTTCTTGACCGCCCCGACGATCGGATCCAGGTGTGAAACCAGGATGTCATTGCCCACACGTGTAAGAGCCACATCCTCGCCGAAAACTGCTCCCAATATCACATCCGGATCGTGGACTTCAAGAAAGGGGTACACGGACTTATTCAAGACATCTAATGAGAATTTCGACATACCAACCTCCATGTTTGATCCTCAACTAATCAATAACCTCTGTCTGCTCAATAACCCTGATCTCTCTCTTTTCTAATTCATCTATAAACGCCTTGTAGTGCTCTCCCTTAATACCGTCTTCAGGAGGCACAATACCTTTGTTCGTTATCATTCCCCTGCCTATGAACAACGCCCCTATAGCTGCCGAGAAACCTGTGACCTGCGCCATGGCAGAGATCCCATTTTGAGCATCCGCCTCATCCCACAGGTAGTAATTTATCTGCGTCCGCCGTCCATTCCTGGTGCCGACCACCGTGTTCCACATTACACATGCATCTGTATCACTCGCAAACGGACGAAGCTTAGGTTCAATTACAGCCAGCAGGAACTCGCGTGGCGCGATCTTCACGCCTCTCATTTCTATGGGCTGGAGGTCGAGCATGCCGCATTCCTTCAGCACCTCGATACCTTGCCAATGTCCTGGCCACCGGATGGTCTTCTCTGCGAATTCAAGGAGATTTGGCCGTGTATAAATGAAGCTGGGCATACCTGGCGTGATGGCACATTCCAATGCTTCATCCTGACCAAACTCAGTAAACCTGAATTCCTCAAGATCACTCGTCGCATCCACTTCTAAAATCTTGCCATTCTTGATCACCTTCACTCTGATCATGTACTCCCTCAAGACGTGCTCAAATGCCCAGGTGATCATATATTTGAGCGGATGCCTCTCAGCAGAATCTTTTGAGGGAATTCCCCCTACCCTGGCTATGGCGATTTCGGCTTCATCCAATCTCCTGATGCCATCACCCAGCGTGATGTTGCTGATACCGGGGGCAAAGCCCATCCCATCCAGGAATGTCACGCCGCGCTCCACTGCTCTTCTGTGCAGCCACTCGCCGTAATCGTCCACACTCATGCCATCAGGTATCTCCAGCCCTTCCAGTTCATACGGGTCCGGTCTGCGGTGATATTCCTCGAGCATGTCAACGATATTCAGACCGGCCTCAATTGCGCTCTCCACGACTTTATAACTTGTCTTTCTATCAGGCAGTGCGCTCACGCCAACATCGTATTGCTGCATCAAGTTTTTAACCGCTTGCGTATCGGAGACATCGATGACATATAACCTTACTCTGGGGCTGTTGATCCAGGTCTTGGTCCTCTCGAGTGCATCTTTTCGTCTGCCGATAATCCCTACTGTTTCCACATCGTCTGCCTTGACCAAATCCCATGCAACAGCGGCGCCTATCTTTCCCGACCCGCCAAATATCAAAACGTTCATTGCCAGATCCTTTTATTACTTCTCATGCCAATACCAGCTATCGGTTCACCACAGGCTGGGCAACTATCCTTTTCCATTCGATTGAAAATCACGCCAAAGTTGTGTCGCCGGATCAGTGCTCGACCGCAACTTGGACAAAAGGTGTCATTCCCCTCAACCGGTATATTGCCAACATAAACGTATTGCAGTCCTTCCTCACGCCCGATTTGTTGTGCCTGTTGCAGCGTTGCCAGCGGCGTAGGTGGAATATTCGCCATCTTGTAAGCCGGGAAGAAACGGCTGATATGCCAGGGAGTCTCCGGTCCCAATTCTTGCGCCACGAATTGAGCCGCATCCTGAAATTCAGAGAGATCGTCATTGATGCCAGGAATCACCAGGGTGGTCACTTCAAGCCAGATCCCCAGTTTTTTCATGAGCTTCATGTTATCCAAGACAGGCTGCAGCCCTGCACCAACATAACGGTGGTAGGTCTTTTCCCTAAAGGCTTTCAGGTCTACATTGGCGGCGTCCAGATATGGGTGAAACATCTCCAGCATCTCCTGGCTCATATAGCCATTGGTTACGAATATGTTGGCAAGGCCAGCCTGGTGAGCCAGCCGGGCTGTATCGTAGGCGTACTCAAAGAAGATGGTTGGCTCGGTGTACGTGTATGCGATGCTGCGGCTGCCGGACTCTAAGGCACTGTCGACGATCTGTTTGGGGGTTGCTTCGCGCCCGGTAATCAATTCGCGCTCACGCGGCATCTGGGAGATTTGCCAGTTCTGGCACCACTGGCAGCGGAAATTACAGCCCGGTGTTGCGATGGAGTAGGCCAGCGAGCCTGGATAGAAGTGATAAAGTGGTTTCTTCTCCACCGGATCTACATTCTGGCTGATGGTGCGCCCATGCACCAGGGTATAAAGGGTGCCATCTACATTTTTGCGCACGCGGCAAACGCCCAATTTACCATCTGGAATAACGCAATGATGTGCGCACAGATTACAGCGCACGCGATCCTGCGTGAGCCTCTCGTAGAGCAGGGCCTCCCTGCTGTACTTATTCTTTAGCTGAGCCATTGCGCTCTCTCACTTTGCTTCTTCCGTTATTCCAAAGTATCTTAGCCAACAGATATGGACAGAGCGTCTATCAGCAAGCCCTTGAAACGGTCGAGGGTGATCGGATGAAATTCCACTTCCAGGCCTGTCCAATCAAACAATTCCAAAATCTCCTCAGCATGCTGCGCCATGTAATCATCCGAGAGACCGAGGCCATCCAGGACAATGATCTTATCGTAATATCCCGGGAAATTTGCATTGGCGTCAGCCCTATCCCAACCAAAATATCTCTGGTAGATGGCTTTCCAACTTCTCAGCCAACCCGGTGTAAACCAGAGAATTTTATCCTGTCTTCCCCCGCTGATGCGCTGTCGATCATCAAAGCCAGCCAGCATATCGTAACCGTAATCCCCCTGTACTCTGACAATCCCCTGACCTGTCTTCTGCAAGATCGAGTCCACGCGTTTAAGCGGCTCATCAGTGCTGACATGGCACTTCTTCCCATACACAACGATAATCTCGAGATCGGAGCACCATTCCCGAGCATATGCCAGTCTCTTGAGAAGATGCTCCTCCAGCCTCTCCGGAATAGCGTGTAGACCTGGCGGGGTAAAGAAGAACCGGCGCGGGTTCAGGAAACCGATTTCCATCAGGTGAGCAATCTCTGGATGAAGCATCCCGCAGGATACGATACAGCGGTTCTCGAACCCGGAGGTAGTCATCTTAGCCATCGTCCTCTCCCTTCTATAAATCGTAGATCAACCACATGGTAGGATCGCTTTTCAAACCTTGTTATTGCCATAAATTCGTACCCATTTTCAAGCTGGTTTCAAGTCAAGTACCGGCGTGCCATGGATGGCGTCCAGGCCACGGACGGTCAGGACATTCTCTTCGATGGCCAATAACTCGACCTCGGTAACCCCTATAGGGTTTGGACGGTTGGGGCTGCGCAGGGCGAAGACGCCGCGCTTCGGGCGACTCCGGTCGCCGCGCGGGTGTTGGAGTAGTTCATAGCCCTCGGCTCGGTGAAAGACAAAGACGATCAGCAAAGTCATACCCGGCTCCAGGCCGGTTAAACCCTCACAAAGCTCGGGAGCAAGCACAATGCGCGAGGGCGAGGCGCGCAGCGTATCCGGTTTGACTGGTTCTGGAAACACATTCTCCACATACCCAATAACCTGAAAATGAATGGTCTCCACTTCCGGCCTTTTTTTCAACGCCCTTTCTAATTCTTCCTCCAGTGCGTCCAGTTGCGTCATCATCGCTGGTGGAACGGAGTGAGCCGGCCAGCGCTTTTTGAGATCTGCAATCTGCTTCTTGAGTTCTGTTACATTATCGTTGCCCATTATCTTCACCTTCATCGGGTTAGATATTTAGCCCAACTTCGAACCCCTCCCAGATGGCTTCTAACGCTTTTCGCGGCTGGAATGCGTCTCCAATGACGTGAGTTTCCAGCCCGCTATACTCCACTATCCCGGCCAGATCGCGGTTAGGGCGCACGCCTACAGCCACAACCACTGTTTCGATGGGAAAATGGATTGCGTTACCATCCTGTTGGGCCAGCGCTTCATTCTCTGTCAGCCCAGTGACCATGGTACGGGTATGAATCGCCACGCCCTGCTTTTTGAGCCGGCCAATAAGCATCGCTTTTGCCAGGGCATCCATATCGGTCCCTGCTTCAGGGAGCATCTCAACAAGCGTGACCCGTTTTCCACGGGTCGCCAGGTAATCCGCTGATTCCAGTCCAACCAATCCGCCGCCAATCACAAAGGCCGTTGGCGTTTCTACCTGCTCTGTGCCATCCAACAGGTCCGACGCTAGTAACCAGCGTGTCTCTTCAAGGCCGGGGAAAGGGATGGTCAGTGGAATGCCGCCTGTGGCAATGATGATGACATCGGGATGCGCATTGAGTACCATTTCGGGTGTGACTTGTGTGCTTAGATGAAGCTCAATGCCAGTGCGCCTGACCATCAGGGCAAGATGGCGGATTATATCGAGAAATTCTTCCTTGTGAGGCGCTTGCGCCGCCAGAAGGAGTTGTCCTCCCAGGCGTTCTTCCTGTTCGTAAAGTGTTACGTGGTGCCCTCGCAGCGCGGCAATATAGGCCGCCTCCAGGCCTGCCGGACCGCCGCCGACGACCATCACCTCTCGCGGTTGTTCAGCAGGCACGATTTGTATTTCAGCCTCACGGCCGGTAAGGGGATTGAACATACAGTGTGTGCCCTGTCCGGTACGCAATTGGGCCAGGCAACCTTGGTGGCAGGCTGCACACAATAGGATCGCTTGCTCGTCTCCGGCTTCGGTCTTGCGCACCCAGTCGGGATCGGCCAGGAAAGGGCGAGCCAATCCGATCAGATCCGCCTGGCCAGACTCCAAAGCGCCCCGTGCCACTGCAGGGGTACGGATGCGTCCGGCGACAATAACAGGCAGACCGGACGCCGCTCGTAATCGGGCAGCCATGGGAAGGAGATTCGCCTTTGGTGTGCCGGTCGGATACAGGCAGTAGGGCACCGACTCGCACATCGTGCCGGAGGTGACGCTGAGGGCGTTCACCCCAAGCGTTTTCAGGACGCGGGCGATCTCGACCGCGTCCTCGATGGTCAGGCCTCCTTCGACATAATCGTTGGCGTTCAGGCGCACGACGATAGGAAAGTCATCCCCAACCTGCCCGCGCACAGCCGCGATAATCCGCTGGCCAAAACGGAGACGGTTGTCGAATGAGCCGCCATATTCGTCCTTGCGATGATTGGTGTGAGGAGATAGGAACTGGTGGATGAGGTAGCCATGACTGAAAGGAATTTCAAGCGCGTCAAAACCCGTTTCCCGCGTGCGGCGAGCGGCTTCTCCAAAAGCGGCAACGACCTCAACGATCTCGATGCGGTTCAACGGGCGGGGAGTGACCTGGTTGGCCGGGCAGAAGACATCGGAGGCCGATACCAATTCGCCTGTCGAGACCAGGTTGGGGTTTGCGGCCCGCCCGGCATGGTTGATGTGCGCCATCATCAAACCGCCAACCGCGTGCACGGCCTCTGTCAATCCCCGCAAACTGCATATCACTGCGTCGGTGTGGATGCCCAGTTGAGTGGGAAGTTCCCGGCTATTGGCTTGCACATACATCGGTTCGGTCGCCATCAACCCCACTCCCCCTTGTGCGCGGCGGACGTAAAAGGCTATATGCTGATTGGTGATCTCCGCACCGTATCCCAGTTTAATCGTGGTCATCACCACCCGATTGGACAGGGTTAGGTTTCCCAGTTGAAATGGCTGTAGCATTTTTTCAGTCATCACGGTTCCTTGCGAACTTCCTGTTGTTCCGTCTCAGTGCCAGGCGCCGGGCAGTGTGTGAGGAGTTTTTACCATGCATTACATCAAATATATTGCGCCTTTAGAACAAGCCTGCATACACAGCGAACAACCCAAACACATAGACGCTTTGGCGTCCGGC
>CAZULT010000084.1:0-14107 GCA_964621295.1 uncultured Anaerolineaceae bacterium | reverse complement strand
GGGCTCATAACCCGGAGGTCGCAGGTTCGAGTCCTGCCCCCGCTACTCAACGGTGAAAAAGGCACTTTTTCAGTGCCTTTTTTGTTTAATTTCAATATTGATACATGCGGAATTAGCAGCTAGGCTCATAATCCCCAGGTTATGAGCCCCTGACATCTTGTCCAATGTTCTTTTTAGCCATGAGTTCTCCTTGTTCTCTCTAACTCCAGTTTAGCTAAAAAAACCCCCATTATTTTTTCACTGTATATGTCCAATTGCCTTTGAGGGCGAACAGGGGAGTAAAACGGAAATCAGGCCCGCGATGATAGCACCAAGAAGGGCATATACCCAATACCACGGCTCAACCCATTTTAACCAACCTGTCAGTAGGTTTATCCTCGTTTCAGGTTTTCCGGTCATCTCAAATTTATATTCCTTCCATTTCTCTTGGGTAGGCAAATATTACTCAAGATATGAATAACTGGCATATTTTGTTCAACGCTTGTAATTGTAGTATATGGATTTCCGTGGGACTTTAAGCCGATGTCCAATTTAGCTTAAGATAATCTAATACTGTGCAGATCTCTTTGATACCTTATGCCGAGCCCCCATTTAGTAAAGGTTGAACTAGATTTAATCTGCCAATAAGGTCTTATCCGATACCTTGGTTTTATATTTATAACTAGTTTATATATTGGAGTGAAAAATGAAAAACAATATGCAAAAAACACGTCGATCAAAAGCCATTGCTATGACACGCATCGCTTTTGGCTTGGTTTGGGCCATCGACGCTTATTTCAAATGGCAACCGGCGTTTCAAAATAATTTTGTTTCCTATTTGCAAGAAACATATGACGGTCAACCTGCCCTGATTCAGGCCTGGCTTAATGCCTGGATTAAATTGGTCAGTATCAACCCCCACTTATTTGCGACTATTGTTGCCTTGGGAGAGGTAGGCATTGCGATTGGGTTGTTGATGGGTCTCTTCAGCAATCTGGCGTATGCAGGCGGGATATTCCTGGCTCTTGTTATTTGGGCAGTCCCAGAAGGATTCGGGGGTCCGTATACGGCCGGGGCTACAGATATTGGCACTGGGATAATTTACGTCTTTGGTTTTCTGGGATTATTCCTGTTATCCGCTGGACAGCATTACGGCCTGGATAAAATCGTGAGAGACAAATTGGGGCGCTGGAAATTTTTGTCCTCCGGCCCTATTGAGGAGCAGTAGACTCACAATCCAGGATACTGATAAATCTTATTGGAATCACGATTTACTTTTGGTTAGCAATCACAGTTTTGACATTGATAGCTGCAGGTTAATCCAGAGCTTTGGAAAGTACCCCGGTAAGTCTGGCTTGTAGTGTGTTCTTTCTTAAAGTAAATGAGGGTTGTTGTTCGTAGTATGGTTGTTATTATGACCAACAGGATTTACTGTGAAGTGATCTGGGTTTTGAAGTATGAGCGCGTTTATGCACGCTCATACTTCAAACTTTAAGTACCCACCACGGGAGTTTTTTCGAAAATACTTGATAAATCAGTCAACCTTGTGTAATATTTAGTATAGATATATAACGATTTCATAAACAAATAGGGCAAGGCTTGCCTTATTTTCCCCTTTATCAGTTTACCTTTTCTACATTTATAGTTAATACCAGTTTGATGGGATATAACAAATATGCTTTGATAATCATATTTGTCCAGTTTATTTATTCTAGTACGTTGTCAAGCATGAATTGATGGGTGAACGAAAAGGCAGTATGCTTTCCTGAAAAGGGAAGGCTATGGCCAAGAAATACATCGTCGCCCTGAAAGTCGAGGAACGCGAAAGGTTGTTGGTGCTGATCGGTTCCGGAACGGCGAAAGCTCGCACATTGACATATGCCAGGATACTTTTGAAAGCAGACGAAGGCTGGCAAGACCACCAGATCTGCGAAGCATTGGATGTAAGTATCCCAACGGTGGAGCGGGTGCGGAAGCGGTTTGTGTTTGAAGGGTTCGAGACAATTTTGAAGCCGCGCCGCCCCAACCGCATATACAGCCGCAAGTTGGATGGCGAACAAGAAGCACGAGTGATTGCACTGGTATGCAGTTCGCCACCGGAAGGATACGCTCGTTGGAGTCTGCGCTTGTTGGCGGATCGGGTTGTGCAACTGAAAATCATCGATAGCATCTCGCATGAAACCATTCGCCAAGTATTAGGCGACAACGAACTGAAACCATGGCGTAAGGATGAGTGGTGCATTCCGCCACACGCCAATGCCGAGTTTGTGTATCACATGGAAGACGTTTTGGATGTCTACAAACGCCCTGCAGACCCACAACGCCCCCTGATGTGCTTTGACGAAAGCCCGGAGCAATTGGTGAGAGAAACACGCCAAGCCTTGCCCATGCAACCAGGACAGCCAGAGAGATATGACTACGAATACCAGCGCGAAGGCGTTGCCAACCTGTTCATGTTCTTCGCTCCGCTCCAGAATTGGCGGCATGTGAAAGTGACGCAGCGACGCACCAAAGCCGATTGGGCTGAATGTATGCGAGATTTGGTCGACGTTCATTTTCCACAAGCAGAAAGGATTGTGATTGTCCAAGACCAACTGAATACACATTCGCCAGCCTGCCTTTACGAAGTGTTCATGCCAACTGAAGCCAAGCGCATCCTGGATCGACTGGAGTTCCATTCGACACCCAAACATGGAAGTTGGCTCCATATGGCCGAAATCGAATTGAGCGTCCTAAACCGACAGTGCCTCAATCGTTGTATTCCCAGCCAAATGGCCTTGATCCATGAAACCGAAACCTGGGCGTCACAACGAAATGATAAGAAGGCCACTGTCAACTGGCAGTTCGCAACCGACGATGCTCGCATCAAACTCAATCGGCTCTACCCATCAATCGATGGTTGACACACTACTAGTTTCCTACCTATTTAATTTTGAAATAAAATAAATTATTAACTGATGTACCGAAAGGAGGTCTTTTACAAAACTTTGCATTTCACTCTGAGGGTATAAGGTTCAATAAAAAGGAGATTTTATGTTCAAAAGAACGGACAGCGCCAGTTCCAACTTCATGTTGACCGCCGCCCTGTGGCTCATCGTCGGTGTCTTCATGGGGTTAATCCTGGCGCTTCAATTTGTCTTTCCCGACCTGTTCCGGGGCGTGGCCTGGCTGGTCTTCAGCCGTCTGCGACAGGCACATACTAACACGGTCATGTTCGCCTGGCTTTCAGGTGGCATGATGGGCCTGTGGTTCTACATCGTCCCGCGCCTGACCGGACGCCGCCTGTGGAGTGAAGTACTCGGTAACATCACCATGCTAGCATGGAATATTGCCCTGCTGATTGGCATCGTCGGCATCCTGGTAGCCCAGACCCAAAGCCGGGAATACGCCGAGTTTATCTGGGCAGTGGATGTGTTGGTCATGATTGCACTTTTGTTAACCATGCTCAACATCTACATGACCATCGGACACCGGGTCGAATCCAAACTTTATGTTTCGCTCTGGTACATCGCCGGGACCGTGATCTGGATGCCATTGTTGTATTTCATCGGTAATGTGATGTGGAATCCTCCCACGGGCGCGCTGACCGGCATCAACGATTCCATCTTCAACTGGTTCTACGGTCACAACGTGCTGGGGTTGTGGTTCACCACCGGACTTTTGCCGGTCATCTACTACATCGTCCCTCGTGAGACGCGTACGCCGCTTTATAGTCACTTCCTTTCGATGATCGCCTTCTGGGGCATCGTTTTCTTCTATACTGGTGTCGGTGCGCATCACCTCGAGTGGGCCCCAGTTCCTTACTGGCTACGTACCATAGCAGTCGCTGAAAGCATTGGCATGGTATTACCCGTCGTGGCGTTCATGATGAATATTTACCTGACTATGCGTGGCAACTGGAATCGATTCTTTACCAGCATCCCGTTGCGTTTTGTCATTACCGGATGGACCGCTTATTTCCTGGTTTCCTACCAGGGATCGCATCAAGCCTTACGCGGCATCAACCTGCTGACCCACTTCACACAGTACGTTCCAGGCCACGCTCACTTAGCGCTTTTGTTCTTCGCTGCATCTGTGGTGATGGGTGGCATTTTCTACACTATCCCGCGTATCTATAAAGTGCAAATCTATAGCCGACCAATGATCAACGTTCAGTATAGTCTGTATGTGATTGGTTTCCTGTTCTTCTTCACCGGTTTCCTACTAACAGGGTTGACACAAGGCACAGCCTGGCTACATCAGGGTTTACCGGTTTGGAGCGTACTGCCCGGACTGCGCCCCTATATGGCGCTGCGCGCCATCGGTGGCACGTTATTAGTGGTCAGCTTCATTTTGTTCACCTATAACGTTTTTGTCACGATTATCAAACGAAAACCGGTAGTACATCCTGTGCAAAGCGTTCAACCCGCAGCTGCTGATTAGGAGGATGTTTCATTATGAAAATGACTTTCAAAACAATCGTCATCGGCGGCCTGATCGTATTTTTTGCAGTGGTTCTGGCGGCGGTCTTCATCCCTACCGGAGTGTGGACACCTCCACAGACCGATATTGCCCATCTGTACACGGAGCAACAGGCACGGGGACGCGAGGTTTTCTATTCTAACGGTTGTAACTACTGCCATACCCAATACGTCCGCTATGAAGATACCGGCATGGGACCGATCTCACAGGGTGGTAACTATATTTTCGACAATCCCATGACTCTCGGCTCAGAACGCACCGGCCCGGATCTCTCTTACCTGGGGCGAAAACGCAGCGAGCAATGGGAGATCAACCACCTGAAAGACCCGCGTGTCTATTCCCCGCTCTCGATTATGCCCAGCTTCGATTTCCTTTCCGATCAGGAACTAAAAGATGTTGCAGCCTATCTCTTTGCACTGGGTGACCGCACCGCCGCTGAATGGATGATCCAGCCGCCTGCTGAGTATGCTGGCGATAGCGATCCAATTGCTTATGGAGAGACCAAACCCGCCGACCAGGATCAGGGTTGGGCGACATGGACTACAGCAGATTTGCAGACAGGCAAGGAAATTTATGTAGATAAGTGCCTCACCTGCCACGGTTGTTCCGGTAACGGATTGGGCAGCTACGGGGGAACATTGATCGTCACGCCCGCCGACTTCAAGCAAGACCCCTTCCGCAATATGCCTGATGACCAGTGGTTCTGGCATGTATCTGAGGGCGTGCCTGGCACGGTCATGCCGTCCTGGAAAGAGAGTATGAGCGAAGATGAGCGCTGGCAGGTGATCCGCTATGTTCAGCAGATCTTCGCCCGCCCGATCATGCGCGACCCAGCGGAGGGCGATCCAACCGGCGAGTACGCCAATCTATCCAACCCACTGCCGCAAACCGTGGAAACCCTCGAAGAAGGCAAGGCTATCTTCATCCGCGAGTGTATGATCTGCCACGGCGATGCAGGCACTGGTCACGGGCCTTACATCGAGGGCTTGCAGCCTCCACCACCCGATTTCAGCGATGGCAGCTACGGCACGCTAGCAAATCCATCCTACACTGACTCCGACTACTTTTGGCGCATTAGCGAGGGTTTGCCGTGGAGTGCGATGCCCTCATGGAAACTGCGCTACTCCGAAGAAGACCGTTGGAAACTGGTCTACTATATTCGCGTCAACTTCACCCAAACACTTCCGCGGCCAGAAATCACCGCTGACCAAATGTATCCTGATATTTATCTTACCCAAACCATGCCAACGCAGGCTACTGAAGCAGAGATCATCGAGGGTGGCTTGCCTTACATCATGCCGCAAACCCCATCATATGAGCGTGGCAAGCTAGTCTATCTAAAAAACTGCGCCCATTGTCATGGATTGAGCGGACAGGGCGACGGTTGGGACGGCCAATATCTGGATTTAGCCCCTGCCAACTTCATGGACCCGAACCTGCGCGGAATGTCGGATGGCGATTACTATGCCCGTGTCAGCTTCGGCATTCAGAACTCTGCCATGCCCACCTGGGGCGAATTCCTGCCAGAGAACCAGCGCTGGGATGCAATCAAATTCATCCAAGAGTCTTTCCAGGAAGGTACCGTTGACCTGGGCAGCTTGTACTCAGATCAAATCGCCAACAATGTGCTGACGCTCAGTTCCGATAACTGGACAGGTGAGGGAAACGTGATCTCGCCGGATAATGGTCAGGCACTGTACCAGACCTATTGTCAGGTCTGTCACGGCGAGCAGGGTAAGGGAGATGGTCCAGGAGCTGTAAGCCTGCCTTCGGGCGGTCCAGCTGCGTTCCTCAACGATCTGCCCGAAGCCTACATCTTCTGGCGAGTCTGGGAAGGCGTTCCTGAAACCATCATGCCGCCCTTCAATTGGGCGATTTCTGAAGGCGAAATCTGGGATATAACAGCCTATGTCCAGCAGATAACTGCCTCGTCACAAGGAGGTCAATGATGATGCCCTTTGGAATGTGGATTGTCGTTGGCTGGATGCTTTTCGTAGCCTTGACTGGCGTTGTGATGTTTGTCTGGGGCTGGAAACGCGGCCAGTTCAAGGATATTGAGGAAGCAAAATACCGAATGTTGGAAGACCGGGAACCGGAAGCCTGGCCTGATTCCAAAGGAGATGAAACATGACAGATAATATCTTGCAACTTTGGCCTGAGATCCTGGCGGTGATTGGCGGGACTGTGGTGCTGTTCCTGTTTACGCTGGCACTCGGTTTACCGCACCGACCCAAAACTTTACCCGGCAGTAGCGGACATCGTCCTGCCGAAGAAAGCGATGAGGACGAAGAAATCCGTGCCGATGGCTACATTGACAGCTTTGCCGGTGAGATCGAGGAAGCTGGTGGTAGTATGCCGCCAGTGGTCAAGCTGGCGCTGCCTGGAATCTTGATCTGGTGGCTGCTTTACTTGATCTTCAACTGGACACCAAAGTAGGAGGCAGCCATGGCGTACACTTATCAAGTCAGTTTTGAGATCGAACGCGAACAGTCGGAAGAATTGCGCATCGGAACGGCGCTTGAAAAGATCCTTGGTTACCTGCGCACGTTGTTGCCCAACCAACCCGGCTTTATCAGCGCCCGTGCACTGTACTCACTTGATATGCCAGACAAGACTCATTTAGTTGTGCAGAGTGTATGGAACGAATGGGAAGACTTACAGGCACATCGCGCCTCTGGATTGGCGGAGCAAAAAGTTCTCTCTGAGTTTGAGCCGCACGTGGCATTAGAAGATTTGAGCGTCCACATATATGAGGAGGTTCCCTGATCAAGTCCACCAGGAAGCCTCATTCTGGAAATGGAGGAAGCGGGTGTTTTCGCTCGCTCCCTCAATTTTATTGCTCTAAGAAAAGATCAACATATGAAAAGGAACTTATTCAGTTTGTTTTGGTTGTTCTAGCATTCTTTCTGTCTGGTTGTGGACAAACTACAACACAAGATTTCACCCAAACCCAGAATGGAATCACAGCAGTCTTTAGCCTGACACCCACTTCACCGGCGATGATGAAGCCGGTCACACTCTCATTGACTTTGACCGATTCAAAAGGGAACGCCATCGAAGGGGCTGATGTTGCTTATGACCTGACCATGCCTGGGATGACCATGCCACCCAATCATCCGCAGGCTACGGATAAAGGTAAAGGTCTCTATCAGGTTGATACAACCTTTACAATGTCCGGGGACTGGCATGCTGAGGCAGCCGTCACTTACAAAGGTGTGACCACTCCCTTTACTTTCGATTTTTCTGTTCAATAACCATGACCTCTGCCAGTCTCTGGATCACGCTCCTGGTGAGCGGCCTGCTCGGTAGCATAGGACATTGCCTCGGCATGTGCGGTCCGCTCAACCTGATGGTGGCGGCTCAGATGCGCAAAAATGACCTGCCGGCCTTTCCAAATTTTAGCCTGTATCATATTGCGCGAGTTCTAGTCTATGCTTTGCTGGGCGCGCTTGTCGGGGCAATTGGCTCCCTGCTAGGATTAAGCAAGCAATTGACGACCCTCGGCGGTGTAGTGAGTCTGCTGCTGGGAATCGCTATTCTGCTGCTCGGTGCAAGCTACCTGGGCTGGCTGCGTGCCTTCGCGCTGAATGGCGCCTCACGCTGGTGGAACGCAGCGCTCTCCCGTGCCCTAAAACAAAGCGGATGGGGTGGCGTAGTGCTGCTGGGGGCGCTCAATGGGTTGTTGCCCTGCGGACTGGTTTATAGTGCCCTTTTGTTGATCGCATCCACCGGGACGGTTGCAGGTGGCATGTTGGGGATGGCGTTCTTCGGGCTGGGGACATTCCCGGCACTGCTGGCATTGGATTTGGGCGCGGGTGCGTTGAGCGTCCGTTTTCGACAGGGGATGATGCGGCTCGCAGGAGCGTTGATGCTGCTGGTTGGGCTGCAACTGGCGTTGCGCGGCGGGGCGGCATTGCACCTCTGGTCGCACATGCGTTGGGGAGGGGTGGCGCTATGGTGAGCAAGCCTTTCAACCGCGCTCAGGGTAGGCCTTGCGATCTATGCGGACTGGACATCACTGCTGCACCGGTCATTCAGGTTTTCGACGGGGAGGAAAAGCATTTCTGCTGTCAGGGCTGTGCGCGCGTCTATCAGGCAGCGTACGAGAACGGGATGCTGGATCAAGTCTTGGTCGCACCGAGCAAGCCCAAATTCAAGCGCGAAGCAGTTTTTCATCCCGGCGAAAGCGCCCATTTTTTGATCCAGGGGATGTGGTGTGCGGGTTGTGCCGTCGCGGCGGAGAATTTCTTGAAAAAGATGCCTGGTGTGCAGGCAGCGGACGTCAGTTTTGCGGCGGAATTGGGGCGCATCCAGTTCGACCCGCAAATTGCCAAAGCCGAAGAAATTCTGCAAAAGCTCGATGGTCTCGGTTACCAGGCACGATTGGCGGGTGACAGCACTGAGAAAGAGACCACGAGCCTGCAGGAGCGCACTCTGCTGCAACTGATTACGGCTGCCGCTTTTGGGATGCAGGTCATGCTGTTGTACCTGGTGCAGTTGTATCACATGTACGCCGCCGGGCAATATGATTTGTCGATTGTGCGCGAGTTGCAATACCTCACCTGGGCACTGGCGACCCCGGTGCTCTTTTACGGCGGCAGTTCGTTTTTACACGGCGCCTGGCGTGCACTGCTTGCCCGTACTGCCACGATGGATACGCTAGTTTCGCTCGGCACGCTCTCGGCGTATAGTTACAGCGTTTATGTGACACTGACCGGCGAGGCGGAAGCTTATTTTGACTCAGTGGCGATGATTACCACCTTTGTCATGTTGGGGCGCTGGCTGGAGGCGCTTGGCAGTGGGCAGGCCCGCAAAGGTATCCGCAAACTGCTGGCGTTGCAGCCGCAGGGTGCCTGGCGGCGGGATGGTGAACTCTGGGTGCAGGTGCCTACCGCTTCGCTGCGCGTCGGGCAGACTATTTTGGTCAAGCCCGGTGAGCGCGTTCCTGCCGATGCCAAGATCATCGAGGGGCAGGCAGCGCTCGACGAGTCGCTACTGACGGGCGAATCCATGCCGGTGGAAAAGGGTCCGCAGGATATTATCTACGCCGGGACGGTGGTCGCCGATGCCGCGCTGGTCTGCAAAGTAGAGCGTCCGGTTGAGAAAACCCGGCTGGCGCAAATCACGCAATTGGTCGAGCAAACCCTGTCAGCCAAGCTGCCCATCCAACACCTGGCGGACAAAGCCTCCGCCTGGTTTACAGGCGGCATCCTACTGACAGCGGTGCTGACGGCGGTCGGCTGGTATCTCAAAACTGGCGAGGTCGCTTCTGCTCTGATCAACGCCGTTGCCGTGCTGGTGGTTGCTTGTCCCTGCGCGCTGGGGTTGGCTACCCCGCTGGCGCTGACTGTCTCGCTTGGTCGCGCCGCTGAACGCGGCGTGCTGGTACGCAAACCTGCCACGCTGGAGAACGCCGGGGGCAGCACGCAGGCGATCTTCGACAAGACCGGTACCCTAACGCAGGGGTGCTTGAGTGTGGTGGCGGTCGAGGTCGATCCCGAAAGCGGCCTGTCAGCAGAGAATACCTTACAACTGGCTGCCGCCGCCGAACAGGTTTCCGAGCACCCGCTGGCAAAGGCCATTCGGGCCGCCCCCGTAGCTGCAGGGGATGTGGCAAACGTTTCTGATATCAAGACTCTGCGCGGACTGGGTGTGACCGCCCAGGTGGATGGACACCGCTTGCTGGTTGGTTCACTTCGCCTCTTCGCTTCAGACTCCACCCCAGCCTTACTGCGTGGCTCGGCGCGAGTCCACGCAGATAATGGCGAGACCGTCATTTGGGTTGGCTGGGATGAAGCGCCCTTCGCCTTCATCGCTTTGCGCGATACCCTTAATTTGGAAGCCGCATCAGTTTTAAAAACCTTTCAGGATATTGGCTTGCGCGTGGCGATGCTCTCCGGTGACAGCGTCGAGACCACGCGTGCCATCGCTGCAGAACTGGGGTTAGATAATTTCGCTGGTCACTGCCTGCCCGCCGACAAAGCGGCAAAGGTCAAAGCCTGGCAGGAGAAAGGCGAGTTAGTCTTGATGGTTGGGGATGGCATCAACGACGCGCCCGCCTTAGCGCAAGCTGACCTGAGTATTACCGTGGCAGGCGGCACCGACATCGCTGGGGAAACCTCCGACCTGGTGCTGATGCGTCCCGACCTGACATTGATCCCCTGGTTCATTCAATTGACACGGCATACCCGGCGAATCATCCGCGAAAATCTGGGCTGGGCTTTTGCCTACAACCTGTTGACTGTCCCGCTGGCTGCCTTTGGTCTCATCAGCCCAGTCATCGCCGCTGCCGCAATGGCAACCAGCAGCCTTCTGGTAGTCGGTAATTCTCTACGCTTGAACAAATGACTTAAGCGGGATGTAAGGTCCCTATAAAGGGGGGATAATGACAATAGAAATAATTTAGGAAGTAATATAACCAGCAAAGATTTTACGTTGGAAAAGTGTGGTTTTTTATCTTTCCAGCTATTTTATTCAGGAGTAATACCATGCATTCTTTTCACCCTCACGGGCATCGCTATACTCAAGTTGGGCGTCTGCGATCTCCTGAACGCATCGCCCATCTGGAAGTAGAGCATGTCGCGGATTTAGTTCTCAACAGCGTTCCAACTCACAGCTTGCTCGATATTGGCACCGGTTCTGGCTTGTTCGCGGAAGTGTTCTATAAACGAGGTCTAGAAATTGCTGGAATAGATGCAAACAATAAAATGCTGGAAGCGGCGCAACGCTACCTGCCGGGAGCAGTTTTGCGACAGGCTACAGCAGAAGAAATCCCCTTCCCAGATCATTCTTTTGATGTTGTTTTTATGGGTTTGGTTTTACACGAGACCGATGACTTACTCAAATCGTTGCAAGAGGCACGCCGCGTAGCTGTTCAATGTGCGGCTGTTTTGGAGTGGCCATATCGATCTGACGATTTCGGTCCCGGTTTGGATGAACGAATCCCCCTTGAAACAATGGTCTCACTTAGCAAGCAGGCAGGATTTGGCGAATTGAAAAGTTTCCCGCTAAAAAAGCTTGTTTTGTACTTGCTGACAGTCGAAGGTGATTGAGATCATTACCGGTGACAACCGGTTGGTGGGTTTCTGGTTTCAAACGCAATTATTCAGTGAGGTCGGCGCTCTGGCATTGGTATTGCTCTCATTGATCATTTCGCTTTTCCTGCACCAGTTACGCGCTTTTGGTTGGAAGCAGCAGAAGCCGCACGCGATGTAGGCCCATTGGTGGGTTATTTTGCCTGCATGGGGCTGGATAGCTCGCAACTTAAGCACCCTTGGGATCTGGTTAGTGGGGCGTTATTGTTTGCTATGTTTGTGGGTACTCTATTTTTACAAGCAGCTGCCGGGGAGAGTGCCCCATTGAAGTTCTCGGCAGACCTGGCGCACATGCTGGCTTTTCCACTGGGATGGCTTTCGGCGCGGATATTCTCAAACTAAATTCTGGTAACGCAATCCTGACAAATCGTCCACAGTTAATCGTGGAATACTATGTGCCGCAGTCATCACAGGATGCAGTATGTATCCGTTTAGAGACAAAACCTCTATAGAGGTTTTATAAAGATAAGTTACAGGAAGAAGAGTCAATTTTCAGCTTGACTCTTCTTCTTATAAGATGAAATCATTTGACAATGCTGAAACGCCTCTCCAATTGGTGCAACCCTGGTGCAACAACGATAGAAATTGTGTACAGGGTGGACATAATAGACAGTTTTTCCCCCATATCTGGGCATAATGGACATATTTTTACCCCATGGCACTGTAGACAGGTATTCTGACTGATTCGAGTTCAGGTACTCCACAAATATGAAATGGTATAATCTCGCCTAGATAAGTAATGCCGTAGCAGTCCGTTGAACTTTTCAGAACCACAGTCCTGAAAGTTACCTCAACCGGCGAAATTGTTCGTGAAATCAAGCGGATATAGCAGCTAAACTCATAACCCGGAGGTCGCAGGTTCGAGTCCTGCCCCCGCTACTAACAAAAGACACCTTTCGAGGTGTTTTTTTGTAATGGGAATGTTTCCGGTTCGTCCCAGCGCTCGTCATCCTTCGGATATGCTTCGCGAGCGCTGGGATTGAACGATGGCGGCAAGGAATGTCGCCTTGCCTTTCCAGGCGCTCATGCGCCTGGATTGAACGATGGCGGTAAGGATTACCGCCTCGTTCTTAAGTCCTGCCCCCGCTACTTAGGGCACTTTTACGGTGCCTTTTTTGTTTAAGTACTGGCGAAATCCGCAGTTAAACCTAAGACTTGCAGATTATGCGCCCTATCGGGTGAGGCGGAGGTTGTAACCTTGAGGTTGTTGGTGAGGTATTATGGTTACCACCTTATAAGTATATAATTTTCAATAAACCTGAGACCATCAGTAGTGTAAACTTTTTTCTGTAATTTCAAAAAAGTAGGTCAGGTGTTATCCTCACGGTTAGCACACCAAAAGGAGAAGCACCATGACCTACCGAGAGGATTTTACCCTACCCGCCGAACTTCTGGAACGGGTCAGCAAGGAAGGATTTGACATTCTGCCGGAGTTGATCCAAGTGATCATCAATGCGGCGATGCAGGCAGAAAGACAGCAGCACTTGAAAGCAGCACCTTACCAACATACCGCGGAACGTCAGGGGCATGCCAACGGTTACAAGCCGAAGACGGTTCACACCCGGGTGGGTGACATCACCTTCTCGATCCCACAGGTGCGCGAGGGCGGCTTCTACCCGGAGGCGCTGGAGAAAGGGCTGCGCAGTGAACGGGCCCTGACCCTGGCACTGGCGGAGATGTATGTGCAGGGCGTCTCCACTCGCAAGGTGAAGGCCATTACCGAGCAGTTATGCGGGGCGTCGGTATCTTCCACGCAGGTCAGTAATGCGGCGAAGCTGCTCGACGATGAGCTGGAGAAATGGCGCAACAGACCTTTGGGAGAGTACGTCTATCTGTTCCTGGATGCCTACTACGAGCAGGTGCGGGAAGACGGGCAGGTGCGCAATCTGGCCATTTTGAACGCTGTGGGCATCAATTGGGACGGGAAACGCGAGATCCTGGGCATTTCTGTGTCCTTGAGCGAGCACGAAGTGCACTGGAGAGCCTTCCTGGAGAGTCTGAAGGCTCGCGGTTTGGGTGGCATGCAGCTCATCACCAGCGACGACCATGCAGGCCTCAAGGCGGCTCGCCAGGCCGTGTTCGGGAGCATCCCCTGGCAGAGGTGCCAGTTTCATCTGCAGCAAAATGCGCAAGCCTATGTGCCTCGCAAGCAGATGCAAGCCGAAGTTGCCGAAGATATCCGCACCATCTTCAACGCCCCGGACCGCGCCATGGCAGAAACCTACCTGGCCAAAGCCGTGGAGAAATACCGCAAGAGCGCTTCACGCCTGGCGACCTGGATGGCTGACAACCTCCCGGAAGGATTGACGGTCTTTGCCTTCCCAGCTGTGCATCGCGGGCGGATCCGCACGACAAATGGGGTGGAACGCCTTCACCGCGAAGTCCGCCGCAGAGCACGTGTAGTGAGTATCTTTCCCAACCAGGCATCGTGTTTGCGATTGGTTTCAGCGATCCTGAACGAGATCAGCGAAGAATGGTTGACTGGCAGAACATATCTAAGTTTTCAAGGTTCTGATCGATCTTTTTGAGGATGCACTTGACCGAATTTACAGAAAAACCCTTGCACTATCGAA
>CAZULT010000083.1:0-14910 GCA_964621295.1 uncultured Anaerolineaceae bacterium | reverse complement strand
AGATTTGAATTCCTGGGAGTCGAGGGATGGATACACGTTGCTCAAATCCCAGTGCGGAGCGGGTATGGACATTTTTTTCTCCTGAAAGATGGAATACGGGTCAAGTATACCAAGATTGGGGCGCCAGCAAATCCATCTCGGGAGGGGTTCATAGGCAGATCATTGGCAGGAGCGCTTGAGGTGGGCAGCGTTACCGGCCTGTTACTTTTCGGCCGCCCGAGATCCAACAAGTAGGCTGCAAACCGGCACTTCCCCAACACGGTAGGGTTATACTCAATGACAAACCATTTTCAAAGGATAAAGAACTATGAAACAGGATCGTTTCTTACTTGGCATCCTGGCGGCGATTGCCGCTCTGATAGTGATTGCCCTGGTCTTTTTCTTCAACCGCCAGACTCAGCAAGAATATCTGGAAGAAAGCACGCCTGCTGGAGTGGTTCACGACTATTCCCTGGCGATCATCCGAGGCGATTACGAACGCGCCTATTCTTATCTGGGCGAAGCTGAGTATAAGCCCTCTTATGAAGACTTCCGGCAGGCATTCCTCTACCATTCGGTGAATCCCAGCAATGCCGGGTTGGAAATCGGCGAAAGCGAGATCGTTGGCGAGCAGGCTTATGTCACAGTTTATCTTCTGTACAATTCCAGGGATCCTTTTTCCAGCAGTTATCGCAGCAACGAGGTTGCACACCTGGAACAACAGAACGGCTCTTGGAAACTGCTGCAGATGCCCTATACTTATTGGGCCTATGACTGGTACCAGCCCACCCCCAAACCCATAGAGTAGGAGAACCCATGCGCACTATCCGCCGGTTGTACTTTTACGCTGTTGCCTTGATCAGTCTGGAAGTCGTCCTTTGGGGCGTCATTGGCCTGCTGCGCAGCATCTTTTCTTCCGGGGTGATCGATCTGGCTGATGCCCTGGCACAGGCGCTGGCATTTGTGCTGGTTGGCGTACCGATCTTCCTTTTCCACTGGTTATGGGCCCAACGTGCCGCCGCACAGAATGAAGAAGAGCAGACAGCCAGTTTACGGGCCATCTACTTCTACACGGTGCTGCTGGCCACTCTCGTGCCGGTGGTCCAGAATCTGCTGGCGCTGATCGACCGGTCCGTGCTGAGCATTGCCGATCTTAATGTGTCGCGCGCCGTCCTGGGCGGCTTCCAGACCTGGCAGGACAACCTGATCGCGATCCTCATCAACACAGTCACAGCCAGCTATTTCTGGGATGCGCTGCGAAAATCTTGGAAATCCTTGCCGGATTCAGCCAATTTTTCGGACGTGCGGCGCCTGTACCGCTACCTGTGGACCCTCTACAGCCTATCGATGGTAGTTTTCGGTGCGCAACAAATCCTGCGTTTTATCCTATCCCTTCCGCTGCCGGAAGATATCCTTGGGGCGGTGGGGCAGGAACTTTTTGCTAACGGACTGGCATTGCTGGTGGTCGGAACACCCTTATGGGTCTATATCTGGCGCATCTGCCAGGAAGCGCTGGTGGCCCCCACCGAACGCGAATCCAATCTGCGGTTGGGAATCCTTTATTTGTTGTCTCTGGGCGGTGTCATCACCGTGCTCTCGGCCGTTGGCACCTTCATTGATCTCGTTCTACGGTGGCTCTTGGGGGAGACCTTCGCTCTGAGCGAATTCATCAGCCGGGCAGGTGGACCCATTTCACTGGGACTGCCACTCGCAGGGGTTTGGGTCTACTATGGTGGATGGCTGAAACAACAGATCCAGTTTGATCCCGCTGAAAGCGGGCGCGCGGCGAAACAGCGTGTCTACCTATACATTCTGTCTGTGGTAGGCCTGGCAGCGACCTTTGTTGGCATCGCACTATTGTTTTCCTTTGTAATCGATCTGACGACCTCAAACGTCCTGTGGGGGGAGACGCTTCGTTCGCGCTTCTCCGGGGCAATGGCTACACTGCTTGTAGGCCTGCCGTTGTGGCTGTCAGCCTGGCGACCGATGCAGGCGGCAGCCCTTTCCGCCGGAGAAGCAGGCGACCATGCCCGCCGTTCAATCCTGCGACGATCTTATCTCTACCTGGCGCTGTTTGCAGGCGTGATTGGCGGCATGGTTTCTGCCGTGTGGCTGGTCTATACCCTCATTAATGCCTTGCTCACACAAAAAACAGGCGTCGATTTCCTTTCTTCCATGCTGAATGCAGTCCAGTTGCTGGTGCTTTTTGTGACTCTCCTGGTATACCATCTGGGTTGTCTGCGACACGATGGTGAACGGACCTCCCAGACACTAGGTTCGCGCCAGCGCGAGTTCCCGGTTCTGGTCATGGACGCAGGCGATGAGGCCTACCTGAAATCTTTGGTGGCTGCACTGCACAAATTTGCACCCGAAGTGCCTGTGACCGTACAGGCAGTTGGGAGAAAACCTTCAAAAAAGGCGGGGGAGGCAAGAGCGGTGATCATGCCGGCGGCCCTTGCGCTTGACCCCCCTGAAAGTCTGCGGAAATGGCTGACGGTTTACCGTGGAGAAAAAATTATCGTGGGGCAGGCTGTTTCAGGTTGGGTCTACCAATCCTTGACTCCTGAACAGGCGGGCCAATGTGTACAAAAGCTCGCCGAAGGGGAAGCATTGCAACTCGCACGCCCGTCCGCCTTTTGGGAAACCCTCAAGATTGTGGCAGTTATTTGGATGGGAATCCAAATACTCTTCTTGCTTTTGAGTATAGGTATCTCGTTGTTGGCGGATTAAGGCTGTGATATACTTTTCCCAGCCTTGACGCAGGAGTGGAATTGCCCATGAAAGTCACAGTCCTTCAAGAGAATCTTGCCCGTGGGCTGGGGATCGTCTCGCGTGCGGTTTCACCGCGCAGCACCCTGCCTGTGCTCGCCAATATCCTGCTTGCCACCGATGAAGGCCGCCTGCGGCTTTCGGCAACGAATCTTGAGTTGGGAATCACGTGCTGGATCTCAGCCCGCATTGAGGACGAAGGTTCGACAACCGTACCTGCGCGTATCTTTGTCGATCTGGTGAACACCCTGCAGAGTGAACAGGTCGCCCTTTCCTTAGACACGCAGACTCAGACTTTAAATATCATCAGCGGCACTTCTACGAATGACATCAAAGGCATTGATGCCCAAGAGTTCCCGCCTTTGCCGGTACCCGATCTGGATGGCGCGGTTCAATTGAACGTGCTCGATTTCAAAGAAATGATCCAACAGGTTGCCTTTTCGGCCTCCACAGACGAAGCACGACCCGTGTTGATGGGCGTGCTGATGCAAGTAGAGAACGACCAGATCACGATGGCCGCCGCGGATGGGTTTCGCCTTTCGGTACGCACCGATAAGCTTTCCGGACCAGCACCACAATCTGTGAACATCATCATCCCTGCCAGGGCACTGAACGAATTGGCACGGATTGCCAGCGATGGAGACGAGACGATCTCCATGGTGGTGCCAAAAGGCCGTGGACAGGTCATCTTCCGCGTGAAAGACGTAGAACTTGTCTCACAATTGATCGACGGCTCCTTTCCCGATTACCAGCAGATCATCCCTCGTTCTTACAAGTCGCGAACACTTATTTCAACCGCTTCGCTCTTAAAGGCCTGCAAGCAAGCAGAAATCTTCGCACGCGAAGGTTCCAATGTGGCGCGGTTGGATATCAAAGCAGCCAAGGGGGAGATGGATCCCAGCGAGGTTGAAATTTCGGCGACCTCCGAAGAAACCGGGAAGAATGAGACCATCATTGAAGCCACAGTTGATGGCAGCAGTGTACTGATTGCCTTCAATGTCAAATACCTGCGCGAAGCGCTTGAAATCATAAAATCTCCGAATGTGGCCCTCGAGACCTCGGCGCCCAACGCCCCGGGAGTAGTTCGCCCTGTAGGTGATGAAAGCTATCTTCACGTCATCATGCCAATGCACCTGGGATGATCTCTCGCGCGTTCTTGTAGGGGCGACGTCAGCGCCGCCCCTACTTTTAATTAATTTGCCATCATGACCTTACCAACCCCTTCTTTTGACAATATTCTCAATATCTATCTCACGATCAATCAATACCCTATCCTGGGCCACCGCATTCGATCGCGCATGCGGCATGAACTCTTTTCACGGGGGATCATCTCGCAAGCCGAATTTGATACCGAAGCACGGCGCAAAGCCATCGAGTCGCAAGCCCGCGAGGGACTGAGCAACCCTTTCGGGGAAGAAAGCTCTGAGATTTGGGAGATGCGCCTGTCACGCATACGTGATTCCCTGACTGACTTTCATTTCGCCTACAACCTACCTTACTCAGATTTTGAGAACATTGTGAAAGACATTCTGAACGAGCGCGGAGTGACCGAATCAGATTTCGTCTGGTTCAACCCGGAACTGGCTCCACAGGATATGCTGTTCGAACAGGCAGAAATGATTGCACACATGCCGAAAAAGGAACGCGCAAAGTTTCGCGCGCGTTTGCAAGAGATCAAGGTTGTTCTCATACGAACAATGATCAGCGACCATCTGAAATACATCACCATCGCCCGCAAATGGTTCAAGGTTTCAGATCTCGTTGAAATTCGCAAGCGTAAGATCGGTAGCGGCAAGGTGGGCGGAAAAGCAGCTGGCATGCTGCTGGCCATGCGTATCCTCAAAGAGACAGCTCCCCCTGAACTACGAGATAGTTTTAGAACGCCGGTTTCCTACTATCTGGGATCAGATATCTTTTACACGTTTATGTCGCTCAACGGCCTGATGCATTGGAATGACCAAAAGTATAAGACTGAGGAGCAGATGCGCAAAGATTTTCCACTCGTTTGCACTGAATTCTCAAAAGGTCAATTTCCACCCGAAATCTTGCTGCGACTCAGAGAGGTTGTGCGGGAGGCGCGGAAAACGCCATTAATTGTGCGGTCTTCCAGCCTACTTGAGGACAATTTCGGAACCTCTTTTGCGGGCAAATATGAGAGCGTATTTTGTCCAAACCAGGGGTCACTCGAAGAAAATCTCTCTGCATTGACGCGGGCGATTGCTCAAGTGTACGCCAGTGGCGTTAACCCGGATGCATTACTTTATCGCCATCACAAAGGACTGGCCGACTACGATGAGCGCATCGCCATTTTGATCCAATTTGTTGTAGGAGACCAGATCGGACGTTACTACTTGCCACATGGTGCCGGCGTGGCCTTCAGCCATAATCTTTACCGGTGGTCGCCTCAAATCCGACAGGAAGATGGTTTTCTGCGTCTGGTATGGGGACTGGGGACGCGAGCCGTCGACCAGGTTGCAGATGATTATCCTCGTCTGGTAGCACTCAGTCATCCCTCCTTGCATCCCACTGCAGAGGTTAGCGCCATCCGCCGGTATTCACAGCAGAATGTAGATGTGATCGATCTGCAGGCAAATGAATTCAAAACAGTGCAAGTACAAGACCTCATCAGTACACGTTATCCACCGTTACGGTTTATCATGCAGGTAGAACAAGATGGCTATTTGGGAATGATGCGATCCACAATGGTTACACCTGAAAAATTGGTGGTCACATTCGAAGGATTATTGGCTCGCACGGCTTTCCCTGGCTTGATGCGTGAGGCATTGGAATTGTTGGAAACCCATTACGAATCTCCAGTAGATACGGAGTTTACCGTCGAAGTGCTCGAGCCCCAATCCCAGCAACCAGGCATACTAATCAATCTGCTCCAATGTCGCCCACAAAGCCACATTCAAGACGCGCGTGCGGCACAGCTGCCTCGCGAGTTGCTTGAAAAAGACATCATCTTCTCAACTCACCGCATGGTACCTCAAGGGATCGTACAAGGTATTCGGTTCGCTTTATTCGTCTCACCAAAGGGGTACTTCAACCTATCGACCCAGGCTGAGCGCACAAAACTTGAGCGCGCCATCGGCCAACTCAACGCGGCCTTGAAGATCCACACTTTCATCGCCGTTGGCCCAGGACGGTGGGGAACCTCCACGCCTGACTTAGGTGTGCACGTTGCGTATGGGGATATTTATAATGCACGTGCCCTGGTTGAGCTTTCCGGTGAAGCTGTTGGCACTTCGCCAGAACCTTCTTTCGGAACACATTTTTTTCAGGACTTGATGGAAGCGCAAATTTATCCGCTAGCGGTTTTCTTAGATGACAAGGAAGTTCTCTTCAACGAGGGCTTTTTCTACCATACTCCAAATAGAATACCTAAATTTATTTCAGTTGATAAACGCCTTCAAAAGACTTTACGTTTGATCGACGTTCGAGATTTTCGACCCGGTCATCATATAGATCTGGTCATGGATGGCCAGAAAGGCCGCGCGGTGGCCTATCTCGTTCCAGATCAAGGGTAGGGAAGAGCAGCACTTTGAGGGAACATGACAATTTCCCGGGATAACCGGGAAATTGTTCAGTTATACGCAGTGTGCCATTTTTCTTGTTTTTCTCGCATTTCCGGAATCGATTGATTGGTTTTCAAAATTCTACTAAAAAATAAATCCTATTTTTTCAAAACAAACCTACTGACATGCATGAAATGCGATCCGCTCAAAAAAACTTCTGGACCAAATCTAAAAGAATTTGACTTCCTCCGAACAGACATTAATTCTACGAACACCCCAAAAATAAATTGACACCTGCACCTGAAATCCAGTTTTGTTCTGTCCCTTCGAATCAAGCGACATTACTTTTCTCACAGACCTGATCCCGTTGGAACAGACACTTGTCAAACAATCTGTGTGGTCTTCTGACTCTTTCGCTTGGTAATTGAGCTCTACCGAACGATTTCATCCAAACGACTTGGCTAGACAAATTAATGACACTTACAATTATTACCTATGCATGGATGCCATTATTCAAATCGGCGAGGTGGATGGAAAAGACTTTTTTACATAACGCAATAAACCAAGTTGGTGACTTAGTTTTTCCAGAGAACCAATCATTACAAAGAGCAAATGAAGACATTTATCAAAATTAGTATAATTATCAACATTGTATATACATATTTCATCAAATTCACAATTATCCCCTTCTCAGTAAAAATCAAAATTTCCGAGTAAATTGTGCGGCACACTAATGATAAACACAGGCTGATTAGCAAAAAGCAAAAGCCATCCTTATCCACCCAATTAACCCTCTCTTCACTATTCCTTCACTCCCATCTTGAAGAGACCCAGCCATTTTACGAAGCATATTACAATCTGCACTTTCCTGAAGATCAGATGGAAAAGGGAAATTTCCCCAACGCAAGCTTGTTCAGACAAATTTATCCTGGAGGCAAGATGGATAGCAACCAGTATTGGTATGAAGAACTTAGTTAAGACCCCACAGATCCAGTCCAAGATTATTATCTTATACTCAGAGGTATTGAGAAAATAAACTCAAGCTTGGGCGAAAGAGTCAATCAAGATGTCAATTAGTAATGCTCGAGAGCATCATTCCATGCTTCACAAAAACCTTATTGTATACGGATGGTTTCGCATTGGGAGATCCTTCCCCTCTTGAACAGAATCCTGCAATGGAACTGAGCAAAACATGCGTTGCAGACTCGCAGCCTGGCCTGGATTTAATCCATGGCCTTCGACGCGTTTATGCGTCCCAGCATTTCCGAAATTGGCTTGGATGAAAGAACATGAGCATGAAAAATGAAACTTTTGCCACGTGCGTATAGCGGTCAAGATGAGTGCAGTTCTACTCATTTTGACATAAAATCCATGCATGGCTGTTCAATCTTTAGAGTCCAGTGAGACGACCGAAGCAAATTCGGTAGAGACAACTGTGACACCCAACGATTGGAGATTATCCTAGACGATACTAAAAGATCGTTGTGCAATCACCCACCCTGTAGATCTGTAGGTCCAGTCAAAGCGCCTCCAAATTGTACTAATCCCTAGCTCCATCCTGATAGTCTATTCAAGCGACAAGAGTATTCGGTGGCAAACAGACTAAGATCAACCAACATGGTGATTCCGGGTAGCTGGCGCATAGGACAAGAAAGGCGGTATACCAATTACAAATGCAGAAATCTCTGCGAGGACTCCAGCACCCTACTAAATCCACATCTGCAAACTGCGCAAAACCCCATTCCAGTATGCCAGGCTCAATCTGAACTAAGAATTAAAGGGTATAGACTTGCAACAATGCATTCATCATGACTGGCAAAGGACCATAGCAAGGACAGAGCCTGACACAAATTCTAAGCAGAATATTCTTAACACAGTCTCCAGTTTAGTGGGCAAGATGACTTTTCAGGTGACATACTTTTTGTTATAGGTCTCAGTCTCAACGAATTGGATTGAGACAGGGTCATGTACCGATCGCCCTCTCATTAGATGGAGACTCAAGCATCTTATCGTTTTCACAGAGGTATAACCTTCTTAGGAGTTTACCCAGTGCTCCAACGATGTGATTCCGCCTAGCCTTTTCCCGCTCTTTTCTCCGACGAAACGCGACCTATTCTCAACAGCAGCCAATACGGCGGCTGTTTTTCCTCTCTGTTTCACATGAAACAGAGGTTACACTTGGGTCTCTTTCCGATAAAGAATATAAGAGTAAATCGCCAAAAACAAGGTTGCACACAATACAGGAACCAACAAGAACCAGAGGACATAATCGGGAAAAAACACACCCAGCATTGACAACAATCCAAATACCACGAAAAGCACAGAGCCAACACGATGCGTTTGATTCCAAACCCAATCACTACTCAGCGTCCATGGGGTTCGAATGCCGATGAAGAAATTCCTTTTAGCTTTGCGCATCATGAGCCCTGCAAACACAAATATCAAGCCCAATGCAGGCATCATCGCAGTGCCCATATTGAACTGATCATATCCAAGATTCCATACTATGGTCAGCACATGCACATATGCAAGAAAGGCAACCAAGACGGCGATAAAAGCATTGTAGGATCCTATGAATTTCACGATATTCGCTTTGAGCGGGTCGATTTTAGGAATCACCAAGAAAAGTAACCCCACCATTATCGCCACAACCGGCATAAGGTATGCCCCCATAATCCGCGAGATGTAACCATCAACTTGATTGGATGTGTTCCAATGGGATGCCATCGGTTCAGGCAATCTATCGTATACAAGGGCGCTGATAACTATCGAGAGCACAATGAGAAGAACGGTGATGATTACGGTGCTACGGGAGGACATGTGGTCTCCTTTATCTGGTTTCACGTGAAACAGTCTTATTGGAACGAAGAATAAGTAAACGTTCAGCCACTTGACAATCTCACTCCTGAGGTCGGTTTTGTTGAGCCAATGACACAATCCCGCTAAGCCCGCCTAGGTTCATTGTATCAACTGCCGAGCTTGGCACTATTACCAACGCGCCCTTTTCTTTCAAACCCTCAAACAGCATATTCATGGCTCGCAGGTGCAAAGCAGTTGGATTGTCCGCATAAGCCTGAGAAGCTTCAGCAAAAGAAGCAGCAATCTGCATTTCGGATTCGCCCAAGATGACTCGCGCCTGGCGTTCGCGTTCAGCTTGCGCCTGTCGAGACATGGTGTCCTCAAGATCTTGCGGGATGACCACATCCCGAATCTCGACCGATTGCACAGTCACGCCCCAAGGAGTGGTACGTTCGTCAATGATCCTCTGCAGTTCGTCATCCATCTTGGCACGGCCGATCAAGATATTCGCCAAATCCATCTGGCCAATAACCTCGCGCAATGCGGTCTGGGCAGCCCATGCAATCGCCACCTTATAGTCCTCCACTTCCAAAGCAGCTTTCTCGGCATCCCAGACCACCCAAAACAATACGGCGTCCACATCAACAGGGACAGTGTCCTTGGTTAGGGTTTTTTCCGCAGAAAAAGGGGTCACCATGACGCGGTGATCAATCCATGTGGGTGTTGAGTCCACTATCGGAATGATCCAGAAGAGTCCCGGTCCCGCTAGTTTATGGAACTTCCCAAGGCGCAACACGATAATCTTTTCCCACTGCGAAGCCACTTTAATCGCAAAAAGCAAATAAATTCCCGCGAGCATTGTAGCAACGACATACCCACCGATGATCGCTTCGTTAATGCCATTTTCCGCCAACAGGCCCGCGCCCACAGCACTGGCAACCAGGAACACGACGAAGAATGACGCAGCAACTCCAGTGATATGTTCATCTTTTTTCACTTTCAGTGGAAAGAGCGTTGTATCCTTTTCATATTTTGTTGACATGGTCACCTCGCTTAGCTTCTGTTGTATTGCGTGGTTTGAGCTGATCTTTCAAAGTGTTTTGAATTTCATCTGAACTGCATCCCAAACGAAAGGCTTCGTTCAAATAGTCTCTGGTTAGTGCCTCCATGGCTTGTCGCTTCAATTTGTCCGAGCGCTCCGGCGGCGGAGCTTCAAGGATGAAAGTACCTCGACCTTGCTGAGTGGAGATAATTCCTGCCTCATCCAAGAGGCGGTAGGCGCGTGCAATTGTGTTGAAGTTCACCCGCAACTCTAACGCCAAAGCACGAACCGTTGGAAGTTGGTCTCCTGGCTTCAATTTTCCGCTTATCACTTGTTGCCTGACTTGTTCAACGACCTGGGTGTAGATAGGCACACCAGAGCGGAAATCCAGGTGGATTCGATCGATCAAAGCTTCCATCTTGATCAGTTTGTATCATTGTATAATTGAATTAATTGTATCATTGTACTAATTGTACACCTTTTCCTTTTTTTGTCAAGAGGTGCGAATATTTGGATTAGCGTGATATTGATTCTTCAGCGTGGCGTGGTAGAATCCCTCTGCAAGGACGAAACAAGGAGAGTCCGAAATGGAACAACACACCGGTACTTTTGCTGTTAAAAAAGGATTGGCACAGATGCTCAAAGGTGGCGTCATTATGGACGTCGTCACTCCAGAACATGCAAAAATTGCCGAGGAGGCTGGCGCCTGTGCCGTCATGGCACTTGAGCGTGTCCCGGCAGATATCCGTGCGCAGGGCGGAGTGGCTCGCATGTCAGATCCGGATCTGATCGAAAAAATCATGTCGGCTGTGAGCATTCCCGTGATGGCCAAATGTCGGATAGGACACTTTGTGGAAGCACAAATTTTGGAGGCGCTTGGTGTTGATTACATTGACGAATCTGAGGTATTAACACCCGCAGACGAGGCACACCACATCAACAAACATGAATTTAAAGTCCCCTTTGTGTGTGGCTGCCGCAATCTAGGCGAAGCGCTCCGACGCATTGGAGAAGGGGCTGCGATGATTCGCACAAAAGGCGAAGCCGGCACAGGAGATGTGGTGGAAGCAGTGCGACATGCGCGGGCTGTGATAGGTGAAATCCGCCGCTTGACCACGATGGCCGAAGAGGAGTTGATGGCCTACGCCAAGGAGATAGGCGCACCTTACGAGTTGGTTAAAGAGACCAAAGGATTAGGTTGTTTACCTGTTGTGAATTTTGCGGCAGGAGGAGTGGCTACACCCGCCGATGCAGCATTGATGATGCAATTGGGCGTAGACGGCGTCTTTGTTGGATCTGGCATATTTAAGTCCGGCGATCCAGCCAAGCGAGGCGCTGCAATTGTCAAAGCTGTAACTCATTACAAAGACCCCAGTGTGCTGGCGGATGTCAGCCGGAACCTGGGGGAGGCGATGGTGGGGCGGAACATCTCCCAAATGCCCGAGGCTGAGAAGATCGCCGGGAGAGGCTGGTAGCCTTACCAGCGATTGGTTCCATGAAAATTGGCGTACTCGCCTTGCAAGGCGATTTTGCAGAACACATTGCTATATTAAAGAAACTAGGCGTTAAAACCCTCGAGGTGCGCAAAGCCGAACATCTCACGGAACTTGATGGTCTCATCATACCTGGGGGCGAATCTACCACAATCGGCAAACTTGCCACCGACTTCAATATGCTTGAACCATTGAAGGGTTTTGGCCGGCAACATGCTGTGTGGGGTACGTGCGCGGGAGCCATCCTTTTATCGAAAGATATCGACAGCGACCAACCACTCCTTGAGCTTATGAGCATCAAGGTTTCTCGCAATGCATTTGGTCGCCAGATTGATTCATTCGAGGCGGATCTGGATATCTCAAAACTGGCATTGGATGGAATGTCAAAAGGCCCATTCCACGCTATCTTCATTCGCGCACCCCTTATCGAATCCGTGTCCCAAGATGCAAGAGTCCTCGCCTCACTGCCTGATGGTAGGATTGTTGCTGCCCAACAGGGGCATCTGCTGGCTACTTCCTTTCATCCAGAGTTAACCGGCGACCCGCGATTCCATAATTATTTCCTTGCTCTGGCAGGTTCATGACCGTCCGCCCGCTTGCTTTACTTGATTTACCTCTCATCTACCGCTACAAAGACGATGCTCTTGCTCTGGACAGCACGCGGACATTGACTCGAGGAAACCCTTTGGGGGCCCTTGGCTTCCTGACCTACCTAAACCCAGGGCGTCATATCTATACTGCGATTGTAGATGGAGATGGACCTGCTGTGCTGGGAGGTATCACGCACTCTCGCGGAAAATCGTTCGCAAAATTGCTTTATCTGGCTCCACAATACCACTTGGAAAACATCGATCTAACCTATTTAGTGGAGGATCTGGCAAGGGCAGCGGGAAGTTGGGGGGCACTGCATGTCATCGCCGAAATCGACGAAACCAGCCTGGTGTTCAATGCCCTTCGAAAATCCGGTTTTTCGGTGTATGCCTGGCAACGCATGTGGGATGTCAGCCACTTGGAACCCTTTGTTCACAATATTGGAATATGGAGACGAATTCGGTCGGTGCAGCAGCCCGCCATCCAAAACCTGTATTATCAGATTGTTCCACCTCTTCTGCACCCTGTTGAACCGTTAACGAATCCTTCAAGGGGAGTAATCTATGAAGGCGAGTTGAATTGCTTTGCAGGGATTGCTTCCGGCGCCTATGGTATGGTCCTGACACCTCTGATCCATCCTGAAGTAAACGCAGTCGAAGAAAAACTCTCTGCGCTGCTCTTGAGCCTTCCCCAACGGCGGGGACGCTTAGTTTACATGTGTGTTCGATCTTATCAGGCTTGGCTAGAACCTGTTCTGGCAGACCTTGGAGCTGTAGCAACTCAACGCCAAGCTGTCATGGTCAAACACCTAGCTCACTATGTCAAAGACGAACAGAGTCTGGCAACCGTTCCCAAAGGTGTCAGCGTGCAACCCTCACAAATGGGGCGAGTCGAAACAAAAGACTGACTAGTGTTTCTTCCTTTAAGAGTTGGGGCGGCGGGTAGTTCGTTTTATAATAGAACATGATCCTCCACCCATTCTAGCGATTGACAGAATATGATGACTAAGAGACACATTACAGACGACTTGGATGCCTTGCTGGCTGTTCTTCCCGCTGATGTGTGCCATGCTGTTGAGAAGATCGATGATAGCAATAATCTACTCGAGATCATTCTGGACCTTGGGCGCGTGCCAACCGCCCGGTTTGTTGAACAGGAAATCGTCCTGCGCGAGAGCGAAGTGACCCGGCCTGAAATTGATTATGTGGACGAGCGAGTCGGCTCATTCGACGCAGACAATCGCGCCGGGCTTGAACGCACATTACATCGCATTTCTGCGATTCGTAATCGTCTCGGCACAATCGTTGGCCTTACATTACGGGTTGGACGCGCTGTTTACGGCACAATCGATATCATTGAAGACATCATCACCTCCGGTAAATCCCTGCTCATCCTTGGGCGTCCGGGCGTAGGGAAGACTACGCTGCTGCGCGAGGCTGCCCGCATTCTGGCCGAGTCAAGACGCGTGGTGATCGTGGATACTTCCAATGAAATCGGGGGCGACGGTGACGTTCCCCACCCTGCTGTGGGCAAGGCACGTCGCATGCAGGTGCGTGAACCGATGTTACAGCACGAAGTCATGATCGAAGCTGTCGAAAACCACAACCCTGAGGTGATCGTTATCGATGAGATCGGTCGCGAACTTGAAGCGCAAGCGGCGCGTACAATTGCCGAGCGTGGTGTGCAACTTATCGGCACTGCTCACGGAAATACACTCGAAAACTTGTTGCTCAATCCTACGCTCTCCGACCTGGTCGGGGGTATCGAAGCAGTTACGCTATCTGATGAAGAGGCCCGCCGGCGCGGCACTCAGAAAACTGTGCTTGAACGACGCGCTCCGCCAACCTTCGATGTACTGATAGAAATCCAAAATCGCGACCGCTTTGCAATCCATATGGACATCATGGCTGCCGTGGACGCATTGTTGCGCGGATTCCCCCTCCCGGCAGAGATACGCATGAGAGATGTTGATGGGCAGATCAAAATCGAGAAGGCGGCAGCCATCCCTGTATCCAGAATCGAAGCAAACGGAAAAACGATCGGGCGTGGGCGAGAATCCTTCGATGCCTCTCAGGGCAAGCTTGCCAAAGAGTCAGCGAGGGCAGGCCTAGGAACACAAATTAATCCGGACGCAACTGTTCGGGGGCCATTGCAAACCATCCGTATTTATCCTTATGGCGTAGCACGCAACCGGCTGATGCAAGCGGCCAAGCGACTGGGCGTACCAGCGGTCGTGGTACGCGAAGTGGAACAAGCCGACGCCCTGGTGACCTTGCGTTCATACTACCGCAACCGCCAGCAGGCTGTTGTAAATGCCGAACAACGCGGTATGCCAATTTATGTACTCCGTGCTAACACGGTCAATCAAATCGAACAGTTCCTAAGCGACTTGTTCAACCTGGCTAGCATCCAGTCGCCACCAGGTGAACTGGATTACGTGCGCCAGCAAACCCAGACCGCCATCCAGGCCGTATTGAATGGCGAACGTTGGGTGGATCTGCCCCCCGGGCCATCCCTTGTAAGGCGTCTACAACACGAAATGGCACGCTCCGCTGAATTGACCTCGCATTCCTATGGCAAAGAACCTCGCCGCCATGTAAGAATCTTCAGAGAGTAAATCGGTGAAAGCACTGTAGCACAATGAGCTTTCATCCCTCTCCAATCTGCTGCTGCTCAAACATGTTCTATCCACTCTAGCAATGTTCATCACACTCGAAGG
>CAZULT010000082.1:0-16098 GCA_964621295.1 uncultured Anaerolineaceae bacterium | reverse complement strand
AAATGACTGTCCAATGAATTATATTTAAGAAGGACACCCTGACCACGTCAGGGTGTCCTTCTTAAACTTATCTGTCTAACCTTGATTGTCACCAACCTTGTTGTTTGCCATTCTCAAAGTGTTCTTCGAGTATATAAGCTGGCCAATGTGATTTTGGTCACTTGGTAGCTTGAGCCGGTGAACTCCTTTACTATCCGTATTTATTCATCAAACAGTCTTTGTTTGAAGGCAGGAATCAAGGCCAGGACCACTACAATCAAGCCCATACTACCGCCTAGGAGGTAATCGCTGGTTGTGCCGCGCACAAAGTGGATCCAGAAGTTAGTGACCATTGTGACTAGCCCGCCAATTAGAGCTAAATACCAGCCGGCCTTCTTGCGCAAACCAAGGAAGAGGATAGCCAGGATCAAAGCGATAGTTCCCCACCACATGGTCTGGGGTCCCAGCCACAGTACCCAGGTTCCTGGCGGCCAGGAAGGGCGAGCCGGGTGCATCCATTGGATGCGCAATGCGGCGTGGCTATTAGCAAATGAGTGTGCCCCCTGTACACCCAGGAACAGGAAGAAGAAAAAATTGACCACTTTCTGCATCATGTCTGATTTCTCTGCCAGCAGAATAGTGAAGTATGGAATTAATCCCAGCAGAGAAATGATCATAGCGTAGATGACGTAGGTCCCGAAGCCTGTAAAATTGATCGCAGGCACCAGCATATAAGCGCCACCCATGGAAGGCAAAGCAAAGCAGAGTAAGGCAACACCTCTTGCCCAGGATTCATTTCGGTAATAGGCACGTGCGATGACCAGAACGACAATGGCTCCCACTACGCCTAGCCCCATCCAGAACGGATAGAAGAAACTCACCAGGTAGGGAGTGTCTTTGATGAGCTCAGCCTTGGCCAGATCCTCGGAATTATCTGAAGTCGACATCTTCTCGTACCTGGTTTGTTGTCCCTTGATGATCGGTGGAAGAATTTGCTGGACCAGCAAGGGTTCGACCACGATGATCAATAAGGCTGCAACGACCATCACAATCATGATGATCATACGAGTACGTTGGGGTGTTTCGGGTAACATGGCTTGTTCCTCCTTCAATGTTATAATTTTCCGGTGGTTGGCGATATCTGACAGAGTGTGAATTGTTTCACTTATTATCTAACAACAAATACACTATGACCTTGACTTTTATCAAGTAATGAGGTTCTCCTTTTGAGAATTACGATAAATTAATATGATTAGGATTGTCGATCGTCTTGCTGAATCACAGGTGTTCGGCCAATTCTCCGCGGAGGAGAGGTCGGAGCTGATTCAAATGGCCGTGCGACGGTCGTTGCAGAAAGGTGAGGTGTTGTGCAGACAAGGGGATGCTTGGTCTTCAGTTCTCTATATCTTGGCAGGTACACTCCAATCGGTACTCAATACTCCAGATGGACGCACCTATGTTGTTTACCGCTGGCATTCGGGGGAAGAATTTTGGAGTCATACGCTGCTTGATGGCGAACCTATGCCCTCAACCCTTGAAGCGGTTGAGGATAGTGTAATCTACCAATGGGATGGTGAGGCCGCTTTCTATTTCTTGCTCAGAAACCAGAAAGCCACCCGTGCGTTGATCGAACGACAAACCCGGCTGGTCCGCAAGCGGAGAGAGAATATTTATGACCTGGCATTCAATCCTGTGGCTGGCCGGCTTGCAAAACTAGTCGTTGATAAATTTATGTTGGCAGAGAGCCCTACCGTGCAGCGTGATCTGACCCTGGAAGAGATGGCTGCCATGGTTGCCTCCTCACCGGAAGTGGTCTGCCGCATTCTGTATCAATTCCAGGACGAGGGTTTCCTGAAAATCGATCGTGCAAGTATCACTTTGCAAGATATGGAAGCTCTAAGGAATCTGATCATTGTCGATGAAGAAAGATAATCTAGTGGAGCAGTCGAAAGCACTTTTAGCGAACCATCCCATCTTTTCAAGCCTTGGACAGTCCGAATTGGATGACATAGCACAGAAAATCATCTTACAAAATTTTCAGGTGGGAGATTGGATCGTTCACCACGGGGATATCTGGCCCTACCTTTTTCTTGTCAAGTCTGGTCAAGTCACGGCAATAAAAGAGTCTTTTGAAGGGCGAAGTCTTACCCTAACTACAATTGATCAAGGTGAGATTTTCTGGGGATTGGCATTCTTCATTGAAGAGGCGCCAATGCCAGCTGCTCTAGAGGTGTCCAAAAACTGTGAACTTATACTTTGGTCTCGTAAAGATTTGCACCCTCTCATCATTAATAATGGAAAACTGGCTTGGGAAATTGCGCGTCTGACTATCCAACGTGTTCAATTTGCGAGCGAGATTGTGGAACAGTTGGCCTTCCAGCCTCTGACCGGTCGAGTGGCACGTTTATTGCTCGAACAATTTCCTTCGGACCAGCCTGTGGCTCCCCGCCACCTGACCCTGGATGAAATGGCTACTCGTGTGGGTACTACTCGTGAAATGGTATGCCGTATTCTATATCGTTTTGCGGAAGAGGGAGCAATCCGGATCAACCGCACGGAATTCATCTTTACCGATCGAAGCTTGCTGGAAGATCACATTCACCGGAGTTAGCCGGACAAGTCCAAGTCGCGGCTCAATAAATCATCGATCGTTTGCCGCCTCTGGATGAGGCGTGACCGCCCTTCCTCGAGCCATAGCACCGCAGGTCGCAGCGCTCCGTTGTAGTTGCTGGACATGCTCAACTGGTATGCACCGCTGACCGGAATAGCGATTAATTCTCCTTGCTCAATTCTTGGCATCTGCAAATTATCGATGAGGATATCCCCCGATTCGCAATATGGCCCGGCGATATGCACGCGCTCGCCCATTTTACGGTTCAGGCCTGCTACTGGTAGGCATGAATACTTTGTCTTGTATAGTGCGTATCGTGGGTTGTCGGCCAGCCCGCCATCTACCAACAACCAGGTATGTGATCCGTCTCTTTTTACAGTATTGACACGGTATAAGGCGACTCCAGCTTGCGCTACGAGGCTTCGTCCGGGTTCAAGGTGCAGATGTGGGAGAGGAAGATCGTTGGATCGGCAACCTTGCCGGATATGTTCTGAGATCAGATGGATATAATTTTCCAGATCTGGAGACGGCAATTCGTTCTCATGATAAGCAACCCCCCATCCGCCACCCGGGGAGAAGTGCCATCCGTCATGAAAACCGATCTGTCGGACCAGGCTCAGGGTCATGTCAATGGCGGGACCCAGCGGAGCAGGATCGTGGAATTGCGATCCCAGGTGGAAATGCACTCCTTGAAGCGGCAAGCCGTATTTCCGGCAGGTTTCGGCTGCTGACAGCAATTCTTCTCCTTCCATGCCGAATTTACTGCCATGCTGACCAGTTTGCGTATACCTATGTGTATCAACAGTCAGGCCAGGCTGCAGGCGCAGCCAGAGGTTTGGTAAGCGATAGCCGGTTGTTTGGGATTGCTCCACGAGCTGGATGAGTTCAGCTTGATTATCTACTACGACCGTTCCGGCATGGCGAATCGCAGCATGAATATCAGCGATGGATTTGCTGACACCGTGCACAACAAGCCTTTCACGTGGTATCCCGCCGGCCTGAGCAATTGCGATCTCCCCTTCACCTGTGCAATCCAACCACAATTGGTGCAGGTGTGTCCACTGTGTCATGGCAGTACAAAGGAAAGCTTTGCCGGCATAGGTGATGGACGCTGGCCCGGGGTAGTGCGCCGTCAGGTTGAGCTGATACCTTGCAACGGCCTGATCCATTGTGTAACGATCGTAAAGGTAGAGCGGCGTCCCAAATTCACCCGCCAGGGCTGCAAGGTCGTGTCCGGCGATTGTCAGGGTGTCGTTTTTAACAATTGTGCTTTCAGGGAAGAGTGAGAGGCGGTTCATTCTTCAGAGAAAAACAAATCCCACCATAGCTGCCAATTTGGTTTCGGAGTGGGCGACTGGGCGGGTTCAGCGGTTTCGAGCGTCGGTGCGTCATCTGAACCAATGATGACCATCACAAAATCCCCCTCTTGCTTCATGTGGCCTTCACCTCGCGCGTAGTCTTCAGATGCCTGGTCAGAGGTTGCGTATTCTACTTTGGTTTCAAGAGCCATTTGAGTCTGGGCAACTTGAGTGGCTTCAGCGCGCACGATCTCGACCTGTTTATTCAACTTGTCTAATTCTTCTAAGCGGGCATTGAAATCGATAAGGATAACCACCAGGAAGGCTACACCGACCAGGATGGCCACGCGCCGCCAATCAATGGAGAACTTTGGCATACTGTATCTTACCTCCCCTTGTGGAGGTTGGCAAGACGCTAAGGGTCTGGTACAATTCCGCCTCGAGCGTTGTACCCTTCGCTTGCATTCTTTCGCTGGAAAGGGCTTGATAAGATGAAAGTATTGCTACTTAAAGACGTTTACAAATTAGGCCGGGCTGGCGATGTTAAGAAAGTCGCCGACGGATTTGGTCGCAACTTCCTGCTCCCTCAAGGTCTGGCAGTATTGGCCACACCCGGCGCATTGAAACAGGTCAACCGCATCCGCGCCAAAGGTGAGGTGCGCCGAAATGCCCAAAATGAGGAATTGAAAGGATTGTCGGAGCAAATCGAAGGTCTGGTCTTGACCTTTGCGTCCAAGGCCGGTGAAACTGGCAAACTCTATGGGTCGATTACCACACAGAACGTGGCAGATGCCTTGCAGGAAAAAGTGCGCTACGAGATCAAACGACACCAGATTGACATGCAACCCGTCCGAAACCTGGGAGAATTCTCCGCTCACGTGCGACTGACCATGGATCTGGTGCCTACGATCAAACTGCTGGTCCATCGTGAAGGTGAGGCCCCAGAAACGGCACTGTTGGAGCAAGAGAAAGCCGAAAAACTTGCCAAATCTGGGCAGGCCCAGCCCGAGGCACCTCCTGTCGAAGAACCTGACTTGATTGAGATTGCACCAGTCGCAGAGGAAGCTGCTCCAGAAGAACCTGCACCGAAAGAAGGGCAGGATCCTGAGTCCGAATCAGCCTGATCGTTCCAACGCCTATCTATCAAACCTTCATCACCGGTCGTTCCTGAAGCACTGGCCGGTGATGTTGCGTTAAAATATATTGGTAATGATAAAAACCATCGGTCAACGTTTGAAAGAAACCCGCGAATATCGTCACCTCAGTCTCGAGAAGGTTGCAGCTGAGACGCATATCCGTTTGCGCTTCCTGCAGGCGTTGGAATCGGATGATTTCTCGGTGATGCCCTCTGAAGTCCAGGCCCGTGGTTTCTTGCGCAACTATGCCCGCTATCTCGGCCTTGACCTTGAGGCAGTTTTGGCTGAACTACACCAGGAACAGGTGCAGTCCCCAGAGAAGAATGAAATCGTCTTTGAACAAGCGCCTGTCCTGGAAGAAGCCAAAAAAGATGAGGAAAGACAACCAGAACAGCCAAATACTCCAGGGGATCTCAGCGCAGCGTCGCCCTTTGGGCTGGCGTGGATCAAGCGCCTGATCCGTCGCGTGGTACCTGATGTCCCAGATAACCTTCAGGAAGAAGAAAGTTCATCTCCCCCGGAGGGTGTGACTACGCCCGGACCGATCCTCCCCGACGTTGAGGAGGAAGTCAAAGCCTCACTGGAAATCCCCTCGGAGCCGGATGCAATGTCTGACCCTGCGATACATCAAGACATGATTCAAGAACCCCTCGGTGCTCAAGAACAGGACGTAGAGAACCAACCTGAGTCTAATGAAACGGCTAGGAAGCTGTTTTGGACCGGACTTCGGAAGGCCTTTCGGATCCGATTGACCCGCCTGCCTGGACAGGACGAACCTGAAGAAGAGGAAAATAATGAAGATCTCGATTCTTCCGGACAGGAACCGCTATTGGCGGACACAGTGCAGGAGGTTTACTCCTCACAAGATATCTTGAAAGAGATTGGCCATCAGTTGCGCGAGCGACGTGAGATGTTAAGCCTTTCGTTGGATGAAATTGAACGCCACACCCACATGCGTTCCCAGTTATTAAAGGCACTGGAAAACGGTAATTCTGACTTGTTGCCCTCGACAGTGCAAACGCGTGGGATGCTGCAGAATTACGCTGGATTTCTTGATCTAGATGTGGAGGCTTTTTTACTGCGCTTTGCGGATGCACTGCAAGCTCGCCATCGTGAGAAGTATCCCCAAAAACCGGTTGGTCGCCGAACACAGCCCGTCTTTCCAGAAACCCTTCCACGGTTGCGCAGCTTCATCGCCAGCGACCTGATCTTTGGGCTGGGTATGATGATCCTATTGGTAAGTTTTGCAATCTGGGGAATCTCGAGTGTGATTGCCACCCAAAACCGGCAAGAGGAAATAGAACCTCAAGCTACCAGTCCTTCCATAGCTGAGGCGTTAATCGGGACAGTAGTGGAAACGGTTGAAACGCCTGAGACATTTGTTCCTGCAGCAGATACACCTTTACCCGCCTTACCAGCAGGTACATTGGACCTGGCCGCTCCTGAGGACAATGTGGCGGTGCAGATCAACATTGTTGTTGTGGAGCGTACTTACCTGCGTGTGCACGTGGATGGAGAAGACGTATTCGATGGGCGCGCACTGCCGGGAAACGCCTTTCCCTTCGAAGCAGAGCAGAGTGTGGAAATCCTGGCTGGGAATGCGGCTGCACTGCGTGTCACCTATAACCAGCGCGATCTGGGTTTGCTGGGTGGCTTTGGTGAATTGGTGAATTACGTGTTTACTGCGGAAGATGTATTAACCCCGACAGCGGAACCCTCCTCTACACCGACACCTACTCCGCCTGTGACTCCAACGCCTTCGCCGACCCCGTCCCCCACTCCTACGATACCGGCTGAAGGAGAAGCGCTTTAACGTGACCAGGAACCATTTTCACTTGGTGTCCTTAGGATGCGCTAAGAATTCTGTTGATTCAGATTCCATGGCGCAATTGCTGGCGCGTGATGGTTATCAAGCGACGGACGATCCTGAAAAGGCCAACGTATTGATTGTGAACACGTGCGGTTTCATTGGTCCAGCCAAAGAGGAGTCACTGGCTATCTTGCGCGAATTGTCGACTGGTAAGCACCGAGGTCAACTTTTGATCGCAGCCGGTTGCCTGACCCAACGCTACGGTGCCGAGGTTGCACGACAGGTTCCCGGTGTCGATGGCGTATTGGGTACACGTCGTTGGATGGACATCGTCAGTCTGGTTCATGACCTTCGTCAAGGAGACAGACCGGAGCCACTCTACCATTTGCCGGATGAGGCGGTGACTGTCGGTACAGATGAACGAAATACGCTAAGAGCCAGTGTCGCTGGGGTAAGCGCTTACCTGAAAATTGCGGATGGCTGCCGCCGCCCTTGTGCTTTCTGTGCTATCCCGCTCATTAAAGGGACGGCAGTCAGTCGCCCTATGGATACCTTGCTGGAAGAGGCACGGCGGCTGGCAGAGGCCGGTGTACGCGAATTAATCTTGATCGCGCAGGATACCACTGACTATGGACACGACCTTGGTATAAAGGACGGGTTAGCGACCCTGCTTGAAAACCTTGCTGATTCCGTTCCAGAGCTGGACTGGATCCGAGTCATGTACGCCTATCCTGGGTACGTCACTGATCGATTGGTGGATGTGATGGCGGACCACCCTCAAATTTTGCCTTATCTCGATATACCACTCCAGCATGCCCACCCCAAAACACTCTACCGCATGCGGCGCCCGTCGAATATCGAATGGGTATACAGGACAATCGACAAGATGCGCAGCGCCATGACCGATCTGGCTATTCGTACCACATTTATCGTGGGATTCCCAGGGGAAACGGAGGAGGAATTCAACACTCTGATGGAATTCGTACAGGAGATCCGGTTTGATCGGGTGGGGACTTTCCAGTTTTCGTATGAAGCAGGCACGGCCTCTGCGTCGCTTGGAGATCCCGTACCGGAAGCTGTAAAACAGGCTCGTTTTGAGGCCCTCATGGAACTCCAACAGGGTATCTCCTTGCAGGTCAACCAGTCCTATGTGGGTAGGAGGCTGGATGTGCTTGTCGAAGGTTTTGATAATGGAATTTCCATTGGCCGGAGTTATCGGGATGCACCCGAAATCGATGGAATGGTGCTAGTCGAAGGCAAATTGGATTTGGGTCAGATTGTGCCGGTACGCATCACCGGAGCGATGGCCTATGACCTGACCGGGCGCCCAGAAGATTATAAAGTCGGTATGGTAAGATTACCTGAGGTAAAGCAATGAATTTTTGAGGTGTCAAGCTGGGATAGCTTTACATCTTTTACGGGTAAGTCGCGCTTGACATGCAGGGGGAGTGCGGCTGCAAGCCCACAAAGGAGGAAGATCCGATGTGTGGAATTGCAGGAACATATCAAGGCAATTCAGAAGTCACAGTTGACCAGATGGTCACACAACTCAAACACCGCGGGCCGGATGGCAGTGGTGTCATGCAGACCCAATCTGCCAAGCTGGGCCACACTCGCCTGGCCATCATTGATGTGGCAGGAGGTCACCAACCGCTGCGCGATGGGGAAGCCTGGATCGCGTTTAATGGAGAAATTTACAATTACCTGGACTTACGTCAGAGTCGTTTAAAAGGCCAGCACTTCAGCACCCGCACCGATACCGAAACGGTGTTGCGCTTATTCCAGAGCTATGGACCCGAAAGCGTCAACATGTTGGATGGCATGTTTGCATTTGCAATCGCCGGGCGGGGAGAGTTGTTCCTGGCGCGGGATCCATTGGGGATCAAGCCACTTTATATTGGTGAAAAGGATGGAGGATTGTATTTTGCCTCTGAAGTGAAAGCTCTCTCTCTCATCACAAATGACATTCGCGAGTTTCCCCCCGGGCACTGGTACCACAGCCGGTTTGGATGGAAACAGTATTATTCAATAGACATCACACTGCAGGATCCGTTAACTGAAGTACGGGATCAAAAAGCAGCTACCCGGGCCATTCGCAAATCCTTGCAGGGGGCTGTGCGCAAGCGCTTAATGTCAGACGTGCCATTGGGAGTCAGCCTGAGCGGAGGTCTGGACAGCAGTATCATTTCCTTGATTGCCAGTCAAGATACTCCCGGTTTGCATTCCTTCGTGGTCGGTGTTGAGGGTGGGGAGGACCTGGAAGCTGCACGCCTGATGGCAGACCGGTTAGGCACTTCTCATCATGAATACCTTTACAACGAGCGCGAAATGCTGGAAGTGCTGCCTGAAGTGGTCTATTTTCTTGAATCCTTTGACCCGGCGCTTGTGCGTAGTGCTATCCCAAACTTTTTATTGGCGCGCATGGCCTCCGATTATGTCAAAGTCATGTTGACAGGCGAGGGAGCAGACGAGCTGTACGCAGGCTACGCATACCTTTGCCGTTTCGAAACCCCCGGTCCGTTGCAGCAAGAATTGGTTTCCATCACTGAAGCTTTACACAACACCAATTTACAGCGGGGTGATCGTATGTCGATGGCACACGGCTTGGAAGCACGTGTCCCTTTCCTGGACGTGGATTCTGTTTCCTTGGCTCTGCGCCTGCCACCCGCGTGGAAGTTACACGACGATGGCCACCCTGCAAAGGCATTGTTGCGCCGTGCTTACCAGGGCTTGTTACCTGACGAAATCGTCTTTCGTCCGAAGATGAAATTCTCCAAGGGGGCTGGTTCATCCGATATCCTCGCCGAACGAGCGGAAGCACTAATAAACGACGTGGAGTTCGTACAAGAGCAGAAACGTATGCAGAAGGAATGGGACTATACCATGGCGAATAAGGAGGCGTTGTTGTATTACCGGATGTTACGCGAGCACTACCAGGATGAATGGATCATGCCCAATATGGGCAACAGTCGCAGTCTCTGATCCATAACGAGATGACACAGTGCAAGGATGCTATAATCCTTGCACTTTTCCTTTATGGCACACACTCGGAATATCCCTCTTATCGACCTGGCCGCGCTGGGTTTGTCCTTATTGGCAGTGTTTGCAGCCCACCTGGTCACAGATCATGTCTACGAGCGTATGCCGCACTTTGAAGATGAAATGGCATACGTCTGGCAGGCGCAGGCTATTGCCAGTGGCCAGCTGCTGTTACCTTCGCCGCCGGAACCGCGGAGTCTCATGATCCCGTTTGTGGTGGACCATGCCGGTATGCGTTCATCAAAATACCCTCCCGGCTGGCCGGTTATGCTGGCAATCGGCGTCCGTACTGGTTTGCGGGATTGGGTCAACCCGCTCCTGGCCGGGTTGGGGATCTGGCTGCTCTATCAGTTGGGGAAACGAATGACCGACCCTAAGACTGGATTGCTAACCGCCTTTCTGATGATGACTTCGCCGATGTTCTGGTTGCTTTCGGGTTCGCTTCTCTCGCATGCCTGGTCCTTCGTGCTTGCTCTGGCTTTTCTCATGGCGTGGCTGGATACATTCTTACCGGTCAAGGGAGAAACGGCCATCCCGCTTTGGATAGGCCTGTTGGTAGCAGGCTTCAGCCTGGGTTTGCTGGCCCTGACACGACCTCTGACGGCAGCGGCCGTTGCCTTTCTCCCCTTCTTGCACGGTTTGTGGTTGTTGCTGCACGGCAGCCGCTCCGATCGTCTGCATGTGCTGGCTATTGGGGGATTTGCTATATGCCTTGGGGCTTTGATTTTGGTCTGGCAATTTGTCGTAACAGGGGACCCCTTTCAGAACCCGTACGCACTGTGGTTGCCCTACGACAAACTGGGATTTGGGGCAGGGTTCGGACGATCTGAAGGCGGCCACACCCTGGAGCGCGCCTGGATCTTTATCAAGTACAGCTTACGAGCCTATGGCACGGGGAATGACCTGTTGGGCTGGGGCGACCTGTGGTGGGCGTTCATACCCATTGGTGCCTGGGCCGTACGGCGCCGACCTGGGGCCTGGTTGCTGGCGGGTGTACTCCCGGCGACTGTGCTCGCCTACGTTCCTTATTGGATCGGTTCCTGGCAATACGGCCCGCGCTATTATTATGAGGGCCTGCTCTCGATAGCCCTGCTGAGCGCTGCTGGCATCGTTTGGCTGGTCAGACGCGGTCACACCCTGTGGAAAGGGATGATATTGTTAGGGGTGGGGATATTGCTGGGGCGCAACTTGGGCTTTTATCTACCCGATCGTCTGGCTGGGATGCAGGGTATGTATGGTATTCATCGGGCAATGCTGGCGCCTTTTTCATCATCTGAAGCTCGCGAACTGGCGCCCGTTCTGGTGATTGTAAACTGGCAGGATAGCTGGACGGAATATGGCGGTCTGTTGGAATTGCAGAACGCTCAGTTGACCAGCCCGTTTGTATTTGCGTTGAACCGGGGAAATCGAGCCAATACAAGGTTAAGCGAAGCTTTCCCGGAAAGGCGGCTGATCTATTATTATCCTGATGAACCGTTTCACTTTTACGATTCTCCGAGATGACCACCTGATCAAGTTATATTCTGTATGAACCGGAAGAATGGATACGATTTAAAACATACTTAAGTTCAAGGGATACCTGGATATCCAGGCAGGCACTCAGATGGGAATGCCCCCTTTCAGAACCCTAAGAAGCCCTGGCGAAGGCAGTGGCTGCCAGAATCAGGATTGACAGGGCGATATTGATTCTCAGCAACCAGGTTTCCTGATTTTGCAGGCGCTGTAATTCAACATCCTCCAGAGTAACCTGCTCCTTGCGAAGCAGCCCGCGACGGATAGCCGGCAAGACTTCCCAGGTCTGGATGGCACTGACCACAATCATCAGTACGACCAGGCTATGCTTGGTCAGAATGGCCAGGGACCACTGTCCGGTCGTGGCGAGAAAGCCATCGTAATGAGGGTTCACGCTAAGCTGGAAGAGTCCCGTCACGATTAGGATGGCCAAGCTGAACCATGCCAGAGGTTCCAATCGGTGTTGGATGGCTTCGATCAGCGCCAACTGAGCGGGAGGTTGTAGGCTCCTCCGGGCCGCTGGCAGGACGAGCAGGGCGAGGGCAGCCAAGCCACCCAGCCAGGTGACGGTGGCCAGCATGTGCAACCAGAACGTCAGCGCCAGCGCCCAGGTTGGTGGAATGTCAGGCATACTCAGGGAGTCGAAGTGGGTACGGGTGTATCAGTCGGCGGGCTCGCACCGGGGGTGGCAGTCGGCTCGGCGGTCGGTGGAACCTCAGTAGGAGGATAGCAAACATCGAAGGCCTGATTGGAGTTCCTGGCGGCTTCCGCGTCCAGGGGGCCGATGGTCTGCGCTGCCTCATATTGGGCGTAAGCCGCGCAGAAATTCCCTTCTCCAACCAGTTGGTCCCCATAGCGCATGGCTGCGATGTAGTAGCGTTCTGTGGCAGTCATTGTGCCGTCCCAGATTCCGGAACTGTTCAATTGAGCGAAGTATTCGGCGGATAGCTTCCAATCCAGTTCCCAAAAGCTGGCAGCGTTGATATAGAAGCGGGCATTATCCCTCAGGACGTGGGCGATGTTATCCAGGGGTGCAAACCGCTCGGCCAGGGAAAGATCGTAAATACCGCCTTCCAGATTACCCTGCTTGATCAGATCTACACCCAGGTTGCGTAAGGCGAAATAATACATGCCATCCACTTCTCCGGTTCGATAGGTGGAGTCCTTCTGTCGCATGGTATCAAGCACTGTGAGTACGTTCTGCCATTGCCCAGCAGCGATCAATTGCTGGGCCTGGGAGTAGAGGGCTTCGAAATTGGTTTCATCAACGATCAACGGAGGCGTCGGTGAGACAACCGGTGTAGCGGTTGGAATGGAAGAAGCGACCAGCGCTTCAGTCAATTTCTCTTGCGCGCCAGGAAATGAGGGGTCAATGCCGATGATGTATTCCAGGCGCTGTTTGGCGGTGTTGTAATGGCCAAATTCCATATCCACCAGGGCACGAGCAAACTGCTCTCCAAGCTGCTGGCTGATCAGAGAACGTTGAGCGCTTCGGCGAGTCGCGATGCCACTGAAATACCCAATCGTGATGCCAAATCCGATAATGACCAAGAAAACCAGCAGGTTCAGCAACAGGCGACCGAGACGGAATTTGCGCTTCACTTTGGTATTTGGCTTGATCTCCTGAGTGGAGTCAGGTTTTGACTCAGGAGAAGGTTCCGGAGGATTCGTGGATCCGGCAGCTTTGACCGGTTGAGTGCTTTCGGTTGATTCAGACATGTCGCGTATTATACCGCAGGGAAAGCTCCGCGTCTCGCGCTTGAAATTCAATCCTCACAAGTCAAACAGCAGGCGGATATCAGGCCAGATGATGGGTAAAACGCTGATGCCGCCAGCCATGATTCCGACCATGGCGGTGAGCACGGCGCCACCCGGCAACCAGAGGGCCACGGCATAGGTTACCGCCGCACCCACCAGGCATGCAACCAGGCTTTTTAGCATGGTATTCCCCACGCGAAACCTTTCTGGGAGCCTGTGATTAAGCCACAGGAATAAGATCACTGCTTCGAAGGTTGCTGCCATCTCTGCGAAGGCGATAGCCGGTGCACCGATTGGTTGTAAGTACACAATCGCCGAGATCCCCAGTGCCAGGTAAATGGTCAACCGCAATAGAACACTGAAGAAAGGCGGCCATGGTTCCTGGCGGGCATAGAATGCTCGCACCAGGGTTTCTTGTACGGCATACCCGGCCAGCGTTAGTAAATAGATGCGCGCCGTCCAGGTCAAAAGGGTGGAAGTGTTTTCTTCAAAACCAAAGACCGCGCGCACCAACGGGTGCAGGCCGGCGGCCATGACCGCAGCGACCGGGAGGGTCAATGCGATGAGGACTTTCAGCGCTTTTTCGATCGTCTGGCGGAAGCCGGTCCAGTTGCGGCTGGCGGCAAGTTCCGATAGTGTGGGTAGCATGGCGGTGGCTATTGCCGTTCCAATCAATGTCTCAGGAACTTGCATGATCATCCAGCCGTAGGTTAATGAGGTAACCGCACCTACTTGCCCGGTGCGGGAGGCCAGATTGTCGCGTGCAATCACGATCAATTGGATGCCGCCCATGGTCAGCAAGCGTGGCCCCATGAGTCGCAGGGCGGCCAACAATCCGGTGTCGCGTAAATTGAGCGAAGGCGTCCAACGGAAGCCGTGTTTGACGAGCGCCGGGATCTGTATGAGCAGGTGGAAGCTTGCGCCCAGTATGACGCCATAGACCAGGCCATGGATGCCATAGCGAGGGGAGAGGTAAAGCACCCCGATGATCTGACCAACGTTATAGAAGATAGGCGCCAGGGCAGGAAGCAGGAAGTGCTGGTTGGCTTGCAAGCTGGCCATGACCAGGCCGCTTATGGAAAAGATCAGTGTGGCGATCAAGTTCAGCCTCATCAATTCGGCCATCAACCTGCGCTGTTCCAGGCCGAAGCCCGGAGCGATGCCGATCTCGGCGTCTACGATTGGCTGGGCAAAGACGGCGATCAGGATAGCGGCGAGTGCTGTCACAGTGAAGGCCAGATTGGCCACGCGTGAGAATAGATCCCAGGCAGCAGCGCGATCGCGTTGGGTCAGGTATTCACTCATCAATGGGATGAAAGCCATGGCAAGGGCGCCGCCTGAGATCAGGGCGAAGAGCACGTCTGGTAAATTATTCGCCGCGTTGAAGGTGTCAAGAAGCTCGAGTGAATCGCGGTACTGCCGCGCGATAAGGCCCGTACGAACAAAGGCCAGCACCTTATCGAGACCAAAGAAGAACCCGATCAGCAAGGAGGTGCGGGCAAGGAAGGAGAGTCTTTTCATATGATCCAATAAGCTTGGATGGCGATTTCGTCAGGGTCCAGGCTGTAAAGCGTGTTAGTGCTGGTGGTCGGTCGGGGAGCCGAACCGCTCTGCTCCGGGCAGCACCTCAGTCAGGTTGGCCGGCTTATGGATCAATACCGGCAGGCATTGTGGGCAAATGTAAAGTTCGCTGCTCTGGTATTTGATGGTCAATAATGGTTTTTCCTGTTCCGATAGCTTGCAATTAAGGCAAACTTTGGGAGACATCACTGCTCCACTCCTTTCTAGATAACAAAGGCGCTCGTTGTGTTCGAGCGCCTGATCCGGTGTATATCTGGTAATTCCACTCCATTTTACACGATATTTATAGCGATTTGTCAATAGGATAGGGCATTTCTATTATCGCTTCTGCCGCGTATGCGGTTGTGGAAATGCTTTCCTACTTTCTAATCAATCAATGGTTACAGGAGGGGAATAGTAGGGCGCGTGCGCAAAACAAAATGCAATCCGATAAGGTCACTTTTGCCGGGTTGTATGCTTTGCCTCTTCATTCTTACAAAGTGCCCTTATACGCTCCACCATCGACGTTCAGCATGACCCCGGTGATATAGGAAGCGGCAGGCGAAAGCAGGAAGACGGCCGCGTTCGCAAATTCCTCCGGTCTCCCCATGCGTCCCAGCGGGCTTTCGGCAGCCTGCCCGGTAATCTCTTGTTCCACGGTGGTGCCGTTGTTTCTGGCGCGAAATTCCATCAGCTCATGCACCCGCTCGGTCTCCGTCCAGCCTGGCAGGATCGAGTTGAAACGAATGCCATCTTTTCCTAATTCCAGTGCCAGGGATTTGGTCAGACCGACCGTGGCAGCGCGGATACTGTTTGAAAGCACCAGATTTGCAATGGGTTGCTTGACCGATATGGAGGTGACCGTCAGGACGCTGGCCGCGCTGGACTTCCTTAACCAGGGCAGCGCGGCGCGGATCAGGCGCACGTGGCTGGTAAAAGAAAGCTCGATGGCCTGCTGCCAGGCGGTCTCATCGAACGATTCGAACGAACCAGAAGGCGGGCCGCCTGCGTTGGTGAAAAGCAGGTCGAGGCCGCCCAGCGTCTTGGCGGCTGACTCGACCAGTCCATCAGCGGCGGACGCATCCTTCACATCTCCAGCCAGGGCAACGGTCTGGCCGCCCGTTTCTGCAGAAATGGATTCGGCAGCGGCTTTGACCTTGATTTCATCGCGGCTGTTGACAGCGACACGACAGCCTTCTCTGGACAGAGCCAATGCGGTGGCGTATCCCAGGCCCCTTGAGGAGCCTGTTAGCAATGCGCGTTTGTCTTTCAAGCTTAAATCCATATTCCTATCTCCGTTATCTGGTTTTGTCCGTTCAACAGAAGTTCATCCATGCTGGGGGTCTCCGCCTGGTTGCGTGACATCTCGCCGAACTGCACGCCGGCATCGAGGAG
>CAZULT010000081.1:7658-16735 GCA_964621295.1 uncultured Anaerolineaceae bacterium | reverse complement strand
TGTGTGTTCCGCGGTAAGAATTTCTGGTTGCTACTTAACCACAAAGGTGCTTCCCGCACCTCTCCCGGCCACATCCGGGAAGTAGAACTCGGAGGCCGTGGTGGGGATGACTTTGAATCTCCCGGCGGTGCTGGCGCGTGCCAGGTAGGTGTAAACGTACGTCCCGGCGGGCAGGTATTGGGCGGAGAGCACTACTTTCTCATCGCGCAGTTCGACGTGGTCGAAGAACCACCATCCCCAGCCACGTTCGCTGTAATCTTGACGAGTGTAGACTGACGGCACAGCCGTATCGGTCGCCAGACTGGCGTCGATCGCCTCCAACCCGGCTGGCAGGGGATCGTTTACTACCGCGTAATGCAGTGCCGCGGGCACGACCATGGTCATGCGCACGCGCACCAGGTCACCTCGCGTGACTTCGCTGATGGGATCCTTGTTCTTGTTGTCTTCAAGTGCGAAGTACTGGCGCGAGAGGGTGATGCCCTGGTCCAGCGGCTGTATCTGTTCTACCGGCAGTACCACGCTCAGGTAGGCGCTGTAGTACAGGTTGCCGACTCCATCGCCGCGGGTAAGCACCAGGTAATTGCTCTCATCTTCCAGCAGGTCCCGTAACTGTACCTGTAATTTGACTGTTTCGAGCAGGTTGTCCTGGCCGGCCAGGCCTTGCCGGAGCAAGGAGTCGTTCAGGCCAACAGCGAATTGATAGCTGGTCTGGTACTCATGCGAGGCTGCCAGCCAATCAGTCAGGGCGATCAGCGACCAGGCCGTCTCCTGTGTGGACCTCCAATGGCCGCCTTCTCGGTGGGCCATCAACCAGCGTACGGCATTGGCCGTGACCGGGTCCTGCGGATCGATTCTGACGAAGGTATCGAGAACGATGGCAGTAGTGCGCAGGTCGGTGTTCCAGTTCCAATAGTCAACAGCGGTTTCTTCCCAGTGGGCACCTGTGGCTGACATGATGGTAGCAGACCCCAGATCCGACATCAGTGAGACAACGCGCTTATCTTCCGGATCCAGCAGGAATATGGCCTGAGCCAGGTAGGCTTTCCCATACAGGCTCAAAGAAGTCCGGTATTCGTAGAGGGTGTTTGTCTGGCTGGCGGCCTGGTTGCCCTCACGCGCCAGCACATACAACACGAAGGCCTGACGATTGTACTGCCAGGTTGCATCGTTGCGCTTGATGTCGGGCAGGTTTTCACGCAGGAAATCAACGCCGTCCTCCAGCACGCTTTGCGAGATAGTGTATCCGCCTTCCCCGGCTTCCAGCAAACCAAAGACCACGTAGGCGCTGGTCTGTAAGTCGCTCTGACTATTGTCCCACCAGGCCCAACCGCCGTCGTAGTTCTGTTTGGCATAGATGCGCTGCAGGGCTGCGTTGACGTTCTTGTCCAGATTGGTCAGTAAAAAAGCGGTCTGGACACCTGAAGCCTTGAGCGCCCGCGCGGCCACCACGTTCGGCAGGAAGCGCGAGACGGTCTGCTCCAGGCACAGGTAGGGGAATTCTTCGAGATAAGTCAGGCCGTCTTTCAGCGAAGCAGCCAGAGAGGGCGAGACCTCCACAGACAGGTTGGCATCCGTGAAATCGAGGGTTGTGGGGAGTTGGAAAGCCTCCGTGACCGAACCGGCGTCTTTTAGCAGACCAGCAGTACCGACGGTTTCAGGCACGGTATAGTTGTAGACAGGGAGGCCCTGTCCCGGCAGCGTCCCCAGCGCGGGTTTGCTGGCGTCTTCGAACAAGCCGCTGGCGGCGTGGGCGGTCAGGTCTACCCGGATTACATCCTTGACGGTCACATCCCAGGTGACATAGGCCTGTTGCCTGGCTGGTACTTCGATGGTCTGCTCGGTGGGGGACTTTAACTCGACCCCGTCCGCCTCGAGAGACACCCGTACATTGCGTAGCGCCTCTCCATTATTATGGATGATGGCTCCCAGAGTTGCCTCGTCCCCCGCGACGAAAAAGCGCGGTGTCTGCAACTGGATGAAGAGTGGCTTGGTGCTGATCAATTCGCCCGTCGTCTGCCCCACTAGCGTCTCGCTGGTAACAGCGCGTACATCCGACTGCCAGGTGGTCAGGTTTTCGGGTAGGGACACTTTCACCTGGGCGCTGCCGTCCTCGTCGGTGACGATCTGGGCATTGAAATACGCCGTATCCTTGAAATCTTGTCGGACGGTAATGATGCCCAGGTCTCCTTCACCCTTTCCGCCTCCCCCGGAACCGCTCCCGGCGCCGTCTGTGATGCTTTCTCGGTAATCTGCGTTGAAATCATCGGCGTTGAGCACGATGCCCAGCGCCGTGCGGACTCCCAGCGCCTGTTCCGGGTAGAAACTGCCCAAGATCGGTCCTGAATTCGAAGGTGCAAGCGCCAGTACAGCCTTGTCCACCACGGCCAGCGAGACCTCGGCTGAGATCGGCTTCCCGGTATAATCCCTGGTCTTGATCGTGTAGGTGACCTGCTCGCCTGGCCCGGCGGAAGTCTTGTCCGTCGTGACCTTCACGTCCAGAGTCTGGTGGCTGGTATCTATGTTCAGGCGCACCATACCGATCTTGAAATCGGGCTTGCCGGTGTGTTCTGCGCCGCTGACCACCACTACCGAGACGTACGCCATCGGGGCCATGTCGCTGGTGATGGGCAGCTTGTAGATGGTGCTGTTGCCTTTCAGGCGCACAACTTCCTGCTGGTAAATATGGCCGCGCTCATAGGTGACCAGGGCATACACCTCCTGCTCGAACGGCTGTGCCACCAGGATTTCGGCGGTATCGCCCGGGGAGTAGAAATCCTGGTCTGCGATCAGGCTGAAGGTGCGGTCATTGGTCTGCCGCCAGGCGACATAGTCGCTGGAGGAGACCCAGATGTAGGTTGAGGCCTGGTGGTTGTGACCTTTGGCATCGGTGACCGTGACGATGGCTTTGTATACGCCTCCACGTGCAGGCACGAAGGAGGCCTTTGCCAGGCCGTCCTCGCCGGTGACGACTCTGACCTGTCCTGCCGGAATCTCTTTAACGGATGTTTCCCAACGCAGCTGTCCCTGTTTGTCTTGGGTCTGCACGCTGTACCACTGGCGCTCCAGAAGTTTGACTGTGATGGATTGTCCGGCGATGGGGTTGGAGTCCCAATCGAGTACCACTGCATCGAATGACTGTTCCTCGCCCGCTACACCGATGTACCGCTCGGAGCGGATACCGGCATAGTACTGGCTCTGATGCACCACCAAGGTTGCCCCTCCGTTGACCAGGCTTCCGGCTATATCCGTGACGTTGGCGTTGAAGGTCACCTGTTGGCTGGCCTTGTTCTGGCCCAGGTCGACCGTCTGTGAGATTTCAAGATGGCCGGTTTCATCTGTTGTGCCCTGACCTTCAGCCAGCGTGCCATTCCCGCTGGCCCGGGGTGGGGACCAGTATGAGTCGCGGTCCCAGTCGCTGAAACTGAACTGGTTGTAATCCTTCGAAGGTGTGAAATAGAAAGGCGCTGCTTCCAGGAACCAGTTGACGCCTGCATTGGCAACTACCCCGCCGGAATAGTAGGTCGCATCCAGCTTGAATATGGCCTTCTCTCCGGCCAGCAGGTCTGCAGGGTCTGAAGAGGCGGCAACTTGAAATTCGGGTTTGTGGTATTCGGCCACTCTGAAGGACAACGACCCGAACAGGTTCATGCTTTTCCTGGTAGATTGGACGCGGATGTCATAAGAGCCCAGGGCGGCATCATTCGCCAGCTTAAAAGAACCGTTGAACGTACCCATTTCGGAGAGCGGCAGGAAGTCGGCGAAGAGTTCCTCGTCCCAACGGCGGATGATGACATAGACCTGCTCCTGTGAAAGCAGGCTGTAATGCAGGTCATCGTTTCTGCGCACGATACCCTTGAAATAGACATCCTGCCCGGGGCGGTAGATCGGCCTGTCGGTATAGAGATAAACGTAAGGCTCGCTGGAGACGCCGTAGTAGTTTTCGTACAGGCCGAAGTCCCCAGCCGAGACACCGCTGCCGAAACTCAACGAGACAAAGGCCAGATGACCGTCCCCTTCGACTCGGGCATAGGTTGGATTCCAGATGCCAGTCACGTAAGCCAGGCCGTTCCCGTCAGTTTTTGTCTCGCCAAGTTTTTTCCAGTCCACGTTGTAAAACGTGACCGAGACATTCGCCTGTGGGGCGCCGCTTTCCAGGTCAGTGACCCAGGCCAGCCCCTCCCTGGGTGAACCTTTCAACGTGATGTTGTCGGTAGCAACGGTAAAGAAAAAACCCTGGTAAAAGCGGCTCTTATAATCCAGCGGCGCACCGGTCACGCCGATGAAGTAATACCCTGGTTTCAGTGAGCTGTCATGCGAGTCTTCTAGACCGATCTCCTGGCGGCGGGTCTGGTTGCGGAGCCCGTTCATTTCCGGCACCCATTCCCTAACAGGCTGTTTCTGCGGATCGAAATCCATTGTCTTAACATCGCCCTGGAGCAGCTTGCCGAACTCTTCGAAACTCACCTGGTAAAGCGAAAGTCTGGCTGAGGTCAAGTTTGCATACTCAAAAAAGACTTCCTGCGGTCCTTCAGCCCGGTAGACCAGCGGATCCCAGGGCAATACCAGGTTGGCGTAGGGAGCTATGTCGCCGGTCTCGAATATGAACGAAAACTCATCCCGGATGGTATTGCCGTACAGGTCACTCATGCCGGGAAGCACCCGCACCACGTATTCTGTGGCCGGCTCCAGACCATAGGCGTAGAGCTGCCAGGTGCTGTCGCTGTAGAACAGACTCAGTTCCTGCTTCGGCTCTGGGCTGACCTGCAGGCGGTTCTTCATGCTCTCGAACTTCATTGGCGAAGCAAACTGAATGGTAAGTGAGCCGTCAAAGTCCGTGGCCTGCGAACCGGGTTCGGGCGTCACCGCCTCGATGCGGGGCAGAGGCACTGTCCCGAACTTGAGCGTTAACCCTTCCTTGAGCGTTCCGCCATCTTGCGCCTGAACCGTGTCGGCAATTGTCAGCTCGTAAAAACTGGCGATCTGGTAGCGCCCGACCGGCTCGATGGTCAAAAAAGTTAATTCCTTGTTCCATTTCAGGCGGAAGGGGAAGGTTTTGCCACTCTCACGGTTGACCAGTGTGATCCCCTCCGCCACGCTGTTAGTGGCCATCGGCTGCAAAAAAGTGATCTCAAAAGCCTGGTCAAGAAGAACGTTTTCGATGGTCTCTGGCGGGTTCTGCTTTCCATTTCTCAAAGCAAAATTGCTGATGATGGGAGCGCGTGTGGTGAACTGCCAGACGTAAGACTCGTCTAGCGGATTGCCGGTGGCATCCTTCAAGCCCGCACCCACCCGCACTGTGTACCTGCTCCCGCTTAATAGTGGTTTCTCTGGCTGGAAGACATATACCGATGAGTTGACCCAATCCCCTTGCCCGTCCACTGCAGGCGAGATCTCAATCGGCTGGGGCAGGCCGGATTGCTCCTCCATCATGGTGACCGGCACCACCGGGCGATTGAAGATGACCGTAATGGTTGTGGCCGGGTCTATCTCTTCGACATCCATGGCTGGGAAGGTCTGCCCGACGGCCAGGGCGTCCACGCTCTGGAGGTCGAGTTGGATGGCCTCCTGCGGGGAGGTCCCGTCCATTGCGGCTGCTGCGGTTGAGAAAACGGCTTTGTAAACGGTGGAGGGCTTGAGTTTGGGGTCCGGTTTAAATGTGAGCGTCCGAGAGTCGAGCCAGGTTACTTTGCCGGGAACAGACTTGTCGTCCGGGCCAAGAAGCGAGAAAGAGGCAGCAGTTTTGGCCTGGTGCATATCGCGATCAAAGACAATTTTTATGACGGGATACAGATCCAGTCGTTGTCCATCCAGCGGTTCCTGTATGATTACCTGTGGTCCAACTGGGAGCTGCGTAACTTGCACAGACAAAGTAGGGGCTGGTGTGAACTCGGGGCCAGGCCCGAGGCTGCATGCATTTAGAGCTCCCAGGAGAATTACAGCAATGAAGGAAAACCATAAAATGCGCTTACCCATTGTTCACCTGACCTTATGCAATGCGTAGTTTTCTGTGAGACGAAATTCACTGTTAGTATGTTCCCTGTTGGAGGTCTTGTCAAGTGGGCGGAAATGAACAAACTGAAGAAGGGCGACAATATAGCGGAATCAGCAGTGAAACTCACACCGCACCGGCGACGGTGCGGCATGGTTTATTCCGGGGGGCGCAGGTTCGTGTTGTACGTGGTTAGATAGGTAACGCTGGGGTTGATTGACGATTACTATTATTTCTAATAAAATCCTGAAAAGGTAACCCAGGTCTACTGTATTTCCCCCTAAATTTAGGGATGAAAGTGGTTCGGAACAGGTCCGCTAGGGCGTAGGGCACAAAAACCTCATGAAGTTATGAGGTCTCTATTAACATAGATAGAAATATGTTCGGCAAGGTATGACGTAAAATACATGGTTCGTTTGCTTTCCTATTCGTTAAATCGCCAAAATCCCCGGAATTTTCTTTCAAAAACTGACAGGCTGACCGTGTTTGGCTAGATGTGCCTTAACCCCTATACTCCCATTCAGCTACATATAGCCAGCCAGAGAGGGTGGGTCTGCCTACTGCTTCCCTCCGGGTTTGTCCACTTTTGGGGGTTCAGTTTTGACCCAGCGATGCTTGTAATTTGCGCGGTACCCCAGGGACCTGACAATACGCCAGGCCGTGGTATTCGGGCATCCTAATTCTTCAACCAGGTCGTCCATGGGTGGTACGTAGCCTAGCTGCTCGATCTTATCCGCAATTGCACTTTTCAGTTGGCCGTACTCTCGTTGGGTCATGCGTGGCATCAGACTAGTCTTTGTTCCCGTAGGCGTAGGCTGGTAGGCTGACCGCGCGGGACTGATTTTAGAAACATTCGTTTCAATATACTACTACTAAACCTATAAAGGTTCGCCTGTCAAGCTCGCGGGAGTCCTTCTCAGTGTGAAACTATTTCCCATCCAATCAGTCCATGGGTGGTGTTCCAAGTTGAATCATGAGATCAATTTGCTCAGGGTGGAAGCCACCTTCAGCATGGCATCATCCCATGGTACCAATTGGGGCAGGAGCGGACGTAGGTCACGCTCCCAGTCAGCCTGAGCTTTAGTCAACGCTTCATCCAGTCCGGCTTTCGTCAAAGGAATATCATATAGGTTGAGTTTCTTGGTAATTAAAGCTTTTTCCAAATGCACACCTTGTGTAGATAACAACCAGATATCATACACGTCTCGCGCTTTGTGGCGTACCAAAAATGCGCGGACCTTCTCCGCCAGTAAGTGTTCGAGGGTAATCACAGTTGTCACAAAGGGACGCACATCGTCGTACTCGGAGGAAACCAGTTCTCTCTGTGAGTCAGTATCCTCCTGGCGCATGCTGATGTCCACCCGCACTTTACCTTTGGTACGATCTCGTTCATCGTAAAGTGGCCCCTGGTAGCTGACATCGAAACTGTTCCCCACCTCAGATTGCCATTCATTGCGAATCTCCGCGTTGACCCCAAAATCTCGTAATCCGTCCAAGACGTCTGTCCACAGGTGCTTGAGCATGGCCATATCCGCTGGCCCGTTGAAATCCAGGTCTTCTGAATAGCGATTGCCCCTGTATACAATACGCAAGGCTGTGCCACCTTTGAAAATAAGTAGTTGAGATTTGCTATATAGCAGGAGAAGCAATAGGTGCTGTATGTAATCGCGTTCCTGCGCCTGAACGCCGATGCCATGCTGTTGTGCAAGACGTTGGATCTGTGTACGCGTGAGCACTAAAATACCCCTTGAGGAAATAAATCATCCTGGTCTACATTGATATACAACTGCCAGTGCCTGTTGAAAGGACCTTCCAACTGTCTTTGAGGGTCAAGCTTCACTGGTCCTTTCGATGCTTCCAACCCCCTGGTAGATTGTCCCAAGGTTTCGAGCAGATATCCGAGGCGGGAGGAGAGACTGGCATTTCCTAATCGGTCTGCATAGTTGATCAAAGTGAAATTATCTATCGTATTTTCCTTCACTGCAATTTGCAAAGCCTTTGCGACTTCTGCAATGCCACCTGCATATTCGGGCAAAGTTAGACTATCCAAGATGGCCTTGGATTGATCTGCTACGATGACCGGCAGGTCGGCAAGCATTTCACGTTGGTAACCGAAGAAAGCCTTTGGTTTAAGTATGACGAACTTGAAGCGTGTCTCTCGGAAGGTTAGTTCCTTTTTGCGCCGGGTCGTTGCAACGAGAACTGAGCGAGGTGCTTGCTCGGTGAATCCGTGATAATGGAGCGCTGACCAGAACGATACGTACGATGGCGAGACCAAATGTGATCCGATATAGAGAGGGTTAGAGAGCACTTTTTCCGGAGAAAGCCCTAGCAATAGATATTTGCCTCTTTCTATCCGCATAACCAGGCCCGTCTCTTCCATCCGGTTGAGCAGGTTAGATGTTTGAAACTCGTTCAGCTCAAATAAATCCCCTATGGTTTTACTGTTAAAAGAAAAAAGCTCATGATGAAGCAAGGTTTGTGCTATTGAAACTGGGGTAATTAGTTGAGACATATATTCAATTCGATTACATGAATTCAACAACATTATACATCAATATGGCAAAGTACGGACAGTTACAATACTAGCAATAATAAGTCGAATTTTAAATACACAGCATCAGATCGCTTAAACCATACTCCCAATCAGCTACATATAGCCAGCCAGAGAGGGTGGGCCTGCTTACTGCTTCCCTCCGGGTTTGTCCCCCTTGGGTGTTTCGGCTTTGACCCAGCGATGCTTGTAATTTGCGCGGTACCCCAGGGACCTGACAATTCGCCAGGCTGTGGTCTTCGGGCATCCTAATTCTGCAACCAGGTCGTCCATGGGTGGTACGTAGCCTAGCTACTCGATCTTATCCGAAATTACAGTTTTTAGTTGGCCGTACTCCTGTTGGGTCATGCGCGACATCAGACTAGTGTTTGTTCTCGTAGGCGTAGGCAAGTAAGCCAACCGCGAGGGACTGATTGTAAAAACATTCGTTTCGTTCTTTATCTTTAGCCAGGACACCAGATGGCCTTGTTAGGATGCTCGAGTATCGAAACATTTGTTCCTATACTAAACCCATATAGGTTTGCCTGTCAAGCT
>CAZULT010000081.1:0-7558 GCA_964621295.1 uncultured Anaerolineaceae bacterium | reverse complement strand
GAGTATCGAAACATTTGTTCCTATACTAAACCCATATAGGTTTGCCTGTCAAGCTCGTTTACTTGGAAAGGTGACTTTTAGTGTGCTTTACCCCGTAACGAATGACATTCCAATCGCGGTTATAACCAAGAATGGCTTTCTCGAAGTAACGGTTGAAATGATGGAAGAAATGACCTTTCCCGGTTATGTTCGTGTATGACGACAAGACCATATTACGAGGAAGATTAAGTTGAAGTGTTCCAGAGGAACAGTCACTTACCTAATCAATAACTATGCCCATTTTCAAGGACCACTCGATAGGCGCAAACCGAAAGGGAAACGCTATGCTTTGGCAACCATCCCCTGGATGCAGATGTGATCGATCAAACGCGCAACTAGTTGGAGAATTACCAGCATACAGGCCGGGTGGTCATCATCCCATAGAATCAGCAATTGGCGCGATGAGCGCGTTCGAAAGCCGGATCAAATCGGAGGCGGTAAGCTCCAGTCCGGCCATCGGATCACCGCTGCTTATATTGACTTTAGCACAGCGAACAATGGCCTCATCAAAGATCACTGGTATGTGTGCAGGTAGACATAACGGGGAAACTGAGCCTTTGATGTATCCCGTATGTGCGGCGATCTCTTCGCCAGAGGCAAAGCTTAATCTTCTCCATTCTCCCGATAGGTGAGTGCGCACCGCTTGTGGATCAAGACGGCAATCCCCCGTGACACAAGCCATCACAAAACGATGTTTGCGTTGCTCACGCAGTAGGATGGATTTGACCATCTCTCCCAACATAACCCCTCTTTGAGCAGCGGCCGTTTCCACAGTGAAGGCCGGTTCTTCATGCTGTAGCACACGATAAGCAACGCCATGTGAGTCCAGGAATTGTGTAACCCAGGTGGTGATCACGTTGATAATAATCTCTATTTTACATTACAGGGGAAACTAAGCGATCACATCGCCCGTTGACGGATTGATGCCATCAGCATATTCGCTGACTTTCGGTTTTACCCATTCATTATTATTAATGTAACTCAAAATCTTCATACTGTTTCATTTGATAGGAACTCACAGTGAAAAGATTTCACAAAAAAAGTAAATCAGTCCTGAATAGCCAAACTCAGAAAGATAGTGTAGGTAGGTTTTGCCAACACGCTTTAGAAGTTAATCAAACTCATGAAACCGAGGAAGATTAAGTAAAGAACCTTCCGATCCGTTCGATATCACTAAAGTGTTTCCTCTTGTGCAGCGATGAATTCATCAAGCCTTTTCAGGAATCCTTCTTCTAGCGGTAGTGGCGCGTGATTAACCAGAATATTTTGCACCTCGGACCGGATGCGATCATCCATCCTTTGGCTGCCATCGCTGACCCATTTACTAAAAGTATTCCGATCAAAGAACGGTGAGTACCAGAAATTGCGCATGTTCTTCAATGTCAGATAATCTGTGAAGAAATTCCCGCCTGGCCCGACATTCTTGATGGATTCTAAGGCTAGATTTTCATCATCTACTGGAATTGTTTGAAGCATTTGACGGCAATACTCAATGACTACATTCCCAAGCAAGATGCTCTCGCAAGAGGCCGTTTTCCCTGACTCCAAGTAGCCCACATCGTGCATCATATTACAATTGCTGAGCAATCCCATAAGTGTTGAGCCTAAATATTCGAGACCAGTCTGCATATCGACGACCTTAGAGTCAGCATTCCCAGCGTACCCCCAGGTTGGCAAATTAAAGTGGTTGGCGACCTGGACATTAGCAATATCTCCGTAAAAGTGTTCTGGAGCGGCATAAGCCTCCACGGCAGCATGCATGTCGAAGGGTGCAATACAAACGCCATAGATAAAAGGAGCTCCAGGGTTCGCAAGTTGGTGGATTACCAATCCCGAGATCACATCACAGTGGGAAGCGATGATGCTCCCAGCGATCGTCATCGGACCACTAAATCCGATCTGGGTTCCACTCGCATATACAATAGGCAGTTTTTCCTTCGCACATAACATGAGATTCTGTAACGAGATATTTCCATGCCGCAGCGGTGGACTTGGCATTCCAAAATAAGCCAGGAAGGGACGGTCACGGAGCTCATCTTTCCCACCAGCAAGTTCTGAGGCGAAACGATATATGTGGATAAAATTCTCATGAAGAAGGGAAGTGAAAACAATTGGTTTCGATGTATTTACGAGCATTTCTCTGAAGTGATGGAGATCGGCGGTTTCTTCTGGGACGTCTGAAGCATGGCCCATAGACAAAATAAAATCAATGTTCGCAAGAGCATCACTCAGCTTCGCAAAAGTGGCGATATCCGTTCGAATTGTTCTACGACGTTCCCCCGTATCTGGATCAAGCACAAAAAGACAATCGGATCCGGTTCCAAAGTAGGTGTTACCCTTGGCCAAATGCATGCTTGGGACACCATCTCGGGTATAAAGGTTAAATTCTGGAGGAGCGGATTCCAGTGATTGTTGGACTAGTTTGGATTGAATTTTTACAAGGCCATCTTTGCCAGTAACACAGCCGGCATCCGCCAGGAGCTGGAATGCTTCAGGGTTTTCTACAAAAACACCCGTTTCCAATAATATCTCCAACGCCCCGGCATGAATTTTCTCAATTCCGGCTTTATCAATAATGTCTAATTTGAAGGGTGTGTGCTTGTCAATAGCCATTGTTTCCTCCTGACTGAAAATATTGATATTCTCCCTTCAGCTAATTGATGTGCTGGATCTAAGAGATTCTTGCTTAAATTTCCGAATGCGTTGATTCCCCAAACTGGTATTCATGAGCTGAATAATTCTTCGAAAACCTTTGTGTACACTTGGGTTGCTTTTACTACATCGGTAATGGAAACGTTCTCATCTGGCTGATGTGATAATTGTTCGTAACCGGGCCCGAAGATCACCGTTGGGATCTTCGCCGTATTAACAAGATAGCTGGAGTCAGTTCCTGCAGCTTTTATGCCGATCTTGGGTTCTTCTCCTATCACTGCCCGAAATGCTTCCATAGTTATCTGAACGATGGGCTCCTCGATAGAAATGACAAAGGGGTTCCAGTAATCCTTTTCCATCTTGACAACAATCTCATAGCCGTTATTTTTCAGCTTCGAGGCTTCTATCAGGCCTTCGAGTTCATCCATCACCTTTTTGCTGGTTTCACCCGGGATCATTCGCCTATCAATGGTGAATTCACAGAAGTCAGGAATGACGTTTGTGGTATGGCCTCCATTAATCAAGGTTACAGAGATGCTAGGTGTCGGAACTTCAAAGGCAGCATTGAAATCCGTGAATTCCATTTGGTTGATCATTTCAATTAGACAGGCAGCCGCCGAAATCGCATTTTTCCCAAGATGGGGTCTGCCTGCGTGTGAGGAGTGCCCTGTAACCGCAATTTTGATGACCCGAACGCCTCGTTCGCCCAGTTCGATACGGTTGCTTGTTGGCTCCGTGTTTATGGCAAAGTCCGCATCCGCACCGATGCCTTGCTCAATTAAGTACCGCGTCCCCCAGATACTGCCGGTCTCTTCATCGCCAACAACATGGAAGACAATCTCGCCCTTTGACATAACCCCACTGCGCTGGAAGGAAATTAATGCCATGAGCATGGCGGCCACTCCAGATTTCATGTCGCAACTTCCACGCCCATAAAGGTGCCCATCTCGAATTAACCCTCCAAAAGGGTCCACCGTCCAGTTTTCGCCGGTCTTTACCACGTCAATATGTGCGTTTAACAATAATCGTTTACCCTTTTCGCTTCCTCGCATCCTGCCGACAACATTCGCTATCCCGGGTTTGCCCTCCACAATCTCTGTCTCGATCCCTTCGTTATTAAGTTTCTCGACAATCATACGAGCACAGGTTGTCGTGTCCGCAGGCGGATTAATCGTGGGGGTTTGAACCAGCGCCTGTAAAAACTCAGTAATTTCCTGTTCCGTGACATTCAAATTCATGGGTTTACCTCGTGAGTCTTTTCGTTATTACAATCAACAACAAACTTGGTTTCGTGAAGCTCTTTTAATAGCCTTTCGAGGCCATGGTGAAAACATTCTCGAAATCTGAACCAATGAGTTGTTGATAACCAAGAGTTGCTAGGATGGCGATAAAAACAGGAACAACAACCAGAATCGGCCCCATAAGAAGGACGCTTACCAAGAACAACAGGAAACTAGTGATGGAATAGAAAAAGCACTCGAAGGGCTTCGAGAGCACCAATCTGCCAGTAATTTTGATGCTGTTGGAAATGGACGCCTTCTGGTCATATGTCATTACTGGATAGACGAAGGTACTGATGAGATGCCAAAAAACAAGCCCATAGATTGCGACGATCGTAATAAAACCCTGCCAGGGCTCCGTTCTGGAGGACCAAAAGGCAATCGAAACAAGAATCACAAGGAAGGCTATCCACTTCAAAACTTCCACAAACAGCGACCGTTTAAACTGGACCTGAAGCTGCTTCGCCATCTCGCGCAGAGGATTCGTAGTTTTATGGAGTGGATCAAATAGAAAGTCATGTACGATGCTATACATTGCCGCTTTTGCACCTGGGTGGGTTATTAAAGGAATAGACAACAACAGAAAACTCAGATTCAAACGGATCATGGATCCAAGATGCCGATAGCAGACTTTAAAGGCAAGGAATAGTACGGAAATGAGTGAAATTTGATCTGTTGGACGAGAGGCGGATTCCAAATTACCTCTTAAGTGAATTCAAGCCAATTTTTATGGAAAGGTGACTGGCGAGAAATTAAACTATTCATGAACAGTTCTGGATTGTACTTTTAATCTTCTCCAGCTTACATTGCCCAGTCCGAAGAGAAGCGGGAGTGCGCTAAGGAGATATATAACAAATCTGCTATTAGTTCGTACGGTACGAATTTGCCTCACGCTTCCTGGGATCTGTTCTCCCTCCTCATCCATCATGAAAAGCAAATATTGATCTGCACTCTCTTCCAACCCGATTCGATAACCACCAAATGATGGCTCTGTCATGCTGTCTGGATCGAATTGGACGATCTCATATCCGAGTTTGCTGCCAGGTATTTGCCTGACGAAAAATTCCTCATATAGTATCTGCTTACTTTGATCTGACACCAGTGAGACTGTGCCAGCATCTTCCATCGGCATCAATGGAACCCAGATAGACCGATCTGAACGGGAAATGGTATCCTGTGGGTCATTCATTCGAACGTAGTATTTCTGATTGTACTGAGCAACGTTGAAGGGTTGAAGGTACAATGTTTTCGCGTCGAGAGTATAGATCGTGTCGATCGTATCCATGCTTTGTTCAGGAGTGTTCCATCGTTCTTCCGAAACGATGTTGTACCCAACACCAAATCGCTTCTCTTTAAACACCGTCAGATGTTTTATGCTGTGGGTTTGTATGGAACCATCTGGCAGGCGTAATTGGATTTTATATTCTCCTTCCGGAAGATGGATTGGAAACCCTGAAAGTAATTCTGTAGAAAAGAGCGTCATGTCTTCTAAGGCTTCGGGCGGTTCAGGAAGGTCTGATTCAGAAATTTTCCCAGCCTCCAGATCGGCTTGAGCTACTACCAATTGGGCTAGGTATTCATTCCTGGCTTCTTGATAGGCAAATAGGTCGTTGCGGTACTTCTCGCGCAAGTCTTGAAATCTTTGATAGGCATATACGGCTTCCTCGCCCAGTGATAGTTCTAATGTCCCAAATTCATCCAGCGCGTCATATTGAATCACGTAATCTGTTAGTTCAATGTTGGAAAAGACAGAACTACCCTGCAAAACCTCCAGAGTGCCCTCCACGATGATATTCGCGTTATCCCAATTCGCCCGGTACTTGTTCGTTAGCGGCCAGTAATAGATTTCAGTTTGACGGGATGCGATGATATTTGTTCTATCAGCCATGAGGAACATTTCATCTACACTAGAAGGAATCAGGGCGCTAGAGTACTTAATTCCGTCGAAGTGGTTCGTTCCATAAACGAACTCCAGATCATCAGGATTGGTCTCTGCAATCGAGGAATTAGACCAGGGGACCATGAGAATAATGGCAAAAAGTGCCACAGCTAGATAGGAATGGTAGTGGATATTTCTCGTGATTCTCATCGTCGAACACCCTTCTTCGATAAGATAAAGATTCCAGAGCCCAGGAGGGTTAGTGTTTCGATCCATACAATTCCTGTATAGAGTGCATAGGCACCAAGGCGGTTTTCGACGATGGCCCGGATCGAGTTTTGGAGCAGGGTGAAGGGAGAAATCCACTGTGTCACATTATTTATCGTCGAGAGAGTGTTCCGGATGAAAACCCAGGGATCATTGATCGTGCTGGAATTGCTTATCATGAAGGTCGTGATGATGGAATCCGCCACCTGGATGCCGGCAAATCCCCCCAAGATCAGGAAGAAGAAAATGAGAGAGGAACGTGTCTTTCCGCCCCAGATTGCTGAGGATTGCCCAAGTGCTATGAGCCAGGCTGTGATGAAGAATGTCGTGATCATGAAGGCAGGAAGGTTCCAAATTATAACCAGGTTTAAAAACCAGGCACATAACAGAGACCAAGTCAAGAAGAGGAAAGAGGCTAGGGCGAATATTATCATTTGGGTAAAAAACTCGCCTAAAACAAAGGAGAGCTCATCGACTGGACCACAGAGCAGGAGTTCTAATGTGCCTGTCGAAAATTCTCGAGAAGAATTGATTAGAGAGACCAAGGCTAAATACAGTCCAACAAGAAGTGTATAAACCAGAAGCGGGAGAATAAAGGGAGCATCTTCGATGAAGAGAATGTTGACTTCGATGAAATTTAGCGAGTTAATGAGTAAAAGGGAACATACGACTAAAGAGAAAGTAAGTGTTAGAAAAAAGCCCAGCCTCCAAAACTTACTCTTGGTCTCACGTTGTTGGATGGTTTTAATGGCATGAAAACGCCAGGATATTTTGGTAGTATCCATTATTTATAAGAACCTTCTCGACTCGTCATTAATTACACATTTGCCAGACGCTGGACGGTACCCTCGGTGATGGTCACAAAGGCCTCCTCAAGGGAGGCGTCAGACCTTTGCATTCGAAGTATTACCAGCTGTCGTTTCGCAATTTCTCGACTGATTTGTTCGCGATAATCTTTTTCCGCCTGGGTGGCAATCGTCAATACATTGCCATCTCTTTGGATATCTTCTACATAAGGGAGGGATGTTAACTCCTCTACCAAATTTTCGGGGATGTCAGCCAACTCCAATTCAATCGTCTTATGTCCACTGACGATGGACCGAATGTTTTCCATGGTATCCTGCGCGATGAGTTGGCCATGTGAAAGGATTCCAACTCGATCCGCGATACGCTCGACTTCGGACAGGATATGTGAAGACATAAAGATGGTGCACCCTCTGGAGGATTCAGCGCTAAGTAATTCCCGTATTTGTATGATCCCGAAGGGGTCCAGGGTGGAAACGGGTTCGTCCAGGAGAAGAATTTCCGGAGAATGTATAACAGCGCGAGTGACACCTAACTTCTTCTTCATTCCCGATGAGTAGCCTTCAACTAGCGAATTTTTCCACTTGAGCAATTCAACACGATCGAGCAAATCATCGATACGAGCTTGTGCTTTTTA
>CAZULT010000080.1:0-17060 GCA_964621295.1 uncultured Anaerolineaceae bacterium | reverse complement strand
GCGCAGACATACTCCGGACGCTGACAGCCTGCGGAGGTGGGGAGGCAGGCTGTTTTGGCTAGATCCCGCTGACCATTTAAACATCGCCGCCCTGGATTTCGCCAAAGACAACCAGCAAGAGTTGTACGATGCCTATATCGGTTCGCCGATCACAAACGTGCCAGCTGAAGCCATTGCAGCCGGACACGCTATCGAGGATGTCGGCGACGCGACGCCGCTCTATGATCAGATCTGGACAGAGATCAAAGGCGGTGAATGAACCGTACCTGCGATTGGGAAGGGAGCAGGAGTTCTCCCAAAGAAATCGCAAAGCCTACAACTGATCTGGCCTGACCATTTACCACAATGCTCCCGCAGTCTGACCGCGGGAGCATTTTTATGCATAAAAATAACTGGAAATATGCAAAATCGTTAGAAATAGTTTGACAATGATGCGGAATACTAATACAATGAATGCATGAGTGCAGAAAACGCCAATAACCCTTTGTCCAACCTGGATGAGATCGACCAACAGATCATGGAAGCCTTGCGCAAGGACGGGCGCACCCCCTTCGCGCAAATTGCGGAGCAATTAGGCGTATCTCCCGGGATGATCCGCATGCGCTTCAATCGCCTGGTCGAGATGGAACTCTTGAAGGTTGTAGCCATCACCAATCCATTGCGCATGGGCTATGAAGCCATGGCCATGATCGGCATTCGTACCGACGGCAAGAAAATGATCGAGGTCGCAGAGCAGGTAGCGAAACTGGACGAGGTGGTCTACCTGATCGTAACCAGTGGTCGTTTCGATATTATGGCCGAAGTTTTCTGTCAGGATCACGCCGATCTATTACGTTTCATCACCGAGAAGCTCTATCGCATTGAGGGGGTCAGGGACACGGAGTCCTTCCTGCAATTGAAAATTGTTAAGGAAGTCTACTTTTAGTCATCCTAACTTGCCGAGCGCAGGTTATAAAACTAATGGAGTAAAGAAAAATGAAACTATTGTTGGTTGGGGCAGGTGGGGTTGGAGAAGCGATCGCCCGCATGGCCAAACCCCGATCCTGGGTGGAGCAGATGGTCATCGCGGATTTCAACCTGGAGCGCGCCAAGGAGGTCCAGGCTAAACTGGGTGACAACGGACGCTACCCGGTCGAATTTATCGACGCCGGCCAGCAGGATATGATCGAAGGACTGGCGAAGAAATACCAGGTCGATTTGATCATGAACTCGGTCGATCCGGTCTACAATGAGAAAATCTTCGACGCAGCCTTCAATGTGGGTGTCAATTACATGGATATGGCCATGACCCTGTCAAAAGCCCACCCACAGGATCCATTCCATAAATCCCATGTCAAATTAGGTGATTACCAGTTCGAGAAGTCCGCGCAATGGGAACAAAAAGGCTTGCTGGCACTGGTGGGATTGGGCGTGGAGCCGGGGGTAGCGGATGTGTTTGCCCGTTATGCGCAGGACCACCTGTTCGATGAGATTGATGAGATCGGCATTCGTGATGGCGCCAATCTGGTGGTGGAAGGCTATGAGTTTGCGCCCAACTTTTCGATCTGGACAACCATCGAAGAGTGTCTGAACCCGCCCGTTGTCTGGGAGAAGGAGAAAGGCTGGTTCACAACCGAACCTTTCTCCGAGCCGGAGGTCTTCGATTTTCCAGAGGGCATTGGCCCGATCGAGGTGGTGAATGTCGAACACGAGGAAGTACTGCTGGTCCCCCGCTGGGTCAAGACCAAACGTGTTACCTTCAAGTACGGATTGGGGGACCAATTCATTGGTGTGCTCAAAACCCTGAAGATGCTCGGACTTGACAATAAAGAGCCCATTGACGTAAAGGGCGTCAAGGTGGCGCCACGTGATGTGGTGGCGGCCTGCTTGCCGAACCCGGCTTATCTGGGTGATAAGATGAGCGGCAAGACCTGCGCCGGGACCTGGGTGAAGGGAAAGCGCGACGGAAAAGAGAAACAGGTTTACCTGTACCAGGTGGCAGACAACGCCGAATGTATGAAAACCTGGGGCTGCCAAGCCGTGGTGGCTCAAGTAGCTTTCAGCCCACTGCTGGCCATGGACCTGCTCGAACATGGCCATTGGTCGGGTACTGGCGTGCTGGGTCCGGAGTCTTTCGATTCAAAGCCGTTCGTGGACCGCATGTCCGAATACGGATTCCCGTACGGGATCAAGGAAATGTGATTCTAAGGCTGAGGCGGATCCCCAGGAAACCCGCCTCCAGCAGGAGTATGCCATGAAGGTCTTACTGGTCGGGGTGGGGGGTGTCGGAGAAGCCATCGCGGTGATGTCTGCTACGCGACCCTGGTTGGAACGCATGGTGCTGGCTGATTACGACCTGCAGCGGGCCCGGCAGGTCCAGGCCAGGCTTGGCAACGAGCAGGTGTTCCCGGTTGAAGCGCTGGACGCAAGTGATATCGGGAAAGTGAAGGAGCTTGCGCGAAAATATGAAGTCGACCTGTTGATGAATGCGGTCAATGTGGACTTCGTGCCGCCTTTGTTCGAGGCTGCCTTCCAGACTGGATGCACTTACATGGATATGGCCATGCATGGTCTGGGAGCCGAGATGGGTATGGAAGAGTTCGCCCAGCACAAGCAATGGGTTGATCGGGGGTTGCTGGCGATCCGCGCAACTGGCGCCGATCCGGGCATGTCCGACGTATTCGCACGCTATGCCAGTGATCACCTCTTCGATGAAATCGAAGAGATCGGAGTGCGCGATGGCGCCACGCTCGAGATCGAAGGCGTGCCGTTTGCCTCCACCTTCTCGATCGCGGATACCCTGGAGGAATGCACTGTTCCGCCGATCGTGTTCGAACAGGATAAAGGCGTCTTTGCGGTGGAGGCCTTTTCTGAACCTGAAACCTTTGATTTCCCTGAAGGAATCGGGCCGCTGGAATGCGTCAACGTGGAGCACGAGGAGGTGGTCCTGATCCCGCGCTGGATCAAGGCCGGGCGTGTGACCTTTAAATACGCTCTCGATGCGCAATTCAGAGAAGTTATGGGCACGCTGGCCATGCTCGGCCTGAACCGCAGGGATCCCATTGACGTCAAAGGAGTAAGGGTGGCGCCGGCGGATGTGGTCGCCGCCTGCCTGCCGGCTCCTTCCGAGCTTGGCGACAGGATGAGCGGAAAGACCTGCGTGGGTACCTGGGTCAAAGGCCTCAAGGCAGGGGAGCCGCGCCAGGTCTACCTGTACCAGAGCACCGAGCACGCTTTTTGCATGGGCAAATATGGTTGCCAGGCAGTTTCGTGGCAGACGGGCGTCAACCCGGCCATCGTCATGGAACTCCTGGCGGAGGGAAAATGGCAGGGACAGGGTGTACTGGCGTGCGAGGCCTTCGACGCAGTGCCGTATCTCGAAAAGATGGCCTCCTTCGACCTCCCTTATAGCCTGCTGGAGATGTAGGCCATCGTCTAGCCCTCTTAAACCGGTGCTTGCTGATCGGCGTTCCTTTTGAGCCCATGCATCATGTACGGCTTCAAGATTTGCCATTCTATTAAACATACGTATAATTAATCCAACACATTGTCTTTGGAGGAGGTCCACATGGCGTACGGGTACAACGGAAAAATCTTACATGTTGATTTGACGAGTGGAAACCTGGAGTTCGAATCCCCCCCGGAAGACTTTTACCGAAAATATATGGGAGGTTCCGCCATGGGCGTGTATTATATCCTGCGAGAAATGCCCAAAGGTGCAGCCCCGCTTTCCCCGGAGAACGTGCTTACCCTGTTCATCGGCGTAACGACAGGTGCGGCCATTTCCGGGCAGAGCCGCATCAATGCTAACGCCAAATCCCCGCTGAGTGGCGGTATTGGCGATGCGCAGGGCGGTGGCTTCTTCCCGGCCGAGATGAAATTCGCCGGTATCGATGGGGTGGTAGTGAAGGGGAAATCCGCCAAACCGGTTTACCTGCTCATTCGGGAAGGCCAGGCTGAGTTGCGCGACGCCGCGCACCTGATGGGCAAGATCACCGGAGAGGTGGATCGCCTGCTCAAGGAGGAACTCGGCGACCCGAAGATCGAAATCCTGCAACACGGCCCCGGCGCCGAAAATGGAGTGCTGTTCTCGAGCCTGGTCAGCATGTCCAACCGGCATGCAGGGCGCACCGGCATGGGAGCCGTGATGGCCAGCAAGAACCTCAAAGCGGTGGTCGTGCGCGGCACCAAAAAGCCCGAGATCTACGATAGCAAAGCTCTCACCGCATTGAACCGCACAGGCCCCGGGGCGGTCAAGGACAACCCCGATATGGATGGTCTCGCGGAGCACGGTACAGCGGTGGTTTCGCTCTTCAATAATTCGATCGGCTGCCTGCCGACGCGCAATTACAACGAAGGCCAGTTTGAAGGTGCCGAAGGCATCAGCGGCGAGTTGATGTCGGAGACCATCTTGAAGGAACGCGATACCTGTTACGCCTGTGTGGTACGTTGCAAGCGCGTGGTGGAAGTCACAGACGGAACACATAAGGTCGATCCCTATTACGGCGGCCCAGAATATGAAACCCTGGGCACATTTGGAGCCTATTGCGGTGTGGATGACCTTAAAACAGTGGCGTATGCCAACCAGGTCTGTAACCAATATGGTGTGGATACGATCGCCTGTGGTGCCACGATCGCCTTCGCCATGGAATGCTACGAGAAAGGCGTCATCACCAAGGAACACACCGGGGGTCTGGAGTTGAAATTTGGCGATAAAGACGCCCTGCTGGCGGCTCTGGAGGCGATCGTCAACTGTGAAGGGCCTTTGGGGAAAGTGCTTTCGCAGGGCTCGGAAAAGGCCGCGGCGATCTGGGGTAATGGCGCCGAGGACTTCCTGACCACCAGCAAAGGCGGCGAAGCCCCCGCACACATGCCGCAAGCCAAGCGTTCACTGGCGCTGATCTATGCGGTCAACCCGTTTGGCGCGGATCATCAGTCCAGCGAGCATGACCCGTATTATGAAGAGGGTATCGGCGATTTCAACCTGGACCGTCTGAAGATGATCGGCCTTGGCGATCCCCAGCCGGCCTATAGCCTGACAGCGGAGAAAGTGCGTTTCGCGTACAACAGCCAGTTGTTCTTCAGCATGACAGATGCAGCTGAGCTATGCCAGTTCGTTTATGGCCCGGCCTGGACGCTTTACGGGCCCAAGGAGACAGCTGAAATGGTCAACGCCGTTACTGGCTGGGGCATGACCGTGGATGAACTCCAAACGGTGGGCGCACGCCGCCTGAACCTTTTCCGCGTTTTCAATGCCCGTGAAGGATTTACACGCAAGGACGATAAATTGCCCAAGAAATTCTTCAAAGCCCTGGCTGGTACAGGGCCCACCTCTGGTTTCGCAGTGGACAGACAGGAATTCGAAGCGGCGCTGGACGAATATTACCGCCTGGCCGGGTGGACCAACGACGGCACGCCTACACCTGAGACCCTCAAGGAACACGGTGTGGAATGGGCAGCCGAATACTTGCCTGCCTGAACTGACAGCCTCGATGAAAAAAGGATAGGGAGTGCACCAGGTACTTCCCTATCCTTTTTATTCGGGATCGAACAGCCATGCTTTTGCAAATGAATTGAAAATGAACAGGTATACTGGAAGAATGGATTCGATCGGTTCGTCGAGGTTTGCCATAGACTGGGGGTTGGCAATCCTTGATAGAATCAGGCGTATACACAGGAGAACACATGACCACACTCTATCAGGAAAACTCCCCTCATATGTCACCGGTCTGGACGCATATCTTTCCGATCCAGTCGGAACGGGCGGAGGGCTCGTATATCTTTGGTGAAGATGGCAAGCGGTACCTGGACTTCACCTGCGGCATCGGTGTCACCAATACCGGCCATTGCCATCCCAGGGTAGTGGAAGCCATCCGCGAGCAGGCGGGCAAATTCTTGCATGCCCAGGCCAATCTCGTCGTGCATAAGCCCATGATGCAGTTGATCGAGGCAGTCCGCACGATCGTGCCTCCCAGCATCGACGGGTTTTTCTTCAGCAATTCAGGCGCCGAGGCGGTGGAAGGCGCGCTCAAACTGGCGCGCAACGCCACCGGCAGGAATTCCGTGATCGTCTTCAGCGGCTCTTTCCACGGGCGTACAGCCGGGACGATGGCGCTGACCACTTCCAAAACCGTCTACAAGATGGGGGCGCAGTTGTTGCCATCCGGCGTCTATGTGGCGCCGTATCCTTACGCCTACCGCCTTGGCATGACCGAAATCCAGGCAGGGCAATACGCGCTGGAGGCGCTTGAAGATCTGCTGGTATCGCAGATCGCTCCGAGCGACGTGGCCGCCATTTTGATCGAATCGGTGCTGGGCGAAGGCGGGTACGTGCCGCCGCCGGCGGGCTTCCTGAAAGGGCTGCGGGAGATCTGCGACAGGCATGGCATCCTGCTTATCCTTGATGAGATCCAATCCGGCTACGGGCGCACGGGGAAGTGGTTTGCCTTCGAGCATTATGACGTCGAACCCGATATCATGACCGTTGCCAAGGGTATCGCTTCGGGGCTGCCGCTTTCGGGCGTCTTCAGCCGGCTGGATTTGATGAAAAAGTGGCCGAGCGGCTCGCACGGCGGCACGTACGGCGGCAACGCCGTCGCCTGTGCAGCCGGTGTTGCCACCATTCAGGCCATTCGCGAGGAAAGTATGCTCGAGAACGCCCTGGCGCGCGGCACACAACTTCAGACGGGCCTGCGCAAACTGCAGGAGGTCTACCCGCAGATCGGCGACGTGCGCGGCTTGGGCCTGATGATCGGCACCGAATTCGAAGTGGACGGAAAATTTAAAAAAGCCAAGCCGCTCGTTAAGGATATTACGCACGCCGCCTTGGAACGCGGTTTGCTGTTGCTCTCGTGCGGGACGTATGACAGTACGGTGCGCTGGATCCCGCCATTGAATGTCACGGAAGGGCAGATCAACGAGGCGTTGGCCATTTTTACCGATGTTCTTAAAGAGACGATCAAGTAAAGGAACTATGATGGCTGAGTACAAATCTCAAATCTGGCGTGTCAATACCCGCTCCCAGAGCCTGAAACGCGAAGACGTCCCGGATTCCTGGGCCCGGCTGGGCGGGCGCGGCCTCCTGGCGCGCATCCTGCTGGACGAAGTCGAGGCGACCTGCGATCCACTCGGCCCCGGAAACAAGCTGATCTTCGCGCCCGGGCTGCTGGTGGGCCACATACTCTCCTCCACAGACCGTATCTCTGTGGGGGGCAAATCTCCGCTGACGGGCGGCGTCAAGGAAGCCAACGCCGGCGGGCGTACAGGCCTGCGCATGGCGCACATGGGCATGAAAGCGCTCATCCTCGAAGACCAACCTGAAGAAGACGGTTTCTGGGTGCTGTACCTTTCGCTCGAAGGGGCAAAGTGGGAGAAAGCCGGCGAACTGGCAGGGTTGGGCGTCTATGAAGCGGCTCCGAGGCTGGTCGAGAAATACGGCGACCGGGTCGCCATTGCCCTGATCGGGCCTGGCGGTGAGATGCGCATGAAGTCGGCAGGCGTTCAGAACATCGACAAGGATCGCGTGCCGTCGCGCATTGCTGCACGAGGCGGTCTGGGCGCCGTGATGGGCGCCAAGGGCTTGAAAGCCATCGTGTTCAACCATGCCGGCGGTGGGAAGCCACCCATAGTGGACGGCGAGGCCTTTAAGCAAGCCCAGAAGGACTATACCAAGGCCGTGTTGGAACATCCCCAATCGCAAACCTATCGCGAGTATGGTACCGCAGCCATGGCGCACATGTGCGATGGCTTTGGAGCCCTGCCCACTCGCAACTTCTCGGATGGGCATTTCGAAGGTGTGGAAGCCATCAGCGGGGAAACCATGCGCGAATTTATCCTGGCCCGCGGCAAGCCCTCGGATCCCTCACACGCCTGCATGGCGGGCTGCACGATCAAGTGTTCGAATGTCTTCGGAGGGGAAGACGGCAAGGTCATCGTCTCGCCATTGGAATACGAAACCATTGGCCTGATGGGTTCCAACCTTGGGATCGATTCCCTGGACACGATCGGCCGCCTGAACTGGCAGGTCAATGACCTGGGGTTGGATTCGATCGAGATCGGCGCGGCGCTGGGCGTGGCTGCCGAGGCCGGATTGATGGATTTTGGGGATGGTGAACGAGCGTTGGAATTACTGGACGAGATCCGGCAGGGCACCCAGCTCGGTCGCCTTCTGGGGGATGGGGCCGCGGCGGTGGGGGAGCACTACCACGTTGAGCGCGTACCGGTCGTCAAACGCCAGGCCATGTCCGCTTACGAACCGCGTGCCATCAAGGGCACGGGCGTCACCTACGCCACCACGCCGCAGGGAGCGGACCACACCTGCGGCCTGACCATCCGGGCCAAAGTCGACCACCTCGACCCGAATGCCCAGCTGGACATCTCGCGCAACTCGCAATACAACATGGCCGGCTACGACACGTTAGGGGCCTGCATCTTTGCCGGGTTCGGCTATGCCGCCACGCCTGACGGCGTCGTCAGGCGCCTGCTGGCCGCGCAGTACGGCTGGGATGACCTGCCTGAAAACGTGCTCGGGGCGCTGGGGAAAGAGACCATTAAAATGGAGCGTGAGTTCAATCGCCGGGCGGGTTTCACTGCGAAAGACGATCGCCTGCCGGCCTGGATGACGCGCGAGCCGCTGCCGCCGCACAACGCCGTCTTCGATGTGCCGGAGGAACAGCTCGACAGCATCTTCGACGAGTTAGACCAGTAAAAGGGCGTAATAAAATGGGACAGCCGCGCCGTCCCATTCTCTACGTGCTTACCGGACTCGCTTCAACCACAATGAGCTGAAGGTATCCGGATTTTGTTCCACGCCTTCGTACTTTGGCAGATGCTCCCGCAGGAAAGGTTCATCGTGAAAGCGCAGCAACGGAGCGGACAGCAGCACCTTGAAATTGGGGTTGAAACTCAGGAAGGCCTGCACGACCATGGCTTCCGTCCATAACCGGGGCCAGGGTTTCTCGAAGATGCGGTGCTCCGGTGGGTAGGGCGTATTGTAGGGAAAGTGCACGTCATGGATGTGGATCACGACCCCTTTTTGCAGGCCGGGCAGCACCTCCAGGTACAGGTAGGGCACGTCGCCGTCGATCTTCAACACGTGGCTCGAATCGATGAAGAACACATCGCCAGCCTCCAATTCCTGGAAGGTGGTCAGTGGAACATCCTGTACTTCTGAAGCGAGTACGTCTATCCCGGCGATCTCGTAGAGTTTGTCGAAGGGGTTGGGCTCGATGCAGGTGATTGCCAACGGGTGTCCTTCGCGCACATTCTGAGCAGCTGCCAGGCTGCAGTAATAGGTAGAGAGGCCGGAGCCAACTTCGAGGTAGCGTTTCGGCTTTAGGTCCCGGATATACAGGTACATCACCAGGGCGTCCACGGCGGTATACCCGGGACCGTAACCGGCTTGTTTCAATCCCGTGAAGGGCGGCAGCGCCTCGAACTCTCCGCCATATAACGCCAGCATGCGAGTCAAATCTCGCTTCATTGCCTCCAGGTCAAACTCGACCCCGGCCAGACCGCTAGGCCGGTGCCAGCGCTTGAGATTTCGTTTCAAGTGCGGCACGTAGGGCAGTGGGGAATAGTAATCATGCAGGCGCGCCACGTTGTAGCCCAGGCGTGCCAGGCTGGCCTGAAGCAGCTTGACCGGCAGGGGTTTGAGCTTCCTGAGTTGGTTCCATAATCTGCCGGGTAGGAGGTTTTTGAGGATTTTCTTGAGCATGCGCACACCTTAGCTTGGGTTCAGGATCTCAATGGATATTCCCTGGTCGATTGTAGCATGGCGAGAATGCGAAGACAATAATAGCTTTCACCAGGTTCATGGCCTTCGTAAAGTATGAGAATGGCCCTATCCATTTTATTCCTCGTCCCCCAGCCTCTTTCACCAGGGAAGGGGAAAAGGAGAAGCGAAAAATGGGGCGCGGTAGGCGTGGAGCGCCCCTGCACCCCATTTTTCGCACAATTCTCCCCTCCCCAATTTGGGGAGGGGTCGGGGGTGGGGCATCCATAAAAGACTTTAAGAAAGCCCTGTCACCAAATTGCTGCAATTTCCGTTCTTGAAATCCAGAAGCCCCTACGAAAGGGGCTTTTATCGTACAATGGCTGGGTTATTCTTTTTATTGATTCGCGAAAGCGATCCTGAGCCACCGATGGGAGTCGAACCCATGACCTGACGATTACGAATCGTCTGCTCTGCCAACTGAGCTACGGTGGCGTGCGTGCGCGGCGGGATTATAAAGGATTATTGCAAGACACGCAAGTTTTCAGCGGTACGCCACGTCTATGAGGTTGGGAGGACCCTTTGCTACGAATTGCTATGCTTTCCTACCACACCTGCCCGCTGGCTACCCTGGGAGGCAAGGATACCGGGGGTATGAACGTCTACGTGCGCGAGCTCACGCGCCAGTTGGGGCGTATGGGTATCCATGTAGACGTGTTCACGCGTTCACAGGACGAGCACGTTCCGCACGTACTACACGACCTGGGCTACGGCAACCGCGTGGTGCATGTACCGTCCGGCCCTGAATTCCCTTTACCCAAGCGCGAACTGGCCGAATACATTCCACTGTTTGCGGAGGGCATCCGGGCCTTTGCGGCTGAAAAAGGGTTGAGCTACGATCTGATCCACAGCCATTACTGGATGTCGGGCCTGGCCGCGGAAGCGCTGGGCGACGCGTGGAACCTTCCGATCGTGCACATGTTCCACACTCTGGGCGAGATGAAGAATCGCATCGCGCGCAGCGATGAGGAGCGGGAGGGCGCTTACCGTATCGAAGGCGAAAAGCGTGTCATCGCCCGGGCCGATCGCCTGATCGCCGCGACCCAGGCTGAGCAGACCCAATTGCAATTTCTCTACAAAACTGACAAGGGCAAGATCACGGTCATTCCGCCGGGGGTCGATCTGAGCCACTTCTACCACATCCCCGACGATGAGGCTCGCCAGTTCATCGGTCTCAAACCGGACGCACGCATCGTGTTGTTCGTCGGGCGCATCGAACCGCTGAAGGGTATCGACACCTTGATCCAGGCCATGTCCTGTATGAAATTCCGGCAGGTCATGGACCACGTGCACCTGGCTATCATCGGGGGCGATCCGGCTGCCAGCACGGAACAGATGTCGGCGGAGATGATCCGGCTGCAGGAATTGTGCGACAAACTGGGTATGGAGCACATGGTCGTCTTCCTGGGCAAACGCGCGCAGGATACCCTACCTTACTATTATTCCGCCGCCGAAGTGCTGGTGATGCCGTCCCACTACGAATCGTTCGGGATGGTGGCGCTGGAGGCCATGGCCTGCGGGATACCAGTGATCGCCTCGCAAGTAGGCGGGCTGGCCTACCTGGTGAAGGATGGCGAAACCGGTTTTCACGTGCCCGACCAGGATCCGGAGGCGTTGTGTGAGAAACTGCTCGAGATCCTGGGAAACCCGGAACAGCGCGCCAGGATGGGACGGCGCGCCGCGGAGTACGCCCAGGGCTATTCCTGGACTTTAATTGCCGATCAGATTGTGGATGTTTACCAAGACCTTGTGAAGAATCACGCGGCCGCCCAGGCCTGAGGCCTGGCTTCTGCAGCGATCATTCTTTCATGCGAACATAGAATAGGGTCGATCCGTCCGTTTCCTGCGAGCGCATCTCGAACACATCCTTCATCTTCCCCACCAGGCGGGAAAGCTGCTTGTGACCGTAGGTGCGCGGGTCAAAGCCCGGATCGATCTGGTAAAGATTATTGCCCATCACATCCAGGCGCGCCCAACCGTCCTGCTGGACGGCGATATCGAAGGCCTGTTCCAACAAGGGCATCGGATCGGATTCGGGTTTGGGCTTTTCCACGGTCGTTTTTCGGCCATTGCGGCTTTTGGTGGTCTTCTTTTCAGTCACCATGTTCTCGGTGTAAACGAATACATCGCAGGCGTTGACGAAGGCTTTCGGAGTCTTCTTCTCGCCGATGCCCATCACGAACACACCTGTCTCGCGGATGCGCGTGGCCAGGCGGGTGTAATCGCTGTCGCTCGAAACCAGGCAGAACCCGTCCACCGCGCCGGAATGCAACAAATCCATTGCATCGATGATCATGGCGCTGTCGGTTGCGTTCTTGCCAATCGTGTAGCGGAATTGCTGGATGGGTTGGAAGGCGTGAAAATTTAGCGTGTCCTTCCAGGAATTCATATTCGTCGTCGTCCAGTCGCCGTAAATGCGGCGGACGGTGACCTGCCCGTACTTAGCTGTTTCGACCAGCATTTTGGCCAGCAAGGTTGCCTGGGCATTGTCGCCGTCGATCAGCATGGCAATCTTATGTCGCGCCATTGAAGTCATTTGTTCATCAGTCATGCTCTTGATTATAAACTCTTTTCTTTACAAATCCTTTATCAAACCTTGCGGTTGCTTTGATCTCGAGGCCGTATACTGGTGTGGTTACAGGTAAAATTAGTTCAGGTGCTGATATGGCAAATGCAAATATCTTGGTGATCGACGACGAACCCAGTATCACTGGGTTGGTCAAGGCCTACCTCGAAAAGGAAGGCTACAACGTCCAGACGGTGGCGGATGGGGAGGCGGGCCTTAAGGCTGCGCGCGCATTCAAACCGGACCTGATCGTGCTGGACGTGATGCTGCCCGGTATCGACGGGCTCGAGCTGCTGGCGCGCTTGCGGCGCGAATCGCAGGTATACGTGATTCTGCTGACTGCCAGGACTGAGGAGACCGACAAGATCGTGGGACTTTCGGTGGGTGCGGACGATTACGTTACCAAACCTTTCAGTCCGCGCGAGCTGACCGCGCGCGTCAAGGCTGCCCTGCGCCGCCTGCAGGCTGGGTCAGCCGGTGCAGTGGGAGAGCAGGTGCTCAGCTTCCGGCGACTGCGTATGGATGTCGCCGCCCGTAAGGTGACGCTGGACGATCAACCGGTTGCGCTGACGGCCATCGAATTCGAACTTCTGCAGGCCCTGGCGGAGAATCGCGGGCGGGTGCTCTCGCGCGAACAACTGCTGGAGCGGGTGTGGGGCGGGTCGTATTACGGGGAGATGCGCGTGGTGGACGTCCACCTCGGGCATGTGCGCCAGAAGCTGGGCGAGGTGGACCTGATCGCAACCGTGCGCGGTGTGGGCTACAGGTTCGAGGATGAACCGCTATGAAAATCCTGCGCTCGCGTTTGGGGATGAAGCTCTTTTTATCGTATCTCACGGTGATCCTGGTCGGCGCCCTTGTGCTGGCAGTGACCGTCCCGGCCGTGGTACCGGCCGCCTTCAACCGCCACCTCGGCAATATGGGCCTGGGGCAGGAAACCGGAGGCATGATGTCCACGCAGGGCGCAGGCGGGGGCGGGTTCGGGCGCGGGCAGGGCGGCGGTATGATGGCCGACCTGTACCTCGCTTTCCGCGCGGGTGTGTTCGAAGCCCTGGCCTGGGCGGCCGGGGCGGCCTTCCTGGCGGCGTTGTTGATCAGTTTGCTGCTCAGCCGTGCGATCCTGCGCCCCCTGCGAGCCGTGCAACAGGCCAGCCAGCGCATTGCCGAAGGGCACTATAACGAACGGGTGGAAACCAACAGCCAGGACGAACTGGGCCAGCTGGCCGGTCATTTTAACCAGATGGCGGCCCGGCTTGAACAGACAGAAGCCATGCGCCGGCAATTGATCGGGGACGTCAGTCACGAATTACGCACGCCGCTGGCGGCCATCCGGGGCTCCATGGAAGGACTGGTGGATGGGGTGTTGCCGGCCGAATCGGGTACCTATCAGCAGATCGCCGCCGAAGCCGATCGCCTCAACCGGTTGGTGGACGACCTGCAGGAGCTGAGCCGGGTGGAGGCCGGCGCGTACGAGCTCGACCTGGGAGCGGTTCACCTCCGCACGCTGGTGGGGACGGTCTCGAAACGTTTGGGGAGCCGATTCAAGTCGAAGGGCGTCAGGCTTGCCGTCGAGATCCCCCCCGACCTGCTGCCGGTTTTAGCCGATGAAGGCCGGGTCTTGCAGGTACTGACCAACCTGCTGGGCAACGCCCTGCAATATACGCCTGCCGGCGGCCAGGTCTCGGTGCGCGCCGCCCGGTCCGGGCAGGAGATCCTGGTTTCCGTGCAGGACAACGGAGTGGGCATCGCGCCGGAGCACCTGGCGCAGGTCTTCGATCGCTTCTACCGGGTGGACAAATCCAGATCGCGAGCCTCCGGGGGCGGCAGCGGCATCGGGTTGACCATTTCCCGGCACCTGGTGGAAGCGCACGGCGGGCGCATCCGGGTCGAAAGCGAGGGGCTGGGCAAGGGCAGCACGTTCAGTTTCACCTTACCTGTAGCGTCATAAGTCCCTGTTCAAAACACAAAGGGTACGAAGGGTTTTCCCGGCTCGTCGATCTTTGGGGCCCTTTGTGTCCTTGTCTGGGGGAGGAGTTTCGAATGAACATACGGGAGATCCTTCGCTCACCCCTTCGCTCCACTCAGGGTTTCGGCTCAGGATGACATGATTTTGAAGGTTTCTAACACAAAAAGACCACGATTGTGAATGAGATAGTACGCTTTGAGTATTACGGACTGAAATTTGCCTTTCGCTTTCAATCAAAATATAATGGATTAGGAAAGGTGCCATTGGTTGGCACACAAAGACCTGTTTTTCCCATAGTAGGTGGACGGAACCGGAAGTGTACGTAGTATGCGGCCATGATCTGTCCATAGACTGTTATGTGGACAGTGTCAACATCAACTATAGTTGGGCGGCTGCGCGCCTGTCCAGGAATTCAGCGGGTTGTTTTTTTCAGCCTGCACTGCCAGCGCTGGTATTCGCTGAAGACCGGTTTCGGCGTTGCGCCAAACGAGCCATGATTAGGAAAGGAATAGAAGGATTTAGAGGGAAGTGTAGTATAATTCCAAATCGGATAATTTCTGTACACTTTTTCTAGTTCATTTCAGGTGAACCACAACCTTGTTTCCTTTTCAGCGGGAGGACCGTTGCTCCCGCTACTTTCATATTCGGAGCAACTACTTTTTGATGCAGTTGTCAGCGCTCCTTTTTAGGAACATAGCATCTCAAATGGATGAATGCCATTATCAGGAATATTAAATACAGAATAATCCAAACCTGATTTAGGCTACACAGATAACAGTGTTGTATGCTTGGTCCCTGGCTTTTAAGGCAGGGGCACATGCCAAAGGAGAATTGTTATGGGAAAAAGGAAGAAGAATAGAAAGAAATTTTGGGATACCAAATTTGGGCGCGGATTAAAAAAGGTTGGTCATGAGGTTGTAGAGTACGTAAATTTTATGAACGAAGTAGTCAATACGGTGGTGGAGTTTGCGCTTGTTGGGCCGATCCTTAGGCCCGCCTATCATTTTTGGAAAAACCACGATCACACCGTTTTGCCCGCCCTCGAGAAAGCCGGGCGGGCAACCCGGGACTGGGTTTATGAAAACCGTAAGTACACCTATCCTATTTTGATTACTGTAGGGGTTGTAGTCGTTGTCGGTACAGCCGGATACGCTGCTTATGGCGCGTATGCCGCAGCTGAGGCAGGGGCCACCGTGGCCGAGGGAGTTGCCGCAGGGGCAGGGGAAGCAGTGGTGGTAGCTGCGGAAGCTGATGTAAAAATCGCCGCAGAAGTAGCAGCAGCCGAGGCAAAAACCGCTGCACAAGCAGCAACAGCCGAGGCAAAGATTGCTGCACAAGCGGCAGCCGAGGCAAAGATTGCTGCACAAGCGGCAGCCGAGGCAAAGATCGCCGCACAAGCGGCCGCCGAGGCAAAGATCGCCTCAGAAGCAGCCGCCGAGGCAAAGATCGCCTCAGAAGCAGCCGCCGAGGCAAAGATCGCCTCAGAAGCAGCAGCCGAGGCAAAGATCGCCTCAGAAGCAGCAGCCACCGAGGCAAAGATCGCCTCAGAAGCAGCAGCCACCGATGCAAAAATCGCCTCAGAAGCAGCCGCCGAGGCAAAGATCGCCACAGAAGCAGCTGCAACCGATGCGAAGATCGCTTCAGAAGCAGCGGCCACCGAGGCAAAAATCGCCTCAGAAGCAGCCACCGAGGCAAAGATCGCCTCAGAAGCAGCAGCAACCGATGCAAAAATCGCCTCAGAAGCAGCGGCTAAAACACAGGCTCTGGAAACCGCACAGGATGTATATACCACAGGTTCGTACTTACGGCACTGCGATCCCGGTACCCACTTTGTTGTAGCACAAAAAACCTGCGTTCCAGATATTATCAGCTGTTCGAGACTGCTTTCACCCGGCGATGGCGCGAACATACCACCAATAGGTAAACAGACCTTTTCGTGGACGGCGATAGATGAAGCGAGAAGTTTTGTTCTAAAAATCACCCCCCCATCAGGCGAGACACTGTCTTATGATACCAATCAGACCTTTAAAAATCGCTACATGGAAGCCTTTATCGCTGGCGGTGAATATGAGTGGCAGATTGTCGCTCAAGATTCAGATGGAAGCGAGATATGCAGTAGTGAAGTCTTTTCCTTTGTTAAGGCCGAAAAACCAACTGGCAGAGGCGGGGGCAGTGGAGATGATAGCAGTGCTGGCTCAGGTGGGGGGGGTGGAGGCGGAGGCGGAGCATGTTTGCCGCCTGCTCCTTGCCCATAAAATTTATTGGCCATCGAAATCCCTGATCACATCCACTGATATTCTTCATCTGTAAATACTTTCCATGATCAAAAACAGGGGCCTCTGTGCAGGAGGCCCCTGTTCTTATAGCTGGCCTTCTTCCCGTAGTTCCCCCGCAAGCCACTATACAGCAATACCATGTGGATTGCTTATTAGTAGTGTAGGAAACATCGCTCGATCAAGAGGTGTTCCATTCCAATTTGCCGCCCAACACAGCGTGCACCGGACTGGTGGGTCCCCAACGCACATGCGCTCCCTACGGGACCTGCAGCGGGATGGGCGATCCCATACGCTCCTGGGACAAATGTAGTCGCATAGGAAAGCTCCTTCGCCCGATCGCGCCACCGAAAGAGTTGATTTTGTGCTCGAACATTTCCCGCCAAAACAGCTTCGTCTCGTCCCACCCACCTGCAGGTACCCTAAAGGGTGCTTCGCGGCGATTCGCGAACGCGAGCCGTTAGATACTATGGATAGCAAGAAAGGGGTCGTTTCTGATAAGCT
>CAZULT010000079.1:0-18018 GCA_964621295.1 uncultured Anaerolineaceae bacterium | reverse complement strand
ATCCCCTTCCAGGGCTTTCGTTCCGGCCTGGTAAGACCTTTCTGAATTCTATTGATGGCGCCCTGGTCCCCCCATGCGGTCAGCAAAGGGAGGCAAGGAATCTCTCTGTGACGCAAGTCGCCGCCCGTGCAGCGGGCGACCATCTGGGAAAGTATAGATCGAATCCATGCTCTGTGTCTGGCAATTCGAACAGGAAGGCCGCACATCCGGCCTTCTTGAGCCCTGTATATAGCTTGCGCGCTTCTGGAGCGGCGCCACTAAAATCGTGCAGGCCTTGCAGCAGCAAGGTGGACGGGCGGTCTTTCCGGACGTGATTGCAGGGGGAACCTGCCTCGTACAAATCAGGGACTTCCAACGGCGTGCCTCCCAGGAATTGCGGCAAGAGGCTGTGAACCGGAAGCGGTTCAAAGCCAAATCGAGCTTCCAGGTATGACATGAAAAGACGTTCCATGCTTGTGCGCCCGGTCAATCCTGGCAATTCATTGAGACGATCGAACTGGGCTTTCAGATCTGGAGGTCCATAATACGAAACCACTCCAAGGACCAGAGTATCCCTTTTGATTTCAGGAGCTACAAACCGGGGATCGTCATAGGTATATCCTGCCAGTAAGGCCAGATGACCTCCTGAGGACCCGCCCATGAGAACGATACTGTCGTCACGGATACGCAATTCGCGAGCGTGGTTCTTCATCCAGGCAATCGTGCGCCTGACATCCGCCACCATGCCAAACAGGTCCGTATGAGGCGCAAGCGTATAGGCGAGATCGGCGATGACATGGCCCTGTTGCGCCAGACGGCGAAAAAAGGGGCGGGTACCATAATCCTTACTGGCATAATGCCATCCACTGCCGTGCAGGTAAATCAGCCCCAGCCCGGACCTGATTTCGGGGTCTGAAGGGTGCCACAAGTCAGCCAGCAAGACCTCACCGGTCTCCATGTGTGTACCAACCCTTTGATCCCGCTGCCAGATCACTTCGGGCTTTGTACGCCGGGCGCTACTCCACAAATACGACGGAGTGTTTTCTTTTAACTTGAGGGCGGGTTCCGCTGAAAGTGACCGGTTGATCTGCAGTCGACGCCGGCGAATTCGAAGAACGTGCCTCGAGGCAACCCCCATGGCAATGACACCCGGTCCAACCGGAACCATGTCGCCCAGTACAAACCAGCCCGTCAGCGCACTGGCAAGACCCACGGCGCCGATCAACCCAATAAAAGTGCCCGCAAAAAGCTTGGGAACGAACAGCGCGAGCCGCCCCCAGCCGCTCGTTGGCCGGATCAGTGTAAAGCCGGAAAGCAGAAAGGCGAGAAAGGCAAGAAGGTGCAGAAGAAACATCATGCTGTTTCGGTTTCCAGGGGACCAATCAGAGCGCGTCTACGCCGCAAATTCCCGCAAGGTCCCATCTAAAACGGCACTTCCGGCGATTCGATCTTCCAGTTCGTTTTGAAGCCGTTGGGATCACGCAATAAAACCATGGAACCATCCGCGCGAATTCCATAGATGTGAAAGCCATAGAGTTCGTATTCTACAATTTCCGAGCCGTCCGACAAAGTGAACGGCAGGTCGGGCCACATCTCCAGGTAGTCAGACCTGATCCACATATCGCCGTTGTTGACGTCAGGATCCGTAATGAACGGGGTATAACAATCATAGCCTCTGCCCAATTTGATCATGGTGCTTTTTTGTGTGAATGCATTGAACTTATGCACGATCAGGCGCATATCCTTATCGAAAAAGGTCCCATCCAGGTCCGTCTCATGACAGTTAATGGCATAGACGTTGGAAAATTCCACATCCTTTTCCATACCGGTTTCCAAGACGACGACATGATTCGCTGCCCATGTGATCCTTTCGATGGTGGGCGGAATGGTCGGGGCGTTGATCCATCCGGCCGGAGGCGCCAGAATTCTCTCTGCTGTCCTTGGTCCGTTCAGGTATTCAAGGTACGCCACCATAGGGTCCACCAACGGTATGCGAGAACCCTTTGTTCGGTCTCTGACAGAATTGAAGGTCACCGTTTGTGGGTAAGACCTCAATCGCCCGACCTGCCGGGGTTGGAAACCCCATTTTGGGTTTTGCCAGTCCACGAGCAGTGTGGCGATCTTGCCCTTTCGTTTGATTTCTGTGATCTTTCTGGTAACTCGCGCTGAGGGGGGAGGAAGCTCAGGCTCGGGCGTCTCGCCGGGTGCCTCCCCTCCTGGTGCTTCCTCTTCCGGTACTTCCTCTTCCGGCGCTTCCTCGTCCGGAATCGTCTCTTCTGGCGCTTCCGCATCCGGTACGACCGGATCAGGCACTTCCTCCCACTGGATGTATTGTTGTCCCGCGCCCGCACTCACCCATCCGCCGTCGACCAGATGAAGCCACTGGTAGATGTGTTCAGTGGCTGTGATCTCAACATTCGCCGGGATGGTTCCGATCTTTACTTCACCACGCGGATAATTATAGACGTCGCGTTTGAGAAGGGTTCTACCTTTGATCATATCTGCCCTTTTTCACGAAGAGCTTCTCCATATCTAAGGGTACATCACTAGCGCGCGAAGTGCCATTACAGACACGTTGAATTATCCTGACCACGATTGTAACTCGATGATATTCCCCTCCGGATCGGAGACATAGCACCAGGTGACCCTGGCACCTGAGGCAATTTGCAGAGTGACGATCTCACCAATGGCCTGCCCACCTGCATCCAGGACAGCGCTTTGCATTGCACCCACATCCGGCACCGCAAAGGCAATATGACCGAATCCAGGCCGGTTTACGGCTGTCATGGCACGACTTTCCAGAACATTGTAGTTGAAAATCTCCAGTGTGGGGCCGTTTTCCCCATAACCCGGCAGGCGCAGATGTGCGCCTTGCAGGTGTGCATCCTGGATGCCTGTGCCTGCATCCAGGTCTTTCCCGCGAAAGTCGCGCTCGGGAGGGACAGGAGCGCAGTCGAACAACCGCTGGTAGAAGCTGGCAAGCACCCGCCAGTCTTCCGCAATGAGATTGGTGTGCACGTACCTGGTAGTAGTATCCATATTTCACCTTTCACGCAAAGCGCGCGTCCATCTGCGGCCACCATTCCAGCCCGACCTGCTTCTCGGTCGGCCGGTATCCAAGAGACACGTACAACCGCTCCGGAGCCGATCCCTCGTCTGCCACGATGACCAGCGTGTGCAGATCGTATTCAACCATGGCCTGGCGTCCCGCTTCGTAAACCAGTGTTCCTGCAATACCCCTGCGACGGAAATCGGGATGCGTCTCGACCGATTGGTAACGGCCTACGCCACCCTCATGGAACAGGCCCAGATCCGCCACGAGCCGTTGGTCGACAAAGGCCCCAAACCAATTCCCAAGGCCGGCTGCAACCATCTTCCGGTAGCGGTCCATTTGCCTCATGTAGAATGCGCGGTACTCTTCCTCGCTGAACTCCGGTTCCCGGCAAACGATCTGGTTCTCGATGGCCTGCCCCCACTCGGCGTCGGTCTCCAGGACGCGGATGCTCACCCGGTCTGCGGGTCTGGCCGGGCCGCGGGGAGCACCGCTCGTCAGGACGACCTCGCGGTTGAGTCGAAACCCTGCCTCCAGGAATGGCTCGAGCACGCCCTGCTCCCCTTCCGGCGAATCCCAACCAAAGACTTGATGTTCCGCCGCAGGCGAAGTCCCGATCTCGGAAGCGAACAGATCGCGCCATGTACGGTAGTCGCCCTCCTGAGGCGGTTGGGAGAAAAGCAAGAAATTCCCCCAATAGAACGTGGGGTTCGAGGGCGTCCGGATCACCAAATAGGACCCGCGGTCGCTGATCTCCCCATCAAAGGAGAGAAAGATCAGGTCCGTGCGGTACCCCAACGATGTTACATGCATGGCTTTTGCAGGTGATTGGGTTGGTAGGTTTTCATTTTGATCTTCCTACAAAGAGTGATGAACAGCACTCACGATCTCCAAAATCCTTGCAGATAGGAAGGCGATGGGTCGCTAACCGGTTCTCTCGCAAATCCTAAGGATTTTCGTGAAAATCGCTGTGGATTCTCCCGCGAATCCACTGGATTCTCTTGCGAATCCCTATGGATTCTTCCGCAAATCCAGTGGATTTTCCGACGAATCCATATGGATTCTTCCAGTCTCTCCCGCGCCCTGCCCGCCCATCAATTGAAATGCAGGACCGATGGTTTCAATTCCAATTCGTCTACGAGCGCATTCAGTTCTTCATCAGAAAGACGCCGCCCCAGGCCAGCGTAGGCAGTCAGCGCCGCCTCCAGCAGATTCGTTCCGAACGAACGTCCCTCGTAGCGAGGCGTGGTGGTGATGACCGTCTTCACCCCCCGCTCCTGCAACAGGGCGATGTTCTCCTCCGTGGTGGTGTTGGTCACCACCGTGGTCCCGGGCATGCGTGCCGGCATGTACTTACGCATGAACAGAAAATCCCCGGCTACCAGATCCGAACCCAGAAAGTAGCGCGTGTACTTGGGTTCATGCTCTGCGCCCCCGCTGCCGTAGAACAGCATGCTCATCGGGAAGTAGCTGACGATAGGCAGCAGCACGCGCGCCAGGCGCTTGAAAGCCGGGATACCGTAGACCGGCACCGGGAGCCCGAGCGCCACCATCAGGTCCCCAAGTACGATGCGCTCGGAAACCTCCGCCGCGGCTTCAGCCAGCCCCAGGCGATCAACCGCCACAGGAACAAAAGCCTGCCGGAAATGCACTTCCCCCAACTGCGGCCGGGCCAGTTCGAACACGCGCCGCTCCAGGGTATGTTTCAGTCCGCGCCCATCGCACAGCGGGGTATCCCGGACTCCTTCGACCAGCTTGAGCGCTGCATGCAGGGGATATTCGCGTCCCTCAAGTCGCAAGTAAAGGTCCACCCCGCCCACGCCGAATGCATCGACCTTGCCATCCAGTTCCAGGTACAGCTCGCGCGCACGCTGGATATCCCCATCCGTACCCAGGCGCTCGACCAGGATCTCCTGATCCTTGAATCGCACAGTAACACGCTTGTCCCGCTGCGAACTCCCCAGACTGATGCTCACCGCTCGCTTCATGCTGCCTCCCTTCCCAAGCAGAAACGCAGGGACCTGCGCCTGCCGCTAAAACTTGATCGCCTCCAAGTAGATGCACACTCCCAACGCACTTTTAGTTCAACCTGTCTGCAAGTAGGGATTGTCGCGTTTCTCCTGCCCCACCGTCGTCTCCGGACCGTGGCCTGAGAGCAGGCGCGTCTCGTCCGGCAGCGTGAAGATCTGGGTGCGGATGCTTTCCAGCAGCGCTTCCCAATCGCCGCCGGGCAGATCGGCGCGGCCTACTCCCTGTCGGAAGATCAGGTCCCCACAAAAGCACACGCCTTCAGCAGCCACATAAAGGCAGCATGAACCTGGGGTATGTCCCGGCGTGTGACGCACTTCGAACTGCACCGTTCCCAACCGCAGGATCTGCCCATGCGACAGATCGATGGTCGGTTCGGGGCCGGGGTCGATCTTGAAACCAAACAACGGCGCGCCCCCTTCCGCCCGCCAAAGTACGTGGTCGGCAGGGTGCAGTGCCACCAGCGGCAACGGGTTGAGCGCGTCAGCGATTGCGGCCGCCCCGCCGATATGGTCAAAGTGGGCGTGCGTATACCACAGATGTGCAATGCGCCAATTTCTCTGCTGCGCCTCAGCCAGGATCACGTCTCCATCCCAGGCAGGGTCGATAACGGCTGCCTCTTTTGTCTCCGCATCGGCGACCAGGTAAGCGTTGGTCATCGCCGGGCCGAGGGTGAACGGTACGATTTCGAGCATCAACACCTCCTTGCCGGTCAGGTTTCCACGTATCCCTGCGGGATGCGCGGAGCGAACAACAGGCTGGCTGCCAGTCCGGCTCCGGTCAGCGCCAGGCTTACGGCGTAGATCGAGCCTGGATCGCGCTCGTACAGCCAGCCCGCCAGCAGCGGAGCCAGGATGATGGCCAGCGCGCTGAAGGTTTCCACAATACCATAGGCCAATCCCATTTGCGCTCCCCGGATCAGCCAGCGTACCTGAGCGAAGGTCAGCGCCCGCGCCGCGCGGTATCCGCCTAACAGGAAGTAGCCCAGACCGTACCAGGGCAAACCCGTCCCGCGCCATAATGCCGCTACACCCAGCCCTACTATGACCTGCGACAACAGGTACCCTGTCCCGGCCCGCAACTGGCCCAGTGTCAGATTGAGCGCCACGTTCCCCAGGCTGCCGATCGACCCCATCAGACCCATCTGGCCCAACGAAAGACCGCGCTCGTTTTGAAGGAAATTGGGTGTGAGCGGCTGCGGCAGGTACTGGACGAAGTTCACTACGAAGATCACACCCAGGAAAGCCAGGAAGCGTGAGTTTCCTAACAGATCGCGTTTTCGGCTGCCTTCTTCGATCGGCTCCACCGGTTGCGACCGTAAAAAGAAGACCAACCCGGTCGAGAGCACGAACAGTCCGCCCGCTACAAAGAAGGTCGCGCGCAGCGAGTAGTGTTCCGCGATCCAGCCACCCGAAATCGGCCCCAGCACCATCCCAAGGTTGAACAAGGCTGAAGCCAGCGTCATGGCGCGTCCAGAGGTAAGTTTACCGCGCGCCGCCGTCACGTAACTGAAGAGCGGCGAAGAAACAAATCCGGTAAGACCGTAGGCCAGATAAGCCGCCGCGAACCAACCCAACGAGGGCGCCAGCGCCATGCCGAACGCGGCAAATGTGCCGGCCAACCAGGCGCTGGTCAGAAGCGGGCGGCGTCCGATGCGGTCGGCCAGGTAACCGGCCGGGATATGCGCCAGCATCATCATCAGCGCGAAGCCGCCAAAGATCGAGCCGATCCAGAACGGGGAAGCGCCCATATCCTCCATATAGATCGGCACGAAATACAGGAACAAGCCCTCGCCGGCTCCCCAGATCAATAGGGAGAGGCCCACCAGCGACAGGCTGCGCGTCACCGCCCGGACTCCACGCGCCGGATGAATTCGTAGGTCTCGCGGAAGACCTCGCCGCGGGCTTCGTCGCTTGTGATCACGTGTCCCGCCTCTGTGACATAGAGCTTGCGCCTGTCGTGCGTGCCCAGATCAGCGTAGATGCGCTCCATGTTCTCGGGGGGCACATACGTGTCGTTGCGCGAGTGCATCAACAGCACCGGCACGTCCACACGGGGCAGCGCGGCGTGCAGCTCATGCCTGAGCAACTGCAACTCAGCCGCGGAGCGTACCGGGTTTTGCCCATAGGAGACGTGCTGCGCGAAGGCTTCCTTGTCGAACCAGTTCGCGCCGGGTTCCTCCTTGCTTTTAGGCTGAAACTTCATACCAAGGCTGAGCAAACGTATCATCCATACCGGGTAGTCGTAGGGCAGGCGGTAGGGCGTGGACATGGCAACCACGCCACTCACTTTGAGGCGCGTCGACATCAACAGCGCCAGCATGCCGCCCATCGATAAGCCCACCAGGTAGATGCGATCGGTGGCACCGCGCAAAAGGTCGTAGCCGTCTTCGACCGAGAGCGTCCAATCCGTGTACCGCGAGCGGATCATATCCTCGGGCCGTGTGGCGTGCCCGGCCAAACGCAACCCCAGGCAGGGCAGACCGCGCGCTTGCAGGTATTCGCCCAGCCAGCGCATCTCTTTGGGCGTACCGGTAAAGCCGTGGATCAGCAGGCAACCAGGCTGGCCGGGTTCGCCGGGGAAAAAGAACGGTTCTGCGGTCGGGATGATTTGCGGCATTGAGGTCCTCCCTTAATTCTTGAGCAGCTCGAGCGACGAATTCAACCCTTCGAGATCAGGTGGCTCCGGCCAAAGCATGTGGTAGATCGTATGCAGTGCTTCGATCGCCTGCACCACAAAGCGGTCCATCTGCTCTGCAGTCAGGTAGCGCTTGGGTCGAGACATCATCGTACGGATCTCATCGTCCTCCAGCTGGTAATAGGCTTTGATGTGCTTGAGCTGGCGCGGCAGGGCTTCCGACGGGAGGAAGTCCAGCTCCGCATCCTGCGGTTCGGCTGCTAAAAAGACCCGCCAGTACAGACAATCAGGCTGCGCACGCACGTAGAGGTGGTCCAGGCCGTACCAGTCACGCTTGACCTCCCAGATGAATCCTTTATCGGCGGCAAACTTCTCTGCAAAGCGTTCCTGCGTGGGCCTGCCGACCTGGATTGTCCACAGGTTATCGGTCACAAGGTGGAAGAAATAACCTAACCGGAAGGAGAACCGCCGCCGGTCGGCCGGATCGACCCCGCGCAGGTAATTACGGTAGAACTCAAGGTCGGCGATGTCCTTGTGCACACTGTGCGAACGTTTGAAGTGGGTTACTTCCGGGGGCGGGTCGAATCGCTCCCAGTGTTCATCAGGGATGCCCGCATCCGGCGCCACGCTTCCGATAGCGAAACCCTCCGGATCCAGGCCAGGCAGACGTTCCAGCAACGCCTCGGCGATGCGCAGGTGAGCCATCCAGGTAGCCATCAGGTCGTCCCAGCCCAGGGAGGGTCCAGCGCCTCGACCTGCGCGTAGATCGGACAATCCGTTTCGTGCGCACCAGGCAGATAGCCGGTAGAGAGCAGGAATTCGTTGACGATCTCGTCTCCCACGAACTTGAAATTGGCCTTGAACAACTTGACCCAGGCGCCTTTGCCCTGCGGATGATGAGCATCCAACCAGCCTTTGAATGAACCGTACTCTTTCTTGACTTCCAGGATGCGGGCTGCGTTGTGGATGGCAGCCGCCACCTTGAGCCGGTTGCGGATGATACCAGCGTCTGCCAGCAGACGCGCCTGATCGGAGGCTCCGTAGCCAGCCACCGTGGGGATATCAAAGCCGTCGTACGCCCGGCGGAAGTTCACGGCCTTCTTCAGGATCGTGATCCACGACAGACCGGCCTGGTTGATCTCAAGCACCAGGCGCTCGAAAAGCAGGGCATCCTCTTTCAAAGGAAAGCCATATTGGGTATCGTGATACTCCTTATTGAAGGTGTCTTCGGGGTGTTCAAGGACGTACTGGCAGTAGCTCGTCATGGGCTCCATTTTACTATCATTGCGCGGGCAGGCTGTGCGCCTGCATACGTTCTGAGCATAGAGCCGCACGTGAGCGCGATGCCGGGCTTTCACGCGGTCAATTTCTCAGGCTCCCGCAAGGACGGGCCAGGCAGGGTACGCCAGGGGGCGGGTTTCCGCCCGTCTGGTCCCGCAGGCCGGCACCAGGATTCGCAAACGGCAGGTACTCTGCAAATGGCCTATGACGGATCGCAATAAATTCAAATCCAAATCTAGAAAAGTGCTGGCGGGCTTGTAGAATGGTACGTGCGAAGGGAAGCTTCGCGCAGGCTCCTTATCCAGTTCAATTGGAGCCCTCAGGAAAAGTCCTGGTCAAACATAGGAAGAGCCAGGTAGTGCCTGTAATTTTAATCTCTAACACCGGTAAGGAGCGCGGTAGTCCGTCCACGTCCGCGCGGGCTTCGCCCACCTTATGGGCACCCAGGCGCTCGTAGAAACCCTGCGCGTGCGGGTCCGATTCGATCTCGAGCACCCGTGCACCTGCTGCCCGGCAGCGCTCGAGAGCATGGCAGAACAGCCCTGCGCCCACGCCCCTGCCCATGGCACGCGGAAGCACCCACAGATGCTCCAGGCTGGCGCGTTCCGCACTGAACGAAAGGGCGTAGAATCCAACCGCGGCCCCATCCAGTTCGACCATAAAAGTATCGTGCATTTGAATGAATTCCGGGGTGATGGTCAGCAAGGGAGTCCATAGTTCTATCCAGCGTTCGGGATAATCCCAATGGCGTTTGGCGTCGAAGGCTATCGAAGTCAGCGCTTCGGCCATGTCCGGTTTGGCGCGAATGATCTTGAGGGGGGAAGCGTCCTTTCTCAAGGATTTCACCGGTTGGTCGCCTTCACTCATCAACTTTCACTTTTCAATGATCAACTTTCAACCAAGATTATCCACCCTCACCCTACCACGCGCAGCTCCCTGGGCATGTCGCTGAGACTCTCGGCCCCAGACTCCGTGACAATCATGTCGTCCTCGATGCGCACGCCGTTGCGCCCGGGCAGATAGATGCCCGGCTCCACGGTGTAGGCCATACCCGGCTCCAGGATCTGCTGGTTGTCCCCGCGCATGTAAGGTTCTTCGTGCGCTTCCATGCCGATGCCGTGACCGGTGCGGTGCGTGAAATACTCGCCGTATCCGGCCGCCTCGATCACCGCGCGAGCCGCCCGATCCACTTCGGCGCAGGCTACTCCCGGCCCTCCGGCCGCGCGTCCGGCCGCATTGGCATCCTGCACAATACGGTGGATCTGTGCAACCTCCGCCCCCACCTCGCCGATCACAAAGGTGCGCGTCAGATCGGATATGTAACCGTCCGCACCTGCACCCCAATCGATCAGCAGCAGGTCACCGGCTTCCAGTTTGCGCGCGGTGGGCGAGGCATGCGGGTTCGCCGAATTTGGCCCGCCGGACACGATCGGAGAGAACGGCAGCTCAGGCTCGGAGCCGTGCCTCAGCAATTGCATCACAAGTTCGGCCGCCAGTTCACGTTCCGTCATGCCTATCCTGACAAGGGGCAGGCTGGTCTCAAGGGCGCTTTGAGCGATCTCCACCGCCCTTCGCATGGCAGCGATCTCCCCGGCCTCTTTCCTGAGGCGCAGGCCTGCCAGAATCTGGCTGGCATCCGGGAACTCCGCTTCAGGAGCACCCGCACGCACAAAGCCAAATTCCAACAGGCGCATCTGGCGCGGTTCGACGCCGATATGCTGCCCATTGAGGGACAGCGCCTGCACCGCAGTTCGAAAGGCTTGCTCCCATTCCGAAGGGTCCTCACCGTATGGAAAGGCCTGCACGGGGTATGGGATCTGCTCCACTTTTCGTGACTCTAGCTCCGGCAGGACCAGTGCAGGATCAGCGCCCGGAGCAACGAGCAACACCACCGGCCGCTCCATCAGGTGGAAAGCGACTCCGGTCAGGTAAGTCAGGGTTGGACCAGGATTGAGCGCCACGGCCTGCAGTCCACCGTTATCAATAGCTGTCTTGAATTTCTCCAATCGAGCGATGGTCATTTCTTCTCCTGTCTGCGCGCCCGGTTCGTGTAAAAGACCTTGATAACCGCATCCACCACGCCCTTGAACAGGCTGTCAGCCCAAACGATCGGCACGAACCAACCCGGAATGATCACGGAGCGGCGCGGATATTTTACAAGATGGACCACCCGCCGGGCCACTTCTCCCGGGGGAATATAGGTCAATTCCCGCAGCCGCGACAGTACCCGGCGCGAATTCGCAGATCTGGCGCGCCAGCTGAATTCGGTGCGCGAAGGTCCTGGATAAATGCCTGAAACGCGCACACCAAAAGGTGCCACTTCCCTTCGCAAGGCTTCTGTGAACCCGCGCACGCCAAACTTCGACGCGGCGTAGACGGTGTAGGAAGGCACTGCCAACCAGCCGGCGATCGAAGCCATATTGATGATATGGCCTGACCGCCGCTTCAACATACCCGGCAGCAGTGCGCGGGTCACGTAGATCATCCCTAAAAGGTTTACCTGCACCTGCATGGCGATATCCCGTTCCGGTTCCATCCTCTCCAGCCAGTTCAGACTGCCAAAGCCGGCATTGTTGAAGAGAATGTCAACGTGCTCGTAAATCTCCAGAACGGTCTGGGCCATCAGGCCGATGGAACTGCGTTCACTGACATCCACCGGCACGGCCAAAGCCTCCCCTCCCAGACGATGGATCTCATCGGCCAGGCTCTGCAACCGGTTGAGTCGCCTGGCTGCCAGCACCACCTTGGCGCCCTCTGCTGCAAAAAGATGCGCCGCGTCCTTGCCGAAGCCGGACGAAGCGCCTGTAATGAGCACCACCTTGTTCTTTAGAGCGATGGCCATTTATTCCGCCTCTTCTTCCTCGCTCCCTTCGGGCCGCTTTCTCGGCCGGGGCGGCTCGACAACCGCCTCGGGTGCAAGCGCCGTTTTCAGGATTTCGTCCATATGCTTGACCGGTACGATCGTAAGTTCATTTCGAGCGGCCTTGGGAACGTCCACCAGGTCCTTCATGTTCTTCTCAGGGATCACAACGATCTTGATCCCGGCGCGGTAGGCTGCCAGCACCTTTTCACGTACGCCTCCAATGGGCAATACGCGCCCACGAAGCGTGATCTCGCCTGTCATGCCCACCTCGGAGTGCGCCGGGCGCCCCGTCAGGGCTGAGGCCATGGCAGTCGCCATCGTAATGCCCGCAGAAGGGCCATCCTTCGGGATGGCGCCCTCCGGCATATGCACGTGGATGTCCATACGGTCGAAGACCTCCGGGTCGATTTCCAACTGCGCTGCGCGAGACTTGACATAGGTCAGTGCAGCCTGCACCGACTCTTGCATCACGTCACCCATCTGGCCGGTCATCTGCAAGCCGCCTTTGCCTTCCAATACGGCCACTTCCACCGGCATGATCTCGCCGCCGTTCTCCGTCCAGGCCAGGGATTGCACAACACCCACTTCATCTTGCCGTTCAGCCTCCGGTGGGTAATATTGTTGCGGTCCAAGGAATTTTTCCACGACTTGAGGTGTGACCGCCTCCGGAAACTTTTTGTTCTCGGCCTTCAACCGCGCCACTTTGCGGCAGATGCGACCAATTTCACGCTCCAGGTTTCGCACCCCGGCCTCATAGGTATATTCGCGGATCAGTTTCTGCAATGCAGCCAGCTCAAAACTCAAACCTAAATCGCCAATGCCATTCTCCTCGATCTGGCGCGGGATCAGGTAGCGCATGGCAATTTCAAGCTTCTCCTCTTCAATATAACCTGGAAACTCGATCACTTCCATACGGTCCAGCAGGGCGGCCGGGATATTTCCCAGCGAGTTGGCGGTGGTCACAAACATCACTTTCGAAAGATCAAAAGCGAGTTCCAGGTAATGGTCGCTAAACGCGAAATTCTGCTCCGGGTCAAGCACTTCCAGCAGAGCCGAGGACGGGTCGCCTCTAAAATCGGAGCCAAGTTTATCGATCTCATCCAGCATGAAAAGCGGGTTGGCTGTTCCGGCACGCTTCATGGTCTGCAAAATGCGGCCGGGGAGCGCGCCAATGTATGTACGGCGGTGGCCGCGAATCTCGGCCTCGTCGCGCACACCACCCAGTGAGACGCGCACAAATTTGCGCCCCAGAGCTTCAGCGATCGAGCGGCCCAGAGAGGTCTTGCCCGTGCCGGGCGGGCCAACGAAGCAAAGGATCGGCTGGCGATTCTTCTTGGGCTTAAGGGAACGCACAGCAATGTATTCAACGATTCGTTCCTTGGCCTTCTTCAATCCGTAGTGGTCACGCTCCAGAATCTTACTGGCATTCTTGACATCCAGGTTATCCTCGCTGGCCTTTGTCCAGGGGAGATCCACGATCCAGTCGATATAGGTGCGGATGATACCTACTTCAGGAGACATGGGCGGCATCTGGCTCAGGCGTTCGATCTCCTTGTTGGCAACCGTTTTGGGCTCGTCCGGCAAGTCAGCCGCTCCCACTTTTTGCTTCAATTCGTTAACGTCACGTGCCCATATGTCGCCTTCGCCCAACTCGGTTTGGATGGCCTTCATCTGCTCGCGCAGGTAGAACTCGCGCTGGCTGCGATCCACCTCCGATTGCACGCGGGTGTGGATCTCATCCTCCAGTTCAAGCATGTCCACTTCCTGGGCCAGCAGCGCATTGATCTTCTGCAGGCGCTTGCGCGGATCGGTCGAGAGCAGCAGTTTCTGCTTTTCGAGGTAATCAAGCGGCAACGCAGTCGCGATCATGTCCGCCAGCCATCCCGGTTCAGAGATGTTCAAGGCAAACAGGTGCGCTTCTTCCGGAATAGAGCGATCCAGCTGAACGCAGCGGTCGAACAGGTCCACCGCAGAACGCATCAGGGCCTGCGCCTGACGGTCCGGGGTTTGCGACTCGTAGATCGGGCGGGCACGTACCTGTAGATAGGGGCTGGTGCGCTTGAAATCAACCACCTCCACCCGGCGGCGGCCCTGCACCAGGGCTGAATGCGCTCCATCAGGCATGGAAAGTAACCGCCCCACGGCCATCTCGATGCCTATTGGTAGAAAATCGTCCGGTCCAGGGTCATCGATCTCCGGATCACGCTGGATCAGGCCCAGTATGGTCTGGTCCTTTAACTGTGCTTCCTGCACTGCCAGTAAGGAGGATTCACGACCTACGAAGATCGGCGAGACCATACGCGGGAAGATGACCAGATCGCGTAATGGTAGCACCAGCGCCTCGATCAGCCCTTCCGCATCCGGTTCCATCGTAGGAATGCGGTAGAGTTCCTCGGTGCGCTGTGTCAGCGCCAGGTTGAAGTTTTCCTCTTCTTCATCGTTCCAATCAGTGTGGTTATTCATTTAATCCTGCGTTCCATCCGCCAATTCTTGCAACATTCCCGGCGTTGAAAGCATTAAGGTCTCATTTTATCCCAGACTGCCAATACCCGGACGTAACGAAACTCAATCCGGCAGGCAGGATAATGCTACCATCTTTTTTTGAGTTTTCCAGCCCCGTAAGGAGTGACTTTCGACGGTTTGGAGCAGAAGGAGAAGATTTCTAACCTTCGCTGTCCAGAGGTGCTTTCAACCGCTTCTCCTCTGCCACGCGCTCCACACTTCACCGGCAAAAGCCACGCTTCCAGCGATCAGGACCAGCTTGTCTTCTCCAGCCAGTTCCAAAGCCCTTTCCAATGCTGCTGCAGCAGGTACCGCCAGTTCGACGGGGATCCCTGCCAGTCGAACCTGGTCGGCAATCCATTCGGCGGAAGGTGCTCGAGGATGGTCTGCGCGTGTTGCCACGACCCGTTCCAATCTCGGGGACATTTCTGCCAATATGCCTGCAATGTCCTTATCTTCCAGGGTGCAGAACAACAAGATCACCGGTATGTTCGGGAACAAATCATCGAGTGTCTGTCGCAAGCGGGAGGCGGAAGCACGGTTATGGGCCACATCCATGACCACCGGCGGGTCGCGGCGCAGGATTTCGAAGCGGGCATGCCACTGCACCCTGGCAAATCCTTTTCGGACCGCTTCGTCCGCGACCTGCAACCCACACCTCTGCAGCGCAGCGAAGGCGACCGCCGCGTTCTCAACCTGGTGCAACCCAAGCAAAGGGATCGTCAACTCCAGCGGAGCATGTCCGGCCGTCCAGACCTGCAGGGTCTGTCCCTCCAGAGAATGCGATAGTGCTTTGAATTTCACATCGCGTCCCACCAGTGTAAACGAACACTCGCGTTCCCCGGCCACCTTTACCAGCACCTCCAGAGCCTCTTGCGCCTGCGGCGAGGAGACAACCGGCACACGTGGCTTGATGATGCCGGCTTTCTCACCCGCGATCTTATCGAGTGAATCGCCCAGCACCAGCATGTGGTCGAGAGAGAGAGCGGTGATGACCGAGACGCGCGGATTGACCACATTGGTGGCATCCAGGCGCCCCCCCAGGCCCACCTCGATCACGGCTGCCTGGCAGCCCTGGCGGGCGAAGAACAGGAAGCCTAAGGCGGTGGTGAGCTCGAAGGTCGTCAGGTACGGCACGCGTGCCACGGACGGCTTGATCTCCTCCACCAGCTCAGCCAGAGCCCCATGCGGGATAGGCTTGCCGTCGACCTGAATGCGCTCGGCATAATCCTGTAAATGTGGAGAAGTATACAGGCCGGTCTTGTAGCCAGCTGACGAAAGCGCGCCGGCGGCCAGCACGCTGACCGATCCCTTGCCCTTCGTCCCGGCTACGTGCAGGATGTGGTATTGGTCCTGTGGATTTCCCAATTCAGCCATGAGCATACGCATGCGATCGAGGTTGAAATCGGCTTTGGCGAGCTCCGAGGCATGTTTGAGGCTATAATCCACGAAAGAGTATAGATAATCCAGAGACTGGTTGTAAGCTTTATCGACTTCCATAGGCCTGGATTGTAAATCCGAATGCGGGAATCGTAAATCGCAAAGTGGGAATTGGAGGCCAATATGGATTGCTTCCTGTGCCAGAAACACCAGGGGCTGATCGCACCACCGCCTGGAGGCTACATCTATGAAGGCACGCATTGGGTGGTCTGCCACGCACCCCCTGAAAAAGGCCCGATAGGGACGCTGTTCATCGAATCCTGCCGCCACTTCCTGGATTTCGCCGATGCAGACGAGCACGAACTGGTTGCATACGGGCCGCTTATGAAGCGCGTCTATTCGGCGCTCAAATCCCTTACCGGGGCCGAGCGCGTCTACCAGGTGGTTTTTTTGGAGGGTATACCCCACTTCCACTGCTGGCTGGTTCCACGCCGGAAAGAGGATAGTGAACGCGGTGTGCCGTTTCTGGCAAAAGAGATCACCTGCGAAAAAGACGAGGCAGAGAAACTGGCATTGGAATTGAAGAAGATGCTGGAAGGTTAATCGTCTGCGCCGAGACAAACACCCAATTCTGGTCGGTTGCCGAGAAACCTTCACAAAGTGGTACGGTAGCCTGAGCATACAAAGAATATGATTGGCTTGCTTACCATTCACCTGCACCTACCCGGCTGCGCCTCCCTAAAGGAGAAACGCGGGCGCCTCAAACCCTTGCTTCACCAGCTACATAAGAAGTTCAATCTTTCTGTGGCGGAGATGGATCGCCAGGACATGTGGCAGGAGGCAGTCATCGCCTGCGCCCTGGTCAACAGAGACGGCAGCCACCTGCAGCGCTCGCTGCAGGCAGTGGCAAAGTGGATCGAAGGCAACTGGACCGATGGGGACGTGATCGATGAGAAGTTTGAATTCATTTAATCGCGACGGAGTCTTAAGGACACAAAGAAATCTCGTTTGCGGCTCTTTGCGCCCTTTGTAGAAACAAGGAGAGCCTATGAAAATAGCGATGATGGGTGCTGGCGGAGTGGGGGGGTATTACGGCGGCTTATTGGCGCAGCAAGGCCACGAGGTCGCGTTCATCGCCCGCGGCGCGCACTTGAAAGCCATTCGAAAGAATGGGCTGCAAGTCGAGAGCGTCCATGGCGACTTCCACCTGAAACCAGCGCGCGCGGAAGAGGACCCCGCGAAGGTTGGCCCGGTCGACCTGGTACTATTCTGTACCAAAACCTACTCGATCGAAGAAGCCGCTCATCGCATCAAAACCCTCATCCGTCCTGAGACGAACGTACTGCCGCTCCAGAATGGGATCGACGCTGCCGAGCGCATCGGCGCAGTCGTCGGAATGCCGCACATGCTGGGAGGCGCAACCTGGATCTCATCGGCGGTGGCGGAACCGGGCTGCATCCGGCAGATCTCGCAATTTCGGCGGGTCGTGCTGGGCGAACTGGACGGAAAGCTGACCCAACGCGCCAGGGCGGTTCACGCGCTCTTCGAGCAGACCGGTATTACGGCTGAGTTGTCACCGAATATCAGGAAAGTCCTGTGGACAAAGTTCGTCTTCATTTCGGCTGTCAGCGGGATCGGATCCCTGACGCGGCTGCCTATCGGCCGTTACCGCGACGTCCCGGAGACGCGTACCCTGATGACCGCTTTGATGCGTGAAGTGGAAGACCTGGGGCGTGCCGAGGGGGTCGACCTCGACTCGCAGGTCGTGGAGGGAGCGCTGGAATTCATTGATCAGGCAGCTCCGCACATCAAGCCATCCATGCAACTGGACGTGGAGGCAGGCCGCCCTTCCGAGCTCGAATCGATGACCGCTGTGATCGGCAGAAAGGCGCGCGAATGGGGAATCGCCTCTCCAGTAGCAGATATGGTCTATGCAGCCCTGTTGCCGGGCGAACTGGCCACGTACACGGACGAAAATCCCCTGCACGCATGATCTAAAGTAGAATAGGCAAACCAGATAATGGAAGAGGCTCATGGATTTAGGATTGAAAGATAAACGCGTCTTATTAACGGGCTCCTCACGCGGATTGGGGTTTGCCACTGCCCTGGCTCTTGCCAGAGAAGGCTGTCGTGTCGCAATCAACAGCCGCGATGAGACTAAGGTCAGGGCCGCTGCCAAATCCATTACCGCTGAAACGGGTACCCAGACGGTCGCTCTGATTGGGGACGTGACCAATGCGACCTCTACGGAAAATCTCATCGAGACTGCGGCCAAGAAACTGGGCGGCCTCGACCT
>CAZULT010000078.1:0-18062 GCA_964621295.1 uncultured Anaerolineaceae bacterium | reverse complement strand
AGGATGATCCTGGTCATCTGTTTCATCTCCATAGTCTCTCATGGAGTGTGACATTCTAAAGTTTAATTCTTCGTTCTGGAGAAATCACCTTACAATATTTTAGACGCTACCGGTTGCAGTTGCCACCGAAAACAGAGTGCTTCTTCGCAGACTCAAGCTACTATTCCATTTGGATTTGCAATGTATGATTCCAAATTTTGCGCTAGAATTCAAGCCGTTAATTCCAATTACCCAAGGACCTCCATGAAAACGCTCCAGTTCGAATCATTCCAGCTAATCGCCCATGCGCATGCAGTAACAGAAACACTAGGGGGATACCTGCTCCAAGGATCACAAGTCCATCTGGACCTGCCGATCCAGCCCCGCTTATACTACCGTCATGGTTGGCAATCCTGGTCTTTGACTGCCTGGACGGATCCCACCACACCCTTACCGGTTCAAAAACCTTACCGTATGCATCCATTACAGACTGATCCTGTATACGCCCGCCATCCGGCCCCAAACGGATCCTGGGTAGGAGCCGTTGATCTCGGAGATGGGCAGGTCGCATTGCTGGGCGCGCTTGCGCTGGAATCGCATGTCGCCCTACACGACCACGAATTACACGGCTGGGGAGAAGCGGGCGAGTTTGAATGGTTCGTTGGCCTGGGGCAAGAGGCGACCGTCTTTGCACGGTACGCTGAACTGCTGGGAAAAAGGCTAGGTCGCGCGCCAGAAAAGCAGACACCTCGCGTGTGGTGCTCATGGTATAGCCTTTACAATGCCATTGACGAAACCATTCTGCAGCATGCTTTCGTTGAACTTGGGGATCTGCCCTTCGACGTGCTGCAGGTAGACGATGGCTGGCAGACCAGCGTTGGGGATTGGGAACCCAATGAGAAGTTCCCTTCCGGCATGAAAGCTCTGGCTGAATGCATTCGCGCAACCGGCCGCACTCCCGGGTTGTGGCTGGCTCCGCTGCTGGTCGTACCTTCATCAGACCTGTTCCGAAAGCGGAGCGATTGGTTGTTGCGTAATCCTGACGGCCGCCTTGTAGAAGCTGGCTTCCTATGGGGCGCTCCATTATATGCTTTAAATACTTCCAACCCGGAGGTTCTTGTCTGGCTGCAAACCCTGATGCGAAAAGTGCGTGCCTGGGGATATGACTACATCAAGCTGGATTTCCTCTACGCCGGGGCTCTACCCGGAAAAAGGCGGAAGGACATGCCGCGCGAGGCGGCCTATCGTCAAGGATTGCAGGCACTACGATCAGGCTTGGGCCCCGATGCCTATCTGCTGAATTGCGGTGCACCAATCTTGCCTTCGCTAGGGTTTTGCGATGCATTACGTATCGGACCGGATGTCAGCGGGGAGTGGGAGCCATACCGCGATTCGGCCCTCCTGCAAAACCCATCCACGCCGGGAGTCAAGAACGCCATCCGCACCACGGTCAATCGTCTTTGGTTGCGACCGTTAGTTACGCTCGATCCGGATGTCGCTTATTTCAGCTCGCAGCACAATTCGCTCAGTCAAACACATAAACGTTTGCTTCAGGATCTTGCGCTTGTCTGCGGCTTTAAGGCGACCTCCGACCTGCCAGACTGGTGGACAGCTCAAGAGCGCCATGAATTACTCGCTTTTTTGGAGGCGCAACCTGTGCTTCAACGCACGGGCAGGTACACTTTTCAATTGGATGGGCATGAAGTCGATTTCAGCCCAGCTATGTCTGCCCCTAAGCCACCTGTCGGGATGCGTGCCCTGCTAAACGCCATCCTCGGCTGGGTAGGGAATCAGACCTGGGCTTTACGTTTGTTGGATCGTCTGGGAAAACGTGGATTGGAGAAAATGAAACAGGAGTTGTTAAACGACTAGACGACAGCCAGCATGCGATAATCATTTGAAACCGGACAAATTCCTTCACAAGCTCAAAGCAATTCTTCTTGACTCAAAGTGCTGGAATCAGGCTATCAAACCATCCGTCTTGGCAGCCATGATGAAATCGTTTTGATGCAATCCCTTGATCTTGTGGGTCCACCACTGTACTTTGACACGCCCCCATTCAGTAACGATCAGTGGGTGATGGTCCTCCTTCTCCGCAACCATTGCAATTTTATTGGTAAATGCGACAGCTTCAATGAAGTTCTTCAACTTGAAAGTACGCTCTAATCGATTAAATCCATCCACTTCAAGGACCTGCCACTCCGGCACTTCCGGCAGCAAATCGGCGATCTCCTGCCCAGTGAGGGGCGACTCACTACCACGGCAGGCCACACATTTCAAACCGGCTAACTCTGTCATCCCATACCTCTAAATTTAAAATGATCATCCGGTCTCACTGGAAAATATCCTTTATTGACTCAAATCAGGTCGGCCAATTTATATATATCTTCTGGGTGTGATAAGTGTACATGCAAAATGCGCCTGCCCCTTCCTTTGAGGGCTTCGAAATCTCCTAACGCCTGGGCTTGCTCCAGCGTGCTAAATGTCAAACCTTGAGAAGGGATTTCAATATCCTCAGTGGCGTCGGCTGTAACCAACAAGAACAGCCCGTTGTCTGGACCGCCTTTATGCAATTGGCCTGTCGAATGAAGGTAGCGTGGCCCAAACCCCAGCGTGGTGGCGCATCCACTGCGCTCCTTCAAGGCTATGCGCAAAATCTGAAGGTTATTGATAGTGGGTTGCTGGCGTGGAAGGAAGGCGTTCAATGCGATATAGTCTCCTTGCCGAACACCTTTCAGGAAGTCATGCAGTGCCGGACCCGCCTGATCTAACCGAAGCGCCTGGTCCATTTTCAATTGCCCGCTTTGCTGGTACTCAGCAACCTTAGTCCGCGCACGGGCTTTGGCATCTTCCACATCCGGTTGGTCAAAGGCATTCACTCGCCAAATATGACAGGCGGTAGCCGTGGCAATTTCCCAGCGGTAAAATTCGGCGCCCAGTTCGTATGCCCCTGCGACAGAGATCCCCAAAACAGGATGCCCCTCCGCGCGTAAGGCTGCTGTCTGATCATCGTACTCGCCATTCTGGCGCAAGTAGACAAAAAGGCGATCGCCTGTGTAACGCGTTGCAGCCTCCAGTGGCTCCCGGTCTACCGGAATCAGTCCTTTACCCTGCTTTCCGCTCGATTCTGCGATTAATTGCTCAAGCCAGGAACCGAATGAGACCAGTGGCGCATCCGCAAGTATGGTCAGCTTGTCACGGCCGTGTTGAACCGCAGCTCCCAGAGCGGCGCCCAACACCAGGCCAGGATTCCGCGCGGACGGTATTTGCACCACGCATTGCGCTCGCAACCATGCGCCACGCGCCAGCAAACGATCGAGGTCGATCCCTAGCAGCGCAGCTGGTAAAAGGCCAAAGACCGTTAGCGCAGAGTAACGCCCGCCAACCTGCGGGTCGGCCAAGAAGATATCCCGGAAGCGGCGCGCCTTCGCAAGCGATTCCAATGAACTGCCAGGATCTGTGACTGCTACGAAGCGCTCGCGATCCCCACCGGACAAATCCCAGAAGTATTCCAGCATGGCCAGCACTTCGGTTGTCTCGCCCGATTTTGAGGACACAATATACAGACTCTGGTCAGGGGGGAAATCATGCGCGGCATGCATCACTTGAGCCGGATCGGTCGAATCAAGAATCGCCAAACAGAGCGCCTCGTCACTATCCGTGGAAGGCACGCTGGCAAACACATTGGACAGCACTTCGGGGGCTAACGACGATCCACCCATACCCAACAACAGCACACGGCGAATGCCTTCTCTGCGTATATTTGCAGCAAAACTGACCAACTCTGGGAGAAGCGTACGAGATGATTCTGGTAGGTTCAACCAACCCAAGCGCATTCTTATTTCATTCTGACCGGCGGGATCCTCTGTCCACAAAGAGGGGTCACACTCCCACATTCTCTGAGAAAATGAGCTCGCTTCGAGTTGCGCAACTTGCTTCGAAACGGGATCAGCCAGCGGACCAAGTTGCGCCTGAGCAGCGCGACGGCGTTCCTCAATGGTCCCTAGCAAGGCGGAGAACGCTTCCGAAAAGGACCGGACGCCTTCGTCTTCCAATTCCTGTGTAACCCGCGCCATCGAAACACCCTGCGCCTCGAGTTGCTCCAGATCATCGCGCGCCTGGTCTAGGCCCTGTGACAGAGTCTCCGCGACCTGGCCATGCGCGCTGAAGGCCTCCAGAGTCTGGGGTGGTACGGTGTTGACGGTATCAGGACCGATCAACTGGTCCACATAGAGCGTATCAGGATATGCCGGGTTCTTGGTACTGGTAGACGCCCATAATGGGCGTTGTAAACTCGCCCCACGCTCTTGCAGAGATTTCCAACGAGAACCGGTAAAGGTAGATCTGAAGGCTTCGTATGCCAATCGGGCATTCGCGATGGCCGCCTTACCACGGAGTGGAGAACCTTCAGGTAGTCGCCCATCCACCTTGCTATCCACACGTGAAATAAAGAAGGAGGCCACCGACGCAATACCCTCAAGCCGGCCGCCTGCCCCCAACCGGTCCTCGAGGCCTGAAAGGTAAGCTTCAATGACCTGTGCATATCGCTCCAGTGAGAAGATCAAAGTCACGTTGACATTGACTCCGGCTGCGATACTACGCCGGATGGCAGGAATACCTTCAGGGGTAGCCGGGATCTTAATCATCAAGTTCGGGCGCTGTACGCGCTCCCACAACTGGCGGGCCTGTGTCACCGTATAGTCGGTATCGTGCGCGAGTTTGGGGCTGACCTCCAGGCTGACAAACCCGTCGGCGCCATCTGTCTGATCATACAATGGCCGGAACAGGTCGCAAGCCTGGCGGATGTCCTCCACCGCCAGTTGCCAGAAGATCGGCTCAGATTGCCTACCCGACCATGCCATGGTGGCCAGGGCTGTATCGTAATCACCAGAGTTAGCAATGGCATTCTTGAAAATCGAAGGGTTGGAGGTCACGCCGCGAATATCACCGTTCACAATCATGGCTTGCAATTCGCCGTTTTCCAGCAGACGGCGTTCGATGTTGTCATACCATAGAGACTGGCCTATGGAAGTTAACTTTTTTATATTTTCACTCATGAAAAATCCTCAATAGTGTTTGTTCGGAAAGCAGGTTTCTGACGTGGGGTAATGGCCAACTCAGGACCTCATTCCATTTTTGGCCAGTTCTCAGGTTTCAATCTGCACCAAATTCCGGATCATGTTTCCGATAACGCTATGCATATAACCTCCCACATATTCCTGCGCTGCACCCTCTTCTTTATTCGGACTCTTTCGCCTCGATCTTTCTTACCTTGCCCACCCTCCGGGCATGTCGTTCCTGCCCGGGGTCGTTCCCAAGGAAGCGGGCCCCCAGGAAGGACAGCACCAACTCACGAACAAGCTCCGATCCCACGATACGCCCACCCAAACATAACACGTTCATGGCGTCATGCTCTACACCCTGGTGGGCAGAGTATGTATCGTGACAGATGGCAGCATATACACCTCTCATCTTGTTGGCTGCAATGCAAGCACCCACTCCGGAACCACATAAAAGCACCCCGCGTTCAGCCTGCCTAGTTTGAATAGCCTGGCCCAACTTTTCAGCGAAATCCGGGTAATCCACCGGTTCTGAAGAATGCGCACCCAGATCAAGGAGCTCATGACCTGCATTTTGGATGGTTTCCAGGACATCCTGTTTCAAAGGAAAACCGCCATGGTCGCAAGCAATAACCACGATCATTGCAACTCCTTTGCTAGGGCCATGACATTTTCCACAGTAAAACCGAATTGTTCAAACAGCGTTTCGAAAGGAGCCGAAGCCCCGTAGCCGGTCATCGAGAGCACCTTGCCTTGGGTGCCTGTATAACGCTCCCATCCCAGGCTGGAGCCTGCTTCAACAGCCAATCTGGATGTCACGGAGGGCGGTAAAACAGAATCTCGGTAATCCGTTTCCTGTTGCTCGAACAGTTCCCAAGAGGGGAACGACACGGCGCGCACGTTCACCCCCTCAGCCGCGAGGCTCACAGCTGCCTGGTACACAAGATGAACCTCCGAACCAGAGGCCATCAGAATCAAATCCGGTTTACTTTTCCCGAAGTCAGCCAGCACATAAGCTCCTTTGGCCAGCTGGCTCGCTTCTGTCACATGCGAGCGATCCAATATGGGCACATTCTGGCGTGTCAAAATCAACGCCACAGGCCCATTGCGCAAGGTGATGGCCACTTTCCAGGCCTCACGGGTTTCATTGGCATCCCCAGGACGGATCACGGTCACATTGGGTGTTGCCCGCAAAGCAGCTAGTTGCTCAATAGGTTGGTGGGTGGGTCCATCCTCACCCAAACCGATACTGTCGTGAGTGAATACGTAAATAGCCGGAATGTGGGAGAGGGCAGCGATACGAATAGACGGCTTCATATAATCCGAAAAGACCAGGAAGGTGGCGCCATATGGGATCAGACCTCCGAATAAGGCCATGCCATTCAAGGATGCGCCCATGGCGTGTTCTCGTACACCAAAATGAAGATTCCTACCTTGGGGGCTTTCCTTTTGAAATTGAGGCAGGCCTTCAAGCATAGTCTTTGTGGATGGCGCCAGGTCAGCAGACCCACCAAGCAACTCGGGAAGTTTCTGAGCCAGGGCGTTTAACACCTTTCCAGATGCAACACGTGTGGCCAGTCCTTTTTCATCAGCCGGGAAAACCGGCAAGTCCACCTCCCATCCCTCGAGGAGCTCACCAGCCAGGCGGCGTGACAGTTCGGCGCCCAACTCAGGATGTGTTTTGCAATACTCAGCAAACCGCTCCTGCCAAGCTTGCTCCGCGCGCTCACCTCTCCCCTGTGCCTGGCAATAAAATTCCAGCACGTCATCTGGAATATAAAAGCTCGGTTCCTCAGGCCACCCTAAATTACGTTTTGCAGCCAGTAACTCCTGCTCGCCCAATGGTTCGCCGTGCGCTTGGGCAGTTCCCTGTTTGTGAGGTGCACCAAATCCAATGGTTGTCGGACAAATGATCAGTGAAGGGCGCGGATCTGCCTTGGCCGCCTGGATGGCCTCGTCAATAGCTTCCACGTCATTTCCATCCGCCACCTTCTGTACGTGCCAGTGGTAGGCCTGGAAACGCGCGGCGCGGTCTTCGGTGAAGGTCAATTCAGTCGATCCTTCGATGGAAATACGGTTGTCGTCGTACAGGTAGATCATCCGTCCAAGTGAGAGGTGACCAGCCAAAGACGCTGCCTCAGATGATATACCCTCCATTAGATCCCCATCGGTGACGATACCGTAAATGTACGTATCGACAAGGTTGAACTCCGGACGGTTGAATTCCGCCGCTAGATGCGCCGAAGCAATCGCCATGCCCACACCTGCACCAAAGCCCTGCCCGAGCGGCCCGGTGGTGATCTCAACTCCTGGTGTAAGCCCAAACTCCGGGTGACCGGGTGTACGGCTACCCCACTGGCGAAAGCGCTTTAGCTCATCAAGTGGTAGATCGTATCCGGTCAGGTGAAGTAACGAATAGAGCAGCATCGAACCATGCCCACCTGACAGGATAAAGCGGTCCCGACCAAACCAATGTGGGTTATGCGGGTTATGTCGAAGGTGCCGGGTCCAGATGGTATAAGCCATCGCCGCCGCTCCCATCGGCAAGCCGGGGTGGCCAGAATTGGCCTTTTGAACGGCATCTGCAGATAGGAAGCGCAAGGTATTAATCGCGCGATCTTGTAAATCCATAGTCATTGTTTTGTATCCTTTTCATTCGATGGTCCATTTTACCACCTGGAAATAGGATACAAGATTCGACCAGAAGAGCATTCTGAATCAAATCAGGATTTTTCTGACGATTATTACGCTAAAAATACACTGGATGAACATTTATCAACGAATTACCCACTACCAGATTTGTGCGCCCCCGTATGTGCTTTCCCAACAGTTTAATACTCCTCCTTTAACTCTCTGACCGGGAGCGTGATAAGGCCTTCTTGTGCGTCTCCAATCCTCGTGACGCTCTCAGTCTGGTTATCCGCCACCCAGGCGGTATACGCTGCGACGAGCACATCCAATTCTTCAGAGGAGTAAATTGCTTCGAGGGGTAAGATACCGTTTAAAAGTTTAAAGCGTGTGATCTCCTCGAAAAATTCCATCGGGTCAGTGATACGCACCCCTCTTGCATGCAACACCAATTGGCGCTGAAGCCGACCTTCGAGGGTCGGGCCAGCAAACGGCGCCCTTTCCAGTAAGGCACAGAAGGCAGCGTGGGGGTGTGTCTCAAGCCACTGAAGAGGAGCATCCGCCGCCGGAAAAGCCAGATAGCCACGATTCTTCATCATACCGATCAAAGCGAACCCGCTGCGCATCCAACTTGTGCATAGCTCCGGCTGGGCAGGTGTGCCGCTAATGCTAATGCCTAGTTGCTTTAACTCAAATTCAGCAAGGCGGATATCCACGCCGCGGAATTTGTGCCCATCGATTGGATGCTGGGCTACCAGCGCTGCTTTAACAAGACCGCGGTTCACTCCAGAAGGAGCATTGATTGCCACCAGCGCACTTTCAAGGGTTGTCAGGTAAGTGACCAGGTCTTCCGTGTTCGCTTCTTTGATATCAAGCAGGTTAAGATCACGATCAAGTACGGAATAACGAAACTCTTTATGGCTGGAAGCTGGATCAATACCGATGTATACTGGGTCAGAGTTTGACATAATCAATTCGAAGGAAAAGTGGCGCGGAAGCAAGGCGTTTTGGTAAGATATTGAACAGCCAAGCCAACAATGTTAATGAAGTCGCTCACAATAAAAGTGTAGCCGAAAAAAGGAACGAATGCAACCTCTTCAACGAAAAGTTCTCTTTATTCTTATCCTGCTTGCAGGAGTCGCATGGACCTTGCTGAGTGCGGATCGTCTGGGTGCTTCGACAGCTGGACGCATTCCCGCTCCTCGTGCAGAATTTCTGGCACCGGATTTCACATTGCGAACCCCAACAGGTGAATCAGTAAGATTATCCGAATTACGCGGACAGGCCGTTCTGGTTAATCTATGGGCTACCTGGTGCCCACCTTGCCGGGCAGAAATGCCTGCAATACAAAAACTTTACGAAGAATACCGGGATCAGGGTTTCTCTGTTCTGGCAGTCAACATGACATACCAGGACGATCCTTTTGCGATCGTACCTTTCGTGCAGGAAAACGGGTTGACCTTTCCGCTTTTATTGGATGAGACCGGGGAGGTCGCCCATCTGTATGAATTACGATCGCTTCCTTCAAGTTTTTTCATCGACCGTGAGGGAGTAATTCAAGAGGTGGTGATCGGTGGGCCAATGTCTGAAGCCCTGCTGCGTACGCGCATAGAAAGCCTATTGGAATAAGAAATGCTTGTTCTTTTTCGCAATCTCTTCGCGCCTCCACGCGATCTGATCCTGGTTGTGGTGTCCTTATGGATTGGATTGTGGCTGGCTGAAAGGCATTCCAGGCGGGGGGCGTTTTCCTCAGATGATATTAATAATCTCACACTCTACCCCCTGCTGAGTTACCTTTTAGCTGGCCGGCTCCTTTTCGCGCTAGAGAACTGGAATGCGTTTTCGCAGAATCTTACCAGCCTGCTTTCTTTGAATTTGGAATTATTTGATCCACTGGGTGGAGCGGTGGTGGCCTTGATTGCTGCCTGGGCCTACAGCCAGAGGCATAAATTGACCCTATGGTCAACACTAGATGCGCTCACACCGATTTTCGCAACCCTGGCAGTAGGTTTGGGGTTAGCGCACCTGGCCTCTGGAAGTGGATTCGGGATTATAGCTGACCTACCTTGGGAAATGGAGCTCTGGGGGGCAACCAGGCACCCCAGCCAGGTTTACGAGATCATCGCCGCGGCGATCACTCTGGGATTGTTGTTGTTCCAAAAACCTAATCACCGCCCGGGAGTGCAATTTCTTTTTTTCATCGCCTTGACCAGTGGCTACCATGTATTTTTACAAGCTTTTCGGGGGGATAGTATCCTGGTCACAGGCGGGCTTCGATTAGAACAGCTGACCGCTTTGTTTGTACTGGCTTTAAGCTTATGGCTATTAAACCGGAGGTTGGACTTAACAGCCGGTTCGGATCGCAAAGAGCAATCTGCAGATCCATAATCGCCTGCTCGTATCCTGAATCATATATCCAACAACATATACCAGAAAGGCAAACGTCGTGTTCAGCACTCTCACGCGACGTTCCATGGTCCTATACACAGTGCGCGTCAGATTTGGAGAGCAGAGGCGCCACGCGAGATGTTATCCAGGAACTCCTGGCGTGTGGCGAGGTTTGCCCGGAAGGCCCCATGCATGGCTGAGGTCGTCATACGTGCATCGTGCTTTTTTACACCGCGCATCATGGAACAGAGATGCAGTCCTTCAACCACCACCGCAACGCCTTGCGGCTTTAGCAGGTCGCGGATGTAATCTGCGATCTGACGGGTCATTCGTTCCTGGACCTGCAAACGGCGCGCATACATGTCAACAATGCGAGGGATTTTGGACAGTCCGATCACCTTGCCATTCGGGATATAAGCGACATGTACGCGTCCAATGATAGGAAGAATGTGATGCTCACACAAGCTATAAAACTCAATATCTCGCACCAGCACCATTTCATCATAGGTGATATTGAATAATGCTCCATTGATCATCTTCCTGGGATCAACTTGATAACCCGCCAGTAATTCGTTGTACATACGGGCCACACGCTTCGGTGTATATTTCAATCCTTCTCGATCAGGATCTTCTCCAACAGCCTTGAGCAATTGTCGAATAGATTGTTCTACTAAGCCCTTGTTGATCGCATCACTTTCAAGGTCTCGATCACTTAAGTCATCATCAAAATCGATCAATTCTTCCATCTACACTCCACTAAAACTAGCCTAACGCCACTTTCAGGCTATTATTATTTAGCTCCTGACCTTTCTTACACAATTTCTGGTTCGATCAGGCCGTAGGTGCCATTACGGCGCCGGTAAAGTACTTTGACCTTGTTTGCTTCTGCATCAAAAAACAGGAAAAAGTTATCATGCCCTAGCAATTTCATTTGTTCAATCGCTTCGGCTTCATTCATCGGAATGAGTGAAAATTTCTTTCGCCTCACGATAAGGGGTTCTTCGTCCGGCTCAATTTCAATCTCAGGTTCAGGAGCCACCTCAGCAGCGCTGCGCCCATCTCCTCTTCCCCGGTATTTCTTTCCTTTATAACGATCGATCTGTCGCTCGATTTTATTTATCGCCACGTCAAAAGCTGCAAAGATGTCATCTGCGCGTTCCTCTGCTCGTAGCAATAAATTCTTGCCGCGGATGGTGATCTGGGCAACATGACGATCGGAGGCACTCCGTGCTGACTTGAGGTGCGAGAGTTCAACCCGCGTCTCTTCGATGGCAGGGAGGAATTTGTCTAATTTGTTGGCTTTCTTTGTCACATATTCTCGGATACGGTCGTTGATTTCCATGTTCCGTGCTTGGATTTCGAGTCCGGGTGACATATTACCTCCTATTGATATGGATAATAAGAACCGCCACTTCTGGACGGACGATCAAACAAACCTGAGACCATGAACAGGTAAAGCGCGCGCCACAGTAACTGCCTTTACCGAACTTGCTCCAGCGGCGAACAACGCTCCGGCCGCAGATGACAATGTGGACCCAGTTGTGGACACGTCATCCACCAAGAGAATGCTTTTCCCCTTGACAGATGAGTCTGCTTGAAAAGCACCCCGCACATTTTCCCGCCTTTGAGCCACGCTGAGTCCAACCTGAGACGCCGTCTCGTGAATACGCTCCAGAGCTTGAGGTCGATAAACAAAGCCAAACCGTAATGACAGCGGGAAAGCTACCAAGGCAACTTGATTATACCCTCGTTCCTTTTGACGCCTTTTTCCTAACGGAACCGGGACGACCTGGTCGCATGACCACTCCAGATTATCCAAGAAATTGAACATGCCTCTGGCGAGTGCTTCTCCGAGACCCATATCCCTACGATATTTCAATCGGTGTAAGGCCTCTTTCAGCGGTGTGCCAAAAACCCCCCATGACCGCAGTACATCAAAAACGGGTTTCTGTGCTCGACAACGTATACAGAGACCCGTTTCATTCATCGGTAGACCGCATTTCTCACAAACAGGTAAAGGGACCGTTTGGATCGTTTGCTGGCATTTCGAGCACCAACGAACGCCCGGGCTCTCACACCCTCCACATTTGGGAGGATAAAGTATATCCAGCCCCGCCCAAAGAGCTTGATAGGCGCGATAAGACCAAGGTATTTGTTTCACACAGGCTAGAATCCGCCCCCGAAGACGCCCATGATCTGGAAGATTGCTGGGACCATTAGGATAATCATGATCGATGGAAAGATCAACAATCCCATAGGCAGCAACATTTTAATCGGGGCTTTATGCGCTTCCTCTTCAGCACGCTGCCGCCTTTTCAAACGCATCTGGTCAGACTGAATTCGAAGGACTTTGGCTAGGCTGACACCAAGCATTTCACTCTGAATGATGGCAGCCACGAAACTTGTCATCTCGCCAATTCCGATACGATCTGCCATATCGCGCAGCGTTTCACGCCGCGTTTTACCCAGTGCGACTTCTCGTATTGACCTGGCAAATGCCAAGGAAAGCTGGTTCTCCCATTTTTCGGCAACTTTTGACATAGCCGCATCGAATCCAAGACCGGCTTCCACGCACACCGTTAGCAAATCCATGGCGTCAGGCATGGCTTTTCGAATCTCCCTTTGTCGGCCATTGATCTTGCTTTGCAACCACAACTGAGGAAAGGCAAACCCCAAAATCGTGAAAAGGATCACCACGAGTGCCATAGCACCCAGGCTCCAGGTGCGAGGAGAGACAACAAAAATGATAATTAAAAAACCACCAAACAAAGCGGCCACGATGAACCGCGACGCCAGGAAAGTGGCAGCATCCATGCGCACCGGATTACCAGCCAGTTCCATCTTTTTCTCTGTATCCCCCACTACTTTTTGAGGAGTGAAGCGGGTGGAGAACTCTCCGATCGATTGAAGTAACGGGATAATGACGCGTTCGCTGAAAGGCTGGGAGAGCTCTAATTCTTCCAACGAGACAACATCGCCACGTTCAGAGAATTCTGCCAGGCGTTCCATCAGGGGATCGTTTTCCTGTTCTCGTGAAGCGGTACGAATGCCCACAATCACAAGCGTGGCAGCTCCGCCAATAATTACAACGAAAATAATGATCCAGGCTAACACACCCATATTACACCTCGATATCTGCGATTTTCATCATGATAAAGTAACCAGCGGTGATCATTAAGACGATCAATCCGATCGCTCCCCAACCGCACACCGGTCCTCTGTCAAAGAAAGACATTAAGTATTCAGGATTCAAAAACCACAGGATAAGCGCCAGAGCTACAGGGATAAGGGCTAGCAGGACGCCTGAAGCCCGCACCTGTGCGGTTAATACTCGAATTTCGCCTTTAATGCGCACCCGCTCGCGAATGGTGAAAGAAATAGTATCCAAGATCTCGGACAGGTTGCCACCTACTTCACGCTGGACGTTGATGGCTGTGATTACAAAGTCCAGGTCGTCGCTAGGGATCCGCCGCAAGAGGTTATCCAGGGCGGTTTCCATCGAGATTCCCAGTTGCATTTCCTGTACCACTCGACGGAATTCCTCATTCATCGGAGGCGGCAATTCCTTGCTAACAGCTTCCATCGCTTGCATGGTGGAGTACCCTGCCCGGAGACCATTAACGATCAGGTTTAGCATATCCGATAACTGGTCGTTAAATTTCTTTAAGCGCTGGCCTTGCTGGCGCCTAACATAGTAGCCTGGTGCAATCCCGCCAAGGATTGCGCCTATCAGAAACGAGACCGGATGAAAGCTTCCAATCAGGCCAAAGAATACCGATCCACCCAGAATTGCGATGACGTAGAGGGCGTAAAATTCTGCTACCTTCAATTTGAGGTCAGCCCGGGCAAGGCTGCGGGCGATGCGGTCACCGATCGAAGAGCGCTCAACGCGACGGTTGATCCAATCGGTCAACGCCCCACTATCGGATTTTCCCCCCCCTTCTGAAACCTGTTCCTCTTCAAGGTACTGTTTTAACCGTTCCTCAACCATTGAACGTTCGCTCGTGATCGAGACGATCACACCAATGATGAGGAGAATTAGGACTAGAACACCACCTATGACCAGGATGAGATTAAGAGTATCCATATGCTTGGGCACGAATCAACATTGTCGTTCTAAAATACCCTGTTAGTAGCGCCGCCTCTCCCCAATACCGAAGATAGATGGCGGTAGGTGGATCCCGGTTGCCTCGATCTTATCCATGAATTTCGGTCGCAGACCAGTAGGACGCAGACGACCGACGATTTTTCCATCTTCGATGCCGCTCTGCTCGAACACGAATAGGTCTGTCATGGTAATGACGTCCCCTTCCATGCCGCTGATTTCTGTCATATTCACAATTTTACGTGTGCCGTCTCGCATACGTTCCTGGTGAACCACAAGGTCGATCGCGGAGGCGATCTGCTCACGAATAGCGCGAACAGGCAATTCCATGCCTGCCATCATGGTCATGGTTTCAAGACGTGCGAGAGAGTCGCGAGGGCTATTGGAGTGCAGTGTTGTCATTGAACCATCGTGACCGGTGTTCATGGCCTGCAACATGTCAAGAGCAGCTTCGTCACGAATCTCACCAACAATGATACGCTCAGGTCGCATGCGGAGGCAGTTGATGACCAATTGACGGATCGTAACTTCACCGCGACCTTCAATATTCGGAGGGCGCGATTCAAGAGTGACCACGTGTTCCTGACGCAATTGAAGCTCTGCGGCATTTTCTACGGTGATGATGCGCTCGTCGCCTGGAATGAAGCTCGAACAAATATTCAAGAAGGTTGTTTTCCCTGAACCGGTGCCACCCGAAATCAAAACATTTAAACGGGATTCTACGCACGCCTTCAGGAATTGCAGAGCTTCTGGGGTAATTGTGCCAAACTGGATCAACTGCTCGAGCGTAATTGGGTTCTTGGAAAATTTACGGATAGTTAAAACCGGTCCAACCAGCGAAATGGGAGGAATGACTGCATTCACACGCGAGCCATCCTGCAACCGCGCATCCACATAAGGGCTGGCTTCATCGATGCGGCGACCCAAAGGCGCCACAATGCGGTCGATGATACGCATGACGTGTTCGTTGTTTTCAAAGGTCACCGGCACTCGATGCAGCTTCCCTTTGCGCTCAATATATATATTCTTGGCACCGTTGACCATGATTTCTGTAATGGACTCGTCTTCCAACAACGTTTGCAGTGGTCCCAGACCGAGAATTTCCGCTGCAATTTGTTCGAACAAACGCGCTCTCTCCGGCCTGGAGAGAACGATGTTCTCCTCCGACAGAATTTGCTCAAAAAGATCCTGGATCGTGTGCTTGACATCCTCCGTTTTGGAGATATCCATGGAGGGATCCAATTCAGCTAACAATTTATTCTGGACGCGTGTCTTAAGATCGAAGTAGGTTCCAGCCTGGGGCGATGTACCCGGAGCGCTCGTCCGGCGCGTCTGTAAAGAGGAAAGTCGTGAAGCTTCCCCTCCTCCACCCAGTTGACCGGTTCCAGGTTTTTCGCTTGAAGGAGTTCCCTGGCTTTGCTCTATACGTTTAAGAAGCGACATAAATTATCTCCTGGTTATCGTTTTACCAAATCGGGTTCTTCGGAAATTTCCTGTGCGCGCAATGAGGCCCTGACCCCTTCCGCCAAGGAAAGGATACCTTTACCTGCAGGTTGTGTCTTGTTCTCAGTAATAAATGGCACTCCCCGGTTGACCGCCGGAATTACAATACGTTCGTCTAACGGAATTACGGCGACTATCGGTTGTTTTAAATTCTCTCCCACCCTTTCAGGTGTTATGGCAATGCGCTTATCGTAGCGATTCATTGCAAACACCACTCGTTCGCGCGGGATTCCCAACGTCCCTAACAAATCCAGGAACAAGCGTGCATTCTTTATTGCCGGAATATCTTGTGTGGTCAACAAGATGAGCACATCGCTTTTATCAATCGCGCCCAGCGTTACATCTGTAAGGTAGGAAGTGGTGTCGATGACTACATACGCGTACATCTGGCAGAGATAATCGATCAATCTTGTAAATTGATCTCCCGTCACTTTTTCAGCGTGCTCAGGTCTTGTGGGAGCCGCCAGTATGTGTACTCCGGTCTCATGAACAATCATGACGTTTTCAACCACTTCCGCGTCCAACTCTTCGATCCTCGAAGCCAAATCGACAATCGTGTTCTTGCCTTGTTCATTCACAAAGACTGCCACGTCACCATATTGCAAGTTACCATCGAGCAGTACCACGCGAGTTTCGGAGTTCTGCAGGAGCAACGCCAGATTCACCGCGACGGTGGTGCAGCCTGCTCCTCCTTTAGGGCTATACACGGTGATGACCTTGCCTTTAGAAGGCAAGCTCAACCTTCCCTGAGAACCCCCACTGGTCGGTCCATCCTCAATCGACCGTTTTTTGTTTCGTTCTTCCTGAGCCAATTTTCCGGCGCTGCGAATGGCATTGAGAAGGTCATCCGCCATGGGGGGTTTGGTCAGGAAGTCACGCGCGCCAGCCTTCATAGCCTTACGCATGTAGTTCTGTTCGCCCTGCACGGATAAAATCACCACCTGGACATGCGGCTGTTTGGCAACAATCTGCTCAGTAGCCGCAATCCCATCCAGATCGGGCATATTAATATCCATCAGTATCACATCAGGGTCCAGCTCACGCGTGAGCTGGACACCCTCTGTGCCCGATTTGGCCGCGCCGACTACTTCGATATCCGATTCAAATTGAAGTAACTTGCGGACGTTTTCTCGCGTATCGGCAACATCATCAACAATCAGCACACGAATTTTTTCATCCGTTGCCATTCGATCTTCTAGCTCCTTTACTATTGTGGGGGTGGCACAGCATCATTTTTCAAAACGGGAGATACCAACCGGTCCACACGTGGTTCAATGCCGTAAGGTAATTTAACCGGTATCGGGATATTGTACTGGCTCAGCAAAAATTGCAGTGTCGCCGCTTCCGTCGCGAGGCGCGACTGGTCGGCCGCATTGCGCAGATACAGCGATAGTTTGGCTTCCGAGTAAAGCAAGTAGGTCAAAGTGATAGCATCCTGGGGTGAGACGACCAGGGTTACAATATCTGGCGCAGAAGTCGCGGGTTGCTGTTGATTGTCCGTTGGTGGCTCCGCTGCCTGGTTTTGTTGAACCTGGTCAGCAACCAACGAGAAATTTCCAAGACGGAGCACAACCACGTCCTGAAGCATCATCTGACAGACCATCCGAGGTCGTTGTTCTTCGTTTGGAACGATATAGATACCCTGTTGAAAAGAGGGTTCTACCTCCGTTCGTCCCTGAGCGGTCACGCCTTCCCCTGTGCCGGTTCCAAGAGTGATACCGGGCATTTCATCGGGCGTTGAACCAGTCGGACCTCTCAAGGTAACAACCCGGTTTGGTGTTTCGCTTTGGAAGGAAGGATCGATATCGACAAACAAGAAGCACGCGGTTACGTTCACATGCGCACCGTCAGCTACTCCATAAGCCACAGATGCCAAGCGGGAGATAGGCAGCGAAACGGCTGTCATACCGGGTGGAATGCGTGCAGCCCAGGCTGGCCCACTCAAGGCGATGGATCCGTCCGAGATCATCGAGCGAGTAATCACAACACCTTGTTCGAGAGGGTATTTCGCAACTTTTCCGATTAACTCCGCTTGTTGGCCCGTGGTATACATCACGGAAACCACTTTATCTTGTGGGATATCGATCACAGATAGCGCATCTTCAGTGATTTTCTCTCCCTGAGGTATAGACTGGCCGGCAATGTACACGCTGACCAGGACCGATTGAGTTTCCGCCTCAGAGGGTGTGGAGATCAAGAACTGGCGCGCAACCAATGCCACTACAGCTAGACCAACTACCAAAATCAAAGCAAGGAAAATAAAAATACGTCCGCGACGCATACGTACTCCTCTCGTGAAGGATCAATTTACTCAACTTTATCATGCTGATTATACAGGAAAAATATCAATATCATGTTGGTAAAAAAGTAAGGGCTCATCAAGGGAAGATGAGCCTTGT
>CAZULT010000077.1:10570-18212 GCA_964621295.1 uncultured Anaerolineaceae bacterium | reverse complement strand
ATGAAAGTATAGAAAAATCCATGAGTTTCCGGTACATTTGGGGTATCCCAACCACCAATGAACAGGAGAGACTCATGGATACCCAGATTATAGTCATTTTTTACTTGTGTGCTGACATGCTCAAGTCCTTACATCATTACGAAGACACTCAATGTCGCATGAGCGATGCAGAAGTGATGACGACAGCGATCGTGGCCATGCTGTACTTCAAAGGCAATTTCTGCCTGGCAAGCCGCTTCATGTATGATGGCGACTACATTCCCAACATGCTCAGCAAAAGCCGCTTCAATCGTCGCTTGCATCGCACATTGCCGATCTGTTCCTGACGCTGCTCCTGCGCTTAGGTGAGACCTGGAAGAAACTCAATGAAAGGTCTGAAGTGGACACAAAAACGGGTTTGTTTAGGGGGCACATGCCGCAGTGGCTGCAACCCAAGCAGCCTCGAACTCTGCCGGTGTCAGGTACCCCAACGATGAATGAATACGCTTGTGTTTGATCCTGTATTCCCGGCTGGCTTGCATTAAGCCTTTCTCTCCGGACAACAACTCTAATACCACTTTTGCTTTGAATTCCGCTGAGAATTTCCTGCGCTCTGCCATTGTGAACCTCTCTTCTGGATATTACCCTACCCTTTACAGGGTTGTCCAGATTCTGGGGTCCACTACAAATCTTTAAATGAAGAATATAACATCGCCCACGTTGACAATCCTGAAGAATCTGCTTGGGGGATCATTGGACGAGGCATTGGGGATTACAACGAACAACAAGCAGGTGATCAGAAGTTCCAATACAGGCAATCGAAGATCGCAGCGGATGTGTTGTCAGGGGTGTTCCAGAAGAATATTCTTTTGATCCGTTCTATGAAAAACATTGTGATGCGGATGGAATCCCAATCATTCGTTCTGGCGATGTAGATGACCTGGCCCTTCAACAAGCTTATTCTATAGTTATGAATATGCTTGTGGCCATTCCAACTATTCGACAGGAATTGGTCTCTCATGATATCTATTTTGGTGTTATCGGGAAAAAGGAAAGGCCGACAAGCCTCCCGGAATATGCGCACATGTATAGTGAATATTGGGATCGACGCGCACGGGGTTTAGGTGGAGCATTAGACCTTCAAATAACCACTAGTGCTGAAGAAAATCTATTGTGCATGCGAAGTGATCGCGATTTTGGCAAAAGTATCGCCGTACATGAGTTTGCCCACACAATTTCAGTATTGGGTTTGGGCGATGGTTTTGATGCTTTGCGAACAGTATTTACTGGGATATTCGATTCTGCACTCCAACAAGGCTTGTGGGAAAACACGTATGCGGAGAGTAACCTTCAAGAATATTAGGCAGAAGGAATGCAATCCTACTTCAATGCGAATGCTCAATCAGTACCCTAGGATGGTGTCCACAACCACATGAACACACGGGAAGAAATAGCAGAATACGATCTAGCCCTCTTTGCTTTCATTTCACAATCATTCAATGGTTTCAAATGGACTCCTACTTGTCTACAGAGAGAATAAAGTAGAATGCGCCTACCACAACACCTATTCATTCCGCTCCCGGGGCGTTCGTATTCGCATCGGACAATTCTTTCACCTGACAATCCAGGTAACCAGGCGCATATGGAAATGGGTTGAAAGAAAGTAAGATCGTTTTAGCGGCTTATTCGATAATAGATCATTGCCAAGATCTTGGTGATCGCCATGACACTGGCGATGATTGCCAAATCCCATCGCAAGATGCCCTTGGCGATGAATTCATAATTGAACCAAACAACAATCATAACGATCCCAACAATCATCGAGATGCGAGTGGAATAGTACCGATGCATGATAAACCGTTCATCTGGCTTGAACATACTGGCAATTGTCGTGAGAAATACTTCCATGGTTATGAATTCTCCTCAATCCGAAAAAGTTCATCCGTGGTACATCTGAAAAACCGGGAAAACCGTAGGGCAAGCGAAAGACTCGGGATATACCGGCCCCGTTCAATGGAGTTGATGCTTTGCCGAGACACGCCTACTGTCTTCGCCAATTCTTCCTGCGACATTCCCAGCTGATGGCGAAATTCTTTGATATGGTTGATAACTTTAGTGTTCATCGGATAGCACTCGATTGTAAAGCTTGCTTGACAGTATACAAGGTTTCACTCACCTTGTCAAGCAAGCTTTACACTGCTTATTAGGCAGAGCTGCGGCAAGGGTCTGCTGGTTTTAAAGCGTGGTGGAATAGATTGCCCCGTCTGCGGACGATATATGTGTTACACTCAATATGTAAGAAATAACTGGATCTCTGTTGAACCTTGACCGTCGACCCACTTATAGGGTCGGTGGTCATTTTATTTCCGGCCGTGCCGGAGAAAGCAGCACAAAATGGATGTTCGAATTTATGTAGGAAACCTGTCAAAATCGACCACAGAGGCAGAAATCAATACCTTGTTTACTCAAGCTGGTGCAGTCACATCTGTGGACCTCGTCAAAGACAAAGGGACTGGCCTATCAAAAGGCTTTGCTTTTGTCTCCATGCCCGAGCAGGCTGAGGCGGAGAAGGCGATCAGCATGTTCAATGCCTATTCCCTGGCCAATAACGAAATCAAAGTCAATGTAGCCAAACCGCGCGTCGAACGCGTATAGATAATAAAAACATCACGTCTCAGCCCTTCGTTCCACTCGGAACGGAGGGTTATTATATTCGGGTTCCAGAGTCGGGATAGGATTTCATATCCCATCCGAAATCGGACTCTTCTCATACTATAAACCATTGACCTTCTTCAGAATCCAGGCAATGCAACTGGATTACTTAGCCTCAGATCTGTCCAGGCGCACCTGTAGGTCAGACACCTTTGCACGAGAACGGGAGTTTTTTTCCAGGCAGGTCACCATTCGGTAAATCGTTAAAAAAAGCAAACTGCCCGCGGTGACCCAATAATAGCCTTGCGCCCAGGGTAAGGCTGTATCGGTTCCGGACGCCAATCCGTGCATAAGCGCTATGAAGTAAGTCACGAAGCTGGCATAGTGGATCAGCCGCCAGGTTTTGTGACCGATCCCCTGGCGGATATAAAAACTCAGTGATAAAAGCAGTGTAACGTAGAACCCGACCTGACCCAACCCGACCCAGAGCGGCTGGTAGCTGCTGGCAAATGGGACCGCAATCTGCGCCAGGTCATATTGAATATAGCGATCACCCATAAGGATGATGGCATGGAATATGGCAAAGGCCAATCCAAGCAAGCTGACGTACTCGTGAATGGCAAATGCGGCCGGCGCCCCTGGCCAGAGGCGGGCCATCTTATTCGTGACAAGCAATCCCAACACCATCGATAGCCAGAGCAGGCTCATTGCCACAAAGGCACTACCGCGAGAAAGATACCAATATGCCTTCGGATCCGGTCCAATCAGGGAAGCAGCTAGGTTCGGCAACCAGGAAGGCAGGAGCAGTACAGCAACCAGCATCCCAATCCCCATCGCCAGAATGACGAACAAAAAGGATTGCACCGACAGCATCGTATCAGGATATTCCTTGAACTCGTTTTCTCGAATTGACATCGTGTTACCTCGAAACATAGATTTCCATCGTCTTACTATACAGGCAGTTACCATCCTCCAGCACCAGCATGGCTGCCAGGGAGGGGTTAGCGTCGAGCCATTCAAGCCCTGCGGAGCTACCAGAGATCATTATCATCTTGGCGACAGCTTCCGCCTCAGTCACAGAAGGGGCGATCACGGTGGCTGTCAGCACGTCCGTCTCGGCGGGCAAGCCGGTACGGGGATCGATGATGTGGTGTGACAACCTGCCTCCCCGCAACCAGTTGCGCGCATCCCGTCCTGAGGTGGCCACACCGCAACCCGCCAGCCTCAAAACTTCCAGATTCTCAGCGGGTTTAAAGGGATTCGCAATCCCAACCAACCAGGGGCTACCATCCGTCTGGAGATCGGAGATAGCAATATCGCCTCCGGCATCGACCAGCGCCGGCCCAACCCTGGCCAGGCGGCTGGCAGCCCGCTGCGCCGCCCAACCTTTAGCCACCCCACCAAAATCCAGATGCAGGTCGGGCGGAAGCCAGATCATGCTTGCGACCGGATCCCAATCCACTTCCTCCAAATGAGGCAGCATAAGCAGTTCTTCACTTCCATAAGGGGCCTGTTCCCGCGGCAGTGAGTCGAAGCTACGGTCGTATCCGGCATGGATAAGCGCATCCAGAAGTACCGGTGTCACCAGACCAGCACTGGTTTGCTCCGCCCGAAGAGCTGTTTCGAATACTTCGGCAAAATCTTGGCTGACGTGTGTGGGCACGCCGTTCGCGCGATTGACCCTGCTCAGTTCGCTGTCGATCCGGAAGCGGCTGAAAGCGGCCTCCCATTCATCGAACCAAGCTGGCACTTCGATGAGGTCCTCTGAATGGTTCGGGCTGTCCACGGCTACCAGGATCTGGCAGCCCATGGCAGGGAATTCGAGTTTGTTGATCATCAGGATGAACGGGTCTGGGTAACAGGCCCTCCGCCGCCGCCACCGCCACCACCCGAGCGGACTACCACCCGCGGCTGCGGCGCAACCCCACCCAACAAGATCTTGCCTGTAAACCCAGGCGTTGGTTCAGCCTGCTTGACAAACAGTTCATCAATGACGGCAGGTTGTGGAGGTATATTCGAAATTTGAGCACGTTCTTGCTGGTTGGCTGCGGCGGCAAAAACGTGCCATAAGCCGAGCGTTAGCGTCACAGAAACAGTTGCGATCAGCATCTTGACGTCGTCCCAGTGATTTGATTTAGAGCTAGCAGCCATGTTGTTTCTCCGTTGGATTGATCTTAATCATCATCGTGTTCTTCATGCTTTTCATGTTCGCCATGGCTGGATTGCCGGGGTGCATTATTGTTGTTGTTTCCTCCGTTGTTATTGGTGATAAAAACGCTCTGGGGCGCTTCGGTCCCAAGGATTTCACCAACAGTGCTGACATAGACAACATCCCCGCTGCTGAAAACCACCTTGTAAGCTTCCATGCCATTCCAAACGGTGTTTTCGACACTGTACAGGTCGGTTTGACCGAGATAGTTTGCGGCTACCAGTGCGGCATCCTGGGGAAGCAACGCAACCGGAACCGGTTCTGTCGGGCTGAGGGCAGCAATTTGCACAGGTGTACCAGCTGTATCGGCTGGTTGTACGGAAGCAATGATTGTATTGACCTGTTTATAGGCGCTTACCACTCCTGTAGCAATCACAAGAATGAACATCGTCAGCACAGCTGAGATCATAAGATTCTTTTTAGGCATAAGAGTTCCTCCAATATATTGAATGAATGATATTCTGGACTCAAGCATACACAAGCAAGATTGGGATTTCTTTGAAATACCTGCCCAGTTTTCCAATCATTTTCCAATGCTTTTCTGCTAGACTTAACCCTGTAAGCCTTAATGGATAAAAGGGACAGTTGCCACCACTACCCTTTAAGGAATAAACGATGCGAGTTCTTTTAATTGAAGATGACAAACGCCTGGCTGCGTTAACGAAAAAGGTGCTCGACGGCGAGGGCTTCAACGTTGACGTTTCCCACAACGGAGACGAGGGAGCAGAGATCGCTCTACGCGGGATCTACGATGTCGCTGTGATCGACTGGATGTTACCTGGCCGTGATGGACCCTCCGTCGTGCAGGCCATGCGCACGGCGCGTCTTTCCACTGCGATCCTGATGCTTACCGCGCGCACGCAGATAGAAGACCGCGTTGCAGGGCTGTACAGCGGCGCAGACGACTATCTGACCAAGCCATTTGCGTATGATGAACTGATCGCCCGCATCCACGCCCTCGGACGTCGTGCAAGCGCAAATAACGCCGTCAATGCCTGGGAATTGCGCACTGGCAGCATCGTGCTTGATACCCGCACCCACACAGCTCGCCGCGCCGAGCAAGTGCTCGACCTGACCAGGACTGAATGGACCCTGCTCGAATGCCTTATGCGCCACGCCGGCCAAACCCTTTCCAGAGAATTTATCCTCGATTATGTCTGGTCATACCAGGGTAAAGTCCAGGCCACAATGGTTGACGTTTATATTTCGTATCTGCGCCATAAATTAAGTTTGCCAGGTCACAAGGATCCCATTCAGACCAAACGCGGTGTCGGTTACTACCTGGATGCAGACAATGCTTAGACTCCTGCGCTGGAAACTCACGCTGGTATACCTGCTGTCTGCGATCGGATTGGTTGCCCTGATGGGATTTGGAACGTATCTGCTGATCGACCGCTATTTTCAGCAAACCACCGATCTGACCCTGCAATACAAGATGGCGAACGAGTTCCGACTACTGGGGTTAGGCGTTCCGCCCGAGCTTTTACGATCAGAAGCACTCTGGTTGCAGAATAACAGCCGCGTCGTTCCGCAAGTTAGCCCAACTGCAATCACACGTTCGACGGAAGAGGACGATCATGACGGCGAGAGTGAGGAAAGTGAAACCACCAGTAACGAATCGGAAAAATACCTAGAAGAAGAACGCCTTTATAACGCCGATCTGGCAGCGGTTTTTGTGATCTCGCTCGACGCGACCGGGACTCCGTTTCTCGCCTCCAATCTGGTGGCGCCTCCCATAGTGGACAGTCCCGAAGCTATATCAAACGCTTGGCAATTCGGCTATGACCTGCGAACTGTAGACCTGCCCGGGAGGGGACGGCTGCGCCTGCTCACCTACCGCACTGGAGCAGCCGTCCCTGCCCTGTTACAGACCGGGCGCCTGCTCAACGACCAGGATCGCATCCTATCTCAATACCTGGTCTATCTTGCGTTTCTCGGCGGAGCCGCCAGCTGCCTCCTGGCGTTCGTCAGCTGGTGGCTGGCAGGCCACTCCCTCGACCCAGCCCAAAAAGCCTGGGACCAGCAACAGACATTTGTGTCCAACGCCAGCCACGAATTACGGACACCCCTGACCTTCATTCGCGCCACGACAGACTATAGTTTGCGCAAGCATCCTCCCAAAGAACAAGCACAGCTTCTTGAAGACATATTGAATGAATGCGATTACATGGACCGTCTGGTGGACGATCTTTTGCTGCTGTCTAGGCTGGACTCGCACCGGCTCAAACTGGAGCTGGACTCCCTATCGCTTCCTGAGCTATTCTCCGAAACCCTGCGGCAGGTATCCAAGCTGGCCAAGGCACAACAAATTATCTTGCTTTCCGACAGTTCCCAGGTTTCCGTCCGCGGCGACCGTACTCGCCTGCGCCAGGTTCTATTGATTCTGCTCGATAACGCACTGCGCTTCTCACCCGCCGGCGGCACGGTCCGCCTGAGTTCAAAGCAGATTGGTAATCAAGTCCACATCGAAGTATCCGACACTGGGAAAGGCATCCCGTCGGAAGAACTTCCGCACCTCTTCGAACGTTTTTACCAGGTCAGCGCCCCTGAAAACACAACCGCACGCAGCAACGGGCTGGGGCTCTCCATCGCACGCGCGCTGGTCGAAGCCCAGGGAGGCTCAATCAAGCTCGAAAGCCGACTTGGGATAGGGACAAGCGTCCACATCACTTTGCCGGCATCCTGATCCGAGCTTAGTGTTTATTCAAACTTTCCACTATAAGGGACGATGATCTGGATATCCAGCCTTTTTAGATAAATCAGATGTCGGGGGTTTGAACTCGAACAAATAAGACTCTCTAA
>CAZULT010000077.1:0-10470 GCA_964621295.1 uncultured Anaerolineaceae bacterium | reverse complement strand
TGTCGGGGGTTTGAACTCGAACAAATAAGACTCTCTAACGAGAGTCTCTGTTTGGCTGGGGGCAAAGAACACGTCCCCTGTCGGGGGTTTGAACTCGAACAAATAAGACTCTCTAATGAGAGTCTCTGTTTGGCTGGGGGCAAAGGATTCGAACCTCTACTAACTGATCCAGAGTCAGCCGTCCTACCATTAGACGAGCCCCCAGTGCTTCAGCGGGGCTTATTCTACCACGCCATGAATGAGAAATCAATTCCAGGGCTTTACTTGCGCGCGGCTCGACGCGTATTCTCCTCCATATCCAGCAAGATCAAGAGCGCTTTAGCGATAGCCTGCAAGGCAATGAAGTATGCGATCCCGCGAAAAGGTCGCTCGATGATGTAAAGGATATTCTGGACGTAATCAGTAAAGCCCATCTGGATAAAGAAACCGCGCAAATTCTGCAAGATGAACACCCCTACCGCAACCACCAAATCAGAGCCGTAAACGGCTGCCACGATCCAGGCCGAGATCTCTGACCATCGCGAAATGCGCAAGACCGCGGAGCGGTCGAAGTACGTACCCAAAAAACTTCCGGTTTCCTTTCGATTTTCACTCATACGAACCTCCTGTATTCCATCGTCCAATGATAACTCAAGTCGACATGTTTAACACCAAGCGCAATTCGAGTCCATTCCTTCCGCCGACACACCGAGACACGAACGGGGAAAAGTATACATTGTATAGCGTGCTTTGTTATAATTGACGTCACGCACTTGCAAGAAGTTCCTACGAAGGGCAAACCATGACACCTGTCGAATCCAACCAGCCCAGCGACTTTATTCGTGAAGCCGTCGCATCAGACCTGGAAAGCGGACGCTTCGATTATGTCCGCACTCGCCTGCCGCCCGAACCTAACGGCTACCTGCACATCGGGCACGCCAAGGCCTTTCTGATCGATTATCTCGTCGCGAAAGAGCAAGGCGGCGAACTGTATCTGCGTTTCGATGATACCAATCCAGTCAAAGAGGACCTCGAGTATGTGGAGGCTATCAAGGAGGATGCGCACTGGCTTGGGATCGAATGGGTTAAAGAGACTTTCGCTTCCGATTACTTTCAGGAACTTTACGAGTGGGCGGTCAAACTGGTCTTGAAAGGCAAAGCTTACGTGGATGACCAGAGCCCTGAGGAGGTCAGCGCCAACCGCGGCACGCTCACCGAGCCCGGTGTGGCGAGCCCCTATCGTGATCGCGATGTGGAAGAGAATATGGATCTGCTCGAGCGCATGAAGAACGGTGAGTTTCCTGACGGCGCACGCGTGCTACGCGCCAAGATCGACATGGCGCACCCCAACCTGAATATGCGCGATCCGGTCATGTACCGCATCATCCACGAGCCGCCGCACCACCGCACCGGCTCGAAGTGGAAGATCTACCCCATGTACGACTGGGCGCACGGCCAGAACGACTCTATGGAGGGTATTACGCATTCCTTCTGCGATAAGGACTATGAAATCCACCGCCCGCTATACGAGTGGTTCCTGGAGCAACTCGAAGTCTTCAAACCTCGCCAGATCGAGTTTGCGCGTCTGTTTCTAAACTATACCATCCTGAGCAAACGTTACCTACGACAGCTGGTCGATGAAGGCCTGGTGAGCGGATGGGACGACCCGCGCATGCCCACCTTGAGGGGGTTGCGACGACGCGGCTATACCCCCGAGGCCATTCATGATTTCATCAAACGTATAGGAGTCGCCAAGGCCGATAGTGTGATCGACATCGCCCTGCTGGAGGCCTGCGTTCGCGATGACCTGAACCTGCGCGCCCCGCGCCGCATGGGTGTGCTGCGCCCGCTCAAACTGATCATCGACAATTATCCCGATGAGCAGGTCGAGGAGCTGGAGGCGATCAATAACCCTGAGAACCCGGGGGGCGGCACACGAAAAGTACCCTTCTCGAAAATTTTGTACATCGAGCAGGAGGACTTTCGCGAGGAACCACCACCCAAATACCATCGCCTCTACCCGGGCAACGAGGTGCGCCTGCGGTATGCTTACTTTGTAACCTGCACAAACGTTGTCAAAGACCCGAAGACCGGTGAGGTGACTGAAGTGCACTGCACCTACGATCCAGCCACGCGCGGAGGCGACGCGCCGGACGGACGCCGGGTGAAATCCACCATTCATTGGGTCTCTGCGGGGCACGCCGTCCCGGCTGAGGTGCGCCTGTATGACCGCCTGTTCACTGTAGAAAATCCTGATAGCGATTCCTTCAAAGAATTTCTTAACCCCAATTCGCTGGAAGTGCTGGAAGCCTACGTCGAGCCGAACCTGACGGATGCAAACCCCGGCTACCGGCTGCAGTTCGAGCGGCAGGGCTATTTCTGTGTCGATCTTGACAGCGCTTCAGACCATCTTGTGATCAACCGCACGGTCCCGCTGCGCGATACCTGGGCCAAGATAGTAAAAAAGCAGGCTTAGCCGTAAGGCAAGCGAACCAGTATCCGGGCCGATACCTGACGCAAGTACAAACGCCGACGAAACGCATCAAGGATTGCCGGCAGTTGCACAGCTGGTGTGGGTCGTACAATACTCGCTTTTCAAACCCCAATAAGTATGGAAGTCACCATTCGCGCCGCACAGCCTTCTGATGCCGAACAAATCATTCCCAATATCAACCGGCTGAGCAAAGAGCCCGCTTCAAACATCGAACTGTCACCCGGGGAAATCACGCGTACCGTAGAAGAGGAAGGCAACATTCTGGCTAGTTTTGCGCGTTCACCCAACTCTCTCTTCCTTGTCGCTGAAATCAGCGGAAAGATCGTGGGATGTTAAACTGTAAGGGGAGTGAACGCAAATCCATCCGGCACGCTGTCACCCTGGGTATGTCAGTCGACCAGGATTAGCGTCGGAAAGGTATCGGCACCCGGCTGATGACCCGGGCCATCGAATGGGCGCAAAAAACCGGCGCCATTTCACGCATCGAATTGTCTGTGTTCGAGCGCAATCAGAAGGCGATCCGGCTGTACGAGAAATTTGGGTTTGTCGTCGAAGGAAAGAGACTCAACGCCATCTATCGAGACGGCGAATACCTCGACAACTACCTGATGGCGCTGCTGTTGTGAGGCAAACCGGCAGCAATCCTCTTGCTGCCAGCGCCCGGTTATATTAAATGTATCTGCAGGATTCATCTCCAGCCGGATTTTTACATCATGCCTTCCAATAACTCGATCGCTCGCCCGACGCGTTCCAACACCTTTTCCCTGCCGATGACCTGCATGCTTTCGAACAATGGGGGACTGACTGTTTGACCTGTTATGGCTACACGTAATATTCCGAAAACCTGATTGGGTTTCAGATCCAGCTTTTCGACCAATTCGCGCAACGGAGGCTCGGCCGTGACTGGTATGATCTCCTCCAGCGATTCTAAAATCCGGTAAGCCTTTCTGGCAATCTCAGCAGATTGGCTGGCATCCAGTCCTTTGGCTACCAGCTCGCCCGGATCGGGGTCAACCTGATCCTTGAAGAAGAAACCCCCAAAGGCAAGGCAATCGTCTAATGTGACCAATCGTTCCCGCAGGAGCGGAACGATGGCCAGAAGGGTCGCATCGTCCACGTGGTAGCCTGCGTCCAGGTAGAACGGTTTTAGACGCGCCGCCAACTGCTCGTCTGGCAAGCGGCGAATGTGCGCCCCGTTATAATGATCGAGTTTCGCAAAGTTTATGGCGGCCGGTGAAGGCGTCAACCGGTCAACATCAAAGCGCGATACCATTTCCTCCAGAGACATCAGATCATCCTGGGCAACACCCCACCCCATCAAACCAATCCAGTTCAAGACTCCTTCGGGGGTATAACCCAGCCCCTGTAAATCTTTGACAAAGATCGAATAACCGTCTCTGATCGCCGCACTCGCCTCCCGCTTACTCATTTTCCCTTTTCCACTTGGCTTTAGAAAAACCGAAAGGTGGACCCAAGTCGGTTCTTGCCAACCGAAAGCGCGTACGATATTTACGTGCAGGGGAAAGGTAGGCAACCATTCAGCCCCGCGAAGTACATGTGTTACTTCCATCAAATGATCATCGACGATAGCTGCCAGATGATAGGTCGGCAGCCCATCAGACTTCAACAGCACATAATCATCCAGATATTGATTCTCTGTCAGGATCTCCCCGCGCAGGTGATCGCGAGCTACTGTGGCACCTTCTTTCGGCATCGCAAAGCGGATGACATACTTCTCGCCCGCCTTAACCCGACGAGCTGCATCATCAGGATCAATGCTGCGGCAAGCGCCATCGTAATGGAACTGAGCCTTCTCCCTTCGCTGAAGCTCGCGCATCTCCTGCAAACGTTTTGGCGTGCAAAAGCACGGGTAAGCGGCGCCCTTCTCCACCAGCAGTTGGGCGTGCTCACGATAGATCTCGCGCCGTTCGGTCTGGGTATATGGACCAAAATTACCCCCAACATCCGGGCCTTCATCATAAGGAATGCCCAACCAGCGCAAACCTTGAATGATCTCCTCGACTGCCCCTGGGACGGTACGCCGGGTATCCGTATCCTCTATCCGAAGTATGAATTGTCCGCCAGTCTTGTGAGCCAACAGGTAGTCGTATAGGGCGGTACGGGCAGTCCCGAGATGCATATGCCCGGTCGGCGAAGGTGCAACGCGCGTACGAGCTGGAACCATGGTTGTCGTCATACTCTTCCAATGTTAAAAATCTAGTGCTTTGTGGCGCATGGCTACACTTTCCACCAGGCCAATGCCAAGCATGAGCGAAGTCAGACCGCTGCCTCCATAACTGATGAAAGGTAACGGCAGGCCTGAAACAGGTACAATATTCATATTCACCCCGATATTGACTGCCCCCTGGAAAAAGATCAGTATGGCAACTCCGTAGGCGATCGCAGAACCAGCCACATCGCCTGACAGCTGCGCAGCGCGTATGCAGCGCCAGATAATAAATCCCAATACGAGGATCACAAGGATTGCTCCGACCATCCCAAATTCCTCAGAAACTGCTGAAAAGATGAAATCGGTGTGCCGCACCTTCAGGAATCGCAATTGGGTCTGAGAGCCCTGGCCGTATCCTTTCCCGAACAATCCACCGGAGCCGATTGCAATCAAAGCTTGCTGCACATTGTACGTAGCCCCGAAGGTGGCGTTCGGATCGGGAAAAAGAAAATTTAGAATCCTTTGTTGCTGGTAGTCTTGTAGGAACGGGAACCCGATCAACCCCACCACCAGCGCGCCCAGCCCAAAGGCTAGTAAATATTTCCATTGCAATCCGTTCAGCCATAACAAACTAAACCAGATGACCGTGATCACAACGACATTGCTCAAATTGGGCTGCAAGAAGATCCAGATCGTCAAACCCCAGACCCAGACCAAGCTCATGGCTATCCAGCGCAAATCCCTTGGTTGGTCCTTGGACTTTTCGAAATAACGCGCCAAAATCAGGATGATGGCGATCTTTGCAAATTCCGTAGGTTGCAAGAACAACACGCCCACCGTAAACCACCGGGCTGCCCCAAACACAGCCTGCGCGCTGAGGAACAATGCAAACAGCAGGACACTCATCACGACATAGATCGGAATATACAAAGAGATCCAATAGCGATAATTGATCATGGCGACCGCGAAGATCACCACCAGCCCAAGGAAGGCAAAATACACTTGCCTAACGATTAAAGGTAACAACACTTCGTTACCAGCAACGGCAGAACGGATCATCGCTGTTCCAAATGCGGTAGCCAATACGATAGCCCCCAACAGCCAAAAATCAAAATAGCGCCATGATATTCCGCGTAGCATACATCCTACCCGGTCCGGCGCCGCGCAACGCTCCTGAGTGGAATATCCGCCACGAGACGCTGTTCCCGCCCATCACGTTCGATGTCGATCTGGACAGCGTTCGGATCGATATCTACGTGCCGGGAAATGGCAGCCAGTATTTCGTCTTTCAAGGCTTCAAGTTCGACCGCAGTAATATCGGTTCGGTCATGGATTAAGACCAATTGCAGTCGCTCTTTCGCATTTTGAGCGCTCCGTTTACGTCCTGAGACGCGATCCAAAAAGCTACTCATATTACTTCGTCCCTGTCAGGCGCTGTATACGCGCCCATAAAGTCCCCTGAGTATCCAAATCAATGAACTGCACAGTCTGACCCAGTAGTCGCTTGGCAACGTTTCGAAAAGCCTGTCCAGCCTTGCTCTTGGGATCGAGCGCAATCGGAGTGCCACGGTTGGTGCCAACGATGACGTTCTCGTCCTCCGGCACAATCCCGATCAATTCAATCGCCAGCAGATCCAGAACATCCTCTGCAGAAAGCATGTCGTGATTCTTCACCATGAAAGGATTCAGCCGATTGATGATTAATGCTGGTGAGGCTTTTTCTTCTGCTTCTAAAAGCCCAATGACGCGATCCGCATCGCGCACCGCAGAAACTTCCGGGTTGGTGATAATCACAACCTGGTCGGCGCCAGCAATCGCATTGCGAAATCCCCGCTCGATGCCAGCCGGCGAATCGATCAGCACCCAATCGACTTCAGACCGCAATTCCTCGCACAAGCGGACCATGTCTGATGGTGAAACAGCACTTTTATCGCGCGTTTGGGCGGCAGGGATGAGATACATTTCTGGCAAGCGCTTGTCGCGGATCATGGCCTGCCTTAAGCGGCAGCGACCTTCGATGACGTCAACCAGATCGTAGACAATACGGTTTTCCAACCCCATGACTACATCCAGATTACGCAATCCGATATCTCCATCCAGGCAGCAAACCTTCAATCCTTCGGAGGCTAAGGCAACAGCGATATTGGCAACGGCGGTCGTCTTTCCTACTCCGCCTTTCCCACTGGTAATCGTCACAATCTTTGCACTCATTTAGTCATCCTGTATTCTCAACTTGGCTGCCAGGGTTCAGTACTGAGTTTTCCCTCGCCGTTCAATGTAGCAATTTCTGGAACAGGTTTCTCATGAAGGTCTGATAAATTCGTCGCCAGTTCGTCCGCAATCCGCAATTGCATTGGGGAAAGATCCAGGGCGCAAATCACAGCGTCCGTATTGCCATTGGCGCCAGCGTGGATCAATCCGCGCGCGCGTCCCCATACGATGATATTACCGTCCGCAATAATCTCGGCACCCGGGTTGACATCTCCCATAACGACTACATGGCCAGGAAATTGGATGCGGTTGCCAGACCTGACGGTCTTGCTGACGAAAAGTGCCGATTCCTCGCCGAGATCCTCCGAAGCATACTTCCGTTGTTCTTCCGGTCGGGGTTTGGAAATACGAGTAGCTAACCCTAAGAGTTGAGCTGTTTGTTCTGTGACCGGAGATTCGCTGAGGATTGCCCACAGAGATACGCCCTGCTCGGAAAGTTTATCCCTCAAAGCAGACAATTCATTAACGCGGAATGGCACCGAGCCGACATCCAAAGCCACACGAGCGCCACTGAAGAAAGCTTGCTGAGACCGGATATGCTCCAGCAGGGCAGGTTCGAGCAGCTCCCACTCCCCTTTTGCCAAGGTGATCAGAAGACCGTCACGTAAACCTTTAATTTGAAAGGGAGTGACAAGCTTATCCATCAGCGCACGCGCAATTTCTCGCTCTTTCCCGGAATAATTTCCGAATTATAGCATGGAGTGAGGCCGCATACCAACAAGGGCTAATTGCCCTCATTGCGGGCAATATCGATCGCCTTGAGTTCGAAATAGGCATCCATCACGCGGTATACCATTGGAGCTGCCACGCTGGCTCCCTCACCGCCATTATAGGCGAACGCAAGAATAATGATCTCAGGGTCTTCAAAAGGTGCATAGGCCAGTGTCCATGAATGCGTCGGCCATTGGCCGAACTGGCAGCGGTTGGCTTTCAAAGCCACGTCATCGCAGTACTCGGCGGTGCCCGTCTTGCCAGCCACCGCTATCGGAAATCCAGAAAAGATCTTGTTCAAGGTACCGCGCGGTTCGGTAATAGCCATGCGCATACCTGTCTGGACAGCATCCACTGAAGATGGATCGACCACTTTTATTTCACCGGTCTTATCGCAGTACGCTCCTTCACAACTGTAGCCTTCTATCATCGGTGTAGTAGTGATGTCCCATTTCGCATTTGGGGTGAAAGGAGAAATCTGATAACTGCCAACCGGTAACTCATCGACGGTACCCAAGTCATACAGGTTTACCCAAACTCGCTTGACACGTCCTTGCTCATCGAATACATCCTTCGGTTCCCAGGTGGAAAGGTCGGCAGGATTAAACCAGATTTGCTTGACCCGGCCTTCGCTATCAGTGACCTCCCGGACGATGGTCGGCTGCATCAATTTACCGTCATTCGCGATCGTAGATCCCGACATGATCACCTGCAGTGGCGTGGCTAACACGTAGCCCTGACCCACCGATGCGATATACGTGTCACCGGTCGACCAGTTCTCACCCTGGTTGATGCGTTTCCATTGCGGCGAGGGGATCAAACCATCCTGCTCTCCCAATAATTCAATCCCTGAAGGCTGATCATACCCAATAGCGCGCGCATACTCTCCCAACCGAAAAATACCAAGCCCTTCTTTGATCTCGTCACCATACCCGCCTCCAAGCTTATAGAAGCAGACATTGCTCGAATATGCAATACAACGCAAGTAATCAATCACACCGAACCCGTCGGGGTTGGTATCGAAAATCCAATCGACGAAGGGTCGCGTATTGCTGTCTGTACATGGGTCGTTTGGGGAAAACTGTTCGCACAGGAGCAATTGACCCGGAGCCTGGATTTCCTGACCAAGTTGTACTACGCCCTCATTGATCGCCCCAGTCGCTGTCGATAGTTTGAACACCGATCCTGGAGGGTATTCAGCCTGGATGGCATTATTGAGCAACGGCCGGCGAGGATCCTCGCTGAGCTGCTCGTAATAATATGCCGGGATGAAGCGTGCCATGCGATTGTTCTCATAGGTAGGATAAGTGACCATCGCAAGGATTTCACCGGTTTTGGGATTCATGGCAATGATGACACCGCTAGAGATGCGGATCCTACCAAAATAATCATTCCAGGATTGAATCTCTGATAACAAGACAGCCTGTGCGGCGGACTGCAGGCGGGTATCTATCGTAAGTTCGATGTTATCGCCCGGAACCGGATTCCTGGGGGGTTCCAAATTCCTCAATTCCTTCCCTGCCACGTCCTCCTGGATGACCTTTAGACCTGGCTGGCCCGTCAATATATCATCCAGAGAAGCTTCAACACCCGCATAACCGATCTTATCCCGGTTAGGTACGAACCCTTTCTCACGGTACTGATCTTCCAACGTAGCCGGAATTGGACCTAAGAAGCCAATGACATTGGCCGTCAGCGAACTTGTGGGGTATTCCCGTATCGGTTCAACTTCAATCGATACGCCCGGCCAGTCGACCGCGCGCTCCCGAATGATGCGCCCTGTTTCTTCATCGACGTTGCATTTGATTTTTACCGGCCGATAGGGAGCCAGAGAATCTCCTAACCCTACCAACTGAGAAATTCCAGGCCCTTCGACACATTCGGCCACCAACTTGGCGTCCTCAACGGATCCCTGGCTGGCTGGTACATCGATAAGCTGCGATAACTCTCGGTAAATATCTTGAATATCCGCATCAGAATCGGGGAGATTGGCGGGGGTAATAACCACATTATAGGATGCAATATTCCCTGCCAGGATGAAGCCATTGCGGTCATAGATGATCCCTCTGGCTGCCGGCACAGAAACCGTCGTGGTGTAATTCTCAATGGCCTGTTCGAGCCAAATGGGCGCCTGGATGACTTGTAAGACTACCAACCTCATCAACAGGATCCCGAATATAACCCCTACAGCTCCAAAGACCGCCCACAGACGCCAAATTGTGAATTGTGTCTGGGGGGAAGTAGAAGTAGAACTCATTCAACCTCCGTAGAAGGATCCACCCAGCGCGCAAGATCACGCATCATATAATACACTGGCAGAGAGAACAACAAATTTAACAACAAAGCAGGGAGCATGATCAAGCCGATAGCCTCGTTAAAGGTGATTGGGTTGCCAACGATTTGTAAACTGATGAACACAAGCACATTGACAAATACCGTTCCTAAGAAAGTCACACTGAACATTGCCAGCAAAGGGGCCTGCCAAACTCTGCGTTGCAATAACCGCGCCATGAGAGTAACCAGCAAGTATCCCAACAAGATCGCAGGCCAGGGAACCTTAGTCACAAAACCGACCAGAAACCCTCCCAAAAGGGTCCACAGCCAAGGGGAGATCGCCCCAGACTGCAACCCCCAGGCCACTAATACAACCAACATAAGATCACCAAAGCCACTCAACAACGATATGCGACTGATAACAGCGGATTGGAGAATTACGACCAGCGCCAATACCGGAAATGCAACAAAGCTACGTAACATAGTTTCAAGGGCTTGGTGTGGTTATAAGTGGTTGAATATCCAATGGTCTGAAGTTCGTAATCACCAGCACGATCTCCAATCTGGTGAA
>CAZULT010000076.1:0-18252 GCA_964621295.1 uncultured Anaerolineaceae bacterium | reverse complement strand
TTAGCTTTCGACCAACTCGTTCTCCATGTCCGAACTTATGTCTGAATATCAGTTCGCCCACTTGACTCCAGCGTAAAAAGGCATATAATAGTAATGTTGCAAAGATATATATGAGAAGGACAATGCGAGCGCTTAAGACGGTAGGTCTTAAAGCGCTTGCCTTTGTTTGTCTCTTTTAACGTGGCTGCCCGCCTGTTTGAACCACACGAGAACAAACCCATTTCCGTTAGATGAGGAGCGAATTAGTGGAAACCAAAGGACTGACCGCATTACGCATCAGCCTGGCCTCGCCTGAAACGATCCTGTCCTGGTCGTACGGCGAAGTGCTCAAGCCAGAGACAATCAATTATCGCCGCCTGCGCCCGGAAAAAGACGGGCTTTTTTGCGAAGCCATTTTTGGGCCGACCCGGGACTGGCAATGCTATTGTGGGAAATATAAAAACCCTCGTTTTAAAGGAATTATTTGTGATAAATGTGGAGTAGAAGTCACCCGCGCTTCTGTACGCCGTGAGCGCATGGGACATATTGGGTTGGCCACCCCGGTCGCCCACATCTGGTATACAAGGCGTATCCCTTCTTACCTGGGCTTGCTTCTGGATATCTCGCGCCGCAACCTGGACCGGGTGCTTTACTTTGCGCAGTACATCGTCACCTACGTGGACGAGGACGCCCGCGAGAAGGCCCTCAAAAAGCTGGAAGACGAGATTTCCGTCTCCGAGCGCGAGCAGGCCAACCAGATCAATGCCAAGATTGCGGAGGTCAAGACGACCCGTGATCAAACCATGAACGAAAACAAGAAGAAAATGACCGCCCTGGAACAGGGCTATGATGAAAGGATCGCTGCCGAACTCGATCCGATCATCAAGGAAGGTCAACGCCTGGAAGAGCAATTGCAGGACAAGATGGGAAAACCGGCAACCAAGGCGATCGTCTTTGAAGTCACTGGCGATAAAATTATCGATGCCAATGTCACCATCGCAGCCAAGCATATCAGCCAGGTGCAAAAGGTCGTCCAGAAGAAGCTCGAGTCCATCGAAAATGAACTGAAGGACCAAAAAGCGCGAGAAAACGAGGAGTTGAAAGAAGAAGCAGCCCGCATCAAAGCCCATGCGGACGATGAAATGGAAACCCTGCGCGGGCTTCTGGAAGACCAATCGAACGCCTCGCACAATCAAAGCTCCCGCCTACGCGACGAGCTCATGGAATTACGCCCCTTCACCTTTTTAAGCGAAATCCGCTACCGTGAACTCAAACAGCGCTGGGGGCAGGTCTTCCGCGCCGACATGGGTGCTGAGGCCTTCTTCGACATCCTGCGCCGCCTCGATCTTGACAAACTCTCGGAAGAGCTCTGGCATGAGGTGCGCACGACCAAATCGAAGCAGAAGCGCAAAAAAGCCACCTCGCGCCTGAAAGTGGTGGAAGCCTTCCGGCGTTCCGGCAATCGTCCGGAATGGATGATCATGACCAACCTGCCTGTCATCCCGCCCGATCTGCGCCCCATGGTGCAATTGGACGGCGGCCGATTTGCCACCTCTGACTTGAACGACCTGTACCGGCGCGTCATCAACCGCAACAATCGCCTCAAGCGCCTGCTTGAATTAGGCGCACCAGATGTCATCATCCGCAACGAGAAACGCATGTTGCAGGAAGCGGTGGACAGCCTGATCGACAACTCGCAGCGCGGCAAGGCGCTCTCCCGCCGCGGCCGGCGCGAATTGAAGTCCCTGAGCGATATGCTCAAAGGCAAGAAGGGGCGTTTCCGACGCAACCTGCTTGGGAAACGCGTCGATTATTCCGGTCGCTCCGTGATCGTGGTCGGACCCCAATTAAAACTCTTCCAGTGTGGATTGCCTAAGACCATGGCTCTGGAACTGTACCGTCCATTCGTGATCGCACGTCTGGTCCTGCACAACTATGCCGCCAACGTCAAAGGCGCACGGCGCCTGATCGAACGCAACAGGCCCGAGGTCTGGGAAGTGCTCGAAGAAGTCATCAAAGACCGCCCGGTGCTCCTGAATCGCGCCCCAACGCTTCATCGCCTCGGTATCCAGGCCTTCGAGCCGATCCTGATCGAAGGCAGCGCCATCCAACTGCATCCGCTGGTCACCACTGCCTTCAACGCAGACTTCGACGGCGATCAGATGGCAGTGCACGTACCGCTTTCGCAGAAGGCTGTGCAAGAAGCGCGCGAGTTGATGCTGGCTTCGAAGAACCTGTTGAAACCCGCAGACGGCGAGCCGATTATCTCGCCTTCGAAGGATATGGTGCTGGGCGTGTATTACCTCACCATGTTGCACAAGGCTGCTCACAAGGGGGATGGGCGCGCCTTCTCGGACCTGGACGAAGTCGAGCTTGCCTACCAGCTCGATCAGGTGAACATTCACTCTGAGATCAAAGTGCTCGCCACTACCTGGTACGATGAGGAAGGCAATCGACAGGAGGAAGCGCAAACGCGTTTAATTGATACGACTGTCGGACGGGTGCTCTTCAACCGCATCCTGCCCGAAGAGGTCCAGTTCATGAACGACCGGCTGGACAAAGGCGGCGTCAAAGACCTGATCGCTGAAGTGTACGAACTGTGTGGACAGGAGATCACCACGAATGTCGCTGACCGCATTAAGGGCATGGGGTTCGAATTCGCCATGCGCTCTGGAACGACTCTCTCGGTTGCGGATATCACCATTCCGCCCGAAAGACAAGAAATTATCCAGGAAGCGCTCCAGCAAATCGAGGTGGTCCAGCGCGACTTTCGACGCGGCCTGCTGACCGAGCAGGAAAAGAACGAACGTGAGATCAACGTCTGGCAGGCCACCACCGACCGGGTGTCGGAGGCAGTCAAGCAACACATGGACCCGGACGGAAACCTTTCCACCATGGCCAACTCAGGCGCCACCAAAGGCGGTTTCTCCACCATCTCGCAGCTGGCAGGCATGCGCGGTCTGATGGCCGACCCCTCTGGTCGCATCATCCCCCTGCCCATCCGCTCCAACTTCCGCGAAGGCCTGACCGCCCTGGAATATTTCATCTCCACACACGGTGCACGTAAAGGTCTGGCGGATACGGCTTTGCGTACGGCCGATGCGGGATATCTGACCCGCCGCCTGGTGGATATCGCCCAGGACATCATCATCAACGAACACGACTGCAGCACCAAGGATGGGATCTGGATCCGCAAATCGGACGATGTGGCCGGGCAATCCCTGAGCGTGCGCCTGTACAGCCGCCTGCTGGCCGAGAACGTCATCGACCCGAAGACTGGAGAAGTGATCGGGGAACGCGACGACATCATCGACCACGAACTGGCACGCAGGATCACCTCCTCGGGGGTGGAAGAGGTCAAAGTCCGTTCCCCATTGACCTGTGAACTCACGCACGGGATCTGCTCGAAATGCTATGGCATCGATCTGGGTCGCGGAGACATGGTCTCCTTAGGAGCGGCTGTAGGTATTGTGGCCGCCCAGTCCATTGGCGAGCCCGGCACCCAGCTGACCCTGCGCACCTTCCACACCGGTGGTGTAGCTGCCGGTGGCGCCGATATCACAACCGGTCTTCCCCGTGTTGAGGAACTTTTCGAAGCCCGTAAACAACCTAAGGGTGAAGCAGTCGTGGCGGAGATCAACGGCAGCGTGTCGATCATGCAATCCGAACGCTATGCAGACCTGCGCGAGGTGACCATTCGGCACAGCGAACTGATCAGCGACAGCTACTCTATCCCTGAAGGCTGGAAGTTCGCCGTCAAGAACGAAAGTGAAGTCAAAGTCGGTGAAGTGTTGGCCACGCTCGACGACGCCACCATCACCGCCCAACACGCCGGGCGCGTCCGCGTGGATCGCAAAGGCCGGCAGGTCATAGTCTCTTACGACCAGACCGAAGAAAAGACCTACGACATCCCCACCACCGCCCGCCTGCTGGCCAAAGAAGGCGACAAGGTGGAAGCGGGGCAGCCGCTGACCGAAGGCTCGCTCAATCCACATCGTGTGCTGCGCATTCAGGGCAGGGAACCCTGCCAGATGTACCTGCTGAGCGAGGTCCAGAAGGTTTACCGCTCGCAAGGACAGAATATCCACGACAAGCACTTCGAAGTCATCATCCGCAAGATGATGAGCAAGGTACAGGTCACCCGACCGGGAGACACCAAGTACCTGCCGGGAGATGCTGTGGATCGTCTGGAGATCCGGCGGATCAACGAGGAAATCCTGTCCGCTGACAAGACACCGGCCAAGTTCGTTGAAATCCTGCTGGGCGTGACCAAGGCTTCGCTATCCACAGACTCATTCCTGTCGGCTTCCTCCTTCCAGCACACCATCAAGGTTCTGGCGCAGGCTGCCATTGCCTCCAGCACCGATCCGCTCTTCGGTCTGAAGGAAAACGTGATCATCGGCAAACTCATTCCGGCCGGTACAGGCTTCACCGAAGGTCGTTTCAACCCTCCGGCCGAAGAAGAAGTACCGGAAACCGACACCACAGTCTTGACAGAAATCCCCGAGCCTACACCCGCAGATTAAGTCAACCCCAACCTCCTAAAAGGGACGGTCTATTAGAACCGTCCCTTTTTTTATTCCGAACGCTGAGATAACCTTGCGGTTTTCCAGGATCATCCCGTCCATTCCACCGTTCCGTTGCCGGGGGTAAAAACACGGCCGGAATGCCACCGCACTTGACGCTTTGCTCCTTCTCCTTTAAGATAAGGCCCGGACTTAGAACATTAATTCAATCTTTAATCACAAAAGGCACAAAGGACTCCCGGTCAATCCTAGGTGACCTTTGCGTCCTTTGTGTATATTTTCGTTGTGGAGAGAATATGGAACTCGGCCTGGTCAAGAAAATCGATATCGACACTGAAATGCAACAGGCGTACCTTGATTACGCCATGTCCGTCATTGTGGCTCGCGCCTTACCGGATGCCCGTGATGGATTAAAGCCTGTCCAGCGCCGGATCTTGTACGCCATGTACGACATGGGCCTGCGTGCCGGCAGCACCTACAAGAAGTCGGCACGCATCGTGGGAGAAGTGCTTGGTAAATACCACCCGCACGGCGACAACGCCGTTTACGAGGCCATGGCGCGTATGGCGCAGGATTTTTCCCTGCGCACCCTGCTGGTAGATGGCCAGGGCAATTTCGGCTCGATCGACGGCGACCCGCCAGCCGCGATGCGTTATACCGAAGCTCGCCTGGCCTTGCCCGCGCTCGATATCCTGGCTGATATCAATAAGAATACCGTAGATTTCACTGCCAACTTTGATGACACACTCAGCGAGCCAGCCGTGCTTCCATCCGCCATTCCCAACTTGCTGGTCAACGGCGCCACTGGCATTGCAGTGGGCATGTCCACCTCCATCCCGCCTCACAATCTAGGCGAAGTGGTTGACGCGTTGATCTACATGCTCGAACGCTGGGAGAAGTTGGATAACGTCTCCGTGGGCCAACTGATGCAATTCGTGGAAGGGCCGGACTTCCCCACCGGCGGGGTCATCATCCAAAAAAAGGGTGAGGAGGGTCTGGAAGCCGCTTACGGGTCTGGGCGCGGGCGCCTGACCATCCAGGCCAGAGTGCATATCGAGGAAATGGAGCGCGGGAAATCGCGCCTGCTCGTGACCGAACTGCCCTACACCATCAATAAATCAAGCCTGATCGAGCGCATCGCCACATTAGCGCGCGAAAACAACATCGAAGGCATTAGCGACCTGCGTGACGAATCCGATCGCCAGGGCATGCGCATCGTCATTGAGTTGACCAAGAACGTGGATGCCGAGAAGGTGCTGGCCGAGCTCTACCGCCGCACACCCATGCAATCCACCTTCAGTATCATCCTGCTGGCGCTGGTGGACGGTGAACCGCGTCTGCTCTCGCTCAAGCAGGCTCTGCGCGTCTATCTCGAACACCGCCTGACCGTTATCAGACGCCGCGCGAAGTACGATTTGGACAAAGCCCGCCAGCGCGCACACATCCTGGAAGGTTATCTGGTGGCGCTGAAGAACATGGACGAGGTCATCAAGCTCATCCGGGCTGCCCGGGATGTGGACACAGCCCGCACGCGACTGATGAAACGCTTCAAGCTGACTGAAGTCCAGTCCGATGCCATCCTGGAGATGCAACTGCGCCGTCTGGCTGCGCTAGAACGCAAAAAAATCGAGACGGAATACAAAGAGACCGCAGCGCTTATCAAGAACCTGGAAGGGTTGTTGAAATCACCCAAGAAGATGCGCCAGGTGGTTGCGGAGGAATTGCTCAAAGTCAAGCAGGCCTACAGCGATCGCCGTCGTACACAGATCGTCAGCCTCAAGAAAGGCAAGGCTGCCGGTCCACTGACCGCAGGAGATCTGCTGCCCGAACAGACCGTCTGGGTTGGCGTAACAGCCGAAGGGGCGGTCTCGCGCACACGCGATGGAAAAACGCCCCGTCCCAGCGGTGTCGAGGCCCCGCGCTGGCTGGTAAAAGCCATGACCACAGACACGCTCTACATGGTTGCAGAAAATGGTGCGGCCGCCGCCATTGCTGTGCATACCCTGCCCCAGGCCGACAAGCTCGGCGAAGGTACGCCCTGGCACCGGCTCAGCCCGCTGCGCCAGAGCGACAGCCTGGGTGCAGTCTTTACCCTACCGGGTCGGAGATCGGCCCTGCCCGAAGAGACCTACATCCTTAGCGTGACGCGCGGCGGCATGGTCAAGAAATCACTGACCAGCGAACTGCCCGGACCATCCGCGCAGTCTTTCACTCTCGCCAAGGTCAATGAAGGCGATGCGATGCGCTGGACCCTGCTGACCGATGGGCGAAAAGATCTGCTTCTGGCGGCGTCCAGCGGCTTCGCCATCCGTTTCAAGGAAGAGGACGTGAGACCAATGGGCCTGGTGGCCGCAGGCGTGAACGGTATCAAGCTGGGCGTGGGCGATGAAGTCGTCGGCGCCGAAGTAATGCCCGACAAGAAAGGCGAAATCTTCCTGGTCGCTTCAGACGGCAAGGCCAAGCGCGTACCCGCAAGCGACTTCCCTTCGCAGGGGCGTTATGGGCGCGGCGTGATCGCCTGGGCCCTACCAAAAGGCGTGGCCCTGGCTGGTCTGGCGATCGGCAAGCCCAATCTGGTAGCCACCTTGCACCTGCTCAAGGCTGCGTCGAAATCGACGCGCCTGGATGCGGCACCCGTACGCAAGCGCGCGGCCGTGCGCGGAGAAAGCGTCGTGGATGTCAAGCCCGGCGATGCTGTGCTGGCCGTGGTGACCGGCTGGGAAGTGGAGCGATTCGTGAGCATGAAGTGATGTACGCGCGTACCGGCACCCTGTTTGAAGGGCGCTTTCGGTCCATCGCTGTCCAAGATTACTGGTACCTTCTGCGCCTCTGCAGGCATATCCACCGCAACCCAGTCGAAGCCAGGCTTGTGCGCGATCGTGCCAATTGGGCGTTTTCCAATTATCGCGAATGGGTGGGGGAGCGAAAGAGCAATTTAGTTGATATGGAATTTGTTCACGAGAATTTCACGGACGCACCGAATTAAGAAAATTTCGTGAAGTCGTACATTCCGCCGGAGAAGACGCCCGAAGGATTAGTGGAAGTGTTTTTCGATTAACGTGCCACGCACCTTGGAAGTGCGTGGCGCGTTCTCGCTGGCTCTGCAACGAGCTGAAAGCCCGACAGTCTTTTGCTAGAATTCAAGAAACAAACAGGTGGTGGAAATGAACACACTCAAAAAAGTTCTCAGTGGAATCCTTTGGGTCTCCACCATTTTCTTGCAACTTATCGCAGGATTGATCGCCGGTTATATCACTTTTGCCGAAGGCTATGGCAACATCCTCTTTATGTGGCTTGGGATCACATTCGGCGTGTTCCTGGTAGGCACACTGGGGATCCTCTTTCGGACTGCTATAAAGCCTAAATGGTTCTTTCTGAGGCTAGGCCTAACAGCTTTCGGTGTGATGCCTCCGCTGCTGATCTTCTACTTCGTGGATGACTTCTTCTTCTATAGCGCAGATTATGAAACCCCCTTGCTTTTTCCGATCCTCGCGACGTGTGCCGGGATGGCAGGATTTCATTTAGTTTCCTGGCTCCTGAAAGAACTGCCGCCTGCTTGGAAGATTACCACAGGCGTGGGCTATGGGTTATCTATTCTGACGATCGCCTGCGCCGGGTATGCCTACTGGGATTGGCTCACACCTTTTTCTTTGCCAACCGCTTACTTGGAACCCGGGGAGTCCTTGAACGTCGAGTTGGTCAATATCATTGGAGAAGGGTTCAGTATAGATGCAGTAAGTGGGCACTATCTTTACGGGGTATCAAACCAGAGGTTAGTGATCATGGATATATCCGATCCCGATCAATCGACTATCGTCGGCCAGACTGAGATCATTCCTGGCGAACTCCTGCACGTGGACCTTTATCAGGAGTACGCTTATATCACCTACGGCAAATTCGGGTTGGCGAAAGACAATCGGCTACACGTGGTCGACGTCTCCGAACCAACGAACCCGCAATATCTGGGCTCTATCGACTTGAGCGGGGAATACATCTGGGAGGTCAGGATCCACGATGGATTTCTCTACACGATCGGTTGCATCGAATGCACCCAATACGAATGGGACCAGCACGCGGTCTATATTCACAGCCTTGCCAAACCGGAACGGCCGGTAGAAATCGGCCATTACTTTTCGGAGTACAACATCAACGATATCGCCATCTTCGACCAATATGCCTTTCTTGCTCTGGAGGAAACAAAGGTCGACCAGCCAGGGCTGGTCGTGGTTGACATTTCTGATCCAGGAGGACCTAGGGAAGTGTACCGGTATTCCCCCTCACAGGTCGGTTATTCCGTAACTGTAAATGGGGACAGACTTTATTTCAAAGGAAAGAACAAGAAATCCATTACAGGCCTTACCATCCTGGACGTCTCCAACCCTCTCGCCCCTGAAGAACTCGCGTTTTATCCTGATTACGAATACGGCTACATGAACATCCTTACAGGAGGTATCGGGTATGAAACTGAAAGCACATCACCAACTTGCTATGACTGTGAAGAAAGCGCTGAACCCCCACACATAGTATTGACGTTCTATGACTTTTCTGATCCAGAGGCACCGTCGCAGCGGGGCGGTCTGGAGTTCGACGGCTACTCTGCTCAGGTTTACGGACACTTGATGATCGCCTGGGATGCGGTCAAGCGTGTTTACAGGCTCTTCGATATCTCTAACCTCGATCAGCCCGTGGAAATGGGTTTTCTCGATTTCTCGTTTCGACATTTCTTCGACCTGGCAGGCGAAATTTATCTAGACGGTGACAAAGGCGTCCTGCCAACAGACGAAACAATGCTCTATATCCTTGATTTCACGAATCCTGCTACGCCCGTTCTCCTGAACGAATACGATGTCGGCGACTATTACTATGTGATTGGGATGCGTGACAGTTACATTTTCTTGCTATCCGACGAAATTCAGATCATAGATATTTCATCCCCCCGAGAGCCGACCGTCGTATGGCGCCACGATCCATTTGATGAAAACGGGGAACGCTTCAGCATGAGTTTGAATGGGGACTTTGCTTTTCTTATCAATGCCAATCAGGGGGTTTATGCTTATGATATCTCCGATCCTGCCAGCCCCAAACGGATCAGCCACCAACCCGATATCACCGGTTTCGATTACATAGATGGGTTCAACGGCTCAGGAGACTATCTCTATATTTTAGAAGATGACAATTTGTATACATTTAATATCTCTGATCCCACGAACCTTACCCAAGCTGGAACTTATGAGAACTTGCCATTCAATCCATGGAATGCTTTCTTCATCGGCAATCTGGTCTTCCTGGATGATTCGATCCTTGCGGGGCGAGAGCCAGCCACACTATCCATTCTCGATCTGAGCAACCCGGACAAGCCGATTCGCGAAATATCCTATCACTGGCCTGTGTATTCAAAACTGAGAGGAGCATCGGAAGATAGGGTATATATGGCCGATTGGTTTGATGGGTTCCACCTGATCGATTTTTCGGACCCGAAGGATCCGAAGGAATTAGCCTATTATGGCATCGAAGATGGCGCAACCGATGTTGTTGTGGCAGAAGGTGACCTCATCTATGTGCTGAGCGAATCGAACGACCTGTATATTCTCCGTTACAAGCCTCCCCAGTAAAGAGACGTACCGTACTTCTGGCAGGCGTGGCGCATTAGGGCAACTTGCGCTACTTACGAAATAAAAGTAACGCGAGTTCATCATCTCACACCACTTCGGTTCTAGATCAAATCCTGGTATTCAGGATGCCGTTCCAGATAAGCCGTCACGAACGAACAGTGCGTCTTTACTCTTAGACCATGCTCCCGTGCGTACTCCAGGCCGGTCCTGACCAGCCTGCTGCCCACACCCTGCCCCTCCAACGCGCGAGGCACGCCGGTGTGAGGGAAGTTGATCATCTCCCCCTGTATACGATACGTCAATTCGGCCAGGTATGAGTCCACGCGGATCTCGAAGCGCTTGTCTTCACGGTTATGGAGGACAGTCAGGCTTTCCAGGTCGACATTCAAGGTTCTCACTCGTTTTCAGGTTGCGCGTTTCCTTTATACAGATCCAGGCTTTCCACAGCGTGGCGCAGGTGGGGGATCACGATGCTTCCTCCTACCACCAGGGCCACGTTGAAGACTTCGGACAGCTCTGCGTCTGAGCAGCCCGCGTCCACACAACCCAGCACGTGGTAATCAATGCAATCGTTGCAGCGTAATACCATGGACGCGACCAGGCCCAACATTTCTTTCGTCTTCGTATCCAGCGCGCCATCCTTGTAGGCCATGGTGTCCAGGTTGAAGAAGCGCTTGATCCCACGGTTGCCGATCTCAAGAATGCGCTTATTCATCCGGGAACGGTAAGCCTGGAAGTCATCGAGACGATTGTTCATCGTATCCTCCATTTAGCAAAAGACGACCCTGCGGGTCGTCTAGTTTTTTATTCTACCGGATAATAACACAATCCGGCTGTGCCCGGTCCGGTATGCACCGCCAGCGCAGGAGAGAGTTCAGCGATAAAAGATTCAGCCACCTCCACCTGCTGCTCGACCAGAAGCTTGATCTTCCCCACCTCCTCCAATGCCCCTGCATGTACGTACGCCACCTTGGCTTTTCCGCTGCCAACGGCTTCGGCCAGCATGTCAGCCATGGCTTTGTAGGCACCCGCACGGCTGCGTGCCTGCCCAAGCGCCACGATAATGCCGTCTCGCATGCCGATCAGGGGCTTGATGTTAAGCAGCGACCCCAACAGGCGTTTGGCCATGCCAATGCGACCGCCCATGTACAGGTATTTCAACGTATCTGCAGTCTGGATCATGCTGGTCACGGGGATCATCTTTTTCACCGAGGCAAGGACCTCGTCCAAAGGGAGACCAGAGAGAGCCGCTCGCGCAGCTTCAATAGCCATCCAGCCCTGGCACAGCGAAACGTTCAAGGTGTCCACCACCTCAAGGCGTACCTGCGGCGCCTCCTCGCTCAGCATGGATCGGGCCACTGTGGCAGCCTGGACAGCGCCGCTGCCCTTGGAGGTCATATGGATACTGACGATCTGGCGGATGCCGCGTGCGATCAATGAACGATACATTTCCAGGTAATCGCCGGGCCCAGGGCTGGCCGTCGTTGGCAGGGTCGTCGTGGCTTGCATCCACTGCAGGAACTCGTTTCGGTCGACCGTCACCAAGTCACGCAGCACTTCCTGACCGCGGTGAATATAGTATGCCACCACGTGAATGCCCAATTCATCCAGCAAACTTTCAGGGATACTGGCAGTACTGTCTGTAACGACTGCAACAGGTGTCATCGCATCTCCAAACCAACCGTTTACCCTATTTTACCTTTCTTCCACACCGCATAGGAATTAATGGACATTGACCCGCACCCTGTTTCCTTTTACAATACCATTATGAATAGGCCTTTCCGCCGGTTAGCGGATCGATCCCTGTCTTTCGGGGGTTTCTTTCGCCCTGACCATGACCCTCCATGTTTATTTTAGATCCTGTTCGCCCCCACTTTAGTCATTTTCTCTAACTCGGAGGATAAAATCATGCCAAGCCCCATACTCTCCAAGCGCGCCCCTGTTTACGCCGACGTTCCCGATGAAAAATGGGACGACTGGCGTTGGCAATTAAGCCACCGCCTGAACACGGTCGAGGAAATCGAAAAGATCCTCCCGTTGACTGAGAGCGAACGTAAAGCTCTCCAAAGCAGCGGATTGTTCCGTGTGGACATCACCCCTTATTTCATATCGTTGATCAATCCAGAAGACCCCCACGATCCGGTTCGCCAGCAGATCATTCCGCGAGCGGAGGAGATGCAGGCCTTCACCGCCATGATGGAAGATTCGCTGGCAGAGGACCGCCATTCGCCCGTACCTGGACTGGTGCACCGCTACCCGGACCGCGTGTTGATGCTGGTGACGACGCAGTGCGCCTCGTACTGTCGCTACTGCACGCGCTCGCGCATCGTAGGCGACCCCGGCCAGACCTTCTCACGCCAGGAATTCGAAGCCCAGATCGAGTACCTCAAACGCACTCCGCAGGTGCGCGACGTGCTGCTCTCCGGCGGGGACCCGCTGGTGCTGGCCCCAAAGATCCTGGAAGAGATCCTCACCCGCCTGCGCGAAATCCCCCATATCGAGATCATCCGCATCGGTTCACGCGTGCCGGTCTTCCTGCCCATGCGCGTCACCCAGGAATTGTGTGACATGCTGCAGAAATTCCACCCGCTGTGGATCAATATCCACATCAACCATCCCAACGAGATCTCGCAAGAATTATCTGAAGCCTGCGACCGCATGACTCGCGTTGGTATCCCACTAGGCAATCAATCCGTCCTATTAGCAGGCGTGAACGATTGCGTACACATCCAGCGCGAACTGGTCCAGAAGATGACCCGCATCCGCGTGCGCCCATACTACCTGTACCAGTGCGACCTGGTCGAAGGTGCCGGGCACTTCCGCACTCCGGTTGCCAAAGGTATCGAGATCATCGAGGGCCTGCGAGGGCATACCTCAGGTTACGCCGTCCCACAATACATCGTGGACGCACCCGGAGGCGGTGGCAAGATCCCGGTCATGCCCAATTACCAGATCAGCGCCTCTGACCACAAGATCATCCTGCGCAATTACGAAGGCTATGTAACCACGTACGAAGAACCCACCGCATACCAGGCGCACGATCCGGCCACCTGCCCATACTGCCAGAACAAGCGGCCGGAACCCGGCCAGGCCGGCATCACCGGCCTGCTCGATGGCGAGGAGATGTTCATCAAACCCGAAGGCTTCGAGCTGACTCACGACCGGCACGGCCTGCAGCACCGTTTGAAAGACGAGAAGAAATGGAAGCCTCTGGGAATCGGTCCGGGAAAACAAGAAAACAATGAAAAGGTATCCACGTGATAAAGGAGACACGCATGACTCGTGCATCTACTCTCTTACGAATGGTAGTCCCCATGCTGGGGATTGCGTTGTTGCTGGCGGCGTGCTTTCCTGCCGCACAAGGACCGAGTCCTGAGGAAATTGCCGCCCAGGTAGCCACATCGGTCGCGCAGACGGTCGAAGCTCAGGGGCAAATCGCCACTTCGGTGGCCATGACGGTGGCGGCACAGGAAACAGCAAATGCGCCTGTGGCCAGCCCGACCCTGGTCACTACGCAAACCCAGCCCACTCTGACCCCGATCCTGCCGACCGCCACGCCCTTTGTGATCCAGCCTTCTGGTGGCGGGGGCGGAGGTGGGGGTGGCGGCGGAGGCGGCACCAACCCGGGAGCAGATTATTCCTGCGACGTGATCGCCAAGCCCTTCCCAGATTGGTCTGAATTCAACCGCAACGGCGAATTTGATATCAAGTGGACCATCGTTAATAACGGCAAAATGACATGGGTAGCAGGCAAAGATCTGACCTACTTCAGCGGCCCGAACCTTACCAAAAGCGGCGCTACCTTTGTCACACTCCCGGAAGTGAAGTCTGGCGAAACCTTCACGGTCATTTTCGATGGCGTGGCGCCAGCAGAGAGGGGCAAACACGTCATGACCTGGAAACTGGAAGGCGGCTTCTGTTATCCGTACACGGCCATCGTGGTGAAATAACCTCACGACCGCTAGCGGCTTGATCGGTGGAAGGAGGCGTGTTGAAAAGGGCAAAAGAAGTATGGATCCTCTGTTTGATGATCCTGGTAACGGGTGTTGCTAGTTGCGCACCACAGTCTTTGATCGCTCCGCCCGCTCCACCCACTCTGGCACCAGGGTCGGTGGAAACCATTGCAGCAAGTACCGCCGCGATTGCCCAGGCCCAGACGATCACCGCCATACCACCCTCCAACACGCCTGCCATTCCAACCGACACGGCCGCACCCTCCCGGACCCCCACACAGACGCCGACCGCAACTGCGACGGTGCTCTTCCTGTTCCCCACCGAAACGCTGGACACCAGCCTGCTGTTTGTGGCCACCACAAGCGGCGACGAGAGCGCAGGCGCAACGACCGTCTCAACACCGACGAAAGAAGTGGACGAAGATAAATACAATTACTTCACAGGCAAGGAATGGGCCTGTCTTGTCCTGTCAAAATCCCCTCCGGTAGGCACAGCCTTCAGTCCCAAATCCAGGTTCAAGGTAACCTGGGTGGTCAAGAACATGGGCTCCAAAACCTGGCCCAAGAAGGGCGTCGACGTGGTATTCAAGGGCGGTGCTCGCATTCACGACAGAGCCTATTACGATATTCCTGCAACCGTTTATCCAGGCAACACCGTATCCATAGGGTTAACCTTCACGGCGCCCCAAAAGAAAGACTCTTTTAACCTGTATTGGACATTGAAAGTTGGTCAGCGGGAATTTTGCACGTTACCTTTCTCCTTTGAGACCAGGTAAAGGTAGGAAGCATGAACCAGAAACGCGTCCACCTTTTGATCGCCTCGCTGGGATTGTTGCTTTTCATCCTGGCCTGCGAGTTACCGGTTGCGACCGCTCCCCCTGTCAGGAGCTCGCCCGCTATACCGCTCGAAACCGTTATCGCCGAAACCGCCGGCGCCGCTCAGACACAAACCCTCCGCGCGCTGCCTCCCACGGAAACAGCCACGGCGACAGTACCGCCCACCAAGACCGCCAGCCTTACACCCTCCCCAACCGATACGGTTGTGATCATCCTGCCCACCTGGACCCCCAGCATCACCAGCACCCCCACGGCACGATCTGTTGGAAATGGTTGTGACCTGGTCTCACAAGACCCCCCCAATAATCAAAGCTTTTCACGCAATGCGAATTTCGAGGTGCAATGGACCTTCAGAAACTCTGGGGCAGAGACCTGGGACCACGGGGATTACGATTTCGAATACCTTAGCGGCGAAAAAATTCACAAGGACCGCGTCTACGACCTTCCTGAGAATGTAGATCCAGGCGGGGAGGTCACCTTGACCGTCAGGATGAAGGCGCCCGAGGGGCGCGGTTCGTATACCACCACCTGGGGGCTGATAGCCGGCAACGATATTAGATGCCAGGTGGCCTTTAAGATAAACGTCAAGTAACGCAGGATCCGACCGCAACGCTTCTTGTAAATCAAAAGACCGGGCTCTGCAGGTGCAGGGCCCGGTCCGCGCTTCGCAGTTAGGAAGCAGGCGGCAGGGGTTCATCGCTGATCGGAGCTACTTCCTCCGGTTTCTTGCGCAACGTGAAGAACCCGACCACGATGGGGATAGCAATGAAGATCAATGAAAGGCATAGAAAAACATATCCGAAGGTGGGATCCATCGGTTGGGATGTGTCTCCCAGGGTCATGGTTCCGCCTCCCAAGGCTGTGGCTGCACCAAAGATACACAGAAATATCCCGGGGCACCCGCAGAGCAATACACTTGCGACTGTGGCGATGATGCCGGTTGTTCTCTTGTCCATATCTACTCTCCTCCAATCATCGAGCTTGCGATGATCCTAGTATACAGGAGAACAAAGACAGCACGCAAGCGGTACTTGTGTCTTATTTCGGTCAACTCCGTAGCTTTGCGCCCAGTTCATTTTCCAAGCGCTTGACAATTTTTTGCCGGATCGCTGCGGCTTCCTTGTCAGTCAGCGTCCGATCCGCCTGGTACGTCAGGCTATAGGCCAGGGATTTTTTCCCTGCGCCGATTTGATCGCCGCGATAAAGGTCAAACAACCTGACCTCGGTGACGAGCTCCCCGCCAGTCTGCCGAATGAGGCTTTCCACCTGCGCAGCCGGGATAGATTCATCCAGGATCAAAGCAATATCTTCCAACACAGGAGGCACGGCAGGCACGGGCGCCAACTCATAGCTGATGGAATCCGTCCGAAGAGTCGCCAGGTCAAATTCAGCCACGATCACCGGGGGGTCTTCAAACTCGTACTGGTCTTTCACGAGTGGGTGCAGCTCGCCCAGGACGCCGACCACGCGGCCATCCACCTGCACCTCGGCCGCTTTGCCCGGGTGCAGGAATGGGATCGCTTCCGCGGGCGTAAAAGCGATTCGTGCGCTTCGCAAGCCGGCCAGTAGTTGTTCCAGGTAGCCTTTCAAGTCGTAGAAATCCATCGTCGTGCTGGCTGGCACATCCCAGGCCGTTTCCTGTCTCAACCCGGTCAACGCCATGGCAAGTTTGTGCGGCTCATCGGGCAAACCGTTTGAGCCCGGCTCGAAAACCGGACCGATCTCAAACAGCGCCAGCCCTTCTCGCAATCGAACGTTGCGCTCAAGAACATCCAACACCCCTGAAAGCAAACTGCGGCGTAGCACGCTTTTTTCGGGCGAAATGGGATTTTCAATACTCACGTGCTGACCGGTGACCCCAAGGCGTGCCTCGCGCTCAGGCGAGGTTAAACGGTAGCTGACAATTTCCTGGAAACCCAAATCGACCAGTTTGTCCCGCAGAGCCTCCTCCCACTCGTTACGCGGATTGCCCGACTGGGGCGGAAGTTCATCCGCCATGCGCGTCTCCGGGATGTTATCGTAACCATACAGCCGGGCGATCTCTTCCAACACACCAGCCAGGCCGACATCGCCCTCTCCGATATCCATGCGAATGGGTGGGGTCTGTACCGCCACTCGCTCTCCAACGACCTTGCATTCAAACTCCAACCGGCTCAACAGGCCGGCGATCTCTTTAGCGGTCAGTTCAATGCCAAGTAGACGCCGGACGTCATGGGGCGTAACTTCCACCAGCGGGTCCTTCGGTGGAAGCGGGTATTCGTCCACTAACCCGGGTGCCACGACCCCACCCGACCATGCGGCCATGTAGTACAGCCCACGCTGTACGCCCGGTTCCGCCAGCGCAGGGTGAACCCCGCGTGAGAAGCGGAAGGAGGCTTCTGAATGCAGGTTGTGCCCAAAGGCGGTCCGGCGAATGTTGATGAAATTCCAGGCGGCACCTTCAAGCAAGACGTTATGTGTACTTTCCGTCACCTCCGACTCCAAACCGCCCATTACTCCCGCTATCGACAGTGGTCCAGCCTGATCACAGACCAGTACGTTGATAGGGTTAAGGGTGCGCTGTTCACCATCCAGCGTGGTGAGCTTTTCGCCGTCACTGGCCGCCCGGGTGTGGATCTTGACGGGTTTCCCTTTGGCCCGCTTGGCCAGCACATCGTAGTCAAAAGCATGCAACGGTTCTCCGAGTTCAACCATGGCATAGTTGGTCGCATCGACAATACAATTAATTGGGCGCATACCCGCCAGGCGCAGGCGGCGTTGCACCTGGTACGGGCTGGGGGTGATCGTGATGTCCCGTATCAGACCAAACACAAAGCGCGGATTCAATTCAGGTTGGGTGATCTCGACCGTTACCAAACCCTCGATCGTAGTCCCGGCAGTCTGTAAACGGGTCTCTGGCTTCTTTAGCGGCCGGTCGGTAAGGGCTGCTAGTTCGCGCGCCACGCCGAGCACACTGGCGCAACGCGCCATGTTCGGCAGGATGGCGATATCCAGCACGGCATCGCCCATGTACTCCGCGAGTGGTTTCCCCACCGGGGCATCATCAGCGAGCAGGATGACGCCTTCATGCTCATCGGAGATACCCAGTTCCTTCTCGGAGCAAGCCATCGAGTACGACTCAACTCCACGGATCTTGGCACGTTTGAGCGTCATCAGCACCTGTCCTTCCGCGTGCCCGTCATACAGAGTAGCCCCTTCCTTTGCATAGGCCACCTTGATGGGTTTGGGCAATTTGCCTTTGCCCTTATATTCGAACAGGTTCGGCGCGCCGGTCAAGACGGTGTGTTGCTCCTTACCATCATACAGGTCACATAGGATCAGCCGGTCCGCATTGGGATGCGGCAG